>CANGTL010000007.1 GCA_947456815.1 Flavobacteriaceae bacterium
AAAACCAACAAAGTACTCTTTTTTGACTCCGAGGAATTTGAGGAAATCATCCTGCATTATCTTGATATGGGAAAAGCTTCCTTAGCTAAGAAAGCCTTAAAATTAGCCTTAGAACAACATCCGAAATCTACTGGATTAAAGTTGGTTCAAGTAGAAATGCTAATTTATGAAGACAAGCTCGATGTTGCAGAAAAACTGCTTAATGAGTTGTATGCCATCGAACCACATAACGAAGAAATTTATATCCAAAAAGCCAGTATTTACTCTAAAAGAGATCAGCACGAAAAAGCGGTCGAGATTCTAAAGACTGCGCTGCAATATACAGACGATTACGCCGACGTCTATAATCTTATCGGAATGGAATATCTTTTTATGGACAACTTAGAATTGGCCAAAGAGAATTTCATAAAATGCTTAGAGGAAGACACCGAAGATCAAGCCGCTTTATATAACGTGGTTTATTGTTTCGAGTTCTTAGATCAAAACGAAGAAGCCATTACCTATCTGAACCAATACGTTGACCGAAATCCCTACAGCGAAATTGCTTGGCATCAAATTGGCCGCCTATGTTATGGATTAAAAAAGTATCCTGAAGCATTGCGTGCTTTTGAATTCGCGACCTATATAGATGATGAATTTCTAGGTGCATTTATGGAAAAAGCGAAAACGCTAGAAAGACTAAAACGATATGACGATGCTATCGAAAGTTACAACCGTACCATCGAGTTAGACGATCCGACATCTTATGCTTTGCTGCGTATTGGAAAATGTCACGAAAAATTAGGTAATAAAGTTTTAGCTTTAAAATTCTTCAACAAAACTGTTCATGAAGATCCATTGTTGGACAAAGGCTGGATTGCCATTACCGATTTTTATGTGCGTCAGAAAAATTTTCAAAAGGCCTTATATTATGTAAACAAAGCCTTAAGCATTGACAATGAAAATCGTTTTTACTGGAAACGTTATGCAACTATCAATAAAGAATTAAGCCTTTTTGAGGAAGCAGAATTCGGATACAGAAAAGCAGTAGAAAACGGCGATTATATGCTCGACACTTGGTTATTTTGGGTGGATATTTTGCAATTTTTAGGTGAATTCGATTCTGCAATTCAAACCTTATTACAAGCTTCCGAGTATTTTCCGGAAGAATATGAAATTGAATACAGATTGGCAGGATTGTATCTAATGCTGCAAGAAACTGCCAAAGGAAAATTTCATTTAAGCAACGGATTACGACTCAATTTCAAAAACAGAATGCTCTTAGAACATCTATTCCCATTGGTTTGGGACATGAAGTTGGTTCAAAAAGCAATAGAAAAACATTCTAAATAAACCCAAACTAGATGAAAGTTTACGGTTTAGTAGGAAAAAATATAGACTATTCCTTTTCGAAAAAATACTTTACCGAACGATTTGAAAACACCAATGCGATTGATTGCGAATATCGAAATTTTGATATTGCGACTATTGATGACTTTTGTGCGTTGACAAAGAACAATCCTGACATAGCAGGCCTTAATGTAACAATCCCCTACAAAGAATCAGTAATTCCGTTTTTGGATTCTTTATCCAAAAAAGCAGCTGCTATTGGTGCTGTCAACGTAATTCGTTTCAAAAAAAATGGTCATCTAAAAGGTTATAATTCTGACTATTTTGGGTTTAAAAAGGCAATTAAACCGCTACTGCAGCCACATCATAAAAAAGCTCTAATTTTAGGCACGGGAGGGTCGTCAAAGGCGGTTGCATTTGCTTTATCAGAATTGGATATTTCTTATACATTTGTTTCTCGCGATCCTGCAAAAAGTGCAGTAACCTATGATCGCATTAACGAAACTACCTTCGAGAACTTTCAAATTATTATAAACTGCACACCACTTGGCACTACTCCAAATATTAGTGAGTTTCCTCCTATTCCGTTTCAATATTTAACCAAGCGACATATCGCTTTTGATTTGATATACAATCCTGTAGAATCTACTTTTCTAAAAAAGGCAAGACTTAAAGGAGTGACAACTATCAACGGCTTAAATATGCTAGTTTACCAAGCTGAAAAAGCATGGAAAATTTGGAATAAATAAAAAAATGCAAACTTGATCAAGTTTGCATTTCTATTAGACTTCTAAATATCTAATTACTTCTTTCTCATATCAAGAAATTTAGCCTTGTTTTCTTCTCTCATTTCTTGATATACTTTAAACTGATCTGACGAAAGTACATTTTTAATTTCAGTATCCTTATTAGTTTCAAGTTCTTTCATTTTAATCATTTTTTCTTCTTTAGAAAGTGATGATTTCCTTACATCTCGAGCTAGCATTGCATAGCGTTTGATAATTTCTCTATACGGAATCTGCTGTTCTTTCTTAAGACCAAGCCGATCAACAGGCGGCTGACTACCATTTACTGATTCAGTATTTTGACCTGTCGAAACCGTTGTTTTCTCTTGTGCATTTACTGATGCAAATGAAGCTAGAAATAGAGCAACCGAAAAAGAACAAAAATAAATTCTTCTCATTTTAATTTTTTTTTAGTGTAGCAACTTATTGGTTAATATTGGCTGAATTCAATGTCAATTTTAAAAAAAATAAACATTAAAAAGTATCATTAATTGTAATTTCAAAAATAGAAAAATAATTTATTAAAAGTATAATTACACGATTTTCTTTGTACTTTAATACGCCTTTAGTATCTTTCGCACTCCAAAAGTGGAAAATGCGTAATAATCCTTAAACATTTTTGTAATGTTAGAAGAAAAGAATGATAGCTTGCCAGAAAGTACAAATGAGGCAGATGGAAAAGTAGAGACAGTTATCGAAGAACTGCAAAACACTGTTGACGAGACCGCTAGTTCTGTAACGGAAGCAGACACTCTTATAGAATCAGAAAAACTAGTCGAAGAAACGAGTGGAGAACTAGTCGTATCTGACTCAGAAACTACATTACAAGTAAGTAATGAAGACGCAACTGTGGCTAACGACGAATTATCTTCAGAAGAAGCAATAGCAACCGAAACTGAATTGCCAGTTGCAGAAATTATCGAAGAAACTGTCGCTGCAGAAGTAGAATTACCAGCTGAAGAAGTAATAGTTACCGAAACGGAAATTGAAATCGAATCAGCTTTAGAAGAAGATGTAAAGGTCGATGCTGAAAAAGTAGTCGAAGAATTGGTCGATACAGACGCGGAAGCGCCAGTAGCAGAAATTACGGATACAATTGAATCAGAAGCGGAAATTCCTGCGGAAGAAGCAGCAGTTGCCGCAATTCTCGATGTAAATGCCGCAGAAAGTGAAGACGAAACGATTCGCCATGATATTCCAATGCAGGATTATGAGACACTATCAATGGACGATTTAGTTGCTGAACTAGAATCTTTGACGTCTTCTGAAAAAGTAATGGCAGTGAAAGATCACGTAGAGGAACTAAAAAAGTCTTTTCTAGCGAAATACCATCATTTTATTGATGAGAAAAAAGATGAGTTTCATGCTGAGAATCCCGAGACTACAGAAGATTTCCACTATCATTTCCCTTTAAAAACGAAATTTGATCAAATTTACAATCAATATAGAGACCGAAAAAGCAAACATTTTAAAAGTCTTGAATCAAATCTAAAAACGAATTTAGAAAATCGTTTAGCCATTGTGGAAGAATTGAAAAACTTAATTGATCCACAAGAGAATATAAAAGACACCCTAAAGCACTTTAATGATTTAAGAGATCGTTGGAAAGTTGCTGGACCAATTCCAAAAGACAAATACAACCACGTTTGGAATAATTACCACTTTCACGTTGAGAATTTTTATGATTACTTACATCTTGACCGAGAAGCAAGAGATGTTGATTTTAAACACAATCTTGAACAAAAGCAGAAAATAATTGCTCGTGTTGAAGAATTGGTTCATGAAAGTGACCTCAATAAAGCATTTCGTGAACTCCAAGATTTACATCGAATTTGGAAAGAAGAAATCGGACCAGTTTCTAGGGAACACCGCGAAGAAGTTTGGAACAAGTTTAGCGATTTGACCAAACAAATGCACGATAAAAGAGAACAGCTTTTTGAAAGCCTTCGTGCGGTCGAGCAAGAAAACCTTAACAAGAAAAAAGAGATTATTGCTACTATCGAAGCCTTAGCGCAAGAAAATGTTAATTCACATTCTGCTTGGACAGGTCAAGTGGCGAAGGTTGAAGCGGCTAGAAATGAATTTTTTAGTACCGGAAAAGTACCTGCAGAAGTGAATGAAGAAACCTGGGCTAGCTTCAAAAATGCAGTTCGTAGTTTTAACGTCTTAAAGAATTCCTTCTATAAGGATATCAAAAAGGATCAGAACACAAATCTTAATTTGAAACAAGCGTTAGTAGCTAAGGCAAAGGAACTGCAAGAAAGTACCGATTTTAGTGCAACTACCCCAATAATGAAGCAAATTCAGGAAGAATGGAAGACTATCGGGCATGTACCGAGAAAATTTTCTGATCAATTATGGACAGAATTTAGAGCCGCTTGCAATGTTTATTTTGAAAACCTGAAGGCACATAAAAATAACGTAAATCCGGAAGAAGCAGAAGCTTACGAAAAGAAGAAAGCGTATTTGGAAACGCTAAGAGGATTTGAGATGACCGGCAATCATAAAACCGACTTAGACGCAATCAAATTGCATATCGAGAATTGGAAAAGTTGCGGGAAAGTTCCGGAAGGGAAAAGACATATTGAAGGCAAATTCAACAAAATTCTAGATGTACTTTTTGAAAAATTAAGCTTGAGCAAGAAAGAATCTGACTTAGTTCGTTTCTCAAATCGAGTTGGAAATTTATCCGAAAATAACGATACTCGCAAATTGGAGAATGAAAAAATATTCTTGATTAGAAAAATAGAAGAAGTACAGCAAGAAATTTTCCAATTAGAAAATAATATTCAGTTTTTCACCAATACAAAGAATGCGAAAAAAGAGAATTCCATTGTATTAGAAGTTCGAAAAAACATAGCAAAACATAAAGAAAGCTTAGATGTTTTGAAAGAAAAACTCAAGAAGCTGCGTGAAGTAAAAGCGGAATAGTAGTTCTTCAGTAAAATAAAAGCCTCGTAGTTATAGACTTCGAGGCTTTTTTTATGATTTTCAAAATATGATAATTGTCAGTAATAATTCAACATGGCTCGATTATTTTTGAATAATCATATACCAAATGAAATGGCTGCTTCTTTGATTCGAAAATACAATGTACCCGGTCCACGATACACTAGTTATCCGACAGTTCCCTATTGGGACAATGAACATTTTTCTTCAGATAAATGGATAGAAACTCTAAAGAAATCGTTTGTAGAAAGTAACAATACTGAAGGAATTAGTCTCTATATCCATTTACCTTTTTGCGAAAGCATGTGTACTTTTTGTGGCTGTCACAAACGCATTACTAAGAATCATGATGTTGAACATCCTTATATTGCGGCACTTCTAAAAGAATGGAAACTATACTGCAGTATTTTAGGCGAAACACCTATCATTAAGGAAATTCACTTAGGCGGAGGGACACCTACTTTCTTTTCTACCAAGAATTTAGAAGACTTAATCAATGGTATTTTCTGCTACGCCAAAAAATCAGATTATTACGAATTTAGTTTTGAAGGACATCCGAACAATACAACTAGAGCGCATCTTCAAAAACTATATGACTTAGGTTTTCGCCGAGTAAGCTTTGGAGTTCAAGACTATTCAGAAACAGTTCAAACTGCCATAAATCGACACCAAACGTTTCACAATGTTGCAAAAGTGACGTTTTGGGCAAAAGAAATTGGTTACACTTCGATTGGACATGACCTCATTTTCGGGCTGCCGTTTCAAAAAATGGAAGATGTTATTGATACAATCGAGAAAACAAATTCGTTACAACCAGATCGATTAGCATTCTACAGTTACGCACATGTTCCTTGGATTAAAGGCAATGGACAACGTGGCTTTAAAGACGAAGATGTGCCGAAAGATGACAAAAAGCGGCAACTCTACGAGGTTGGAAAACAATTGCTTTATGAACACGATTACCATGAAATAGGTATGGATCATTTTGCCTTGAAAACGGATAGTTTATACTCCTCATTCAAAAACAATCAATTGCATAGAAATTTCATGGGCTATAGTGCGTCAAAAACGCAAGTTATGATTGGACTTGGAGTTTCTTCTATTAGTGATAGTTGGTATAGTTTTGCACAAAATGAAAAGAACTTAGACGATTACTATCAACTATTAGAATGGAATAAAATACCGGTTGTAAAAGGACATGTACTTACAAAAGAAGATCTAATTATCAGAAAACATATCCTTAACCTCATGTGTCACTTTGAAACTTCATGGAGTGATAGCAGCGCCTACTTGGATGAAATTCCAAATATAGTAGAACAACTGCATGAAATGGAAAAAGATGGATTACTTATTATTCTACCCAAAGGAATTACAGTTACTGAGGAAGGAAAGCCATTTGTCCGAAATATATGCATGGCTTTTGACATCAGGTTGAAAAGAAAATTACCTGCAACTTCCTTATTTTCGATGACAGTATAATCAAAAAATCACGCCAATTAGCGTGATTTTTTCTTTAGTTTTTGATCATCTTATACATTTCATCTTTTAAATGCAATGACCTCGCTTTCAATTCCTTTAATGCCTCATCCGTAGCTATTTCAACGCCGGTTTTTATTCGAAGGAGTTGATGATCTAATTCGTGATAATCATCAAATAACTTTCTAAAGTAAGTATTTTCCACCTTTAGTTGGTGTATTTTGTCCTGATGCTCAGGAAACTCATGTAGCAAATCGTGTTTTTCCATAATAATAGTGCTTAATAATAATAATTCTAAGATTTAATGACAATTAGGTTGTTGTTGAACAAAAAGATCGAGATTTGATGGCGATACATAAGGGATTCCTAATCCTAATCCCCTAAAAATAAACAAAATACCAATAAGTATCGCAACGTACGGAATAATTCTCTGGAATTTACTTCGTAATGAGAGTGTTAGAAATGAGTTTACATAAACAACACTACTCATCATCGGAACTGTTCCCAATCCGAATAATATCATATACGCCATACCAGAACCAACGCTTTGCATCGCAATCGCGCCAAACAAAGCTAAATAAACAAGACCGCAAGGCAGAAATCCATTCAACAATCCGATGGTAAATAAGGACAAATAACTTCGCTTTTTGAACTGGCTACCTAAAGCGGCTTTTACGTATGATATTAAACGATAAAGTGGCCTTGAAAAATTATATTTTGCAAAAGTTCGTTCCGGAACTATAATAATCAAAATCATCATAATACCTATTAACAAAGACAGTTCTTGCTGAATTCCTGCAAGAAATAGTCCTTTGCCTACTAATCCAAAAAGAAATCCAATCGTTGCATATGCTGTTAAACGACCGATATGATAAGTCAATATCTGTAATACTTTCTTAGCCGAATTGTCTCTATCAACAGGAAGCATCATGGCAATCGGACCGCACATTCCGATGCAATGCAGACTACTAATCAAACCAAAAATAAATGCGGTAAAAATCATATACTTCAATCAATAATTATTTCAAGTACAAATCTTCTTTAGTGGTATAAAGTTTCCCTTCATATTGCCAATCAATAGTAATGTCCCAACGACCGCCTACCAAACTTTTTTTAGGTATGAGCAAAGTGGAATTAGTCAACGAAAGTGGAATTTCGAAGTCTAATTTTTTGTTAGACGGCCGATATAGAGACACTTTTCCAACTATCTTTTTTGAATCGTAAATCTTTGGAAATGCAACCCTAACTTCTCCATTAGACGCACTAATTGTAGGCTTGTCCGATAAGTCTGCCGCATTTTGAACACGAACCATTTCAGCGCCAAATTTTGCGTCCTTCTTGTAGTATTCGTCAACTACCAATTCGTTATCGTATTTTGAATTGCTCTGAACTTTAATAACAAAATACAGTATGAAAGACATAAATAGTGCAAATGCAATAACGATTGATGTTCCCCAACTTATTCTCATGATTTTATATGTTTTAGTCGAAACCACGTGGACTCAAGAAATTAGTCCTAGTTGTTTCTATCTTTTTGTTCTTGTTAAATACTTCAATTTCTAACTTAGTCTTATCATTCTCCAACAGAAACTGATTGATTTCAATAAAAATAGTCCCTTCAATCATACCCTGCTTAGGAACTTTCAAATGTGGTTCACCAACAATCTTAATGGTTCCTTTGATGTTGTGTAATACAAAATGAATGGAGTCAAAGTCTTTGGTTGTTTTATTAATGATCTTGAAAGTATAAATGTTACTAATCTTATCTCCTTTGTGCTGGAACAATTGTCCTGGCAGTCGCAAAATAGTTGTCTCTACTTCAGTTCTCAAAAATAACAAGCCTGTCAACACACCAATAAGAATTACTAAAACGGCGGTATAACCTTTCATTCTCGTCGTAAACTTGAACTTCGCTTTCTTCTCAATTTCATCTTCCGAAGCATAGCGAATCAGTCCTTGAGGCAAACCAATACCATCCATAATCGTATTGCACTCGTCAATACAAGCCGTACAGTTGATACATTCCAATTGTACACCGTTTCTGATGTCAATCCCAGTTGGGCAAACATGGACACATTGCTTGCAATCAATACAATCGCCTTTTCCCGAAGCTGCTCGGTCTTCTTGTTTGTTGAATTTTGCTCTGCCTACTTCCTTTTCCCCACGAACGTAATCATAGGCTACATTGATTGATTTATTGTCTAATAATACACCTTGTAATCTTCCATACGGACAGGCGATAATACATACCTGTTCACGAAACCAAACAAAAACAAAATAGAAAACGCCTGTAAAAATACCGAGTGAAATCAACGTACTCATATGATTTTCTGGACCTTCTTCGACCATATGTATCAAGGCATCACTACTAATCAAATACGCGAGAAAAACATTGGCGATAAAAAAAGAGATGACCAAAAACAGAAACCATTTCAATCCTTTCTTTCTTATTTTCTCTGCGTTCCATTCTTGTTTCGACAATCGAATTTGTGCGCCACGATCTCCTTCTATCCAGTATTCAATTCTTCGAAAAACCATTTCTAAGAATATGGTTTGTGGACAAATCCAACCGCAGAATATCCGGCCAAAAATCACTGTAAATAGTACGACAAAAACGACGCCCACAATCATGAAAACCACGAATATATAGAAGTCCTGCGGCCAAAATGGAAATCCGAAAATATTGAATCTTCGTTCCAATACATTGAACATCATAAATTGGTTCCCGTTGATCTTTACAAACGGATTGGCAACTAAAACCAATAAAAGAAAGTAACTAACCCACTTACGATTATCGTAAAACTTGCCAGAAGGTTTTTTTGGAAAAATAAACCGACGGTGACCTTCCTCATCGATGGTAGCAATGGTATCTCTAAACGATTCGTCAGGCAGATTGGACATAATTTATT
This sequence comes from Flavobacteriaceae bacterium, assembly GCA_947456815.1. Classification (GTDB taxonomy): domain Bacteria; phylum Bacteroidota; class Bacteroidia; order Flavobacteriales; family Flavobacteriaceae; genus Flavobacterium. Next base: position 9,449 of record CANGTL010000007.1, read on the forward strand.
TTACTTTAGTAGTATCAACTTTAGTAGCTACGGCGACATCCGCTTTTGCTGCTGGATCAACCCAAATTTCACCTTCGGGAGCTTTAGGATCTTTCGGATTACTACCACGTAATGATAAAACGTAACTAGCTACCTTTTGCATTTCTTTTGGTTTAAGCGTTCCTTTCCAAGAAATCATTCCCTTACCGTCGCGCCCACCTTGTTCTAGCGTGTGAAATACATTTTTGATTCCACCACCCAAAATCCAATGATCGTCGGTTAAGTTTGGTCCGATTTGACCACCAGCATCCGTTCTGTGACAAGCTACGCAGTTGGCTGCAAAAATCGCCTTCCCTTCTGCTAATGAAGGAGCGTCTGTCAAAAGAGTAACAGATTTCTCGTCCATAAGATCTGGAGCTGTTTTCATATACTTTTCGATATCAATTTTAGCTTGCGCCAATTCTTTTTTGAGCTCCATTTCTTGATTATCTGCGCCCATTATTTCATATCGAAATAAATAGATAGCCGCAAAAATGATTGTTCCATAGAATAAGTAAACCCACCAAGGCGGCAACGTATTGTCTAGTTCTTTGATTCCATCATAATCATGATTCAATAGTAATTGCCCTTCATTTTCTATCGGCACTGACTTGGTCAACAATTTCATCATCTTTTTGTACCAATCGCTATCCTTGATAGAAATAGTGTTGACTTCATCCAACTGTTTTTTCTGCTCTTCTGTCAATAAATGATACGTTACATTGTCGATAGCACTTGAAGTAATTTCTATCGCAACTAGCAGAAAAAGAAATACAAAAAGAAAAACGGAAACAACTGGAAACTTAATAAATGCCGGTCGATCTCCAGAATCGATAAAATATTCTAAAGCCATCATTACTGTAAAGAAAATTACAGGAACTCGCACATATACTGGAAATATTTTTTTCATATTTTCTGATTTAAGATTAGGTAATTAGTGATCGTTTAGTGGCAATTGACTCAATTCTTGTATTTTCTCCTTTTTGTAGGTGAATACCCAGATTCCAAGTGCAAGAAAGAAAACAAAGAAGATCAATAACGAGAGTATCGGATAGATTTCTACACCAGTAATCGTCTCCATATTGTGTTTGATTTGTTCGAACATGGCTTTATTTTTTTAGATTATCTTTTGCTTTAATATCAGTTCCCAACCTTTGAATATACGCTATCATCGCCACAATCTCTCTTTCGCTCATCGGTACAAATTGCTCCCCTTTTGCAGCGGCTTTCGCTTTGCTATCTGCATAACTTTTGACAAAATCTGGATCTGATTTTAAGTTTTCTTCGATTTGTTGTGATTGTTCTCTAATAGCATCTTTTGCATGTGCAATTTGAAAATCTGAATACGGAACGCCCAATGATCTCATCGCTTTCATCTTGTCTTCGATATTGGCAATATCTAACGCTTTGTTATCGAAAAGCCATTTATAACTTGGCATAATTGAACCTGCTGAAATACTTTGTGGGTCCCAAAAATGGTTGAAATGCCAATTATCATTATACTTACGTCCTTCTCTTAATAAATCAGGACCAGTACGTTTTGAGCCCCATAAAAATGGATGGTCATAGACAAACTCTCCAGCTTTCGCTTGCGGACCGTATCGCTCTACTTCGCTTCTAAACGGACGCACCATTTGTGAATGACATCCTACACAACCTTCACGAATATACAAGTCGCGTCCTTCCAATTCTAGCGGTGTATAAGGTTTGACACTTGCAATGGTAGGAATGTTTGACTTCACCATAATCGTCGGAACAATTTGAATAATTCCTCCAATTAAGATTGCAACCAAAGCGAATAATGTCAACTGCATTGGTCTTCTTTCTAACCAAGTGTGGTATTTTTCTCCTTTGATTCGTGCAGCTCCTAATCTTTCTAAAGCTGGAGCTTCTGCCAATTCATCTTCAACATTTGCATTGGCACGAACAGTTTGGATGATATTATAAACAAGAACAAACATTCCGATAAGATACATGGTTCCACCTATCATTCTCATCCAGTACATCGGGATAATTTGATTTACTGTTTCAAGGAAATTTCCATAAGTTAAAGTTCCATCCGGATTGAATTGTTTCCACATAGAAGCTTGCGTAAACCCGGCAACATACATCGGAAGTGCATATAGTATAATACCTAATGTACCAATCCAAAAGTGAAAATTAGCTAACTTAAGAGAATACAATTTCCCTTTTGTCATTTTTGGCACTAAATAGTAAATCATACCAAAAGCCATAAATCCGTTCCAAGCTAAGGCGCCAACGTGAACGTGTGCGATAATCCAGTCGGTGAAGTGCGCAATGGCATTTACATTCTTTAATGACAGCATCGGACCTTCGAAAGTCGCCATACCGTAACCTGTAATTGCAACCACAAAGAACTTTAATATTGGTTCTACACGAACTTTATCCCAAGCACCACGAAGCGTCAACAATCCATTAATCATACCTCCCCAAGAAGGAGCAATAAGCATTACTGAAAAAACAACACCAAGATTTTGAGCCCAAGTCGGCAAAGCAGAATACAATAGATGGTGTGGTCCTGCCCAGATGTAAATGAAGATTAATGACCAAAAGTGAACAATCGACAATCGATAAGAATACACTGGTCGATTAGCCGCCTTAGGAATAAAATAATACATCAAACCCAAAAACGGTGTAGTCAAGAAGAACGCAACGGCATTATGACCGTACCACCATTGCACTAATGCATCTTGAACACCAGCATAAACGGAGTAACTTTTTAATGCTGACACTGGTAGCTCCAAGCTATTGAAAATGTGCAATACAGCTACTGTTACAAAAGTTGCTATGTAAAACCATATTGCAACATACAAATGGCGCTCTCTTCTTTTGAGAATTGTTCCAATCATATTGATCCCGAAAACTACCCAAATCAATGCAATGGCAATATCAATAGGCCATTCCAACTCAGCGTACTCTTTGGATGTTGAAATTCCTAATGGCAATGAAACGGCGGCCGCAACGATAATCAACTGCCAGCCCCAAAAATGAATATTGCTTAAAGTGTCACTAAACATTCTTGCTTTCAAAAGCCTTTGCAATGAATAATAAACTCCTGCAAACATCGAATTACCGACAAATGCAAAAATAACGGCGTTGGTGTGCAAAGGTCTTAGTCTACCGAAACTTAGCCACGAAATACCGTCGGTGATATTTGGGAAAAGAAACATAATGGCTAAGATCAGTCCAACCAACATTCCTACAACGCCAAATAGAATTGTAGCGTAAAGAAATTTCTTTACAATTTTGTTGTCATAATAAAACTGTTGTACTTCCATAATTAAATTTGTTTTTCTTGGATTGTTTCTACTGATTTTGGTTTGTCTTTGATGAGTTCATCGTCGAAAAGCATTCTGACCGATGGTGTGTAATCGTCATCATATTGACCAGATTTCACTGCGCTAATAAAAGCAATGAAAAAGCCAATGGCCACAACGATACTAATGGAGATTAAAAGATAAATAACACTCATACCTTAAATTTATGTTAACAAAAATACTTTCGCAATTTCTTCTAAATTATGACATTTGTCATGCTTGCGTTATTCACTTAAAAATAAGTGAACATCATTTTCGAAAACTTATATAATTCTATATTTTTCTTGCAAAATAATTACTCATCAAAGTAACAAAGCTGACAATTGTAATGGTACTCAATGGCATAATAATCGCCGCCACCAAGGGCAAAAGATTTCCGGTTATCGCAAAGGATAAACCCACTACATTATATAAAAGTGATATGGTAAAACTCATTTTTATTGTTGTTATGGAATTCTTTGACAATCGCAAAAAGGCATCTATTTTTTGAAAATGTGAAGCATCAAGAATGGCATCACAAGCGGGAGAAAAAACATTGACATTTTCTGCAATCGAAATACCAACATTACTTTGCGCCAAAGCACCAGCATCATTCAACCCATCTCCCACCATCATCACATTGCTGCCTTTCTCTTGCAATTTCTTGATAAACTCCAATTTCTCTTCAGGCCTCTGATTGAATATTAATTCCGTTTCTTTGGGCAACATATGCTCGAGGTTTTCTTTTTCGCCTTCATTGTCTCCGCTCAAAACTTTGACTTTATAAGATTTACTAAGCTCTTCAAAAAGAACTGAAAGTCCATCGCGGTATTCAGTAGCAAAAATGAACTTCCCATAATAGGTGTCACCCAATTTGACGTAAACACTTGTTTGCTCCTCCGACGATTCTTCCCTATATTCTACAAAAGCTGCAGAACCGATAGTTACTTTAATACTGTCAACGATTGCGTGAATTCCTTTTCCTGCAACTTCTTCAAAATAACTGAGATCCATTCTAGGGCTGTCGGGCAAATGATTGTATAGCATTCTGCTTAACGGATGGTTTGAAGCTCGCAAGATGTTCTTTATCATATGAAGTTCGCGTTCTGAAAGCGGCGTTCCTTTATAGGAAATGTTAGACTTTCTGCTTGTTGTAATCGTTCCCGTTTTATCAAAAACAATCGTATCGACCTTTGCTAATTGTTCGATTACAAGTGCATTTTTTAGATATAATTTTTTCTTTCCCAAAATCCGCAATACGTTTCCAAAGGTAAATGGAGCTGTCAAAGCCAATGCGCATGGACACGCCACAATCAACACCGCAGTAAAGACATTAAAAGCGGTATTGGCATTATAAAAGATCCAGTAGCCAAAACCAAGAAACGAAATCAACAGAAGAATTGGCGTAAAATAACGGCTGATATTGTCGGTGATTGTTTTGTGTTTTTGTTCGACTTGCTTCTGGAAGATATCGTTGCTCCACAATTGTGTAAGATAACTTTGCGAAACCGAATGCAATACTTCCATTTCAACGACTTGTCCAATCAGCTTTCCGCCTGCAAAAACTTTATCGCCCGAGCTTTTCGTTATGGGGATTGCTTCTCCTGTCACAAAACTATAATCGATTTCAGCTTTATCCGAGATTAATATTCCATCTACTGGAATCAATTCTTGATTTCGAATTAGCAATCGGTCTCCTTTCTTTACTTCGTAGATAGGAATCGATTCTTCGGATAAATTGCTGTTTATTTTAGTAATAGCGATGGGAAAATAGGATTTAAAATCACGCTCAAAACTTAAAAAACTATAGGTTTTAATTTGAAACATCTTTCCCAAAAGCATAAAGAAAATGAGGCCAGTTAGACTATCAAAGAAACCTGAACCATAATTCATTATGATATCAAAAGTGCTTCGGATAAACATCACAACTATTCCCAAAGCAATAGGAATATCAATATTCAACATTTTCGCGCGAATACTCTTATATGCTGAAACGTAGTATCCACTGGCCGAATAAAAGAATGATGGTAACGACAAAGCGAAAATCAACCACCGAAAAAAGTCGCGATATTGGTCGAGCCAGAATTCATTTACTTCAAAATACTCCGGAAACGATAACAGCATAATATTGCCGAAGCAGAAAAAGGCCACACCTAATTTGTAGGTCAAAGTCCTATCGACTTTTGTCTTGCCGCTATCGTAATTCTCTAGACTAATGTATGGCTCATATCCGATTGAGCTCAACAAATTGACGATTGTTTTCAACGAAACAATCTCAGGATTATAGCTAATCCGAACACTTTTTTCGGGAAAATTAACTTGAGAAGTGTTTATTCCTTGTTGAAGACGCTGTAAATTCTCCAAAATCCAAATACACGAGCTACAGTGTATATGAGGAATGTTAAGTGAAACAATAGCTGTGGAATCTTCTTGAAAGTCCAACAGTTTTGAAACGATGCTTTCATTGTCTAAAAAATCATATTTTCCTTGAATGTCTTGTGGTGTTGCTCCAGGTGATTTTTCAAAATCGTAATAACAAGTCATGTCATTCAAGCTAAAAATTTCGTAGACGGTTTTACAACCTTGACAACAGAAATTTTTCTCCTCAAATAAAATTACTTCACTACTAAACTCTAAACCACAATGGAAACAATTGTTTGTATCCATAACTTTGCTCATTTTACCTATGCAAATTTGATATTATGAAACCTCAAAAAATATGATATATATCATATTTAATCGTATTTTTGAGCAACTGAAAAAGTATTTCCTATTATGAGTAAGTGCGAGCAATGTATCGTAAGACAATTTAGTTCTCTCAAAGCTTTGAATAAAGACGAGCTGTTGAAAATGGCCAATTGTAAAACCTCTTATACTATCAAGAAAGGGCAACCGATTTTTGAAGAAGGCGACACTTTAAATGGTGTTTATTGCATTAAGGATGGCATTTGTAAATTGTCGAAATTGAGTTCCAACGGAAAAGACCAAATTGTAAAATTGGTTAAATCGGGAGAATTACTTGGTCAACGGTCAATAATTAGTGAAGAGGTGGCGAACTTGAGTGCGATCGCCTTGGAAAATATGGAAGTTTGTTTTATTCCAAAATCGGAAATTATAGGTTTTTTCAATGAAAACAACCAATTCTCTATGAATGTAATGAGAACGATTTGCGGAGATTTGAAAGATGCCGATGACCATGTCGTTTCTATGGGGCAAAAAACAGTCAAAGAAAGACTGGCGGAAACTTTAGTTTATTTACACGATACTTTTGGTGTTAATAAAGAAGGTTCCTTGACTGTTCAATTATCAAGAGAAGAATTAGCAGGTATGATTGGTACTGCAACAGAAAGCTGTATTCGCCTTCTTTCTGAATTCAATAAATCAAACTTGATTGCTTTGGATGGAAAGAAAATCGTGATTAACGATATTTCCAAATTGCAAAGAATCGCGGAATCCTTATAGTTTTTTAGCTTCATTCCAAAACACATCCATTTCAGCTAAAGTCATATCCATCAAAGGTTTGCCCAGTGTTGCTGCTTTACTTTCGAGATATTGAAAACGCTTGATGAACTTTTTATTCGTGCGCTCTAAAGCATCTTCTGGATTGATATTGAGAAAACGTGCGTAATTAATCATAGAGAACAAAACATCTCCGAATTCTGCTTCCATTTTTTCTTGGTTGCCCGCCAATACTTCAGCTTGAAGTTCTCCCAGTTCTTCTTGTACTTTATCCCAAACTTGATGCGGTTCTTCCCAGTCAAAACCAACACCTTTTACTTTATCTTGAATTCGACTCGCTTTGACTAAGGCAGGCAAACCCGCAGGAACGCCTTCTAAAACTGATTTTTTTCCTTCTTTTAATTTTAATTTTTCCCAATTTTGCTTTACTTCTTCTTCGTCCGCAACCACCGTATCGCTGTAAATATGTGGATGTCGATGAACGAGTTTGTCACAAATATCATTGCACACATCAGCCATATCAAAAGAATCGGTTTCGCTTCCTATCTTCGCATAGAAAACAATATGTAGTAGTAAATCGCCCAATTCCTTTTTGATTTCATTGAGATCATGATTCAAAATGGCATCTCCGAGTTCATACGTTTCCTCAATAGTTAAGTGACGTAATGATTCGAAAGTTTGCTTCTTATCCCACGGGCACTTTTCTCGAAGCTCATCCATAATGGTTAGTAGACGCTCGAAAGCTTGAAGTTGCAATTGTTTTGAATTCATCTTGATAGAATTATTTCGCCTGATTAACAGTCAAGCGGTGTTTGTGTAAAAATAAGAAATCCTGTCAGGAAAATCGTGACAGGATTCATTTAATTATTAGTAATCTAATTACTATTTCTTCGGTGCTTTCTTTTTTGCCGCTGGTTTTTCGTCTCCAGCTTCTTTAGCCTTTTTGCTTGTGCTCGCCTCCGTTTTGGTTTTCTTTGCTTCTGCCACTTTCTCTTTAACGATTTCCTGAACTCGCGCTTCTTCTTCCGCCTTTGGCTCTTCTTTAGAAACCAGACCTTTGCTTTGCAGTATATTATACCAATTGAAAACTTTTTTTATGTCTGAAGGATACACACGATCTTCATCATAATCTGGCATGATTTCTTTAAAGTAAGAAACCAGCTTAGCATTATCTTCCTTATGCGAAATTGCCGGACCGTTGTTTTCTTTAGAGGCAATAGCACGCATCACTTCGGACAAAGGCTTTTCGGCGTCATGTGTGTATATGGAAATCTCTGTCAATAAACTAACATTGCTTCTCAAACCAACAGTTACTCTTTTTCCGTCTACTAACGACTCAGCAACAAAACCAGTTCTTGTTTGCATTTTCAAAGCATAAATTCCTGGCATTCCAGATATGGCTAATATTTTTTCTAAATTCATTTTTTAATGTTTATTCGTTTATTTGGTTAATTGTTGAATCGTTGAATCGGTTAATAGGCAATTCGGTTAAACGATTCAACGGTTAAACGAAATTTCTATTTCACTTCAATCATCTTCCTTTTTTGGCAACAAACTTCATTTTATAATCTGGTCTGGTTTTGCCTTCCATGATATTTTGCAACTTCTTTTTGATGAGTTGTTTTTTCAAAGAAGATATTCTGTCGGTAAATAAAATTCCTTCAATATGATCATACTCATGTTGAATGACTCTTGCTACCAACCCATCAAAAACTTCTGTTTTCTTAATAAAATCTTCATCAAAATACTCGAGTGTAATTGTGTCTTTTCTAAAAACATCTTCACGAACTTCTGGAATACTCAAACAACCTTCATTAAATCCCCATTCTTCGCCTTCTTCTTTTATCATTTTTGCATTGATAAAAGTGCGTCTGAAATTTTTCAATTGATTTTGCTCGTCGGTCGGCAAGTCATCATCCTCACCAAAAGGCGTTGTATCAACTACAAACAAACGAATTGGCAATCCAACTTGAGGTGCTGCTAAACCAACTCCGTAGGCATTATACATTGTTTCAAACATATTTGATATGGTCTCCTTTAAATTGAGATACTCTGGCGAAATTTCATCGCACATTTTTCTCAGTACAGGGTCGCCATAGCCAATAATTGGTAATATCATTTTAAGAAAATTTGTTTATACTTTGGCAAAATAGTGCACAAGTGGTCGGCAAAAATAGTGAAAAATTGCACAACGAATAATTGGAAATAAATAATTAGCAAATATTTATAGGTATTGAATTCGAAATTTAAAGACCAAAATAAATTCAAATCATCTTTCTGGTTAAATAATCGCGCAACATTATCGTTGCTGATATCTCGTCGAGCAATGCTTTGTTTTGACGTTGCTTCTTACTTAGACCGCTGTCAATCATGGTCTGCAAAGCCATCTTTGATGTAAAACGTTCATCAACTCGAACCACTTTTACTTGTGGAAAAAGCACTTCAAACTTGGCGACGAAATCGTTAATCATTGGGGCACTCTCGGAAGGTTGTCCATTCATCTGCTTTGGTTCACCAATCAAAACTTTGTATACTTTTTCTTTCTCAAAATAAGATTGCAAGAAATCAAAAATAGTCTCCGTCGGAACTGTTGTCAATCCAGAAGCAATAATCTCCAGCTCATCTGTAACAGCAATTCCCGTTCGTTTTTGTCCGTAATCAATGGCGATAATTCGTGGCATTTTTATTTCAAATATACTAATATTCATTTTCCCTTAGAAACAAATTTAAAGTTGCGACATCCACGGACTCCCACTCGCGCTCCAATAAAACTTATAAAAACAGATTTCTAACACAGAAATGTTCATAAACTAAAAAAAGTGTTAATAAGTTATTTTTACAGTTAAAACCAATTCAAAAAAAAGTGCGTTATTGCAGTACCAAAATCTATTAAATGTCTTTAAAGAATCTATTTTATTTTGTAATAGTCTTGCTTCCTTTAAAAGGAATCGGGCAGAATAAGATTTTCAGCTTCGATCAAGTTCAATCTCGAAATGAACTTCAGGAGTGGGGAAAAGTGGAAAAAATATCCAGTCAAACCGTTGAATTTACTAATGATAAGATCAATTTAAAAATTGACAAGAATTATCAATTGACCATAGTTTCTAAAACTAATTTGCCCGATAAAGGAATCATTTACCTCTGTAAGGACGAAAAGTCAAATCCGATTACGGTGATGTTAATTGATGATATAAAAATGTACTTGTATGTTAAAACGCATCGTTTTTTAATCAATTTTAAAAGTCCGGTAAGTCTGTTTCAGTTAGCTGATATGGATTAAGTAGAAAAATTCAACCTTCGAATGCCCTTCTCTCACTTTATTTGATATTTTAGATTTTAAATGAGACAAATAGCACGCAATTAATGATTTACTTGTTTATTTGTTTTATTAAGACAGTACTTCCATTCAAGTGATCGACTTTCATTTCAAATTCGGACGTTGCGTCACCAGCAATAATACCTCCAATGATTCCAAAAAAAGCAGTCGCTAAAATGACATTACCTGTTTTGGCAGTTACTTTTGCTTTTCCCTGAAAATAAAAGTCATCATTTTTGAATTCGGCAGGAGCAAATCCGTAATCTGAAGCCATATAAATTTTACCATTTTGGACAACGCAAAATATATCCGATGGCTTTACTTCAGCTCTTGATGCCCCGCTGTTCCATATTCTTTCTAGTTTAGTAATTTTTCCTTTTTTATTTCTGGTTAATTCAAACTGAGAAGATGATGGTTCTATATTCTTAAACCTATCAAAAGTGTGATAGATTCCGTCTTTGTACGTCGCTGTATTATAAACTGGAATTTTTCTTTTTTCAATAGAAGTGATATTTAAAATATCATTGAAACTATAGTTTGGTCCGCTTTTTATCACGTTAACATTAGAACTTATGAAGTCAATAAGTTTATTAGAACCGTTTCTAATGTTTTTCTTAGTTACATCGGTTGAATTCACTTCATAAACCGCGTCAACAGAATCTATTTTTTGATACATCGAGTCTTTTTTTGAAAACAAATCGGCTCTCAAGTAACAATATCCTGTTTCGGTGAAAGCTTCTGTGACTTCCGCAAATTTAAAATCTCGCACATTCAGCAGCAATTCACTTGCTGCGGGTGATTCTGTTGAAACCATATTGACAAAAAGATCTTGAATTTGCTTTTTGAGTGGAATTGTTGGTTTCAAAAATGCTTTTCTATTGAATGCTCCTTTTTGGATTACGCCCATGCTAGTGGTATCAATTCGTGCGTCAATAACTGTTAACTTGGTATAAACACTTTTGATTTTAGCTTCGGGCATCAACAAATTAAAGTCTTCTGTAAGATTTTGAGAATTAACATTGAAAAACGTTAAGAATGAAAATGCGAGTAATAAAACACAGTCCTTCATGGCTTCTTAAATTTAGTTGAGCAAAACTATCAATTAATGTTTAGTAATAAAAATAAGTAAATGAATAAAATACAATTCATAAATAGTGTAAAATCTTATCTTTGCTCAAATTCAAAAACTGATGATAACACTAAAGAGTACAATTGAATCTGCATGGAATAATCGCGAATTACTTAAAGATTCAGCTACAACTGATGCAATACGAGAAGTTATCGATTTATTAGACGCTGGTACATTACGAGTAGCTGAACCTACCGATAATGGCTGGCAAGTCAATGAATGGGTAAAGAAAGCCGTTGTTTTATATTTTCCAATTCAAAAAATGGAAACCTTCGAGGTCGGAATATTCGAATACCACGATAAAATTCCATTAAAGACTGGCTATGCAGAAAAAGGAGTTCGAGTCGTTCCTCCTGCGGTCGCGAGACATGGAGCTTATATCTCTAAAGGCGTAATTTTGATGCCTAGCTATGTCAATATCGGAGCGTACGTTGACGAAGGAACCATGGTCGATACATGGGCAACTGTGGGCAGTTGTGCGCAAATTGGCAAAAATGTGCATCTTTCTGGTGGAGTTGGAATTGGTGGTGTTTTAGAACCACTACAAGCAGCACCGGTTATTATAGAAGATGGTGCTTTTATAGGTTCAAGATGTATTGTTGTGGAAGGAGTTCGCGTAGAGAAAGAAGCCGTTTTAGGAGCCAACGTTTGTTTGACTGCTTCAACAAAGATTATTGATGTTACTGGACCTACTCCAATCGAAATGAAAGGATATGTTCCAGCTCGATCGGTTGTTATTCCGGGAAGCTACACTAAAAAATTTGAAGCTGGAGAATATCAAGTTCCTTGTGCTTTAATTATAGGTAAAAGGAAACCTTCTACAGATTTAAAAACGTCATTGAACAATGCTCTGAGAGAATATGATGTGGCCGTTTAGTTACATCATAAGAATTTGCTAATCTTCACATGAATAATTACTATAACTTACTTAGAATTCTAATAAAAAGAATTGGTGTTGTTTTTATCATATACCAGCTTTGCAGAATTGCTTTCATCATTTTCAATAGAAGTTATTTCCCAAACGTGACCACGTCTGTTTTTTGGGGAGGAATTATTTATGACCTTTCTGCCATCAGTTTCATTAATTTGTTTTTCATTGTACTGCACTTAGTTCCAGGCAATTTTAAGTATAGAAAAAATTACCAAAAAAGATTAAAAATAGCGTTCTTCGTTGTTAATCTCATCTTTATTGCGACGAATTTTATTGACTTCGAATATTACAAATTTACAGGTAGAAGAAGTTCATTCGGATTAATTACCGCTAAAGGAATGGAGAATGAAATTGGCGGATTAATACCCATTTTCTTTTTAAAATATTGGTACTTACCTATAGGCTTTGTTCTATTATCTATAATTATTTGGAAAGCGCTTTCGAATCCTAAGCTCGTAACAACTATTGAACGAATTACTAGAAAAGAACTACTGCAACAAACCGGAATCTTAGTGCTTGCTCTAATGGTAGGTTTGCTTTTTGCTAGAGGTGGCGTTAGTGACAAGCCTATCCGAATTGTTGATGCAATCAATTATTCAAACATAGGAAACACCGCCGCCGTATTAAATACGCCTTACTGCATTCTAAAAACTATAAAAGACAAAGAAGCACTTGTTGATCCTAAATTTTATAGTGAGGATGAACTAAAAACAATATTTAATCCAGTTGTATCAACGAACCCAAATGAAGCGCAAACAAATAAAAATCTCGTTATCATCATTCTAGAGAGTTTTGGAGACGAGAATGTACACTTAGGATACACGCCTTTTTTGGATTCATTAATGACAAAATCATACTACTTCAAAAATGGTTTTGCCAATGGCAGAGTATCAATCGATGCTGTTCCTTCTACTATGTCTAGTATCCCAAGCTTAATGAATACACCATTGATTTCTTCTGGTTATTCTTTAAATGAGGTGTACGGTTTGCCAAAAATCCTTAAGAAACATGGTTACAACACTTCGTTTTTTCATGGAGCTTTCAACGGTAGCCAGAATTTCGACCAATATTGCAAAGTAGCTGGGTTTGAAAAATATTATGGCAAAAACGAGTATGTTGGAGAGGAATCATTTGACGGAACATGGGGCGTTTTTGATGAAGAATTTTTAGGCTTCTTTTGCGATAAAGTGAGTACATTTAAGACGCCGTTTTTTACTTCTATTTTTACGATTTCTTCTCATATTCCATTCACAATTCCTGAAAAGTACAAAGGAAAGTTTCCCAAAGGCACTACTGAAATTCATGAGAGTGTTGGCTACACAGATTACTCGCTGCGTCAATTTTTTAAGAAAGCAAAGAAACAAAGTTGGTATAACAATACACTTTTTGTTTTTACGGCAGATCATACTTCATCTTCCGGCAAAGCTAAATACACAACAAATGTTGGTAAATTTAAGATTCCAATTTTCTTCTTTGATCCTTCAAACCCTAACTTACGTGGTGTGCCAGAGAAGAATTTTCAGCAAATTGATATCTTACCAAGTGTGTTGGACTATCTTAAAATAAAAGACACCTACATTTCGTTTGGAAAACCATATACCTCAGATAAGGATTTTGTTGTTTCCTACGTAGATAATTTATATAATTACATCTCAGGTGATTATTATTTGGCATTTGATGGACAAAAATCGGTTGGTTTATATAACTTTAAGCAAGATTTCTTTTTGAAGAATAATCTATTAGATCGGGAGAAAACTAGACGAAATGAAATGGAGAAATTTATTAAGGCATATATTCAGTCCTTCAATAGAAGAGTAATCGAAAACGATTTAACAATACAATAAGTATTCTATGAAGATTTTGATTATTCAACAAAAGATGATTGGAGACGTGCTTGTGAGCAGTATTCTTTGCAATAATCTTAAAAAAGCGTATCCAAATGCTCGCATAGATTACTTGGTTTATGAGTCGACTACTCCGGTCTTAGAAGGTAATCCAAATATTGATATTGTAATTCTATTCAAGAACAAACACAGGAAAAGCAATTTAAAACTGTTGCAGTTAGCATGGAAAATCAGAAAAGAGAATTACGATATTGTAATCGATGCTTATTCTAAATTAGAAAGCTGGGTCTTTGTTTTTTTAAGTGGTGCCAAGCGTCGCATATCCTATAAAAAGCCAGGTCGAAGTTTTTTGTATACCGACAATATTCCTTTTATCACGTTTCCAAAAACGAATATGGGTTTGGCAATCGAAAGAAGACTTTCATTACTTAAACCTCTAAATCTTCCTATCGAAATTGATCCGTATCCAAAGCTTTTTGTAACGGATCAAGAGAATCAGATTGCGAAGAATTTGTTTTCAGAACATGATGTTATTCCAACTCGCAAATCAATTATGATCAGTCTCATTGGTAGCGAGGAATCGAAGACGTATCCTTTAGAATATATGGCTAAAGTGGTCAATGAAATTGGCGAAAACTATGACGTAAATATTCTTTTTAATTATTTCCCAAAACAAATTGAACAGGCAAAGAGCATCTATAAACTTTGTTCAAAGTCAACGCAGGAGAAAATATATTTTGATTTACTAGGCGACGATTTAAGATCATTCATAGCCATCATGAATCAATGCGATATGATCATAGGAAATGATGGTGGCGCAATTAATATCGCTAAATCATTGGGTAAAGCTTCTTTTATTATTTTCTCTCCATGGATTGAAAAAAAGATTTGGGCGACTTTTGAAGATGGAATTCGACATGTATCCGTGCATCTAAAGGAATTTAAGCCCGATTTATTTGAAAGTAAGTCTGAAAAAAAACTGAAGGAAAGTACACCTCAATTATACGAACAATTTGAGCCTGAATTATTTTCTGATTTACTGAGACAATTTGTTAGTACAAATTTAGCTGATGAATCCGTAGCCTTGCCACTTGTAATAAAACCTGTTCGATTGCCACTAAGTGCGTTGATCATAACTTACAATGAAGAAAAACACATCCAAGAAGTATTGCACGACATTGACTTTGCCGATGAAATTATTGTAATTGATTCTTATAGTACCGACAAAACAGTTGAAATAGTTAATACATTTCCGAAAGCGAAACTCATTCAAAACAAGTTTGTTGACTTCAGCTCACAGCGAAATTTTGCCATTGAATGCGCCCAAAACCCATGGATACTTTTCATTGACGCTGATGAACGATTTACCGATGAACTCAAAGAAGAAGTGATAGAAACCATTCAACTGCCAAAAGCATGTAGTGCTTACTTATTTTATAGAACTTTTATTTTTGAGGATCATAAACTGAACTTTAGCGGATGGCAGACAGACAAAATATTCAGACTATTCCAAAAGGATAAAGCGAAGTATGTAACTGAACGACTGGTGCACGAAAAACTTAAGGTTAATGGAAAGATTGGTAAACTCAAACACAAACTGATACATTTTTCCTATACCGATTACGAGTCCTATAAAAGCAAAATGGTGAGTTACGGAAAGTTGAAAGCTATTGAAGAATTTTCAAAAGGAATTAGCCCAAATTTTTATCACTTCTACTTACACCCTGCGTATAAATTCTTATATCAATTTATCATCAGATTGGGATTCCTTGACGGAAAAAAAGGCGTGATCATTTGCTATCTCAACGCACTGAGTGTGGCTGTACGCTATCGAGAATTGAAGAAAATGAAAAGCGTAAAATAATTATTTCCAAAACTTCAATTTCTTTTTCATACTAATTTTTCTATGGAATTTTTTCTGAAAATCGTCTGTATGAAACCATAAGCGGTCGAAGATAGCAGCCTCAGTCTTATTGGTATATAATTTTGAATATTCCGCACTCATTTGCGAAACCATGTCTTTTCGCGGCGTCAGATGCGACATATTTTTCATTCTGCATTCAAAGTCCATTTGGGTGTGAAAGTTCATTCTATTTAAGTCGACCAAATAAAAATCATACTTATCCTCTCCTACTTTCTTTATCAAAGTATTACCAGGAGAGTGGTCTAAAAACTCAATTCCCCTTTCATGCAGCAAAAAGCAGAATTGCACAAATTGACGTAAAATATTATTGTAATCAGGATAGTTTTCAATTTCAACTAGTTCTCGAAAAGTCAAATCAACTTTAAGGTGTTCACAGATATAAAAACTTCTGCCAAAACCGAACGTTTTTAATTCCTCTGCAAATGCAATTGGCTGTGGTGTAAGGATTCCTTTTTCTAGTAAGATGTTTGCAAATTCGAAGGAACGTCTCGCTTTTGATTTTCTAAAAAATCGATAGACAATTCGATTGATGATATTCGGAACTTTAAAAGACTTGACGTTTATGGTTGTTGTACCCAATTCGAACAACTTAATTTTATTGCGTTGTCCATCAACAAAAAGAGTTCCCGACGTATCGAAATGCTCAATGTTTTCGGTAATAGCCAGATGATGACTTTCGAATTTGGGGTGTATTCTTAATAGCATTAAATACGTTTATGAGAGAACAAAAGTAGGTATTGCATTATATTTTTCCAATTTAATAGCTATTTTTACTGCAAGTTAAGCCAGTTCATTATTAGTACTTATTTTGATCTAATCCGCAGTTAATTGAATATAAGAGTATTAAAAACGAATTGTTAATCTATAAAGCATAAAAAAACATTACTTAAGTACCATGCAGCAATCTAAAATGCCATTGATCAAACGACTGTATTTGGTTTTCCTTTTTAACTTCATCATACTACTTTTCATTTCATTTCAATACATCAATTTTCTCGAAAATATAGATGGTTTCTTGCTAAAAGTTTATTTGGGAATTACAACAATCAGTCATTTCTTTATTATTGGTGTTTTGCCGTTACTAGTAAGCTTAGCGCTTTTTTTTATTACTAAATCAAGCATAATTACACAGGCTGTCAACATTATTTTGTCAACATTAGTGCTGATAGTTGTAAAGCTCGACGCCGTTATTTTCGAGCAATTTCGCTATCACATTTCTCCAATTGTTTTGAAATTGGTTTTTGGAAAAAGGTCTTCCGATATTTTTCAGTTTTCAGCAACAAACATCGTGATTGCAATCATATTTATTTTTCTTTTGATTGGACTACAATTTGGCCTACATTATTTGTCTAAAAAAATCCTCCTTAAAAAGTCATCTTTCAAAGTAAATGCTACGATTTCGTGCTTCGTGTTTTTTTTGCTTGTAAGCAATCTCGTTTATGCTTGGTCTGATGCAAACTACTATCGACCAGTAACTCAAATCAAGAATGTTTTTCCGGTATTTTTTCCATTAACAGCCGATAAACTAATGATGAATCTAGGTCTGGTTGACTTAGAAAAAATGCGGCAAAATGAAAAAATGCAAATCGCAACTTCAGAAAACACAGTTCAGTATCCCTTAAAAGCCATTACATCCGAAAATACAGGTCAAAGAAAGAATATCCTTTACCTCGTAATTGACACCTGGCGTGACGGATTTCTAACTGCCGACATCACCCCAAACATCTTCGAATTTTCTAAGCGATGCCAAGTCTACGATAATCACTTTAGTGGTTCAAACATGACTACTGGCGGAGTTTTTTCGTTGATGTACGGCATCCCCGCAACTTACTTCGACACTTTTACGGGACAGCAAATTGCACCGGTTTTGACCAAAGAATTAGCAAAACAACAGTTTCAGTTTTCGATCTTAAGTAGCTCAAATCTCGAAAACCCGCCATTTAATCGCAATGCATTCGCGGGAATACCAGACCTCCGATTGTTTAGTAAGGGAGAAAAACCTTCCGATCGCGATGAAGAAATTAATAATTTGTGGCTTGATGGTTTTGACAGATTCGACAAAAAGAAACCTTTTTTTGGATTTATATTCTATGATTCTGCGCATGGATTTGACTATCCAAAAAACTATCCATTGGCATTCATACCGTCACTATCCGAAGTAAATTATCTTGCCTTAGATGATGATTATGACCCGTCATTATTGATCAATCGCTATAAAAATTCGCTTCATTATATTGATAGTTTAATTGGAAAAGTGTTGCAGCAATTGGAAGAAAAAGGAGTTCTAAAAAACACTATTATTATTATAACGACGGACCATGGTCAAGAATTCAATGACAATAAGAAAGGTTATTGGCAACATGGTGGAAATTTTTCCAAATATCAAATAGAAGTACCAATGCTGCTTTTTGATGCGTCGAAAGCACCTAAGACCTATCAGCAAAAAACCATTCATTATGACATTGCTCCAACAATTATGAAGAACTATTTGGGAGTAATCAATGACAGTTTTGATTATAGTTTTGGTCATGATCTGTTCAATCCCATTGCTAGATCAAGTTTTGTTTGTGGCTATAACCAACGTTTTTCCATCATCGAGGATCAGCAAATTACCAATGTTTATCCTTCTGGACTATTTGATGTTACTGACAAAAAACTGAATCTATTGGACGATTCCAAGACTAATTTTGATCTGGTTTCAAAGGAACTTAAGAACTTGAATCGATTCTATAAAGTGAAAAAGTAGCGATTCTATCTAAAAAGAAACTTAAACCATTGTCCAAAATTCTTAAAGAAAATAAAACTTTTTGAAATTTGTAAATTCTCCGCTGCTCCAACAAAATTTTTGATTTCCTCAATCTTTTTGGTCGGAAAATAACTTAGTTTCTTCCAACGCTCTGGCTCGATATAATAAAAATCAGTCATTGTCTGATAGTTGGTTTCGTCAACGGCAATCCACTTGTTAAGAAAGTCTTTGTTGACATCGATATTATGCGACCAATTCTCTAGTTTAAAACGCAACTCTGATTCGCTTCTTGCTACAGATTCGTGCAATACCATGCTGTCTAAATAAATGACTCTTTCGTTGGTTCGTCTGCAGATTTTATAGTTTGGGTAATTTGTAGCGAAGACGGATTTTTGGGGCTTATCGATATATAAGATTCCGTTCTCCGTATATTTATAAATTATCAACCAAAAAGCAAAAATCTGAATTTTATGCTTTTCCGGATTATCCAAATAAGAATCATAGCGACGTAAATCCGTTATAAACTTCTTAAAGTCGATAAAGTACTCATCCGAATCAATTTGAATCAACCAATTACCAATGCCCATTTTATGAGAAAGCATGGTTCGTTCACGTGTATCATTTTCAATGGTTGACATTTCAGGAACATAGAAATCATCTTCGTAGATCTCAATTTTATTATCCACGTCAAATGCTTTTAGCCACTGGTAAAAACTGGGATCAACGGTAAAGTTCTGACCTTTCCATGTTCGCAATTCCTTGTCTCTAGCTAAAAAAATTCGATCAGAATCTTCATAAACTGGAGGAATAGATTGCTTTAATAGCTCATAGTCGTACGACAACAGAAACCCAACATGTATTTTTTTCATAACCTAATTCCTTACAATTAATACTACTTTATATTAGCTAAACCACTTTACAAATCGTTTCACCCGCCGTAAAATAAAATTCGCTTTAATCGATTTTCCGTTAAACTTGCCTTTACTAATTCCCATCGGAGTGTAAAATTTATAATCGATTCCAAAGTTCTCGAACCAATAGCCAAACTTAAGAGGGTTTTCTATTTTCACTTCTGGAAAAACATAGTTATCGTCGGTCAATACTGTCATTAGTTCATCATGGCTCTTCGGAATAACTGCACAATCTAGACTTTCATAGGCGGCTCTTCCAAGCAATACGACTTTTTTACCAGAAAAGGCAGCTTCCACTCCAACTGTCGAGGTAAATACGATAATAATATCACTCTTGTCTACCAATTCATAACTATCAACAATATCTTCCGGCGCAATAACTTCGATATTGGAGGACTTTATGCGTTCATTGATAAATCGATTTTGTGTATTGTCAATTCCCTTGAGATTTGGATGAACACGCATGTATAACTTAATATTCGGGAACGCCTTTAAACTCTCGGCAATTGCTAAAATTCCTTCATTATCATTGTCGTAAAACTTGGGACCAAAACCCGCCAATCCTTCATATTCATCTAAAGAAGAATTGAATATTGTAATGATTTTTTTGCCTTTATTTCTTTCGAAACTTTCCGGCAATTGCCCGTACTTTTGATTTTTAGTGAAAGAATACCACGCATCTTCTACACGTTTTACACGTTTACTATAAAATTTTTCACCTATAACTTCTCGGTCTGGCGCATTATTATTCCATAACGTCTGAATTTCTTTGGTAATCGCCTCAAAAGAATGTGGAATCGAATTGACCCGGAATAAGAAATTTTTCATTTTTCCGCCGCGTTCATGAGTTGCGTAATCTACGTTTCGGTGTTCACATACTCGCAACAACGGTCTATTTTCTATGAATCTGCCATTAAAGATAATCACTAGATCTGGCTTGATTTTATCCAAAACCAAATGAAAAAGATCGTATAAATAGGCACCAGTAAGTAATCCACGATCTATAAAATTCCTGTATTTTGCTAAATCTGGTTGATGATCTCTTGTAAAGGAAACCAACGATGACATTGTCGCCATCCCATTGTCGTAGGACTTATATTGATGCGCTTTAAGCTCGTTTATAGTAGTAAACTGTGCAGCTTTGTAACCTGATTGCTTGAATGCTTCTAACGTCATAAACTGATCGTAATTCAGCACGTGCAGGTTTTTGTTATTGTTGACACTTGCCTTCAATGCATCTAAACCTTTGTTAACTCTTGAATGACAAACCTGACAATGCATCAACTTGTGCTCTGGATTGTGAAAACACGTTTGAAAATTGCCTTTGCAAATGATCCAATAAATTGTATTCCCATTTTCTAGCAAACGCTGCATGATTTCCAATTCCGTTTCAAGATGCGGCGTTGGATGATTGGACGTTTGAAGGAGAATAGTTTGATTTATAATGGTATCTAGATGCATGATAAATTAAATATTATTTGAGACAAGAGCAAATTCCAATTGCATTGCTGTTCCTTTTTGCAAATCCTTTACAGCTTTCAATCCTAACAGTTGCTGTAAATACTTTGGGTGTAATCCAAATCCGGGTCTTACCGATCGCAAGTTGCTTTCAGTAAAAACATCGCCCGCTTTGATGTCTTCTGCAATGTATAAAGAGCGGCTAAAATCTTTTCCTTTCGCTTGTTTTTCTGTCAGGTTGTAATCAACAACACCAACTGCCTTTTCTGCTTCACGGACGGCTTTTACCATAGCGGTGAACTCCGCTTCATTCATAGAAAAAGACGCGTCTGGCCCACCGATTGAACGATCTGTAATAAAGTGTTTTTCAATAATTCTTGCACCAAATGCAGTAGCAACAATTGGCACGGTGCTTCCCATCGTATGATCTGACAGTCCACTAACAACACCGTAGCGCTCCGACAAATCTTTCACCATAATCATATTGGCTTCTTCGATTGGAGCCGGATAACTCGAGGTGCATTTTAGCAAAGCAATATCATGATTGCCTTGTCTTTTGCATGCGGCTAACGCAAGCTCGATATCTTCTTGCTCTGCAATTCCGGTAGAGATAATAATTGGTTTTCCTTTAGAAGCCACGTACTCAATCAGCGGAATATCGGTAATCTCAAAAGAGGCGATTTTATAGGCTGGTGTATTTAAAGTTTCGAGAAAATCAACTGCAGTCTTATCGAAGGGTGAAGAAAAGCAAACCAATCCTTCTTTTGCAGCTGCAGCGTATATTTGTTCGTGCCATTCCCATGGTGTGTAGGCTTCTTGGTACAAATCATACAATTTCCGTCCATCCCAAATTGTTCCCTTTATTAGAAAATCTTCTTGATCTGAATCTAAAGTAATGGTGTCAGCGGTATAAGTCTGCAATTTGATGCAATCCGCTCCTGCCCTTTTTGCTGCTTTGATTGTTGCCAGCGCATTCTCGAGATTTCCATTGTGATTGGCGGAAAGTTCAGCAATGATAAAAACGGGATTATTTTTGTCGATAGTGTGATTTCCTATTTTCATATTTTCTTGATGTAGTGATAACTGGGACTTCCTTCATAATTGATTGTTGAATCTAAAACAAAACCTGCTTTTTCAAAAGCTTTGGCTGATGCTACATTTTCTGTTTTGATGTAGGCCACAACCAATTGTGGATGCTCTTTCAAAAATAAATCGGTTGCCATCGCAATCATTGACGCTGCATAGCCTTTTCCGCGATGCTCGCGATCATTTGAAATTCCAATGACTGCTGTTCGGTCTGAATTCACTTGTATCCGAACTTGGCCAATGGCTTGATTTAAGTGATTTTCAAAAACAAGCATTTGACAATCTTGATCTTTTATCTTATTGAAAAACCATTCTTTATGACCTTGCAACGTAATAGGTTTTGACTGGTAGGAATTTTCTCGAACTGTAGCGTCATTTGCCCAATCAAAATACAACATCATATCAGATTCATTGGCTTTTCGACATGAAATTGCTCTATTGATTTTAGCATGATATACAACATCTAAAAAACGGTTCTCAAAATAGCAATGTTCTTTCAATCGCGCTTCCTCGTTGAATCCACAATCAAGTAAAACTTTATACAAATGGGGTCGAAGATCAAAAGCGTAAGTAAATATCTTATGAAAATTAAGTTCGCCAAAAGCAACTTTCTCAATTAGCTTCAAATAATTTGACCAATATTTGGCAAAATGTTGCTGTTCAAGTTCCGTTTTCATAACGAAAGAAATCTCGGCATTCTTGTCGATCCAATTGATGTGAACCAAACCACCATATCCAATAAAAACTTTATTTTCAAAAAAAGAAAACAAAAGTTGATTGGGTTTTTCTTGCTCGAAAAGGTCAGAAACTACGGTCTCAAAATAATGCTCTTGATTTTCTTTTGTCAATGGTTCAGATTGACGCAAGTGATACAACTGTTCGTTTCTAATTTCTAAAATCGCGTATTTATCTTGATCCCGAATGGGTTCAATGCTGTAGCTTTCGTTACTGAAGATTTGCTGTGACAAACATTTATAACTTCTCATCGAGGATTAATTTGAATTTCATTTCAGCCAATTTCCAATCTATTTCGCTATCAATGTCGTGTGCTTGAAGTTCATCAATTGCGATTGCAGTTGTATTAGCCGTTCGTAAGCTTCTATTCTGATATAGCGCTGCAACTTCGAAAGTATAAAACATGCCGGCATCATGGTATGTGTTCTCTAAATCTTGAGTTCGTGTATTGGATTGAGATGCATCAACAGCCTGAATCTTTCCAGCAAAATCAAGTCTTAACGCCCTTTGAATAGGGTGTGAATACGCCAATACTGGAAAGACACAGTCTGATTTGGTTTCCTTTAATTTTTGAAATGAACTCTTAAGCAATTCACTTGTAACAAAAGGTGCGCAAGCATATATGCACGTGGCAATTTCGAAGGTTCTATTTTGATTTTTGTACCAATCAAGGACTTCTATAAGCACATCGACTGTAGTTGCAAAATCATTGCTATTCTCATCACTTCTTAGAAAAGGAACGCTAGCTCCGTAAACTTTTGCGATGGTCGCTATTTCAATGTCGTCGGTAGACACTACTACTTCATCATACAGATTACTATTGATTGCAGCTTCAATCGCATAAGCAATAATCGGTTTCCCAGCGAAATCACGAATGTTTTTTCTAGGAATCCTCTTGCTTCCGCCACGAGCTGGAATGATAGCAATACTAGGCATAATAATTTTTGATTGTTTGAATTACAAAATCTTGTTCTTCATTGCTCAAAGTTGGATACATTGGCAAGCTAATGCAATTCTTATAATACTGTTCCACTTTTGGAAAATCACCTTCTTTCCAACCTAATGCTTTGTAATAAGGCATGAGGTGACAAGGAATGTAGTGTATTTGTGCAAATATCTTATGTTCGCGCAAGTAATTGTATAATCCGAGACGATCTTCAACTTCAATGACATACAAATGGTACGCATGCCCAGAAACTAATCCCGATTGACCCTTAATAAAAGTACAGTCTGCAAAAGATGTTTCATACTTTTTTGCAATTGACTTTCTTTTTACCAAGCCTTCATCGGCGCGTGTTAATTGGCTAATTCCCAATGCAGCTTGAAAATCGGTGAAGCGATAATTGTATCCTAGCGTTTGCATTTCCATGTACCAGCCGGGAAAAGATGCATGCTCTTCAACTGGCTGTCCGGAGGCAAATTCCACTGAGTTTTTAAAAACTGAAACGTCACGGGTAATTCCGTGGGTTCTAAGCTCGAGTAGCTTTTTGTAAAGTTTCTCATCGTTGGTAGTAATCATTCCTCCTTCGCCTGTTGCAATATGCTTTACGGGATGAAACGAAAATATTGCCAACTCAGCGAAATTACCGTTACCGCAATTTTGATTTGTACCAGATTTATCTGTAAAAAAGCCTCCTGGGGAGTGACATGAATCTTCCAAAATCCAAAGTCCATATTCATCTGCTAACTGCCGAAATGCTTCCAAATCTACAGCTCTTCCAGCAAAATCAACAGGGACAATGCCTTTGTATGTTCCCTTAGGAGCTGCTTTTAAAAGTGTCTCGACTTTGTCAATATCTAATAAATAAGTTTCTGGGTCAATATCAGAAAAAACCACTTCGCCCCCGCAATATCTTATACAATTGGCAGAGGCTGCAAACGTTAGCGGTGTTGTAATGACTTTATCTCCATCTTGAACTCCCAAGGCTAACGCAGATAAATGCAAAGCAGCGGTTCCGTTAGAAACTGCCACCGCGTATTTGGAGCCAATATAAGCTGCAAATACATTTTCAAATTCTAAAATGGTTGGCCCTTGTGTAAGAAAATCTCCTTTTAAGGCAGTAGCAACAGCTTTTATATCTTCTTCGGTAATATTTTGTCTTCCGTAAGGTATCATGCTGATTTATTTGGGTTGAAAGTCGGCATATAAATGTTCTTTAATTAAGGATCTAAGTGTATCAACGGTTTCCCATTCGCTGTTATCCCCTGAAGTATAACTAAATCCTTGAGGTACTAATTTCGCATTAAATTCCTTTTTATAATCTTCTAAATTCCAATTTGTTACTTGAGGCAATATAACGTAATATTTACCTAAATCATAGGTCGTAAACGAATCGGAAGAAGTGATCATTTCTTCGTGAATTTTCTCACCTGGACGAATACCAACTTCTTTATGCTCACAGCTTGGCGCTATTGCTTCTGCAACATCCAAGATACGATACGATGGAATCTTAGGAACATACAATTCCCCTCCCCAAGCAGTATCTAAAGCATGTAGTACCATATCAACTCCGCCTTGTAGCGAAATATTGAATCGCGTCATCGTTGCATCTGTAATTGGCAAAACGCCTTCCTCTCTTTTCGTCATGAAAAATGGAATTACAGAACCATTCGATCCCATAACGTTTCCGTATCGAACGACCGAAAACTTAATATTCTGATGACCTTTGATATTATTCGCAGCAATAAATAGTTTGTCTGAAGTTAATTTTGTCGCTCCATACAAGTTAATTGGAGCACACGCTTTATCGGTTGAAAGCGCAACCACTTTGGATACATTTGAAGATAGTGCCGCTTTAATCACATTGTCAGCACCACCAATATTTGTTTTTACGCACTCATCTGGATTGTATTCAGCAATATGAACGTGCTTCATGGCTGCCGCGTGGATCACGTAATCGATACCGTTAAATGCTCGCTTTAGACGTTCTAAATCTCGAACATCGCCAATAAAATATCTAATCGCTGGATATACTGATTCAGGAAACTCTTGCGCCATTTGATATTGCTTTTGTTCATCTCTTGAATAAATAACCAATCTCTTGACATCAGGCCAGTTTTTTAAAATTGTCTTGGTTAATTCTTTTCCAAGGGAACCAGTACCGCCGGTTATTAAAATAGACTTATTGCTCAACATTTCTTTATATTTTTAGAAAGCAAATATACTTAAAAGAAATATTCTTTTTTATGATTCAAAGTTTGAGTATCATTATTTGTTTGTTTAAATATCTTTGCAACTCTAAATAATAAAAATGGATATCAATTCTGAAGTTCACAACGCTTTCGAGGTAATCAAAAACGGCGGTATTATATTATATCCAACCGATACAGTTTGGGGAATTGGATGTGACGCTACGAATCCAGAAGCAGTTGCGAAAATATACGCTCTAAAACAAAGAGCAGAAAGTCATAGCTTAATTTGCTTGATGAATGGGGAAAAAATGATGTACAATGTCTTTAAGGAAATTCCCGACGTAGCGTGGCAAATCATCGATTTGTCCGAGAAACCAACGACTTTAATCTTAGATAAACCTAGAAATGTAGCTGCCAATTTAATTGCTCAAGATCAATCTTTAGGAATTCGAATTGTCAAAGACCCGTTTTGTTTCAAATTGATGGAACGTATGAAAAAACCATTAGTTTCTACTTCAGCGAACATTTCTGGACAAGCAACCCCGAATTCATTTAAAGAAATTAGTCCTGAGATTATCAAAGGTGTTGACTATGTTGTAAATTTGCACCGCGAAAAAATCGGAGGAAAACCATCGACAATTATCAAATTAACGAATGATTCGCAAGTTAAAGTGATTAGAAAATAACATTATAAGCCACAAATGCACGAATTTATATGCCAAATATTATTTATCAAACCGAAAGTTATAAGCTTTTAGGAATCTTATTCGAAGTACATAATAATTTAGGAAATGGATTTCTTGAAATTGTTTATAAAGATGCTATTGAATACGAATTGAATGTATCAAAAATTATTTATGATAGAGAAAAAGAGTACCTAGTTAATTATAAGCAAACCATTCTTAATCATAAATTTTACGCTGATTTCGTGATTTTTGATAAGATAGTTTTAGAAGTAAAATCATGCAGTTACATATCTGATTCGCACATTGCGCAAGCAATGAATTATTTAAAAGTATCTGGCAACAGATTAGCTATCATTGCAAACTTTAATAGAGAATCATTAGAATATAAAAGAATAATAATTTGATTGAGAATTGTTTATTAAAAAATGGAAAATAATTCGTGGCTATAAAAAAGAACTACTCCAAAGCATTACAACATCCCATTTTTGAAATTGTTTCAAAAGCATCTCGTGACCTTAACATCGAAAGTTATGTCATTGGTGGCTTTGTTCGTGATTTTATTCTGCAACGCGATTTCAAAAAAGATATTGATATTGTTGCCATTGGTAGCGGAATTGAATTGGCATTAAAGGTGTCCGAACTCCTTCCTAAAAAACCAAAGGTTCAGGTTTTCAAAAACTACGGAACTGCCATGTTGCGATACGAGGATACCGACATCGAATTTGTAGGTGCGAGAAAAGAGAGTTACCATTTTGAAAGTAGAAATCCGGTGGTGGAAAACGGCACTTTAGAAGATGATCAAAACCGGCGAGATTTTACCATAAATGCATTAGCATTATCTTTAAATTCAGAAACTTACGGTAACTTACTTGATCCTTTTAATGGCTTATTGGATTTGCAAAAAAAAGCCATAAAGACACCTCTTGATCCTGATATTACCTTTTCAGATGACCCGCTTCGGATGCTCCGTGCGATTCGGTTTGCGAATCAGTTGGGATTTGAAATTGAAGGAGAATCGCTAGCCTCAATTGAAAGAAACAAAGAAAGAATCAAGATTATTTCTGGCGAGCGAATCGTGGAGGAATTGAATAAAATCTTGAGTACAGTTCAGCCTTCCATTGGATTTCTTTTGTTGTATAAGACAGGATTACTTTCGATTATTTTGCCTGAATTAACTTCTTTGAATCAGGTAGAAGAAATAGAAGGGCAAACTCATAAAAACAATTTTTACCATACACTTGAAGTAGTTGACAACATCAGCAAAAATACAGAAGACGTTTGGTTGCGTTGGGCTGCCTTGTTGCACGACATTGGAAAAGCACCGACAAAACGCTTTGACAAGAAATTGGGCTGGACCTTTCACGGACATGAGTTTTTGGGCGGAAAAATGGTAAAGAAACTATTCGAAAGACTGCACATGCCTTTGAATCAGAAATTGAAATTCGTACAGAAAATGGTGGTTATGAGTTCAAGACCTATCGTCTTGTCTCAAGATGCTGTAACCGATTCGGCGGTGCGACGTTTGATTTTTGATGCCGGTGAAGATGTAGAAGACTTAATGACTTTATGTGAAGCCGACATTACGACCAAAAACCCACAGAAATTTAAGAAGTACCACGCTAATTTTGAATTGGTTAGAAAGAAAATTGTTGAAGTAGAAGAACGCGACCATATTCGTAAATTCCAACCACCAATTACAGGAGAAGAGATTATGGCTTTGTTCAATTTGAAACCTTCACGAGAGATTGGTGTTTTGAAAGAAGCGATCAAAGAAGCGATACTCGAAGGGGAAATCCCAAATGACTATGATGCTGCGTATGCTTTTATGCTCAACAAAGCACAAAAAATTGGCTTGAAGATTAACGATTGTTAAGTGAAATAATTTCAGTTTTTAAATTAAATTCGCAACTGAAAAACAATATCCCATAGCCCCGATAGTAGTGAAAATCCTTTTTTGTTTTTTCGAGAAGCCCCTCGACTGCGCTCGGGAGGACAAAACAAAAAAGATTGGAACGGATAGCGGGAATAGCTCCTAAAACTGAAGAAAGAAAATAAATCTGTCATTCTCTGGTTACTCACAGGTTGCCTTTTGGTATTTGTGATGGTTATTGTTGGCGGTATTACGAGGTTGACGAATTCTGGCTTGTCGATGACCGACTGGCATTTGGTGACGGATACTTTTCCGCCATTGACGGAAGCGAAGTGGCAAGAGACGTTTGAGCGATACAAGCAATTTCCTGAATACCAAAAGATTAATATCCACAACGATTTTACCTTGTCGGATTATAAATTTATTTACTTCTGGGAATGGTTTCATCGTTTTATTGGTCGCATTATTGGTTTGGTTTTTATTGTGCCATTCTTTTATTTCTTGGCTCGAAAAAAATTGGACAAATCGACTATTAAAAAATGTATTATTCTGCTCGGAATGGGCGGATTTCAAGGTTTCTTGGGTTGGTTTATGGTGAAAAGTGGATTGATAGACAATCCCGATGTGAGTCATTTTCGATTGTCGTTGCACTTGACTTTTGCCTTTATAACTTTTGCTTATACTTTGTGGGTTGCTTTGGATCTGATTTATCCGAATGAAGCAGCAATCATACTTCCGTTGAAAAAAATAGCACGCATTGCTTTGGTCTTTTTGATTATTCAGATTATTTACGGTGGATTTGTAGCCGGATTAAACGCCGGACTGATTCACAACCATTGGCCGTTGATGAGTGAAGGTCAATTTATGCATGAAAGTGTAATCCTCGAGAAAAACTCTTGGCTCTTGCGTTTGACAGAAGGAAAAAGCGGCGTTCAATTTGTGCACCGAACGATGGCTTACGTTGTCGTAGGATTGATTTTGTTTTTGTACTTCAAAAGCAGGAAGTATACGCTTTCCGCACAGCAGCAAAACGGGATAAACACACTTGTTGTAATTGTTTTTTTACAGTTTACTTTAGGCGTTTTTACGCTCTTATACGGCGTTCCTATGTGGTTGGGACTGACACATCAAGTTGTTGCTTTTCTGTTATTGGCAACGATGACTTATACGTTACATCGATTATCAAAATAAACACTGACTATATTGTCGCAGTACCATTGAGTACATTTTAATGTCAAAACTTGCCCTTCAAGATCAATTTCTTGATTTATCGGATTACGGAAGACCTTTTGGAAAATTTCTCGCTAATCAATTGCAGCATACCCGCTTCACTCCTGTTCACGTTACTTTGCTTTTTGGACTATCCGGATTGATTGCCATCTACTGTATCTTAGCGCAGCAATATTATTGGGCTGGCTTCTTTATTATTCTAAAATCTGGAATTGACGCTGCCGATGGTGAATTGGCACGACTAAAAAAAACACCATCCTATTTCGGTCGATATTTGGATAGTGTGTTTGATATTTTTCTGAATTTGATGCTATTGATGTCCATTTGCCTCGTGACGAAATCTAGTATTTTGATGGCTTTAATGGCGTTTATCGGCATTCAATTGCAAGGCACTTTATACAATTACTATTATGTGATTTTGCGAACGCGATCAGTTGGTGGAGACGGAACGAGTAAAGTTTTTGAATACAAAACGCCGATTGCTTTGCCAGGTGAAAGTCAAAAATCAGTTGATATTTTGTTTCGAGTTTACAGCATCGTTTATGGAGGATTTGACAAAGTGATTCACATTTTTGACGCTAATGCTTATAAAGTAAAAACCTTTCCGAATTGGTTTATGACGATGGTTTCGCTTTATGGATTGGGATTTCAATTGTTGATTATCGCAGTAATGTTGGCGATGAATTGGATTGACTTCATTCTGCCATTCTTTATTTACTACACGGTATTTATCGCTGTCTTAATTGGTATCCGAAAAACGTTTTTGAAAGCGTAAAATAGCGATAGAAATAATCTATAATGAATACTTAATCAACTAAATTCAAGTATTTTAAAAACTTTTACTTCATTTTCTTAATAAAGTAAAAAATCAACCAAACCAATGCTTAAAATCAGTCACTTTTTCACGACTAACAATAACCTCATCCTCTTTATAGGACGGTAAAATCACTTTCAAGCGAGAGTTACTATGCAGTTGAATTTCCTTAATTCCTTTCATTGGAATAATAAATTTTCGACTCACTCTGAAGAAATCTTGCGGATTGAGTTCTGTCTCTAATTGCTCCAAAGTCGCATCTAAAAGATAATTCCGGTTTTCAAAAGTATGGAGGTAAGTTCCTTTGTTTTCGCTAAAGAAACATTCGACCTCATCGATGTTAATCATCTTAAGTTGTTGTCCCATTTTGATGGTGAATCTCTTTTTGTAAGTTCGATCAATTGGATTCACCAACATCTTTTTGATCATTTCAAAATCTAGTGACAAATTAGGGGCGCTGCTGTTTCGCGCTTTAAATTTATTGACAGCTGTTTCTAGTTCCTCTTCATCAATGGGTTTGAGCAAATAGTCGATACTGTTCAACTTGAAGGCACGCAAGGCATATTCATCATAAGCAGTGGTAAAAATTACGGCGCTGTTGATATCGATGTTCTCAAAAATCTCAAACGACAAACCATCCGAAAGTTGAATGTCTAAAAAAATTAAATCCGGATGTGCATTATTTTGAAACCAATGAATGGATTCCTCCACCGAATGTAATAAGGTTGTGATTTGTAAACCTAACTTTTCAACTTTACGTTGTAATAGTCTAGCAGCGGGTTTTTCGTCTTCGATGATGATGATATTCATAATGAGATTATTTCCATTGGTTGTATTTCTCTTTCTCCATCAATTCCTTAATCTTCTTTTCTTCCCAGTCTTTTCCAAGAACTATTGAAGGTAAGAAAACGGAAAGTCCATGAGCAAACAACCCAACTCCCCAAAATAGTAATGTTGAAAAAGTTCTGAATTGAAAAAAGCTTTCGTTGACATCCAATTCTTGATAATTGACAATAAGAATCATAATATTAATCACGATAAAAACAATCAAATGCGTATAAAACCCTTTAACTTTCTTGACTCTTTTTAAAGCTTCATGGTAGCGGACTTCGTCTAAATTTTCCATATTTACTCGAATTTGTTTTTGTTTTTATCTTCTTCCATAAACTGTCGAATTTTCTTTTCTTCCCAATCTTTATTCAAAAATGGAAACCAGTTAAAAACGCGAATTCCATGGAAAAGCAATCCTATTCCCCAACCCAACAACGTCCAAATAAACCATAAGTATTCTGGGGTATATTTTAGATTCAGATAGATCAAAATGGCAAGGACAATCACATAAGAAGTCAAATGTCCGTAAAACCCCTTTATCTCTTTCACTTGTTTTAGTGCTCGTTGATATCTTTCGTATTCTGAATTTGAATTTTCCATATTAATTCCATTTTGTGTTAGACTGATTCTCTTTATTCAAGATCTGTTGAATCTTCTTGTCTTCCCATGATTTTCCATATCCAAAAGTATCAAAGGCATGAAAGCAAACGCCCATTCCCCATCCCATCATCGGAAACCAAAACCACTGAAAGCCTCCAGTGCTCAGGTTAATAAAAATTAGAACTGGGATAACGCAGCAGTACGAGATTAGATTGCCATAAAATCCTTTCAGTTTTTCTACACGCTCTTTTGCTTTGATATACGCCGTGTTTTCATTGAATATAGGTTGACTTTCCATTGTTATTATTTGCTTGGTTAAAATTGGTATTTTAATCTTAAAAAAATGATTGTTCTCTTCAATAAGTACTTTCCTTTCAGAAATTAATGCATAGCGGTCTACGATGTTTTGTAATCCCACGCCTCTTCTATCTTGTAGTACTTCTTTCTTTTGAAGGTTATTTTCTACAATGAGATAATTGTCTTCTAAATAAATCTTTATAATTAAAGGTTTTTGCTCACTTACTACGTTATGCTTGATGGTGTTTTCTAATAATAATTGAAGTGACAAAGGCACCACTTTTGCCTCTGGGTAGTCAAAGTCTTCGGGCAACTCGTAGCTGATACTGTTTTCGAAACGCATTTTTAATAAGTTCATATACGTTTTCGCAAACGCTAATTCTTCTTCTAAAGTCACTAATTCTTTATCTTTTTGCTCCAGCACATAACGATATATTTTTGACAATGAGGACGTAAATCGTTGCGCGTTCTCGGGATTTTCTTCTATCAATGAACTCAGTACATTCAAACTATTAAACAAAAAATGCGGATCAATCTGATTCTTCAGACTCTCAAACTTGGCATTAGCGGTTCCAGCAATTACTTTTTGCTCTTTAACTCTATTCTCATTATAAGACTTGTAGAAATGAAAGGCATGAAATGCTAAGGTGACTATAAAAGTGATTACGATGGCTACTAAATAATTGGCTGCCGTTTCTCTTTCAATGAACGCTGAAAAAGTTCTTCCTTCAACAAAGACGTCCTCAAAGATTCGCAATAAGAAAATAATTGCTACTGAAATTAAAAATGAAGAAAGAAATCCGACTAGGAGTCTTTTCTTGGTAAAACGTTCGTGTTTGTAAACACTATCCAAATAAATAAACAAACCAGCATTTACAAAGTACAACGATATGGAATAAAGCATTGAGTAACCAAAGCTAATTGCCAAACCAGCATCAAAACTAATAGTATTTCCTGTGATTACTCGTAAAATCAAAAGCGTCAAGAATATCAGTAGTGAGATGATAATCCCTCGCGGAATTTCTTTGATTAAACTTTTGACTATACTCATTTCTGGGTTTCTTTATTTTATTTATTACATTCTTTCTGAGCTTCAAGCGCTCTTTCTAAACCCCAATTTGGAGAGAATTGTGTTTCTGGTTTAAATTTAGCAAACAACGCAACAGCTCGGTTTATTTCAGCGCACATAGGTTTTGTATCGGTTCCAAAATATCTAGCGCCTCCAATTTCATATTCCGCTTTTCCGAAAACTGCTCGTGGATTGTCTGGTGCTAATACTAAAGCCTTTCCATACGTTTCCATTATTTTTCCTGACAATTTCATTCCATTAGTCATTGGATCGAAAACAACCCAGCCAGTATCAATCAAAGCTTGTAAAACTAACAACTCAACATTATTTGGATCTTTAATAAACTCGATATCCAAAGCATTTTGCGCCTTGGTCAATAAAGCACTAACTACTTCCCTATCTCTTGTCTTAAATGACGCCGTTGCGTTGACCAAAGCTACGTAGTAATTTGGCAACCAACTATTTTTTTCTGCTGATGCGATTCGCTCGAACATATCCGACGCTTCTTTGTCTTTTCCTTCACCCCATAATTGAAATGCTTTCCCCATTCCTTCTTCAAATCGACCTTGTTGTGCTTGTGTAAATCCTGTTATGATTAATGCTACGATAAAAATTAACTTTTTACTCATGTGTTTTAGTTTTAAACTTTGGAATTCGTGAATCTTCGATTTCATAATTTTTTGTTTTAAATAGTTAGTAATAATTTCTTGAACAAATTTATGTTACTTGGTTTCCTTTTTCAATTTAAACTGACCGAACTGTTGGTATTTGAGGATGAATTGTTTTGCATTTTACAAATTATTCAATTGATTGTCTTTTTTGTTGTCGCTGATGGTCCAGAAGAAACCCAAGAAGAAAAATCGGTCGGCGGTTGGGACAATTTCTCTTCGATTATAGACGAGATTAGAATCTGGATTACGAGCATATTCATAGCCAAAAACATTTTGAGTTCCTAAGACATTCGATACTGAAAAATACAAAATCTTTTGTTGGCTTAACAAATAAGCCCAATTGAAACTTAAGTTATTGAAGGATTTTGTTTTTCCATTCATAAATTTCGTAACATCGGTCTTACTTACATTCGGATTATCGTAAGGTCTTCCAGTACTGAAATTATGTGTAAATCCGATTTGAGATTTCCAATCTGAAATCCAATATTTTGTTACAAAAGATATCGTATGATCGGCAACAAAACTTGGCGTGGCTTGTTTTGGAAAATTTTTATAATCTCGTTTGGTATCGATGTATGAATACGAAAGCCAATACTCTAAATTCTTTACGGTATAACCGTCTCGCCAAAACAAATCGATTCCTTTTGCAAAACCGCGCCCATTATTCGAGTAACTTGAGTTGATCGTTGGGCTTTCTGAATCGTACTTCACCAAATTATCATAGTTTTTATAATAAGCTTCCGCACGGAATGTTTTTTTGTTTTTATTAAATTGAAAATTCAAGATATAATGCGCCGCTTTTTCACTTTCAAATTTGTTGTCATTCGAGAACTTCAAATAATTTGCATTGGGTAATTGGGTAAAGTCTCCGTAAGCGATAGAAAACTGACTGTATTTCGCCACTTTGTACGCCATCGATAATCTGGGAGAAATTGCAGTTTCTTCTAATAAGTCATTATTCGACAATCGAAATCCAACTTTAGCTGCCAGATTTTTCGAAAAGAAAATATCTGCTTCTGTATAGAGTGCCGCGATATTCGAATGGTATCCAATCGAATTAAAATCAGCAAATTGTTCATCAAACTGCGTCACGAAATAATCCGTTCCGAAAGATAATTTGAATCGATCGGAAAAGCTCTTTCTCAATTTAAATTTTAAATGGGCAGCGTTCTCCGTATTTTCTAAATCATTGCTGTCAATTTTAATCTTGTTTTGCCCGAAACCAAAACTTGCACCGGCTGTAATTTGCCATTTGCCTTTTAAATTGCCTTTGTAAGAAGAATTGATGTACAAGTTATTATTGTCAAGATTAACTCTCGTCTTTTCAACAGTATTAATGCTCTCTTGATTTAGATCAAAACGTGAAGCATCAAAAGCGGCATACAGTTTAAAAATACCACTATTAAAATTATAGCGATACACCGATTCGCCAGACAGCGATTGGAAAGCCTTATTCCAATCAACATCTTGTGGAACCGCCACTTGATAAGGCGCTAAATCAATATAAGCCGTGTTGACACTTAAAGAGCTTTTCTTCCACTTTTGCGTATGTCCTAATCCTAATCCAACAGTCATAAATGCAATATCTGTCTTATTTTGATCTGGTTCATCTTGCGTATTGAGTAAAAGTACACTCGACAATGCTTCCCCATATTCAGCGGAGTAGCCACCAGTAGAAAACGAAATTCCACTAAACAAAAAAGGAGAAAACCGACCGCGAGTTGGCAAATTGTTGGTTGTTGCTCCATATGGCTGTGCCACTCTAATTCCATCAACAAAGGTTTGGGTTTCATCGGCTTCACCTCCACGAACGAATAATCGTCCGTCTTCACCGACATTATTCGTTCCTGGTAAAGTTTGCAAAGCTGCGATGATGTTTCCTGCTGAACCAGCTGTGGTAACAATGTCTAAGGGTTTCAAAACCGAAACTCTTGCTTTATCTCCCGATTCCATAGTTCCAGCGGTCACTACCACAGCGTCTAATACATTAACACTTTCTCTGAGTTTTATGGTTTGATTTTGATAATTAGCAACATCAATCACGGCGGTAAAAGTTTCGTAGATAAGAAAGCTGACCACTAATGTTTGATTTCCGGTGCTTGTAGTTGTAAATGAAAATTCACCTTTTTCGCTACTTGAAGTGCCATCATAAGTTCCGTCGATATAAATGTTAGCACCAGCAACTGGTTTTCCTTTGTTATCGAGGACTTTACCTGAAATCGTGTTTTGAGAAAAAACAATTGTGGAAAAGAAATAAAGTATGATTGCAAAAAAGACGGTTCTCATAAATACTGTTTTATGCGACAAATGTATATTGATGTAATTTGCAACAAAATTAATAGTTACTCAATTGCAGATTTCATAGGATGAATTGAAAAAACTTCAATTAAAACCACTTTTTCTTTTTAAAGTACACCACCATCGCTACCAGAAGCAGAAACATCACGCCAAGTACAATAAAATAACCGTAAGGATTTCGTAATTCTGGCATCACGTCGAAGTTCATTCCGTAGATTCCAACGATAAAAGTTAGTGGCATAAAGAACACCGAAACTACGGTAAGAATTTTCATGATTTCATTCATCCGTTGGCTTTGCGACGAAAAATAAAAACTCGACGCACTATCCAATGTGTTCATGTCATACTCTATTTGCTCTAAGATTTCCAACGATTTTTGGTGCAAACGGGCGAAGAAATTATAATTAGCGCGCTCAATTCCATCATAATCTTCCTCATCATGCTCGCTTTTAAGATTGAATAGTGCATCACGTAGCGGCAAAATAGAACGCTTCAAGAAATTTAGGTCTTCTCGATTCTTTTCGATTTGAATCAAGATATTTGGGTCGGCACTCGATTTGGATTCAATTAATAACATTTCAATTACATCTTCATAAAACTCAATCGACACATAAAAATTCTCCATCACTGAATCCAACAATAAATACAACAAATAATCATTGCGTTTCTTCCGCACTATACCACTATGTGTTTTAATTCGTTCTCGAATATGTGTAAAGAAATCGCTCTTTTTCTCTTGAAAAGAAACCAACAAATTGTCCTTTAGCAAAAAACTGATTTGTTCAACATGCACTTGGTCATTATTGTCATTGGGCAATATAGATTTGATACTAAAAAACAAAATATGATCTAATTCTTCCATTTTGCTACGGCGAGAAACATTCAAAATATCACTGACTACAAATGGCTCAATGCCGAGCATATCACCAACTTGTTTAATCAATTCGACATCGTGCAAACCATGTACATTTAGCCACTTTACATCATCAACTTGATTCTCATCGGTGATTTCTTTTTGAATTCCATCAATCGAAACTTTCTTATATTCTTCATATCCAGCGTCATTATAGACAAACAATTGCATCTCTACAGGGTCAGCAGTATGAATGCCTGTATATTCAAAAAAGTTGGGTTGCACTTTCTTAACTTTACTATATTTGACTTTCTTCATCTTTAATAATTTGTTCTAAAGATAGGAGTTTTTAAAATTCTAATTTACATTTACAAAAAAACGACAATGCAAACTTTAATCATCAATATAAAAGAGCTGTTTCAGGTTAGAGAAACAAATATTGCTAAAGTTTCAGGCGCTGCGATGGCCACTTTGCCGAGCATGAAAAATGCATATTTGCTGATTGAAAACAATCTTATCAAAGATTTTGGTTTGATGCAAGATTGCCCAGAAGTAAATCCCGAAAAATTAATTGACGCCAACGAAAAAATGGTCTTGCCAACTTGGTGCGATAGTCACACTCATATTGTTTATGCTGGCAATCGTGAACAGGAATTTGTAGATAGAATTAATGGTTTGTCTTACGAAGAAATTGCCAATCGCGGTGGTGGAATTTTAAACTCCGCCAAGAAGCTTCAAGATACTTCAGAAGAAGATTTGTACAATCAATCAAAAGGACGCTTAGAAGAAGTAATGCGATTAGGAACTGGCGCTGTTGAAATCAAATCAGGTTACGGATTGACAGTCGAAGATGAAATCAAAATGTTGCGAGTGATTCGAAGATTAAAAGAAAATTACCCTATTGCGATAAAAGCAACTTTTTTGGGAGCTCATGCGTATCCGGCGGAATTCAAACACAATCATCAAGGTTATATCGATATGATTGTAAATGAAATGATTCCAAAAATTGCCAATGAAAA
Source organism: Flavobacteriaceae bacterium (assembly GCA_947456815.1). Taxonomy (GTDB): domain Bacteria; phylum Bacteroidota; class Bacteroidia; order Flavobacteriales; family Flavobacteriaceae; genus Flavobacterium. The sequence goes on from CANGTL010000007.1 coordinate 47,693, forward strand.
ACTCGCAGACTATGTAGATGTTTTTTGTGAAACTGGCTATTTTTCCGTTGAAGAAACAAACCTTATACTGGAATGTGGTGTAAAACATGGCCTTATTCCAAAGATTCACGTCAATCAATTCAATGCTATTGGTGGCGTTGCTGTCGGCGTAAAAAATAAAGCACTTTCCGTTGATCATTTAGAAGTAATGCAACCAGCTGACTTTGAAGCACTACAAGATGCTAAAACGATGCCAGTTGCGCTGCCTTCTTGTTCTTATTTTTTGAGCATTCCCTATACACCAGCTCGAGAGATTTTGAGCGCAGGCTTACCATTGGCATTGGCGACCGATTTTAATCCAGGATCGACACCATCCGGAAACATGAATTTTGTTGTTGCAACCGCTTGTATTAAAATGAAAATGACTCCAGAAGAAGCAATAAATGCAGCTACAATTAACGGCGCTTATGCAATGGGATTGTCTGATTCTCATGGAAGCGTTACGGTTGGTAAAAAAGCCAACCTAATTATCACGAAGCCTTTAACTTCCATTTACCAATTGCCATACGCCTTTGGCAGTAATTTGATTGACAAGGTTATTATTGAAGGAAAAACTATTCAATAAAAAAAGGAATCCAAATCGGATTCCTTTTCTAATATCAAGTGTGCTTTGATTATCTCAAACTAAAACTAGATTTTGACACCAATTCACCTTTATCAAATACGTTTACAAAATAAGTTCCTTTTTCGAAGTCTTTACCTGGCAAATCTTGTGTAACATCCACTGATTTGTTTTCGTAATTTACAGTAGTTGTAAAGCTGTAAGTCAATGAATTTGATCCGAAAGCCTCAGTTTTCTTTTCACCAAGGACATTGTTCTTACTATCAATTACTTGAACATAATAAGTTTTGTCTCCTTGTTTAGCGACTTTATTTTCATTGATTGTAAAGCTAATTTTCAAAACATCTGCTTTTCTTGCTTTTTCTGTAGCGATTTGTTTTCCAGAGCTTCTTAATTTATAAGCCGCAGTTTTCAAATTAGAAACGGAAAGCTTTTGAGCAATCTCAACCGTTTTAGATAACTCTTCGTTTTGTCCGACCAATACTTCATTGTATTTTCTTGCTTCACCCAAAACTGTTACGGTACTATCACGTTGAACGGTTAGTTTGGCATTATCTTGCTTCAAAACTTCATTCTCTTGCATCAACGTTTTCATTTTAGCTTCTAAAGCAAAATATTGGCTTTTGTATTTCGCCATTGACGCTGCATCACCTTTTGACTTTTTCAAATCAGCCATCAAATTAACAATTTTTTCTCTTTCTGCGATTAATTCGTCAGACATCGAAGTGTTCTCTGCAATGGCAGCATCATATCTAGTTTTCAATTCTTCCAAATCCTTTAAAACGGATTCTTTTTCAGATTTTGTGCTAGTTAATTCTGTTTGAAGTGCTTTTGCATCAGACGTCATTTTAAAAATATACACCAAACTTCCCACAAGAAGTACAGCCAATATTGCTATGACAGCCTTTAAATTTGAATTACTTTTTTGATTTTCCATAAATTTTTAATTTGTTTAAGCAAAAATAATAATATTTGTGGTTATAACGGAAGTTTGTCTTAATATATTACTTTTGAATGTTAAAATTTTTTTATGGAAAAGTTAATTCGTTTTACAAATATTGATCTAGCTAAAATAACGAACCATAGAAGTGGAGAAGTGAAATTTGGCGAAAAAATGATTACCATTCCAAAAGATACTTCATCAATTGCTTCTTTTTTGGCTAGTACATCGGCTCGTTACGTTTTACTTGGAATACCCGAAGATATTGGAGTTAGAGCCAACTTTGGTAGACCAGGTGCACATTCTGCTTGGGACAGCGCTATAAGAAGTATCGCGAACATTCAATTCAATAGATTTTGTAAAGGAAACGAATTATTGGTTTTAGGTCAATTAGACGTGGCGGAAGAAATGGCGGAAGCTGAAGGGTTGGACTATATGAATATTGCCGATAGGAGAAAATTCAACGACCTAGTAATTAAAATTGACAAAGAAGTTGCACACATTGTTTCTGTTATCGTCAAAGCGAATAAGATTCCGATTATTATTGGCGGTGGACATAACAATTCCTACGGAAACATTAAAGGTACAGCGCTTGCCAAAGGAAAACCGGTAAATGCTATTAATTTTGACGCACATTCCGATTTTAGAATATTAGAAGGTCGACACAGCGGCAACGGATTTTCCTACGCCTTTGATGAAGGATTCTTGAATAAGTATTTCATTTTTGGATTACATGAAAATTATACCTCCAAGAAAGTATTGTCGAAAATTAAGAAGGTACATGCTAGGGTTCGGTATAATACCTATGATGAAATTGGAATTCGCAAGTTCAAGAATTTTGAAAGTGAACTCCAATTCGCTCATAATTTTATAAAAGACGATGCATACGGAATTGAAATTGACCTTGATGCCATTCCAAATATAGCCAGCAGTGCCATGACAATTAGCGGTTTTTCTGTTGAACAAGTCAGACAATTTGTTCATTTTTTTGGGAAGAATCAAAATGCGAGTTATCTGCATATTTGCGAAGGCGCACCCGATCTGGGAGAAGAAAAAAACAACCATCTCATCGGAAAACTAATGGGTTATTTGATTACTGATTTTATGAAAGCAAATGATCCAACGCAAGGAATAATTCGAGCCATGGATGTCAATTTTACGGAAGTAAAATCCACTTCGATTAAATAACCTATCTTTGCGCAGATTTTCAGAATCCTTATGTTCTGAAATTTTTATACTACTTACATATGTTATTTGAAGATTTATCACTCTCGAAGAGTATCCAAAAAGCCGTTTTTGAAGAAGGTTATACCGAAGCAACTCCCATACAAGAACAATCTATCCCTATCGTATTAGCAGGCCGAGATTTAATCGGTTGTGCACAAACGGGAACAGGAAAAACAGCAGCATTTGCCATTCCGATTATTCACCAATTGCATCGCATGGTGGGTTCGTCTAATAAAGCCAAAGTAATTCGTGCACTAGTAATTACACCTACACGAGAATTAGCGGTGCAGATCGGTCAAAATTTCGACCGTTACGGAAAGTACACCAACCTGACGCAATTGACCATTTTTGGTGGTGTATCTCAAGTTCCACAAGTTGACGTGTTGCGGAAAGGTGTCGATGTTCTCGTTGCCACTCCAGGACGATTGCTCGATTTACACAAACAAGGATTTATCAATCTTGACCATCTGCATACTTTAGTTTTGGATGAAGCCGATCAAATGTTAGATATGGGCTTTGTAAATGATGTAAAGAAAATCGTAAAATTGACGCCTAATAACCGACAAACATTGTTGTTTTCAGCCACAATGCCTATTGCTATTAGAGAATTGGCGGAGATGTTTTTGAAAGATCCTGCAACAGTGAGTGTTTCTCCCGTTTCGTCTACCGCTGAAAATGTAGAACAACGTGTTTATTTTGTTGATAAGACTGAAAAAAGAAATTTACTCTACCATCTCATTCGAAATGAGAAATTATCTGATGTTTTGGTTTTTTCTAGAACCAAGCATGGCGCTGACAATGTTGTAAAAGCATTGCGAAAACACGGTGTTGCCGCAGAAGCCATTCATGGTGATAAATCGCAAAACGCAAGACAAAGAGTGCTTGATGCATTTAAAAATAAAGAAGTTGGCGTTTTGGTCGCAACTGATATTGCCGCGCGCGGTATCGATATCGACCAATTGCCATTTGTAATCAATTTTGATTTGCCTAATATTCCCGAAACTTATGTGCATCGAATTGGAAGAACAGGACGTGCTGGGAATGGTGGAATCGCGATTTCTTTTTGCAGTAAAGATGAATCGCCTTATTGGAAAGATATCATGAAGTTGATTAAAGTAGATGTGACAACCATTTCTGATCATCCTTATCCATGGCATGAAGGCAGCCCAACGGAAGAAGTTAAACCTCAACCCAACTCCAATCGAAGCGGTGGCGCTCACAAATCGAGAAAATCCGCCAATTCAAAACAAAATAAAAAACGCTGGTATTAACCAGCGTTTGATTTTTAGCTCCGGATCAGCTTTCTATACTTCAATCGTTTTGGCGTCAAATCGCCGCCCAAACGTTTCTTCTTATTTTCTTCATAGTCGGAGAATCCACCTTCAAAATAGTAGACTTCAGAATTTCCTTCAAAAGCTAGAATGTGCGTACAGATTCTATCTAAAAACCATCTGTCGTGCGAAATCACTACTGCACATCCGGCAAAATTCTCCAAACCTTCTTCTAAGGCACGAAGTGTATTAATATCCAAATCATTGGTAGGCTCATCCAACAACAAAACGTTGCCTTCTTCTTTCAAGGTCATTGCAAGGTGCAAACGGTTTCTTTCACCACCAGACAATGTTCCTACTTTTTTGTTTTGATCACTTCCGCCAAAGTTAAATCGAGATAGATAAGCTCTAGAATTGACTTGTCGGCCGCCCATCATAATGAGTTCCTGTCCATCGCAAAAGTTCTCCCAAATCGATTTGTTGGGATCGATATTAGAGTGCGCTTGATCTACATAAGCAATCTTCACCGTATCTCCAATCGCAAATTCGCCACCATCCGGTTTTTCTTCACCCATTATCATTTTGAAAATAGTCGATTTACCCGCACCATTTGGACCGATAATACCTACAATTCCAGCTTGAGGCAAAGTGAAGTTCAAATTATCATACAACAATTTATCTCCAAATGCTTTCGCCACGTTTTTCGCTTCAATCACATTGGTTCCCAAACGCGGTCCATTTGGAATGTAGATTTCCAAGTTCTCATCCAATTGTTTTTGATCTTCATTCAGCAATTTGTCGTAGTTCTGCAAACGCGCTTTTTGTTTCGTTTGACGACCTTTCGCTCCTTGTCGAACCCAATCCAATTCACGTTCTAAGGTCTTTCTACGTTTCGAAGCTACTTTTTCCTCCAAAGCCATGCGACTTGATTTTTGATCCAACCAAGACGAATAATTTCCTTTCCATGGAATGCCTTCTCCACGATCCAATTCAAGAATCCAACCGGCAACATTATCTAAGAAATAACGGTCGTGTGTTACCGCGATTACCGTTCCTGCATATTGTGCCAAATGTTGCTCTAACCAAAGTACACTTTCCGCATCGAGGTGATTCGTAGGCTCATCTAACAGTAAAACATCTGGTTGTTGCAATAGCAAACGACAAAGCGCTACACGTCGGCGTTCTCCACCAGACAAATGTTTGATTGGCGTATCGCCTTCCGGTGTTCTCAAAGCATCCATGGCGATTTCTAATTTGGTATCGATTTCCCAAGCCCCAAGCGCATCAATTTTGTCTTGCAAATCTGCTTGGCGATCCATGAGTTGTTGCATTTTATCGGCGTCTTCATAGACTTCAGGCAAACCAAATTGGTCATTAATTTTGTTGAATTCATCTAAAACCGCCATAGTTTCCGCCACACCTTCGCGAACGATTTCTATCACCGTTTTAGAATCATCGAGTTGAGGATCTTGCTCCAAATACCCTACGGTATAACCCGGTTGAAAAACCACATCGCCTTGATAGTTTTTATCAACCCCAGCGATGATTTTTAATAAAGATGATTTTCCAGAACCATTCAATCCTAGAATTCCAATCTTAGCGCCGTAAAAGAAACTTAAATAGATATTTTTTAAAACTTGTTTGTCACTGCTTGAGTAGGTTTTACTCAATTTCTGCATTGAAAATATTACTTTTTTATCGTCTGACATTTTATCTTTTTTATAATTATTAATTGTTAATTATCAATTGTTAATTATCAATTGTTAATTGATTAAACTCTCCCTTTCAAAGCGTTAAACACCCATGCATTTGCCAAGAAACCAACACCTACAGCACCAAAGCCCCAGCCGGCAGTATCATCATATCTAAATGCGCCCAAGGCCATTAAAAGTATTCCCATTAATATCATGATAAAAGTCGCCCAACCGAGCACCGTATTTTTATTCATTCCCATAGTTTGTGGTATTTATTTTAGAGGGTCAAATATCGGGAATTATCTTTAATTTGAGAACTCAATTTTACTTTAACTAAAAATCCCCACCAACATCTCCTTCAACAAATCATGATTCGGCAACGCATTCGCACCAACGCCTTTGCTCTTCACATCAATGTCACGAAGCTTGGCAACAATCGCACTGACTTTCTTCATCGGATAATTTCTCAGCGCGATATCGTAATCCTTTAAGAAGTAAGGATTTACTTTGAGCACCGCGGCAACATTCTTCGGATTTCTATCCTTCAAACCGTGGTATTGCAACAAATTCACAAAAAAACTAAAGACCAAACTCGTCGTCACCACCATCGGATTGTCTTTCGGATTATCCGCAAAATATTGTGCGATTTGATAGGCTTTCAGTTGGTTGCGGTCGCCAATCGCTTTGCGCAATTCAAACACATTATAATCTTTGCTAAAACCAATATTCTCTTCGATATGTTTTGCCGAAATCGTCGTCCCTTTCGGAAGGATAATCTGTAACTTTTCCAATTCATTGTTGATTTTACTCAAATCGGTTCCCAAAAACTCCACCAACATCGCCGCCGCTTTGGGCTCAATCGTATAATTTTTTCCCTGCAAAACCCGCTTAATCCACTCGCCTACTTGGTTTTCGTAAAGCTTTTTACTTTCATAAACCAAACCGTGTTTGTCTAACAATTTGGTCACTTTCTTCCGCTTGTCGAGGGTTTTATATTTATAACAAATCACCAAAACCGTCGATGGCATGGGATTCTCCGCATAACTTTCTAACTTGTCAATCGTTTTGGTCAAATCCTGTGCTTCCTTCACGATAATCACTTGTCGCTCCGCCATCATCGGATAACGTTTGGAAGCCGAAATGATGTCTTCAATACTGACATCTCGCCCGTATAAAACGGTCTGATTAAAGCCTTTCTCGTCTTCCGTCAAAACATTTTCCTCGATATAATCCGATAATTTATCAATATAATACGGCTCCTCACCCATCAAAAAATAGATCGGTTTGATTTGCCCGTTTTTAATGTCATTTACGATTTTTACTACTTCATCCATACTCTTGTCTCTTGCTTCTTGTCTTTTTTTAGGAGCTATTCCCGCTGTCATTCCAATCTTTTGCGCCACACGAGCGAAGCGAACTGACGAAGTAAACGCCGTCGCAAAAGGATTTTCCCTTCCATCGGGGCTAGGGTTTAATCGTGGAATCGGTTAATCGTTAAATCGAAGTCCCGAATAAACGGTTAAACGAATAAACGACTAAACGCTCAAACAGTTAAACCCCACCAATCCAAAAAACTTATTTACTTTTGCCCCATGCAACCACTTCAATTTTCATCTTTCAACTTCCGTTTCAAAAATAGTGAAAATACTGTCGCTATCTTCGATGAAATTCGTAAAAAGTTTGTCATTCTTACACCAGAAGAATGGGTGCGTCAACATGTAGTGCAGCATTTTTTATTGGAAAAAAAATATCCCAAATCGCTCATCAACGTCGAAAAAGTACTAAAAATAAACGGCTTAACGAAGCGTTACGATGTGGTTGTTTTCAACTCCGACGGCTCGATTTTTATACTCGTCGAATGCAAAGCACCAGAAGTCAAAATTTCCCAAAACACCTTCGATCAAATCGCGCGTTACAACCTCACCATGAAAGCACAACATCTCATGGTCACGAATGGACTAAATCATTACTTTTGCCAAATGGATTTTGAAAAGGAACAATATGTTTTTTTGAAGGAATTGCCGGAAAGGATGGGTTAATTTGTTTATTTGTTTAATCGTGGAATCGGTTAACCGAACTCCAGAATAAACGATTTAACGATTTAACGGTTAAACGATTAACCGATTAAACCTAAAATAAAATATCAAATATCTGAAATCTAACATGAAAGTCGCCGTAGTCATCTTAAACTGGAACGGAGCAAAACTACTACAACAGTTCTTGCCTTCAGTGCTGCGCTATTCGCCAGAAGCGACGGTTTTTGTCGCGGACAATGCTTCTACAGACGATTCAATTGCCGTTCTAAAAACACAGTTTCCTTCAGTTCAAATCATACAAAACCAAGACAATTATGGTTTTGCGAAAGGCTATAACGAAGCGCTGAAAAACCTCAACTTCGACATTTACGCGCTAGTCAATTCAGATGTTGAAGTCACCGAAAATTGGTTGCAACCCATTCTTGAAAAATTCAAAAATGAACCGAAAACCGCGATTATTCAACCCAAAATACTCGATTTCAAAAACAAAGCATTCTTCGAATATGCGGGCGCTGCTGGTGGCTACATCGACCAATATGGTTATCCTTTTTGCCGTGGACGCATTTTCGATACGATAGAAAAAGACCACCAGCAATACGACGATGAAACCGAAATATTCTGGGCTTCCGGCGCGTGTTTTTTCATCCGAAGTGAAGTCTATCATGCACTTCAAGGTTTTGACGATGATTTCTTCGCACATCAGGAGGAAATCGATTTATGCTGGCGCGCTATCAATCGTGGATATCAAATTCAATATACATCAAAATCGACTGTCTATCATGTCGGCGGCGCTACTTTGCAACAAGGAAATCCAAAGAAAACCTATCTCAATTTTAGAAATTCACTTTTGATGTTGGTCAAGAATCTTCCGAAATCACGCCTTATTCCAATACTTTTCGTTCGACTTTGTCTCGATGGTTTAGCGGGAATACAGTTCTTAGTAAAAGGAAAACCAAAACATACGTTGGCCATTTTGAAAGCGCACTTTTCGTTTTATTATTTGCTGCTTCGATTCTATAAAAAACGAGAAGCGCATCAAACCAAAATGTACTTTAAAACAAAAAGTATCGTTTACTTTTATTATATCCAGAAGCGAACTATCTTTGCAGTCAATGTTTAACATTAGTTTAATAACTACGCGCCAAAACAAATTCGATTAAATTTTAACTTCGCAAAAACTAAATTACAATCATATGAAAAGAGTACTTATTGCGCTATCATTAGTAGTTTTCTTAGCTTCCACATCTTGTGGAACTAAAAAGAAAATTGCAGAACTGGAAGCAAAAAACAAAGAGTGTCAAGATTTACTAAACTCGACAACAGTGAAATTAAACCTTTGTTTGAGCGAGAAAGATCAGTTGTCTAATCAAGTTGATTTCTTAAAGAAAAACAACTCTGAATTAATCAACAACATGGGGAACATGACAACACTTTCTGCTCAAGGTGCACAAAACATAGAAAAAGCCTTAGAAACCATCAAAGAAAAGGATTTAAAAATCACCAGAATGCAAGACGCGTTAACGAAAAAAGACAGTGTGACATTGGCTTTGGTGACTAGTTTGAAAAGTTCGGTGGGAATTTCAGATCCGGATATCGAAGTGAATGTTGAAAAAGGCGTAGTATTTATCTCCATTGCCGACAAACTATTGTTTAAAAGCGGTAGTTATATGGTAAGTGATAAAGCCAAAGAAGTGTTGGCGAAAGTAGCGAAAGTCGTTAATGACAAACCTACTTTTGAATGTATGGTAGAAGGTCACACCGACAACGTTCCATTTACTGGAAATGCGATTTTGTTAGACAACTGGGACTTGAGTGTAAAACGTTCAACTGCGATTATTCGTGTATTGACGAAAGAATTGAAAGTCAATCCAGCACAACTAATCGCTGCAGGAAGAGCTGATTATATTCCGTTAGTTGAAAATAACACCGCAGAAAATAGATCGAAAAACAGAAGAACACGCATTGTAGTTTTACCTAAAATCGATGAGTTCTACGACATGATTGAAAAAGAAATGAAGAAACCGACGAAGTAGTCTACAGCGAACGGTTAACGGTTAACAGTTCCGAGTTACTTTGCCAGATTAAGTTTTAAAGAACGTTCAACGCAAATTGGACGTTCTTTTTGTTTTTAGGTATGCCGCCTTCTGTAAACTGTTTGCTGTAAACCGTCAACTAGAAAATATCCGGATCACCCTTCCCCTCTCTCACCACTACTGGCTCATAACCCGACAAATCAATAATCGTCGAACCAATATTATCGCCATACCCGCCATCAATCACCAAATCGACTAGGTTTTGCCATTTCTCGAATATCAATTCTGGATCGGTAGAATATTCTAACACCTCATCTTCATCATGAATAGAAGTAGATACGATTGGATTGCCCAACATCTTCACGATTTCTAAAGCAATGTTATTGGCTGGAACTCGAATTCCGACAGTAGTTTTCTTTTTAAATTCTTTTGGTAAATTGTTATTTCCGGGTAAGATAAAAGTGTAAGGTCCGGGCAATGAGCGTTTTAAAATCTTAAAAGTCGAAGTGTCAATCTGCTTCACGTAATCCGACAAATTACTCAAATCATGACAGACAAAAGAGAAATTGGCTTTCTCTAATTTGATGCCTTTAATCTTGGCAATACGCTCCAAAGCCTTGCTATTGGTAATGTCGCAACCCAAACCGTACACCGTGTCGGTGGGATAAATGACCAAACCACCGTTTTGCAAAACCTCAATGACTTTCTTAATCGCCGCTTCGTTGGGTTTGTCTTCGTATATTTTGATGAATTGGGACATAATTAAAAATTACAATTTTAGAAATTCAAAATTCCAATTTAGAACCGAAAACAACAAGTTCTGGATATTGGAATTTGGTATTTGGTATTTTATTATTGGTACTTACGCAATCACATCAAGTTTAGCAAAGCGCAACAACAATTTCTTTATGCCACCCACTTCAAACCTTATTTCCGCTTTCTTATCGCCGCCAACGCCTTCCAAATTCATGACTTCACCTTTGCCAAATCGTTCGTGCATGACAATATTTCCAACTATCAACTTCGAGTCGAATAAATTCGCACCCGCTGGTGGATTTCCAGAAACTGGTTTTAGTTTTCTAATCGTTGCTGTTGGTTCTTCGCCATATTTCTTCGGTGGCGTACCACTGACTGGTTTTGCCAATCGCAATTTCGATTTATCAATATCGCCAAAAATATCATTGTCAATCATCGGTTTGTAGCGATAATTGGTCTCTTCAATCGATAAATATTCTAGATATTGTCCGTCGATTTCTTCAATAAAACGCGACGGTTCGCTATCCGTCAATTTTCCCCAACGGTAACGAGATTGCGCATAGGTTAAATACGCTTGTTTTTCGGCTCGAGTCAACGCTACATAAAACAAACGACGCTCTTCTTCCAATTCACTTCTCGTGCTAATACTCATGGCACTTGGAAACAAATCTTCTTCCATACCAACAATAAACACATACGGGAATTCCAATCCTTTTGCCAAGTGAATCGTCATCAAAGCCACGCGATCATCATCGCCAGTATCTTTATCTAAATCAGTCGCCAGCGCCACATCTTCTAAAAACTCAGATAAAGCCCCGCGAGCACCATCAATTTCTTTCTGACCTTCGGTAAAATCTTTGATCCCGTTGAGCAATTCCTCAATATTCTCAATGCGAGCAATGCCTTCGGGTGTTCCGTCTTTCTTCAACTCTTGCACCAAACCAGTCTTCTTGGTCACATGATCCGCCAAATAAAAGGCATCTTGATTTTCGTTAATCACTTGAAAACTTTGAATCATCGTCACAAAATCCTGCAATTTGGCTTTAGTGCCCGAATTCAATTTCAAATCGATTTTATCAATATTCTGCATCACTTCAAACATCGAACGTTTGTAGTGATTGGCAGCAATTGTCAATTTTTCAACCGTCGTATCGCCAATTCCTCGCGCGGGATAATTAATCACACGAATCAACGCTTCCTCATCTTTCGGATTGATGACCAATCGCAAATAGCACAAGACATCTTTGATTTCTTTTCTTTGATAAAAAGACAAACCACCGTAAATCCGATACGGAATATCCCTTTTTCGCAACGCATCTTCCATCGAGCGAGATTGCGCATTCGTTCGATACAAAATGGCAAACTGCCCATTCATCATTTGATGTTGCATCTTTTGCTCCCATATCGTGCTGGCGACATATCGACCTTCTTCGCTATCGGTAATGCTTCGATGCACTTTTATTTTATTTCCCAAATCGTTGGCGGTCCAAACGACTTTGTCCAATCGGGTTTTATTTTTTTCGATGATTGAATTTGCGGCTTCCACAATATTTTTTGTCGATCGATAATTTTGTTCTAATCGATACGTTTTGACGTTCTCGTAATCTTTCTGGAAATTCAATATATTATTGATATTCGCCCCACGAAAAGCGTAAATACTCTGCGCATCATCGCCCACGACACAAATATTCTGAAAGCGATCCGACAAAGCGCGAACAATCAAATACTGCGAGTGATTCGTATCTTGGTACTCATCGACTAAAATATAGCGAAACCGATCTTGGTATTTCGCCAATACATCGGGAAAACGATTCAGCAATTCATTGGTCTTTAAGAGCAAATCGTCAAAGTCCATGGCGCCTGCCTTAAAACAACGCTCCACATAATTTTGATAAATTTCACCCAACCGCGGTTTCTTCGACATTGCGTCTGCTTCCTGCAATTCCGGATTATTGAAATACGCTTTAACCGTAATCAACGAATTCTTATAAGACGATATTCTTCCCAAAACCTGCTTTGGTTTATAGATGTCTTTGTCCAATTGCATTTCTTTGATAATTGCCGAAATCAATCGAACGCTGTCTTGCGTATCATAAATCGTAAAGTTCGACGGATAGCCCAACTTATCTGCTTCAGAGCGCAATATCCTCGCAAATACAGAGTGAAAAGTTCCCATCCATAAATTCTTGGCTTCGTTGGTACCAACAATCTGAGCGATACGAGATTTCATTTCACGTGCCGCTTTGTTGGTAAAGGTCAATGCCAAAATACTAAACGCATCCACACCCAAACTCATCAGATACGCAATACGGACGGTAAGCACGCGCGTCTTTCCTGAGCCAGCACCGGCAATAATAATCATCGGACCATCCTTTTGGAGGACAGGCTCTTGTTGGGCTTCGTTGAGTTGAGAAATGTATTGTTGCATTTTTTTGAGGAACTGAGTTGCTGAGCGCCTGAGTTACTTAGTTATTGAGTCGGCTCAGATTGAAAGCAAAAGTAGGCATTTAGAGAAGAAGAATGAAGATGAGTTTTCAACAATTCTCAAAGTAGAATTTACTTGTTTTTCGGAACTTCAATTGTCTCCTTTTCTAATGAAGCAATTATTTTTTCTTCTTCGGAAGTTAAGACAATCGCATTATTTGTTTGCCAGAACTTTTCCTTAAATGAAGTTGGTTTGTCATATAAATCCTTCTTTGTAAAGACCTCTTTTTTGTTGTAGGATTGATCATCTTTTTCAAAATCAGTAACAATTAAATCACTCCTAGATTCGCTCAGATAGTCATTCTTTTTATTCCAAATATGAATTTTCAAATAGCGATTATTGTAAGACATCAAATAATTATTATTGACAACTTTGTATGCGGATTTGTACTTTGAATCAAGGAAAGCAACTTTTGCAATCAAGAAGTTTCTAGTTTTCGTATAAGATTTATGCGTTGGAGCCATAAAGACATCAACCTCGTAGATTAATTTTGTTCTTGGGTCGTATGTAATTGTTCCTTGGTAGAGCGCTTTTTCAACTTCAGGTTTGGGCACAAATGATATAGAATAGTATTCGTTTCCTGCTTTGTCTTTTTTGGACTTCAAATTGAATTCATATTCTTCATAAGCACCTTCCGAAAAAACATATTCGGTCAAGTAGGTAAAGCTATAGCCACTAATAATTCCTCTTTGCACATTTAAGAATGAACCCATCGACTCGTCTTCTTCTTCTTCACTCTTTCCCAGAAAAAAAGAACGATTCTGCAGAATAATCAATGCTGACTTGGTCTTCTTTGTTGTTCCGCTAACATGGTAATCGATTAATCCGTCTGAAAACTTTGTGTACTTGTTATTTTCTCTTACGAATTCACGATAATACGTATGCAGCAAAATAGGTTTGTTAAATCTGGCGACAGAAGTTTCAACTACTTCTTTCAAAACCTGATGTAGCGGAACTTTTGTCACAATGACCTCTTCTAAAACTTCTTCGCTTTGTTCTAAAAAAATAGTCTTTATTTCCTCATTAAATTCTGGCACTGGAATTATCATCGGCTTATAACCTAAACAACTAATTACGATAGATCCGGATTTGGGTGCGTTCATCTGGAAATTTCCCTCTTCATTAGTAATAGTGCCAAGTCCAGAATTTTGGACGCCCACCGAAGCGGCAATAACAGCTTCTTTTGTAACAATATCTTTTACGACACCATGAATACTTACCGATTGCGCAGTTGTGGATAAGCAAAAAAGTAGAAATGATATGGCGAATAGATTTTTCATAGGAATGAATTTTGGTTTAGGCTAATTTAAAATATTTATCTAAGGAATAAAAACAAAAGCATTTTTTTGCTCAAAATCTTGTTGGAAATCATACTTTTGCCATCAAAATTATTTCTAATGGACACCACCAAAATCATCGAACTTTTAGCCTATACAATTCCGTCGCTAATAACCGGAGGCGTTGCTTATTATTTGTTTACCGCCTACTTCAACGACCAGCAAAATACCCGTCGTTGGTTACTCCAAAAAGAAAATCAAAAAGATGCTTTGCCTTTGCGACTGCAAGCTTTCGAGCGCATGGCTTTGTTTTTAGAGCGCATCAATCCAACCAAACTGCTCATTCGAATCAAACCACTTTCAGACAACAAACACGACTACGAAAACCTTGTCATTGCACAAATCGAACAGGAATTCGAGCACAACTTAACGCAGCAAATTTACATGACCGACGAATGTTGGACTGTTATCATCACGGCGAAAAACGCCACCATTCAAATGATTCGCAAAGCCAATATGAGCGAACGTGTTGACAGCGCAGACAAATTGCGTGAAGTGATTTTGTCTGACTTAATGGAAAAAGCGACACCAAGTAGCGCCGCTTTGAGTTATTTGAAAAATGAGTTGAATGGGTTTCTTTAAGCTGCTGAGTTGCTGAGTGCCTAAGTAGCTAAGTTTTTAGAGTTGCTAAACAATGTGTGCTTTCTTTTTTAAATCAGGAGCTAATCCGGCTAAACACTATATCTTTTGCGCTGAACAACAGCACAAAAGGATGCCGTTATTATCCGGGCTATGGCAATACGTAGACCGAGAGAAGCTCAGGCACTCAGCAAATTCCTACCTAGAATAATTCGGTGCTTCCTTCGTAATCGTCACATTATGCGGATGACTTTCATTAATGCCACTCGCTGTAATCCTTACAAATCTTCCAGTATCTTGCAAAGTCGGAATATCTTTCGAGCCGCAATAACCCATTCCAGCTCTTAGTCCACCTATGAATTGCTGCATGCTTTCGTTCAATTCGCCTTTATACGGAACACGACCGACAATGCCTTCCGGAACCAATTTCTTCACATCGTCTTCCACATCCTGAAAGTATCTATCTTTCGAGCCTTCTTGCATCGCTTCTACCGAACCCATGCCTCGGTATGATTTAAACTTTCTTCCTTCAAAAATAATCGTCTCGCCCGGAGATTCTTTCGTTCCTGCTAATAATGATCCTAACATGACACTATCGGCTCCGGCAGCAATCGCTTTGGGAATATCTCCAGTATAACGAATCCCACCGTCGGCAATGACAGGAACACCACTGCCTTTGATTGCAGCAGCCACTTCTAATACTGCGGAAAACTGTGGAAATCCCACGCCAGCGACTACTCTCGTCGTACAAATAGATCCTGGTCCAATACCCACTTTCACCCCATCAGCTCCATTCTCAACCAAGAATTTTGCTGCTTCAGCGGTGGCGATATTACCAACGATAACATCCAATTTTGGAAATTTACCTTTGATTTCTTTTAATACATTAACAACCCCTTGTGTATGTCCATGTGCAGTATCAATAATAATCGCATCCACGCCCGCATTAACCAATGCTTCTGCTCGTAAGAAAGCATCTGCTGTAACGCCAATCGCTGCAGCTACGCGCAATCGTCCAAAGACATCTTTGTTGGCTATGGGTTTTTGGGTGAGTTTGGTGATATCTCGAAAAGTAATCAATCCAACCAATTTATAATCGGCATTGACCACCGGTAATTTTTCAATTTTATGTCCTTGCAAAACTACTTCTGCTTGCTCGAGCGATGTTCCTTCTGCCACCGTAATCAAATTAGAACTCGTCATCACTTCAACAATAGGTCTTGTACTATTCTTCTCAAAACGCAAATCGCGATTCGTTACAATTCCTTTTAGTTTTTTGTTCTCATCAACGATGGGAATACCACCAATTCCAAATTCTTTCATCGCATTCTTGGCATCCGCTACAGTTGCAGTTAATGGCAACGTTACCGGATCGATGATCATGCCCGACTCAGCACGTTTTACTTTACGCACTTTCGCTGCTTGTTGCTCGATGGTCATATTCTTATGCAACACGCCAATGCCGCCTTCTTGCGCCATCGCAATTGCCATAGAACTTTCGGTTACCGTATCCATAGCAGCAGAAACAATGGGAACATTGAGCGTAATATTTCTAGAAAATTTAGATTGAATACTGACTTCTCTCGGAAGCACATTCGAATAATTGGGAACTAAGAGTACATCATCGTACGTTAATCCTTCTCCGATAATCTTGTGGTTGT
Organism: Flavobacteriaceae bacterium; assembly: GCA_947456815.1. GTDB lineage: Bacteria > Bacteroidota > Bacteroidia > Flavobacteriales > Flavobacteriaceae > Flavobacterium. The sequence goes on from CANGTL010000007.1 coordinate 64,313, forward strand.
GAGCGTTCATTGCAATTTGTAGTTGTAGTTAAATTGCGAGCAAATATAAAGAAATTTAAGGAAATATAAAGGCTATTTCCAACCTAAATGAATACCTTGCATAAAGAATTTATTTCCACCTGAAAGCTGCACCATGACTACACAAAACGCCAATATATCTGGACTTTCAGAAAGCGAAGTGATCCAGTCTAGAACAACTTCAGGTCGCAATTCGCTCGAGCATCAAGAACAAAATCACTTGCTGCATTCCATCATTGACATGGTGAAAGAACCGATGTTTCTCCTACTTGTTGCCGCAACTGCTATTTATTTTATTACAGGAGAATATGGTAACGGGATATTCATGGCAGTAGCCATTGCCATCGTTTCCACCATTTCTTTGTTTCAAGAATCGAGAAGTCGAAATGCTATTGACGCCCTAAAAAAATTATCCCAACCCAAATGCAAAGTCATTCGCGACGGCAAGGTCGTGGAAATTCTGAGTGAAGAAATTGTCTTGGGCGATTGCATCCAAATTGAAGAAGGCACTTTTGTTCCCGCAGACGGCATCATCCTACAATCGAATGATTTTTCTGTGAATGAATCGATACTCACCGGCGAATCGCTCTCGGTATTCAGAAGCGAAACCTCCGAAAACAAACAGGTTTTTCAAGGCACCATCGTCGCTAGCGGTTTGGCTATTTGTCAAGTGACTGCTATCGGAAACCAAACCGAATTGGGGAAAATCGGCAAAAGCCTCAGCACCATCGAAGAAGAAAAAACGCCGTTGCAAATTCAAATCGGCAATTTTGTCAAAAAAATGTCGATTATTGGCTTGGTGATTTTTGGTGTTGTTTGGGGCATCAATTACTACAATTCACATCAAGTTTTAGGAAGTCTACTACAAGCACTAACCTTGGCGATGAGCGTCATTCCAGAAGAAATTCCAGTGGCCTTTGCCTCTTTCATGGCCTTAGGTGCTTGGCGCTTGCTCAAAATGGGCATCATCGTCAAACAAACGAAAACGGTCGAAACTTTAGGAAGCGCCACCGTGATTTGCACGGACAAAACAGGAACCATCACCGAAAACCGCATGACCTTGGCGCAATGGTATACTTTAGAAGATAATCTGTTGCATGTTCCAACGGATCAGCGAAGTGATTTAGACAATGAACTGCTCAGTCTATCCATGTGGTCCAGCGAACCGATTCCGTTTGACGCGATGGAAATTGCCCTACACGAAGCCTACGAAAAACTCGAAATCAATGATGATCGCCCGTTCTACCAATTGATTCATGAATATCCATTAAGTGGCAAACCGCCAATGATGACACATGTTTTCCAAAACAAAGCTGGACATCGGATTATTGCTGCCAAAGGCGCTCCGGAAGCCATCATGTCGTGCTCTTCGTTGTCAGAATCGCAAATCCAGCAAATACACGATGCGATCGCAACCATTACCCAAGAAGGTTTTCGTGTTTTAGGAGTTGGACTTGCAGACCTTGACGGAAATAATTATCCGAAAACCCAACAAGAATTCGCTTTTCAATTTAAAGGTCTCGTCGCGTTTTACGACCCGCCGAAACACAATATCAAAGCAGTTTTTGAGACGTTTTACAAAGCAGGTATTCAAGTGAAAATTGTCACGGGCGACAACGCTGCCACCACAACCACCATTGCCAATCAAATTGATTTTAGGAATACACATCAAACCCTAAATGGCGATGAACTCATGACCATGGACGACGCAACGCTAAAAACCAAAGTCATGGAAACCAGCATTTTCACCCGTATGTTTCCGGAAGCGAAACTCAAAATCATCAAAGCGCTCAAAGACAACAATCAAATTGTGGCGATGACCGGCGACGGCGTTAATGATGGACCCGCGTTGAAGTCCGCCCACATCGGCATTGCTATGGGGAAAAAAGGAACTGAGATTGCGAAAGAAGCCGCCAACCTCATCTTGATCGACGACGATTTCGCAAAAATGGTCGATGCGATTGCCATGGGAAGAAAAATCTACCTCAACCTCAAAAAAGCGATTCAATACATCATCTCGATTCACATTCCGATTATTCTCATCGTCTTTATTCCACTAGCATTAGGATGGATATTCCCTAACATCTTTACGCCTGTTCATATTATATTTTTAGAAATAATCATGGGTCCAACGTGCTCCATCATCTACGAAAATGAACCCATGGAAAGCGATTTGATGCTGCAAAAACCGCGACCGCTATCTAACACTTTTTTCAACTGGAAAGAAATCCTCCTAAGCATCATCCAAGGATTGGTCATCACAGGCGGTTTACTGCTAGTCTACCAATATTGCGTTGCGGATTCCTGCACCGAAAATCAAACCCGAACCACTGTTTTCCTAACTTTAATTGTTGCCAATATTTTTATGACGTTGGTTAACCGCTCTTTTCACTACTCGATTTTCACGACAATTCGATATAAAAACAATTTGGTGCCGATGATTATTGGAATCACCATTGGAATTACCCTTTTACTGCTTTGGGTTCCTATGTTTTCAAAATTCTTTCAGTTCGAAATGATCACGACCACACAACTTCTGATAAGCGTTGGAGTTGGAATGGTGTCAGTGTTGTGGATTGAAATTTATAAGTGGATGAGAAGACGAGGATGATGGTTGGGCGAACCGTGAATTCGTTTAAGCGGTGAATCGTGGATTCGTTAAATCGTTGAATCGGTTAACCGAACTTACAATTAAACGATTAAACCCTAGCCCGGATAGAAGGGAAAATCCTTTTTTGTTTATGTAAAAAGCTCCTCGACTGCGCTCGGAGTGACAAAACAAAAAAGATTGGAATGATAGCCGGATTAGCTCCTAATGAAACTCGCCAAACAACTTCGACGCTTCGTTATAACTGCTTTCGAAACTCATTGGACTCGTATTCGTATTCGCCTTTTGAGCCGTGAAATACGACAACATTTTCTCCGTCGGCATATTGCCCGTCAAATCTTCTTTCGCCATCGGACAACCTCCAAAACCTTGAATGGCACCATCATAACGACGACAACCTGCTTTGTAAGCGGCATCCATTTTCTCAAACCATTTGTCGGGCGTCGTATGCAAGTGCGCGCCAAACTCGATGCTCGGATATTGTGGAATTAAATTCGAAAACAAATAAGAAATCACTTCAGGTGTCGAACTGCCAATGGTATCCGACAACGACAGAATCTTCACGCCCATCGTGGACAGTTTTTGAGTCCATTCGCCCACAATCTCCACATTCCACGGATCGCCATACGGATTGCCAAATCCCATTGACAAATACGCGACCACTTCCTTATTATTGGCATCGGCGATGTTGAGAATTTCTTCTAACGTCACCAACGATTCCGCAATAGTTTTGTGGGTATTTCGCATTTGAAAATTCTCCGATATCGAAAACGGAAAACCCAAATACTGTATTTCTTTGTGTGTGGCGGCGGATTGCGCTCCTTGCGTATTGGCAATAATGGCGAGCAATTTACTGGTGGTTTGCGACAAATCGAGTTGGGCTAAAACCTCCGCAGTGTCTTGCATTTGTGGGATGGCTTTTGGCGAGACAAAACTCCCGAAATCGATGGTATCAAAACCCACGCGCAACAGCGACTGAATATACGTCACCTTTCGTTCCGTGGGAATAAACGGTTTGATACCTTGCATGGCATCGCGCGGACATTCGATGATTTTGATTGATTCCATAGAGCGCCAAAGATAACAAAGTATTGGATTTTACGAAATCGTTTTTTCTCTAAATTAATTTATTACACAATACCGTAATAATAAAAAATATTACATAATTTGGTAATAATAAAAAATATTACGTTATTTGGTAATAATTTTAAATTCATGGAAATATGATTAGTGTACTCACCGGTGACATCATCAACTCCAGAAAGCTGCCCTCCGACGTCTGGATGAATGGTTTGAAGAAAATATTAAACACGATTGGACCGAATCCTAGTCGATGGGAGATTTACCGCGGAGATGAATTTCAACTAGAAATCGATAATCCAGCGGAAGCGCTGCAAATTGCCATTCAAATAAAAGCCTACTTAAAAACGCTTAGACTCGATGCCAGAATGGCTATTGGAATTGGCGAAAAAAGCCATAATGCCGAAAAAATTTCCGAAAGCAACGGAACTGCATTTGTGCGTTCGGGAGAACTTTTCGAAACGTTGAAAAAACAGAAAATCACCTTGGCTATCAGTAGCGGACAATCTGATTTTGATGCGAAAATAAATTTGATGTTGCGATTGGGATTGACTTTTATGAATCAATGGTTGGTGCAATCTGCCGAATTGGTGCTTGTCGCCATCGAAAATCAGTCGCTTTCTCAAGAAGAAATTGGACAACGATTAGGAATCAATCAAGCAGCGGTGAGTCGACGAAGAAAAAGAGCTAATTTTGATTTAGTGTTAGAATTGGAAAACTATTACAGTGAAAATATTCAAAAAAAATAACGCATGATATTATTTGTAAAATTGCTCCTCGCCCATTTACTTGCTGACTTCTTGTTGCAGCCAAACTCTTGGATCATCGATAAAGAAAATAACAAACTAAAAAGCAAGTACCTCTATTTTCATGTCTTGTTACATGGCGTATTAGCAGCAACATTGGTCGGAGAAATTGCTTTTATTCCATATGCAGCTGGTTTAGCGCTAATTCATGGAATGATCGATTCTGTCAAATTGTATTTTCAAAAGAAAAAAACGAAACGCATTTGGTTTCTGGGTGATCAACTCATGCATTTGGTTTCATTAATCGTAATCGCGCTAGTGTATGCGAAACCGAACTTCGAAAACACAACGCTAGATCCACGGTTTTGGATTGTAATTACAGGAATTGTTTTTGTCACCTTTCCAACGTCAATTCTCATCAAAAATGGTATTTCGATCTGGACGCCAGAAAGCAAAGACAAGGGCGACGACTCATTGCAAAATGCAGGAAATTACATTGGGATGCTAGAACGTTTGCTCATCTACTGCTTTATACTCACAGGACATTTTGAGGCGATTGGATTTTTACTAGCTGCCAAATCGATTTTTCGTTTTGGAGATTTGAAAGAAGCACAAGATCGCAAACTGACAGAGTATGTCTTAATCGGGACTTTATTGAGTTTTGGAATCGCAATTGCAACTGGATTGTTAGTGCAGTACGGGCTTTTACAATCGCTCTAAAATCTTCTCATTAATCGCTTTCACCAAAGCTGGACCTTCGTAAATAAAACCTGTGTACAATTGCACTAAACTTGCACCAGCTTCCAATTTCTCCATCGCATCTTCAGCAGTATGAATACCTCCTACGCCAATAATCGGAAAGGCTTTGTTGCTTTGCTCTGACAGAAATCGAATCACTTCTGTAGCACGTTTCGTCAACGGTTTTCCGGAGAGTCCGCCTGTTTCATTTTTATTTGGCGATTGCAATCCGTCTCGTGAAATCGTAGTGTTTGTTGCAATGACACCTGCAATCTTAGTCGTTGCTACAATATCAATAATGTCTAGCAGTTGTTCATCTGTTAAATCCGGCGCAATCTTTAGTAGAATCGGTTTGGCTTTCGGCTTGGTTTCATTTTTATCTTGCAACGTTTGCAGCAAGTGCATCAAAGGTTCTTTGTCTTGTAACGCTCTTAAATTCGGCGTGTTAGGTGAACTTACATTCACTACAAAATAATCGACAACGTCATACATCGCATCGAAACAGATTTGATAATCCGAAGTGGCTTCTTCGTTTGGCGTGACTTTATTTTTCCCAATATTCCCGCCGATCAAAATGCCGCTATTTTCTTTCAATCGCTCGACAGCCGCCGCGACACCACCATTATTAAATCCCATTCGGTTGATAATCGCGCTGTCTTCCCGCAAACGGAAAAGTCGTTTCTTAGGATTGCCTTCTTGAGGTTTCGGTGTGACTGTTCCGATTTCAATAAAGCCAAAGCCAAAGTTTGATAGTTCCTTGTACAATTTCGCATCTTTATCAAAACCTGCTGCTAGTCCAATGGGATTTTTAAATTTCAATCCAAAGACTTCACGTTCTAATCGTTTGTCATCAACAGTATATAAAGATTTACAAAGCCAAGAAAATCCGGGAATCAAATTCAAAATGCGAATCCATTTGAAAGTAAAATAATGCACTTCTTCTGGATCAAACCAAAAAAGTATCGGACGAATGAGGAGTTTGTACATGCTGCGTTGTTGTTGTTTGACAAAAGTAAAAATTACTCCAGAGTAAATTCTATTTATTAAAATAAATTTTATTTATCTTTAGACTTCTAAAACTATACGCCATGGATTGGACTGCCAAACTTATCACCCACAAATTCGAAAAACGAATCGCTGTATATTTTGAAAAGAACGCTGCATTGATTGAACGCATCAGGTCGGTTAATGGAGCACGATGGAGTCAATCTCGCAAATGTTGGCACTTTCCCAATACCGAAGAAAATCGCCTTCGTTTCAAGATCATAGAACCTATCATTCGTTATCCTTCATCCGATGGAAAAGTGCAACTGAAGAAATTTGACGATTGGCTAAAATCTCGTCGCTACAGCGAAAATACCATTCGAACTTACACCGAAGCATTGAAAATGTTTTTGACGTATTTTAATTATAAATTGGCGACGGAAATCACTAATGAGGATTTGATTTTATACAACAACGATTACATTTTAAAGAATAAATTATCGCCCTCCTTTCAAAATCAAATTGTCAATGCGATCAAGTTGTATTATTCGACGGTTCAAAACAAAAAGATCGCCATCGAGAGTATTCATAGACCAAAGCGTGAGAAGTTGCTGCCAAATGTCTTGAGTAAAGAAGAAGTGAAACAAATTTTAGAAGCCCATGTAAATGTGAAGCACAAAGTCATGTTGTGTCTGATTTACAGTTGCGGATTGCGTCGAAGTGAACTTCTCAATCTGAAGCCGCACGACATCGACTCGAAGCGAAACCTCATTTTCATTTATCAAGCCAAGGGAAAGAAAGACCGGATTGTTCCACTGTCGCCAAGAATCTTAGAGATGTTGCGATCGTACTACGCCGGTTACAAACCCAGTATTTGGTTGTTTGAGGGGCAAAACAAAGGCGAACAATATTCTGCGAAGAGTTTACAAAGTGTCCTAAAGAATGCTGTTTCCAAAGCGCGAATCAATAAGCCGGTTACGTTGCACTGGTTGCTGCATAGTTACGCGACGCATTTACTAGAAAGCGGCACGGATTTGCGATATATCCAAGAACTATTGGGCCACCGTAGCAGCAAAACCACCGAAATCTACACGCATGTCAGCACGAAGAGTTTGCAACAAATAAAAAGTCCCTTTGATGATTTATAATGATTATATTAGCGCATCAAATGTTACCTTAAAAACATACCTATCTCCTCTAGAAAGTTTGTTTTGGAATGATTTTATGGGACATATAAGAGAGTTAGCGGTAAGTTTAAGAACCCACCGCATCTTGATAATCCTTAACCGACTGGTCAACCAATACATTATCTCTGACAGACTTTTGAATTGGTCTTAAATTCATTGGAACACGAATGTTATCATAGCCATTGTTTAGGTTATCTGTGTTGTCTAAATCTTGAAAGGAAATGTGCACAAATGTTCCTTCGCCTGTAATTTCAATGTGAAATACTTCAATGTTTGCTAAATTTTTCATTTTACGTTTGTTTTAAAATTAACCCTTGATTTAAGAAAACCTACCGCTAACAAGGGTTTGTAGCAATAGGGGCAGAAGTGCAAGTTTTGAGCCTTAGTACTTCTATTAGGCTGTGGTGCTTATTTGAGCATTTGGAATACTAAACCCCTACTGCTACAAGCCCCGATACGTTATGAGCTATAGCATTGGAAATCCGGAAACAATTCATATCTTTGGTAGAATCAAATGATAGCATCAATGAAACCACCATATGAAATTACTCAGACGATATTAAAACTTATATCTTCAATTTCTGAGAAGATTGGAGAAGTGAATGCTAACTATTTAAACAAGCAATCTCCTACTCTACGCAAGCAAAACAAAATCAAGACAATTCATTCATCACTTCAAATCGAAGGAAATACACTTTCTCAAGAACAAATCACAGCGCTGATTGAAAACAAAAGAGTAATTGGTCCTGAGAAAGATGTAATCGAAG
>CANGTL010000008.1 GCA_947456815.1 Flavobacteriaceae bacterium
CCTCTTTAATTTCGTAATACACTGTAATCGTGTCTCCAGCTCCGAATTCAGGGAAGTCTTTTCTTGCAACTAATTCGTCTTGAACGAATTTCATTAAATCTGCCATGATAATTGTTTTAATTATGGTTTTAAATCAGAGCAACATTCGCGAGTTTCGCCAGAGGTTGGTCTAAGTGGGCGCAAATATAGATAAAAAAATCAATAAACAAATTCCAAATTCCAAATAATTATTAATACTGATATTGGAATTTGGAATTTTTAAATTTGGAATTTATTCTAATAAATCTGGTCTGCGATTTTTCGTATGCTCATAAGCCTTGTCCTCGCGCCATTTGTCAATCTTTGCAAAATGGCCGCTAGTCAAAACATCTGGAACTTTCCAGCCTTTATAATCGGCAGGTCTTGTATAAATTGGTCCAGACAACAAACCATCCTGAAAACTGTCTGTCAATGCCGAAGTCTCGTCGCTCAAAACACCAGGAATCAATCGAATAAGCGCGTCAGACAAAACCAAAGCGCCCAATTCACCACCACTCAAAACATAATCGCCAATCGAAATTTCTTTCGTGATAAAATGATCTCGAACGCGCTGATCTACACCCTTGTAATGTCCGCACAAAATGATAATATTACCCAACATCGACATCGTATTCGCCATTTTCTGATCTAGCGTTTCTCCATCTGGCGTCATATAAATGATTTCGTCGTACTCGCGCTCGCTTTTCAACTTCGTGATACAAGCATCAATCGGTTGCACCATCATCACCATACCAGCGCCACCTCCGAAAGGATAATCGTCTACACTTTTTTGTTTGTTGGTCGTATAATCGCGCAAGTTGTGAAGATGCACTTCCACCAAACCTTTGTCAATCGCGCGTTTCATAATCGAAGCCTCAAACGGACTCCGCAGTAATTCTGGTAAAACGGTAATGATATCGATGCGCATTATAATGAAGTTTTGGTCGACAAATGTACGAAGTTTTTTTAGGAGCTATTCCCGCTATACGTTACAATCTTTTGTGATTGTCACCCTGAGCGCAGTCGAAGGGCTTTTCTGACACAAAAGGATTTCCACTGCTATCGGGGCTAGGGCAACTTCATCCCATTGAGCACTTGTCAGAAAATCTGCAATAATCAGTCCCATCAGCATTATCTGTGTGCTATCATCCATTTGTAAATTTCCAAAGCTTCAAATTATCTAATTAAATTCGTAATTTCGCCCCACAATTTAAAAACACAAAAATGGAAAACGGAATATACGCTAAATTCAACACTGCAAAGGGTGCAATTTTAGTAAAGCTAACGCACGATTTAACACCAGGAACAGTTGGGAACTTCGTCGGATTGGCAGAAGGAAATCTAGAGAACAAAGTAAAACCACAAGGAAATAAATATTACGATGGACTGAAATTTCACCGCGTTATTCCAGACTTTATGATTCAAGGTGGCTGTCCACAAGGCATCGGAACTGGTGGCCCAGGCTATAATTTTGATGATGAGTTTCACCAAGATTTACGTCACGATGCTCCAGGAGTTTTGTCGATGGCTAACTCTGGACCAGGAAGCAACGGTTCGCAATTCTTCATTACGCACGTCGCTACACCATGGTTAGATGACAAACATACGGTTTTCGGAAATGTAGTCGAAGGACAAGACGTGGTTGATGCTATTGCGCAAGGTGATTCATTAGATTCTGTCGAAATCATTAGAGTAGGAGCAGAAGCTGAAAAATGGAATGCCATTGAAGCATTTCGAGTTTTTGAAGGTTCACGCGCCAAACGAGAAGCAGCAGCAAGAGCAGAAGCCGAAGCGGCAATGGAAAAATTAGCAGCCGGTTTTGAAAAGACAGAAAGTGGTTTACGATACAAAATGATCCAAAAAGGAAACGGTAAGAAAGCGGAAAATGGGAAAACAGTTTCTGTTCATTATTCAGGTTCATTAGAAAATGGAAAAGTCTTCGATTCGTCTTACACCAGAAAAAAACCAATAGAATTCCCATTAGGACAAGGTAACGTTATCGAAGGTTGGGACGAAGGAATCGCATTGTTGCAAGTAGGTGACAAGGCTCGATTTGTAATCCCATCGCATTTAGGTTACGGATCTAGAGGCGCTGGCGGGGTAATTCCACCGAACGCCACTTTAGTTTTCGACGTAGAATTGATGGACGTGAAATAATATACGAAGGTCATTTTTTGATATTCGAAAAAAAATCTCAATGATAAAAGCTATTGGGATTTTTTTATATTTACAAATCAAAAGCAAATAAAATGAAAGCAAAATATATTTTGGGTTTGTCACTATTTGGAGTTTTCACTTCGTGCGGTACACCAGCGGCAGTAAGTTCAACAACTACAACGCAGATTGAAAAAGAAGAAAAAATCAAACCCACCGAAGGAGTTCCTACTGCACCACAAAGGGAAACTAGACAACTGGTCATGACCAAAGAGCTTACAGAGGGAAAAGATCTATATGAAAAATATTGCACCTCATGCCACAGAATGTTTGAGGCCAAGGAATTTGGTAAGGATGAATGGCCATCCATCTTTGTGCAAATGCAAGAAAAAGCGCACTTAAGCAATAGTCAAATGGCGAGTATTTCGAATTATATATACGCGCAGTTGTAATTCAATTATAATTTAAAATAAAAAAACATCCCAATATTAGGATGTTTTTTTTATGAAGTTACGATGAAATTAGTTCAGGTTTTATAGATTTCTATGAACTAATCCTTAACTAGTATTTTTTCAGAAGCTACTAACTTCCCATTCTCAAACAACTGAATCAAATACAAGCCACCAGTCAAATTATCTTTAGTAAGCGAAATTTTATTACCACTTAAATGATCCATTTGTTTGACCATTTGCCCCATCGCATTATACATTTTTAGTGTTGAATTGTTGAAACTCAATTCTGAAGAAATCATCAAATCAGTTTGAAATGGGTTAGGCGAAAAGATTATTTTTGAAGCTTTATAATCAGCCTCAAAAATCCCCAAAGCAGCACAATCTGTCGCTGTTCCTCCATTTGCTATACCTTGATTGTAAATATTTTCACCATTTTGAAAACTGCATCGCAAAGCAAATACTGGATCTGAAAGCATTTCGTAATTAGCAATCAATGGATGTTCTGTATTTCCAACACCCTCAACCCAAACTTCGTCAAAACCAAACGGACTCGAGATATTGTTCAAATACCACTGCCTTCTTTGTCCACCATTCACATTAATATTAGTGATTGCTAGAACAACATAGTTTTCTCCGTTGGCCAGAGTAATATTATCCGAAACATTTAGATTAAAGTCAAAAAATAAAACATCGGCGCCTCCGACATTTTTATACACTTTCCTTGAAGCAACATCTTCTCTCAACAAATATTCTGCGCTCGATGATGGGCTTCCGAATTTTTGATAAGTATATATGCCAACCGTTTCCTGGCCGATTTGACTGATGGTGAAAGTTTGACTTCCACCAAAATTGTAAACGGTAACAACCCAAGATGAATTGTTTAAAACAGGAATATACGCTTGCGAAAATACATTTCCAGTGACCAATATTAAAAGTAAATAAATGTAAGTTTTAGTGTTCATTGTGTGGTTTTATTTTGGTTAATATAGTCTCGGAAAGTATTCAATTAAAGCTATTACACCGTAAATCCATTCGGCAATATCGCTCCTTTTTTCACTACGATGATTCCATCTTTGACAGTGTATAAAGGCGTGTTTGTATCCGCCAAATGTTTACCGCCGTTGAGTCTCACATCATTGCCAATTCGACAGTCTTTATCTACAATCGTATTGTTGATAAAACAGCGTTCGCCAATGCCGACATTGATTATATTCATCTGTATATTACTGCGTATTTCCTCAATATTTTGATAGTAATCATTTCCCATCAAATACGAATTGAGAATGGTTGACCCAAAACCAATGCGACTTCTAATACCAATAACGGAATGCTCAATCGTTGTTCCGTTGATGATGCAACCTTCTGTAATGATTGACTTGTCGATGGTTGAGGTTCCTGTGATTTTCGATGGAGGTAAAACCCTCGCTCTTGTGTATATTTTACTTGAATTATCAAACAAATTAAATTTCGGAATATCGTCGGTCAAACCTAAATTGGCTTCAAAAAACGAATCGATGTTTCCGATGTCGGTCCAGTAACCTTCATATTGATAACTCAGTATTTTTTCTTTTCCAATCGATTGCGGAATGATCTCTTTCCCAAAATCTTTGGTATTCGGATTTTTCATCAATTCTACCAACAAATCTTTATTGAAGATGTAAATTCCCATCGAAGCCAAATACAATTTACCTTCCGATTTCATTTCGTCACTCACTTCCGACGTCCATTGCGGTAATAAATCAGCGGCCGGTTTTTCTATAAACGATGAAATAAAACTGTTTTCATCGGTTTTTAAAATTCCAAATTCTGGCGCCTCTTTCGAGTTCACTGGTAAGGTCGCAATCGTAATGGTTGCGCCACTATCGTGATGGGCTTTGATCATTTGATTGAAATCCATTTGATACAACTGGTCGCCAGATAAAATCAGAGCGTAATCAAAGTCATGATTCATAAAATGTAGCATGCATTGTCGCACAGCATCGGCAGTTCCTTGAAACCACGTTGGGTTATCAGGCGTTTGCTCGGCAGCCAAAATATCAACGAAAGCGGTACTAAAGTGACTAAAATGATAGGTGTTTTTGATGTGCTGATTTAAAGAAGCGGAGTTGAATTGCGTCAACACAAACATTCTCTTGATATCCGAATTGATGCAATTCGAAATAGGAATATCCACCAATCGATATTTTCCGGCAATGGGAACCGCAGGTTTTGAGCGCGTTTCTGTGAGAGGTGCCAAACGTGAACCTTGTCCGCCACCGAGAATGATAGCTAAAGCTGATTTATTCATTTTCTTTATTTTTTTAAAGATTGGTATATTGCAATGTATTCTTCGGCTACTTTATCCCAAGAATGGTCAATTTGCTGAATGGTTTTTCTGATGTCATCGAATTTTTTGGTGTCGTGAAATAATTCAACAGCGCGAGAAATGGAATGACAAACATCGAAAACACTGGTTTCATTGTGACAAATTCCAAATCCGCCATCGCCCATATCTACAACGGTATCACGCAATCCTCCTGTTCTTCTAACAATTGGAATATTGCCGTAACGCAAGGCGTACATTTGATTCAGACCGCAAGGCTCTACTCGCGATGGCATGAGTAAAAAGTCGGCGCCAGCATACAAAATATGCGCTAATTTCTCATTATAGCCGATGTAAGCGTTGTAATTTCCGTGATAAAAATTTTGCAAACCTTCGAGCTCTCTTTCAACCGTTGGATCGCCAGAACCTAAAATTAAAATATTAATTTCTTGTGGATGTTGATTGAGTGCAACGCTGCAAATTTGTGGAATCAAATCAGCGCCTTTTTCACCTACTAATCTTCCAATAAACGTGAAAAGCGGTTTTGATGGATCTAGATTAAATTGTTCGCACAAGAATTCTTTGTTTTTTGTTTTCCCCTTTTTGAAATCTTTTAAAGTGTAATTAGCATGTAGTAATGGATCTGTTTTGGTGTTCCAAACTTCTGTGTCAATTCCGTTTAAAATCCCTAGTGATTTAGGTCTTTCCCATCGTAACAAATTTTCCAAACCATTGGCGTGATTGCTAATTTCGTCGAGATAACTCGGAGAAACAGTTGTCACTTTCCAAGCACATTTGATGGCTGATGCAAGGGGATTGATTGTTCCATTCCATTCTAAATAACCAATTTTATACAAATCGAACTGAGGCAAATAATGCAATTTATCATAGCCAAACCAACCTTGGTATTGTCCGTTATGAATGGTGATAATCGTAGGTGTGTTTTTTAGATTTTGATAATTAAAGCAATGCTGCACCATAAAGGGAATCAAGCCAGAATGATGATCGTGGCAGTGAATCACGTCTGGCAATTGATCGGTTTCCGTCAACCAATTCAAAAAAGCAATTTGAAAAGAAAGAAAGCGCTCGGTGTCGTCTTCATAGGAATAAACATTCGTCCGATCAAATAATTCTGGAATCGCAATTTGATATAACTCAAATCCCAATTGATTGGTTTTTTCTTTCAAAATAGAATAGGAGAAGAGAAAATAGCCCAATTTTAATTTTCCTTCATGCACCACGTCGTAGGCAGTTTTCTGAAAAAAAGCATTGTTATATGCAGGAACAACGACTCGTGCCAGATGTCCCAATTGATTTTGGTATTTGGGCAAAGCGCCAACCACATCTCCCAATCCACCAACTTTGGCAACGGGATAACATTCGGCGCTGATATGATATATATTCATAGTGCAATAAACTTTCGTAGAATAAGGAAAATCCTTGCACTAAATGTATAAAAATAAATCAACTTTAATGTTAGGCAGCTGTTATAAAAACTATACAGGTTCAAAAATGCGTTGGGAACAAAGCAAAAATAATTATCATAAAAATGTATATTTGAACATCAATCTACTTATTAATATAACAATATAAAATGGAGAAAAGAGAGTTGTCTCAGTTGTTATGGTCTGATTTTGAAAAAGTTGAAATGCGAATCGGAACTATCATTGCGGTTGCAGATTTTCCCGAAGCTCGTAAACCAGCGTATCAGTTGACGATTGATTTTGGTAGTGATATTGGTCTCAAAAAATCTTCCGCACAAATTACCAAGCGTTATCAGAAAGAAGATTTGCTTGGTAAGCAAATTGTGGCAGTCGTCAATTTTCCGAAAAAGCAAATTGGAAAATTCAACAGCGAATGTTTGGTTTTGGGTTCAGTCGGAGAGGAGAATGATATTGTTTTGTTGACCTCGGATTTAAAAGTTGAAAATGGACTGCGAATTGGGTAATCTAAAAAGGACATTTTTTCATGGTCGCAGCCACTTCTTTTGCGTTCACGTTTTCGATTTTTTCTAATTCGGAAATGATGTTGGAATAATCTTTTTCATTTCTATTTTGGGACATTTTTTTGACCGCTTCGATACTTTCAATTTCGATTTCAAAGGCAACGATTCCAGCAACTTGACGCATGGTTTTTTCCGATAAGTCTTCGATTCGAACTGGGTTTTCAGAATGTGTTTCGTATTTATCGGTGAGCTTTTTTAGAGACGTAATTGCGGCATCACCTTCGATTATTTTAACTTTCCCGTAGACATGCACCGCGATGTAATTCCAGGTTGGAACATTTTCTTTTTCATACCAAGACGACGAGATATAAGTGTGTGGACCGGAAAAAATGGCCAAAACATTCGCATCTGATTCAAAACTTTCCCATTGTGGATTTTCTTTCGAAATATGGCCAAAAAGAATTGGTTTTCCACTTTCGTTTTGCTCTAATTCGAGCGGAATATGCGTCGCCCATAACTTCCCATTTTTGTTGTTAACTAGAATCCCAAAACTGTTTTCTTGAAGGAATTGTGTAATTTCTTCTTGGTTTTCGTTTTTATAAAGCTCAGGAATATACATGGGATTTAAGAAGTGAGATTTACGATATTAGATTTATGAAGCACAATTCTTCGTTGTTTAGATCACGTTGACTTCGGCTTCGATGTGAATACCGAATTTTTCAAAAATGGTTTTCTGAATGTCTTTGGAAACAGCCAAGATTTCTTGACCAGTTGCATTGCCATAATTTACCAAAACTAACGCTTGGTTTTTGTGAATTCCAGCATCGCCAAAACGTTTTCCTTTAAAGCCAGCTTGTTCTATGAGCCAACCTGCAGGAACTTTGACTTCAGTTTCTGAGACTTCATAGTACTTCATTTCGGGAAATTGTGCGTGAATTTTCTCGAAATCAATTTTTAAGAGGATTGGATTTTTAAAAAAACTACCGCTATTTCCCAACTCTTTCGGATCAGGTAATTTGCTTTGACGAATAGCAATCACAGCGTTGCTCACGTCTTTTATTGTAGGATTTTCAATCCCGTGGTTAGCTAATTCAGCTTGAATATCGCCATATGCTGTATTGATCTTATGATTGCGTTTGGTAAGTTGAAAAACCACCGATGTGATGATGTATTGGTCTTTTGCTTCCTGTTTGAAGATACTTTCACGATAACCAAAATGACAGTCTTTGTTTAAAAAAGTTTTTATTTCGAAAGTATCAATTTTTATGGCTTCGCAAGAGATCATAGTGTCTTTGATTTCGGCGCCGTAAGCTCCGATATTCTGGACTGGAGTTGTTCCGACATTGCCAGGAATTAGCGACATATTTTCTAATCCACCGTAATTTTGAGAAAGTGTCCACAGTACAAACTCATGCCAGTTTTCGCCAGCTTGACATTCAACCCAAACCCAATCGTCGTTTTCTTGAACTATATTTTTTCCTTTCAAATCGACATGTACGACCAACCCGTCAATATCTTGAGTCAATAGCATATTACTTCCGCCACCAAGGATAAATTTCTTCTTGTCCTTATGTTCCTTTAAAATTGCTTCTAATTCGGACAAAGATTGTACAGCAACAAATTGCTTTGCCTTTGCTTCAATTCCAAAAGTGTTGAAATTTTTAAGTGAAAAGTCGGATTGAATTACTGTCATTTAATTAAGTTATTGCTAAGCAGGAGCTTTATTTTTCCAGTTTTATAAGGTCAAATTTGTTCACATAATTTTTCAACCAAATATGCATCATAAATAATGGCATAATATAAGAAACCATTCGATTGTCGCCTTTCTGCAGGTTGCTAATTAGTTTTTTGACATTGATATGTTCAAAATAAGGCATTTTAAAAAGTTCGCTATTTGAAAAAGATTCTAATTCATCTTTAAAGGCAGCGCTTTTGGTAATGTAATCTCCCCAAGGAGTGCTTAGTCCAACTTTTTTGAACGTCAAAATCTCTCGAGGAAGTCGTGATTGCATCGCTGTTTTTAGGATGTATTTCCCTTTCTTACCAGTGAATAGCCATTTGTTGTCAAGTGATCCCAAACCAGCCAATAGTCTTTGGTCTAAAAAAGGTTCTCTGCATTCGATAGAAGCGCCCATCGTGCAACGGTCATTTCGATCTAGCAAAGAACATAAGTAAGTGTGCTGGTCGAAGTACAAAGCCTGACGTCGTAGATCATTTGGATATAATGATTTGGCTTCCTCATATATTTTGTGGCGATATTCGTTCTTTGGCATATCCTTCATCCCAAACGTCTTGGCGATATCATTCGGGTAAATATTACAGCCATTGAAAATAACAAGGTCTTTGCAATCTTTAATTTGCGCGTAGCGGATTAACTTTTCAAAACGTGCTTTTTTGCTAAAAGCATCTAAGTTTCCTAAGACGGCGATTGAATGCAAAAGCGTTGGGAATTGTAGTGCTTTATATCTAACATAACCACCCATCAATTCATCCGCGCCTTCGCCAGAAAGCAACACTTTTACTTTCGGTTTTGCCAATTGAGAAATCCCTAATAAGTGTGGTTCACTCAAATGCATTAATGGTTCATCTTGAAAATAGGTCGACGTAAGTAATTTTGAATACAACTCATCGTCTTCCAATTGGATGCTGTTATACCCATAGTTATATTGTTCTGCTAATCTTTTCGCCAAATGCGATTCGTTGTGCTCTTGTTCTTTAAAAGCAATTGTAAACGCTTGAATGTCCTTGAACTGTTGGGAATGCAATGATGAAAGTACCGAGGATGAATCCAAACCAGCGCTCAAAAGCACGCCAACAGGAACGTCGCTGACCATTCGAAGACGAATAGAATCGTCAAAAGTTTCTCTAAACCAATCGACAGGTTTTTTAATAGTTTCGTGGTTTTGGATTTCGTATTTCAAATCCCACCATTTTTCTGACTCAATTTTACCACTTTCATGCAAAATAATTGCGTGTCCAGGAAGTACCTTTTTTACATTTTGGAAAAGCGTCTCCTCTCCAGCTACAAAACGATTGAAAATATATTCCTCGATTCCGTCTTGTGACATTTTTAAGGGAACACCTGCTGTAAAGAGGGCTTTCTGCTCGGATGCAAAATAAAAAGTTTCATTATAGAAAGAGTAGTAAAGCGGTTTTACACCCATTCTATCTCGTACGACGGTAAGTTTTTTCTCTACCATGTCCCAAATGGCAAAAGCAAACATTCCATTAAGACGATTCAGCATCTTTAGACCATATAGTTGAAACAATTTCATTAGCACCTCAGTGTCTGAATGAGTTTTGATGTCAAATCCTTTTGATCTTAATTCTGGATAGAACTCTTTGAAGTTATAAATTTCACCATTGTAAACCATCGCGTATCTTCCGTCTTCAGACAGAAAAGGCTGATGCCCTGCAGCGCTGATATCGAGAATAGACAATCTTCGATGTCCAAGTCCAATATTCTTATTGACAAAAATACCTTTATCATCTGGCCCTCTGTGCTCCAAAGCATCTCGCATCCTTGTTAGCAAACGTTCGTCTACTTTTCGTTGTGATTGCAAATGCAAAATTCCGTTAATACCGCACATTAGTTAATTTCTTTAGATTTTGTAATTAACTCGTGGTAACGGTCTGCTATAATTTTCATATTCAAGCTGTAATTCGCATTTTCATGCACAAATTTTCTGTTCTTTTCAATGACTTGATTTCTGTATTCTTGATTCTCGTATGCCCAAATTATTTCTTTGGCCAGCATTTCTTTGTCATCAACTTTGCTAAGTTGGCCGTTTTCACGATGTGTAATGAGGCATTGATTACCCAAAACGTCACTCACAATGGGATAGCATTCGATAGCCATTGCTTCAAATAAGGATGATGATACTCCTTCGGTGGTTGGCATGCTGATATAAAAATTGCATTGATTCATTAACTCTGGGAGTCTTTCATTTGGTATTCGACCGACAAAAATTACTTTTGAATCAATGTTTAGCGATTTTGCAAGGTTTTTCAATTGAACGAGTTGAGGTCCATCACCGACAATAGTTAAAGTGAAATCAATGCCTTTTTGCTGAATAATTTCGAAGGCTTTGATAATAGTACTGTGGCGATACTCAGGTAGTAAAGATCGCGTTACAATTGCTTTAATCGACGGGATTTCCTCGGTATTTGTCCTTTTGAAACGCAATACATCGACTCCTTTTGGAAGCACCATCACTTTGTTCATTTCGACATTCGAATTTTTCATAGAGTAGGTCATCGCAATTCCCCAAGCATGTATTAGCGTTGCCTTCTTAAAAGCATAATGTTGAATAAATTTCTTGAATGGAATCAATAATGAATTTTCAGGCCATAAATCACTAATTCCTTGTTGCGCGATTGCTGATGGTTTAACGCCACACAATGCGGCAAGGAAACCATAACTTGTCGTGCGTTCCGCTATAATCATATCTGGTTTGTAGGTTTGGACAAGTTTATTGA
Organism: Flavobacteriaceae bacterium; assembly: GCA_947456815.1. GTDB lineage: Bacteria > Bacteroidota > Bacteroidia > Flavobacteriales > Flavobacteriaceae > Flavobacterium. The sequence goes on from CANGTL010000008.1 coordinate 11,351, forward strand.
TATTGAAGATGGCGCCGCAATATTCTATAAGTCTCGAGGTACGGTTAAAAAAACCACTACTTGGTGTTTTTAGCTCCCACGTGACAATTTCAAAATCACCGAATTCTCGAAGCCCATTTATCCAAGTGATGGCATCGGCTCGATAAGTTTCTCCTAGAAAGAGTATTTTTCTTTTTGGATTTGTATTCATTAATCTTCTGATGTTAAAGCGCGATTAATAAATTCATTTAGAGGTTTTAATGCTAATAATTTCTGACTGATGGTAGAGGCAAAATCGCTTTTCGTCAAATCGGAGTTGCTAATTTTTTGAGTGGCGGTGTAGCTTTTTAGTTTAAGATATTCAATAGCAGGATGGTCTTTTTCGTATCCTTTGGGTGGATTCTTAAGCGTTGAATTTTCGTCGCGATTTAGTGTCCCGAAGGAAGACTTAAAAGAATTTTCATTCAAGATTGATTGTAAATCTTCGTAAAAAAAATTTATTTCTTTTCTAATTTTCTTTAGTTGTTCAGGCATTGGACAGTACAATCCGCCACCTATAAAAGACGCGTCTTTCTCAATATGAATATAATATCCAGGAGCCTCACCAGACAAAGAACCGGAGCGCAACCAAATTCCCATATGCGTTTTATATGGCGATTTATCTTTTGAAAAACGAATATCTCGGTTAATTCTGAAGGTACAGTTTTTTACTTCTAACATTTCCAAAGACGCATCTTTTGGCTTCATAACTTCAAGTAAATCGGCAATGAGCTGATGATACTCTTTTTTATAATCTTCGTACCTTTTCTTGTTGGATAAAAACCATTCTCGGTTATTATTTGCTTTAAGATCTTCCAGGAAAAGTAAAGTTTCTTTAGACAGCATTTTAGGTTATTGTAATTGTTTTTTTAGGTCTTCTTCGCTTATAAATCCGATATGCTTCCACTTTAGTTCAGCATTTTCGTATATTAGAATAACAGGAAGTCCATCGAGTTTCAAATCAGAAATAATAGTCTTGTTTTCGTCAGCATTCAGGCGCACAATCGCAATTTGATCTTTCAATTCAGATTGCATTTTCGTAATATATGGCTTCATTTTTTTGCAGGGTTCACACCAGTCCGCGTAAAAATTGATCATTATTTTTGGCTTTGATTTTAGCAATTTTGCGTATTCTTGTGAGCAGATTCCGATAATTTTCTCACTGGGTTTTGATAATCCAGCAGCATTCCATTTCATGATACCACCTTGTAAATCATATACTTTAGAAAACCCCATTTCGACTAATTTGTCCGATGCTTTTTTGCTTCTGCCGCCTACCATACAATAAACAAATACGGGTTGTTTTTTGTCTAGTTTGGAAGCTTTGGCTTCGAAGTCATTTCCGTTCCAGTTGATATTTTGCGCATTATCGATATGTTGACTTGTATATTCTTCGGGTGTCCGTACATCAATGATCTGAGCATTAGATTTTGCTTTGATTTTATCGGCAAAGGATGCAGCAGTAATATTTTCGTAGGCGTCACTTTGTTGCCCATTGCAAGACACAATCAAAAAGCTAAACAAGACTATGAGCAAGTTTCTATAATTCATGTGGTATTTTAATTAAGGCTACAAAATTAGGTAAATAATCATTCTTAGAATAGCTATTGTACTAAATTAAAGGTTAAATATTTTATAAGTTTGATGGGTAAGTTTTACGATTTTTTCTGTTCTGTCGCTGTGTGTGTCAGAAATAAATAATTGCCCAAATTCATCTTTATTGACCATCGCAACAATTTTGCTCACTCGAGTTTCGTCCAATTTATCAAAAATATCATCAAAGAGAATAATGGGTTTTTGTTTACATTGTTTTTTGATGAATTCGAACTGGGCTAATTTAAGCGCAATCAAGAAAGATTTCTGTTGCCCTTGAGAACCGAATTTTTTGATAGGATGACCTTCAATTTCGAATGATAAATCATCTTTGTGAATGCCCGCAGAAGTATAATTTAGTAAGCGATCTTTTGCAATATTTTCGGATAAAAGTAAAAACAGGTCTTTTTCGTATAATTGACTTTCATAAATCAACTGTACTTTTTCTTCTCCTCCAGCAATGTCTGCATGATGTTTTTCGAAAATGGGAATAAACTCGTTTATGAATTGCTTTCTCTTTTCGAAAATAACATGTCCAAGATGATGCAATTGTTCGTTGTAAATTGACAGAGTTTCATTTTCAAAGACATGGTTAAGCGAGAAGTACTTCAGTAATGCATTCCTTTGTTGAAGGATCTTCTGATATTGAATCAACTGTTGCAAGTACGGGGCGTCTGACTGCGCAATAACACTGTCGATAAATCTACGACGATTTTCGCTTCCCTCTACAATCAAGTCGCGGTCTGCGGGGGAAATGATTACAAGTGGAATTAGTCCAATATGATCAGAAAATTTCTCATATAACTTTCCGTTGCGCTTGAGGATTTTTTTCTGATTTTTCTTCAAACTACAGACAATTTGTTCTGTCCGGTCTTTAATGATGAATTCGCCATCGATGACAAAAAAGTCCTCTCCGTGTTTAATGTTCTGCACTGCTAATGGGTTAAAGTAACTTTTACCATATGACAGTTGATAAATGGCATCCAATACGTTGGTTTTTCCGATGCCATTCTTTCCTACAAAGCAGTTAATCTTTGCGTCGAATTCGAACGAAGCTTCGGAGAAATTCTTGTAATTGAATAACGAAATAGATTTTAAATGCATGAGTTAACTAGCTGAATAGCCCGTAATTATTTTAAAGCAATTTTGTATTCTTAAGCGGTTGCAAATTATTGAAAAAATACTTTCAAATAAGGGCTTTCTATATATTTTAATCCAATTTTTGTTCATGGACTGATGGTTCATTGTTTAATTCATGATTTTAATTAAAAAAATCGATATTAAATCATTTTTTTTTGCGTGTGTTTCAATAAAAATTTTATTTTTGCGGCTCACTAATTTAAAATAGATGGCAACATATAATAAAAGAGGTTATAAAGCTCCGAAAGAAAAAGAAGAAAAGGACTCAGCTTATTTAGAAGATGTAAAAGTAGATGAAAAAGACAGTACTACTGCAGGAGTATTTAATTCTTTAGATCAGACTGCTTCTAAAACGGAAGACTGGGTTGCTAAAAATCAAAAATATATTTTTGGAGTAGTAGCAGCTATTGCGTTGGTTACAGTGGGTTATTTGTTATACCAAAAGTTTATCGTTCAACCTAAAGAAGATGAGGCTGCAACTGAAATATTTGAAGCACAACAAAATTTCCAAAAAGCTGTTGACGCAACTACAAACGCAGATTCATTATTTAACTTATGCCTAAAAGGAACAAAAGGAAGTCTTGGGTTTGTTGAGATTGCCGATAAATTTTCAGGTACTTCCGCAGGAAACTTAGCCAATTATTACGCTGGTATTTCCTATTTAAATACAGGAAAGTATACAGAAGCTATTGCGTCCTTAGAAAAATTCAAGTCGGAAGATATGATTCTAAGCGTTTTGGCAGTGGGTGCTGTTGGAGATGCTTACGCTCAGAAAAAGCAACCGAATGAAGCGTTGGAAAGATACATCAAAGCTTCGGAAATGAATAAAAACGACATGACTACACCTCGTTTCTTATTGAAGGCTGGGCAAACTGCTTTAGCTTTAGGTAAAAAAGCAGATGCACTTAAGTATTTCACAGAGATTAAAGAAAAGTACGAAAGTTCTCCTGAAGGATCTACAATAGATGCTTTGATTGGTTTGGCACAATAAATTTATTTTTAGGGGTCAAGATTCGGTTTTAAATCCAAAATCCTAAATCATAAATCCTAAATTAAGATGGCTACCGCAAATAAAAATTTATCAAATTACAATAAAGATACAATCCCAAGCGCGAAAGATTTTCGGTTTGGGATTGTTGTTTCAGAATGGAATGATCACATTACCAATGGTCTGTATGATGGAGCAGAAAGTGCTTTGCTAGATTGTGGAGCCTTGCCTCAAAATATTGTTCGTTGGAACGTTCCCGGAAGTTTTGAACTTGTCTATGGTTCAAAGAAGATGATTGAAACGCAGAATGTCGATGTAGTAATAACAATCGGTTGCGTTATTAAAGGAGAGACGATGCATTTTGAATTTGTTTGTGAAGGCGTAACACAAGGTATAAAGGACTTAAATGTATTGTCAGATGTGGCGGTTATTTTTTGTGTTTTAACAGATAATACCGAGCAACAGTCTATTGATAGAAGCGGAGGAATTCATGGAAACAAAGGTACAGAAGCAGCTATTGCGGCTATAAAGATGGCGTATCTTAGACAACAATCAAAGATAAGTTCTAAACACAACAATCTGCAAGAGTTGACGAGTGGTCAGCGTCAAATTGATGACCAACCGCGCAAACTTAAAGAATAGTTTTGTTTGCAAATCAATATTAGAACCTACTGAATTCAAGTAGGTTTTTTCTTTTTATGCTTTTCTTGGCTGTCAAAGCTAGAAGAATTTCGTTAAATTTGTCCACTTGGGCATAGTTTCCAATTTTAAAAAATAGTAATGTCGAGTATCATTCAACTCCTTCCTGATCACGTTGCCAACCAAATTGCCGCTGGTGAAGTGGTGCAACGTCCCGCTTCGGTAGTCAAAGAATTACTCGAAAATGCAGTGGATGCGGGAGCAACCGATATCAAATTGATCGTTAAAGATGCGGGTAAATCACTTATTCAAGTCATTGATAACGGAAAAGGGATGAGCGTCACCGATGCTAGACTTTGTTTTGAACGCCACGCTACTTCTAAAATACGAAAAGCAGAAGACTTATTTCAACTGCACACCAAAGGTTTTCGTGGCGAGGCTTTAGCGTCGATTGCTGCGATTGCTCATGTTGAACTGAAAACCAAACAAGAGCTTGAGGAATTGGGAACTCTTATTGTTATCGAAGGCAGTAAAGTAGTTTCTCAAGATGTAACTGTGACTCCAAATGGAACTTCATTTTCGGTTAAGAATTTGTTTTTTAATATTCCAGCAAGACGCAACTTTCTTAAGTCTGAGGTGATTGAACTTCGACACATTATGGATGAATTTCAACGCGTCGCTCTTGCTCATCCAAATATTTATTTTTCTTTTTATCACAACGGAAATGAAGTTTTTGTGCTGCCAGCGACCAACTTGAGACAACGCATTGTGTCACTCTTTGCTGGAAAAACCAATGAGAAATTAGTTCCCGCTTCGGAGGAAACAGATATTCTAAGAATCAGTGGCTTTGTTGGTAAACCAGAATTTGCAAAGAAAAACCGTGGCGAGCAGTTCTTTTTTGTCAATGACCGGTATATCAAAAGCGGATATTTGCACCATGCCATCATGAATGCCTATGAGGGTTTACTCCGTGAAGGTACGCAACCCAGTTATTTTTTGTATTTGACAGTGCCAACAAATACGATTGACATCAATATTCACCCAACAAAAACCGAAATCAAATTTGATGATGAGCAAGCATTGTACGCAATCTTGCGAGCAACAGTGAAACATAGCTTGGGGCAATTTAACGTAGCTCCAGTACTCGATTTTAATCGGGATTCCAATTTAGACACACCATACCATTATAAAAATGCGGAGGCATCCTATCCGACGATTCAAGTAGACGGTAACTACAACCCTTTTTCCGAAGATTCTATAAGGCAAAAGAAAGATAGTTTGAAAAGTCTCAATCATCACAAAAGTACTCCAACTTCATGGGAAAGTTTATATGTTGGCCTCAAGGATGATATGGGTAGTTTGGTTGAAATAGGAGGGATGAACTTTGAAAATGACGAGGCAACTTCTGGTTTGTTTGATGATGGAGAAGCAGCGACAGACGTCAAAAAGACCTACCAGATTCAAAAGAAATATATTGTAAATCCGATTAAATCTGGGATGATCATTGTAGATCAACAGCGTGCGCACCAAAGAATATTATACGAGGAGTTACTGAGAAACATGACGGTCGAGCATGCAACGAGTCAACAGTTGTTGTTTCCACTGCACCTTTACTTTTCAAAGAATGAAATTCACTTAATTACAGAGTTGCAATTATCGCTCACAAATACAGGTTTTCAATTCGAACCTAACCAAGATGATCACATCGTAATTACTGGATTACCATCGGGTGTTTCAGATTCTCAAGTCAATTTGATTTTCGAGCAGCTGTTAGGAGATTTGCACGATGGAATTCCAAGCAATAGTTTTAGTCAAAATGACACCATCGCCAAGTCGATGGCAAAGAGTTTGGCCATAAAAAGTGGAACTTCATTAACTGAAAAAGAACAAGAAAACATCGTCAACGGATTGTTTGCCTGTAAAGAACCCAACGTTTCTCCTTTTCAAAAACCAACTTTCATCACGATGAGTGTGGAAGATTTAGATAAAAAATTCACCCTATGATGCAGATTACGCCAACGGTAAAGCAGTTGTTGATTATAAATATTTTGTTTTTTGCTGGAACTTTGTTTGTTGGTGAGCAAGCGTATACTTACTTGTCTTTGTTCTTTTTTGAAAACTCCAAATTTCAATATTGGCAAATTCTCACCCATATGTTTATGCACGGCGGTTTTATGCATATCGCTTTTAATATGTTTGCCCTCTATTCTTTTGGCTCAGCTTTAGAATATTTTTGGGGTGGCAAGAAGTTCTTGTTCTTTTATATTTCTTGTGGATTGGGTGCGGCTTTACTGCATACAGTAGTTAATTATTTTCTTTTTCATAATGGGTTAAATTCCCTAATTGAAGCTGGATTTTCACAATCAGAGATTTACACTTTGTTGAATGATGGTAAACTAGATACCAGATGGATTGATACTTTGGGAAGTTCAGGGTTGACTAGTTTCACAGGAGCATTTGCATCACCGGCAGTTGGCGCTTCAGGTGCCATATACGGCTTGCTAGTAGCCTTCGCGTTTATGGTTCCAAATGCAGAATTAGCGTTAATGTTTATCCCAGTTCCAATCAAGGCGAAGTATTTTGTACCGGGCTTATTGGTTGTCGATTTAGTGCTTGGTGTTTCCGGACAATCTATTTTTGGTGGCGCGAGTGGCATCGCCCATTTTGCACATATTGGCGGCGCGTTGGTCGGGTTCTTCATGATGTGGTATTGGAAGAAGAATCAATTTACGGGAAATCGGTGGAGTTAAGTTGAGTAAAAAAAGAGAATAGAGAATAGAGAATAGAGACAAGAAACAAAAATTTGAAAGTTAAAAATAACATTAATTCCTTAATCTAGAAATCTAACAGTCTCACAATCTAATAGTCCAATAATCTAAAAATCTGACAATCTAAAAGTCTAACAATCCAAACAAATGAACATACTAGACGATTTAAAAATGCAATATAAAATGGGAGGCTTTGAGCAAAAAGTCATCTATTGGAATTGTGGCGTGTTTTTACTTTCATTGATTTTTTTCTACCGCTTCAGATTGGGTGCTTTTGATTTTCCTACTTGGATTGCTTTGTCTTCGGATGCGACGAAAGTTTTATTCAAACCGTGGACTTTACTAAGCTATTTCTTTTTTCACGCTGGTTTTTTCCATTTGCTGTTTAATATGATTGTATTGAATTTCGCAGGTAGAATTTTCTTGACCTTCTTCAATCAAAAGCAATTTCTTGGGTTGTATTTATTGAGCGGTATTTTTTCAGGTTTGATTTTTATCCTTTTTTATTCTGTTTTGATGGTCGGTCGAACTTCATCTATTGTTGGCGCTTCAGGCGCTATTATGGCAATTTTGGTGGCAACAGCGACTTATTCTCCGTTCATGAATTTACGGCTCTTGTTAATTGGAAATGTCAAACTCTGGCAATTTACTTTCGTGATTTTGCTATTAGACTTGATTCAAATTTTTACGGAGAACACCGGTGGACATGTCGCGCATTTGGCGGGTGCTTTTTTTGGTTTTATATACGTTAAATTGCTGATAAACGGAACTGATTTAAGCATGGGAGTTTCCTTTTTGCTAGATAAGATTGCAACTTTTACGCGTCCTAAAAAAACGACTCCATTCAAGAAAGTTCATAGAAATTACACAGTCAAGTCAAATCAGTCTCCTTCCAAAATTGTTACGAAAGACAAAACACAACAACAGATAGACGATATTTTAGATAAAATCAGTAAATCAGGTTATGACAGTTTGACCAAAGACGAAAAAGAGTTTTTGTTCAAAGCTGGAAAATAACCATGAAGCATCGAAATGAAAAAACTCTCATGGTTTAATAAAGCAATGTTCTTCTTCAATATAGTTTTGACTGTATTGACTTTTCTTGCCTATGTTTTACCATTTTTAGCGCCGAAAGTATTTCCGATTTTGTCAGTCTTAACCCTGATATTGCCTCTTTTTTTAATACTAAATGGATTGTTTTTTCTGTATTGGTTAATTCAGTTTAAAAAACAAATCTTCCTATCTGGATTGGTATTGCTGATGGGAATTACATTCATCAATAAATTTTATAAATTTTCAGAAGTCAATACTCCTAGTACAGAAAATGACTTTGTCGTGATGAGCTACAATGTACGATTGTTCAATCTTTTTGAATGGTTGCCAGATACTGATGTTGTAACGTATATCAGGACTTTTATTAATGATAAGAACCCAGATATTGTTTGTATTCAGGAGTATTCTTCCGCGGCGAATATAGACCTGAAAGTGTATCCGCATCGCTACATTCACATGCAGGGTAACAAGATCAAAAGTGGTCAAGCAATTTTTTCTAAGTTTCCCATTATTGATGAAGGAAATTTGACTTTCCCACAATCTAATAATTCCGTTATTTTTGCGGATATTAAGAAAGGCAAAGATGTCATTCGAGTCTACAATATGCAGTTGCAATCGATTAAAATTTCTCCAGATGTCAATGAGATTTCTGAAAATATAGATGAAATCAACCAGCAAAAGTCGCAGATGGTTTTCAATCGAATTAGTACTGCTTTCAAAAAGCAGCAACAGCAAGCGGAGATTATCATGAATCACAAGAAAGATTGTAAATATCCCATCATTATTTGTGGCGATATGAATAATAGCGCGTACTCGTTTGTGTATAGAAGTATCAAAGGCGATTTGAACGACACCTTTGAAGAAGCTGGAGGTGGTTTTGGAAACACTTATCACTTTCGATATTATCCGGCTAGAATAGATTATATTTTTGCGGACGCCAAGATGAAGGTCAAAAGTTTTGAGAGTTTTCCGGACTTTGTCAATTCAGATCATTACCCAATAATGACAAGGTTGTCTATTGAAGAATAGCTACAATTTCTGATTCTTTAGATAATCTAACGCAAATCTACCTTCATTAAATAGTAAATCTAGGATACTTAAGTTATTGATAAAGCCGTGCTTGTCGCCAAATACTTGCGTGTATGATTCAAAAGTAGCATTGTCCTTTTTTCCATTAACAAGACTACGAAAATCTCTATAATTAGGTACTTCATGAAAGTATTCGACTGTTTTTTCGTAATTGAATTCCATCCCCAGACACTTGGAAACGATTTGCATTGTCTCGAGGTTTAGGTCCATCAAGTAGCGATGTTGCTTGGTGAATATAGGCATCAAGCTGTCTTCAAAATATTCAAAAAACGGGGAAGTTCTATAAGCAGCTTCCAATGATTTGAAGTGTTGTTTTTGCCAATCGAATGCCGTTTCTAATCTTACTTCCTTGATGTTTTGGTGTCTTTCTTTGGTATGTTTTACAGGAATATTCAACAATTGAATTCCGTTCGGACTGTAGATATAAGTTCGATTTCTATTGCTTTGTTTTTGGAAATTATCTTCAACTTCAAGTACAATACGATCCGCTTGAGCCATGACAACAAAATGACTGATGGATGGGAAATAGGTGGGGTGAATGAGGATATTCATTTGATGGAGATACGTTTAACTGTTAATTCGTTTAACCGTTTATTCGCTTAATTGTTCGGAAACATTTTTCGATTAAACGATTAAACAAATCCACGGTTATACAATGTAACAAATTAGCTATCGGCTTGCTTTTTCTTATCTAAATAGAAAGTAATTCCAAAATAAGCAGCCAACGCAATCAAGAAAAACTTAAAGTAGGAGTAAGGTTGACCTTCACCACCAACAGTGGTAAACATTCTTTCCCAACGTATTTTCTTGAAACCACTTTCGTTGCTATCCAAACTTAACCAAATTAGGACAGGTTTACCCACAATATGATTTTCAGGCACATAACCCCAGTAACGACTATCTTCAGAATTATGACGGTTGTCTCCCATCATCCAATAGTAGTTTTGTTGGAAGGTGTAGGATTTTGCAATCTTACCATTGATTCTGATCTCAGAGCCTGTAACTTTCAAATCGTTGCCTTCGTATTCCGAGATGATTCTTTTGTAAAAAGGAATATTCTCTGCAGTCAATTCGATTGTTTTTCCTGCTTCAGGAATATAAATTGGCCCGTAATTGTCTCGGTTCCAGTTTTTATTGATTTGCGGGAATACCCCATGAGATCCAACTTCAGGTTCGTGGCTAATGTTTCTAACAATACTTTTAGTTATGGGATTCATTCTCAAGCGTGCGGCCGATTCTTCTGTCAATGCTGAGAAGTAGAACGTGTTTGCCGAATCTTGTCTGATTCCGTCCGTGATTTTCAATTCTTTTACGATATACGTTTGATCGTAAAATGAGCCATTGGTTGTTACGGTATACGAATACTGCGGTTTGGCTCTCTCCGGAAGTATTAGTTGTTTTCCGTTGATAAAAACGACACCGTCTTTAATTTCTAGCATATCACCTGGCGTACCTTGGCATCTTTTTACATAATTCGATTTTTTGTCGATAGGTTTGTCTGCTTTTCTATTCGATCTATCAAAGAATTTATAAACCGTATCAACCGGCCAGTTGAATACAACAATGTCATTTTTTTCAATCTTCTGCAATCCAGGCAAACGGAAATACGGAAGTTGTGGCCAATTGCTGTATGATTTTTTATGTAATAGTGGAATGGTATCGTGAACCATCGGTAAAGCAACTGTTGTCATAGGAACACGCGCCCCGTAATGAAATTTACTCACAAAAAGAAAATCACCAACCAATAATGATTTCTCTAAGGACGAGGTCGGAATCTGATACGGTTGCATCACGTAGGTGTGCACAATCGTGGCAACAACGATAGCAAATAACAGTGAGCTAATAGTATCAGCAGTTTTATTCACCGGAATAAGACTGCGGTTTGGGAGATGATCTAGTTTTTCTGTATAGTTAACGTAAGCGATATATAAACCGAAAGTAAAAATCGCCAACAAGGTGTGAGGTGTTGTGTTTTTACCAAAACTTCTAAGCGTTTCTACCCAAATGACGGGAAACATAATCAGATTGACAATTGGAACGAAAAGCAAAATGGTCCACCAAGTTGGTCGATTAATGATTTTCATCAATACAATTGCGTTATAAATAGGCACTGCCGCTTCCCATCTTTTTCTATTAGCAGCTTCGTATATTTTCCACGTTCCAATAAAATGTATCACTTGAAGTACCAAGAAAAAAATAAACCATTGTGATAAAGTCATAATTTCTAATTTTTTAGTTTTTAGGTTAGATCAAGAACCTAACGCCAAATATTAATTGTACTAATTTATTAATTTAATTCTAAAACGTCTTTCATCGTAAAAACGCCTTTTTTACCGGCAATCCATTCTGCTGCTATCACGGCACCAAGTGCAAATCCTTCTCTATTATGTGCGGTATGTTTTATTTCAATTGCATCAATTTCAGAATCGTAAACAACAGTATGCGTCCCCGGAACGTTTTCTATTCTCTTTGCTTCTATATGAATTTCGTCTTCTTTTGCATCACCAATCGTCCAGTTCGAATACGATGAATGTCCTATAATGTCATTCGCCAGCGTAATCGCAGTACCACTTGGGCTATCTAATTTCTGCGTATGATGAATCTCTTCCATCCGAACTTTGTATTGATCAAACTTCGACATAAGTTTAGCCAAATATTTGTTCATTTCAAAAAACAAATTCACACCTAAACTAAAATTAGAACCGTAAATAAAAGTTCCGTTTTTTAGCGCACATAGCGTCGCCATTTCTTCATATTGCGCCAACCATCCTGTGGTGCCACAAACCACTGCGACATTTGTATCAAAACAAGCGGTAATGTTACGAACCGCTGCATTTGGAATGCTAAAATCGATAGCAACATCTGCTTTTTCTAGTCCATCGTAGTTGTTAGCACTAGTTTTTCGAAGCACAATTTCGTGCCCGCGTGACAAAGCGATTTTCTCGATTGCTTTCCCCATTTTACCATATCCTAACAGTGCGATTTTCATTTGAATTTGTAATTTAGAGCAAGACCAAAATTTGGTTTTAAGTAACGCTGATCAGGATACAAGTCTGGCCGTATAGAGAGATTGTCATTTACGTTAAATTGACCTAAATGGGCATCAACATTGGCGTCGATAATGTTTAAGGCATAAAATGCAAAAGTTAATAATAACGACAGGTCTCGATTTCTTTTGTAAAACCGCTGCGCCTCAATCAAACGGGAATCATCCAAATAATCGTATTTCGGATTCGATATTCCTGCCAGACGATCTTTATAAACGCCTCGAAATTCATGATATAAATCGTTGTTGGTAGTGTAAAAGTAAAGTGTTGTTGCAAGAGCGCCGTATACTAAAGGAATTTTCCAGTATTTTTTGTTATAGGCTTGACCTAACCCAGGAAGAATAGCAGAGTAGAAGGCTGCTTTTGCTGGAGAAAGTGGATTAATATCGTCGTTCTTAATTGAATCTTTCGAGATTAACAAAGGAGCAGTTTCCTCTTGACCAATAACTAATTGAATAGAGCCACATAAGAGCCAAAGTACTATGAGAGTCTTTTTCTGCACTTACCCTTTAATCAATTTAATAATTCGATTGAAATCTTCTTCGGAATGGAATGGTATTGTAATCTTGCCTTTACCATTTCCTGCTACTTTCACATCGACTTTGGTTCCAAAATAGCTAGCGATGGCTTTTTTCTCATGCTCGGCAACATCAAAGCTCGCTGCTTTTATAGTTTTTTTTGCGGTCGGTTTGATGCTTTCTTGGTAATTTTTCACCAAAGCTTCTGTTTCTCGAACAGACAAATTTTGACTTACGATTTTTTGATAAATATCAGTCTGCACCTCTTGGTCTTCGATATTGATGATGGCACGTCCGTGGCCCATACTGATGAAACCGTCGCGAATGCCCGTTTGAATAATCGGGTCTAGTTTTAGCAATCGCAAGTAATTGGCAATCGTAGAACGTTTTTTGCCCACGCGCTCGCTCATTTGCTCTTGCGTTAATTGAATTTCATCAATCAATCTTTGGTAAGAAAGTGCAATTTCGATTGGATCTAAGTCGTGTCTTTGGATATTTTCAACCAAAGCCATTTCTAGAGATTCTTGGTCATTGGCAATTCGAATGTACGCCGGAATGGTAGTTAACCCGTTTATTTTTGAAGCACGTAAACGTCTTTCACCAGAAATTAACTGATATTGATTGAAATCGATTTTACGAACTGTAATGGGTTGAATTACGCCTAATTCACGAATAGACATCGCCAATTCTTGCAACGACTCTTCATTGAAATTACTTCGAGGTTGAAACGGATTGATTTCAATCGCATCAATATCCAATTCAATGATATGACCCACCAATTTGTCAGCATTCTTATCATTTACAGACTGAATGTTGTTTTCTGGGTCTTTCAGCAAGGCAGATAATCCTCTTCCTAATGCCTGTTTTTTTACTGCTTGCGACATAATTCTAGTTACTATTTTTCTTAATAATTTCTTGAGCTAAATGAAGGTAATTCGTTGCTCCTTTGCTTGTTGCGTCGTAGTTTATGATGCTTTCTCCGTAACTTGGTGCTTCACTTAATTTGACATTTCTCTGAATAATAGTCGTAAAAACCATATCGTTGAAATGCTTTTGCACTTCTTCTACCACTTGATTTGACAAGCGCAATCTCGAGTCAAACATCGTCAATAATAGACCTTCTATATCTAAATCTGCATTGTGAATTTTTTGAACACTTTTAATCGTATTCAATAATTTTCCCAAACCTTCCAAAGCATAATATTCGCATTGAATCGGGATAATCACAGAATCAGAAGCAGTCAATGCATTCAAAGTCAACAATCCCAGCGAAGGTGCACAATCAATCAAAATATAATCGTAATCATCTTTGATCGGAGCCAACGCTTGTTTCAACATATATTCCCGATTCTCCTTATCTACCAATTCTATTTCTATCGCCACCAAATCAATATGCGCTGGTATAACCCAAACGTTTGGCGCCGAACATTTTATTACGGCTTCTTGGGGTAAATTACTATGTTCTAAAATTTGATAGGTTCCAATGGTTACGTTTTCGATATCAACCCCTAACCCTGAACTCGCATTCGCTTGTGGGTCGGCATCAATAAGCAACACTTTTTTCTCTAAAACACCCAAAGACGCGGCCAAATTTACCGAAGTAGTTGTTTTTCCAACACCGCCTTTTTGATTGGCTATCGCAATGATTTTACCCATTTATTTTTTCAGATTTTGAGCCGTAAAAATACAATTAAATCTGGGTTTTTCAAGGCTTATTTGTTAACAAAAGTTAATAAAGCTAAGTTGATGGCTGTCAGTTCTTGGTTGTTGGTTTTTAGTAGCTATTCCGGCTATTCGCTCTATCTTTTGCTTCGTTACACTACTCAAAAGGATGCCGCTGTTATCCGGGCTAGGGCAATCGAGAAAAGAATCAAGAATCAAGAGAAACGACAAAATCTATGACGTAAACTTCTTGGCTCTTGTCTCTGTCTTCTATTTTTCTATCTTCTTGCAGCGAAGCGGTCTTGCTTCTATTTGTCTTTCTTAGCTTTAATCATCATCTCCAACATATCCCACATTTCTTCCGGAATTTGTTCCAGTAAATTAAATTGTCCCGCGCCTTTCAACCATTCGCCTCCATCAATCACAACTACTTCACCATTGATATACGCTGAGAAATCAGACACCAAATACGCTGCGAGATTCGCCAATTCTTGGTGGTCGCCAACACGTTTCAAAGGCACTTTCTTCGCCATGTCAAACTTTTCGGCTAAATCACCTGGCAGCAAACGATCCCACGCACCTTTGGTCGGAAATGGTCCTGGTGCAATAGCATTTGAGCGAATTCCGTATTTCGCCCATTCAACCGCTAAACTCCTGGTCATTGCAAGAACACCGGCTTTAGCAGTTGCACTTGGAACTACATAGGCGGAACCAGTAAAGGCATAAGTAGTTACAATATTTAAAATAGTTGCAGATTCCTGCTTGCTATCAATCCAGTGTTTTCCGAAGGCTAATGTGCAGTTCTTTGAACCTTTCAATACTATGTCAATTACGGTATCAAAAGCGTTCGCAGACAATCGCTCTGTTGGTGAAATGAAATTTCCTGCCGCATTATTCAAAAGCACATCGACTTTGCCAAATTTTTTCAAAACTTCTTGCAGCATGGCTTCGACTTGATCGTAATGACGAACATCACAAGCCAACGGCAGACATGTTCCACCAGTTGATTTTTCTAATTCGCTCGCGGTATTTTTAAGTTTTTCAAGATCACGTGAAGTAATCGCAACTTGAGCTCCTAATTCTAAAAAGTATTGCGTCATCGCTTTACCTAAGCCACTGCCGCCACCTGTTACTACGATAACTTTGCCCTTTAAGGCATCATCACGGAGCATTTTTGCTGAAAAATTCATAGTATTTAATTTATAAAAGTAAAAATAGGGAAAATTATGACTGTTAGGTGATCAAGTTTTGTTTTATGAATAGCGGACAATTATATTGCTAAGTTCACAATGCAGATCTTTATAGTTTGTGTAGCAAAGAGGCCGATTTTTCTAAAGTTGTATCTTCTTTTGCAAAACAAAACCGAATGCATTTCAAAGTCGTCTCGCCGGCAAAAAATGGAGAAATCGGAATGGCCGCCACACCATAATCGATGAGGAGTTTTTTTGAAAATTCAATGTCATTTTCTTGTGAAATGGCGTTATACCTTGCGGTTTGAAAGTAAGTGCCTTCGCAGGGAAGCAGCTCAAATTTCGAACCTTGCATGAGCTCGATGAAGTAATCTCTTTTTTCTTTGTAAAAATTCCCAAGAGAATTGATATCTGCAAAATCCAAGTAGTCGTTTAGCGCATATTGAGCAATACAGTTAACACTAAATACCAAGAACTGATGTACTTTTTTTATCTCCTTCATCAAATGTTCGGGTGCAATCAAATATCCTATTTTCCATCCTGTAATATGAAAAGATTTTCCGAAAGATGAAACAACAATACTTCGGTCAGCAATTTTCGGGCGTTGATGAATAGAAATATGTTTTTTTTCAAACGTAATATATTCATAAACTTCATCTGAAAGCACCATAACTTTCGGATAGATTGACAGCAATTTTTCTAATTGAACAAAGTCATTTTCATCCCAAATTCGCCCAGAAGGATTGTGTGGATTATTGGTAATGATCATTCTTGTTTTGCTAGTAAATGCGTTTGAAATGGCGTCCCAATTAGGCGTAAAATCATCATTCATTTTCACTCGAATGGGTTTCGCATTGCAAAGCAAGATTGGTGTTTCGTAGCAGTCATAACTTGGATCAAGTATGATGACCTCTTCATTGATGCCAACCAACGCTTGTATGGTAGCAAAAATCCCTTCGGTTGCGCCAGCTGTAATAAGAATATCGGTTTCTGGACTGGTTTTTTTCTGATAGGATTTCAAAGTCAGGTTAGCAATTTTTTCAAGTAGCGGAGGTAAACCTGCCATGGGCAAGTATTGATGAATCTCTTCTTTTGCCCATTTTGAAGCAATATCTTTAAGCAATGGATCGACGGGAAAGTTGGGGAATCCTTGTGCCAGATTAATCGCATGATGCTGGTTAGCCAATTGCGACATCACTGAAAAAATACTTGAACCAATATGCGATAGTTTTGACATTTGCGTGGGTATATAGCATTAAAAATAGTCATTCAGAAACAAGCGACAAATTTTATTTTCATAAAAAAATCCATTCTTATCAACAAGAATGGATTTTTGGTCGAAACGGGTACCGGAACTTCGAATTTATTTAATGATATTGACAGCCTGTTAGATTTTGAAATTTAAGTGCTTTATCAGATAAAAAATCTTATTTTTTAGCAGATTTAGAGGAGTTTTATTTACTATTTACTCATAAAAACACATGAAATTTTTTTGATTTTTTGTTACGACTTCGTGCATTATGCAGATAATAATCACTACCAACTTATTAAAAAATTCAAAAGAAAAAGGATTCTTTTTATTGTACGGTATTTTTTTTCAGACTTTTTGGATACAAAAAGCAAAAATAATGGACTACAAAGATTCTGAAAAGAATTTGTCGGTCAGATGATTTTCAAATAACTGATCGAGTTTCTATCCAAAAACAAGTCTACTATTCTTGCATGAGAAGATCGGACATGACATAAAATTCACTTACTACCTGACTTTAGTTCCCAACAGCAAGATGGTTTTGAGAAGGCAGACAATAAGTGCCTGAAATTTACCAAATTCACAGAAAGCAAAATCAACTTTGTCTTCCGATTACAGAAAGATGAAGTTTACGACTTCGCTCAGCAATTGTTTAATAAATCAACAACGGTCGGTTCTTCGTTAAACAAAATAACTCCCGAAAAATCATTGCTTGGGTGACCTGATTTGGGTAAATACTGTTTTTATCGGTTGATAATAATGTATTTGTATTTAGTAGAAGTATTATAAACCATAAAAACACCTGTGTTAATTCTATATTAAATAATGATTTCCAAAAGTTTATATGAATCTTAACTAGTTGCTTATTTATTACTTTAGGTATAGATTTGCAGAAAAATATTACTTTCCTTTAAGTTCTATTGACTTGTGTTTTTTTATCGATTTATTGCCTTATAAAAACTTGTATGAATTTCATTAAAGCCCATTTTCTTGTAGTAATTTTAGGTTTCATTTTTTTGTGCTCTTGTTCATCAAGAAAGGAGGTACTCTATTTTAATGATATTGATTCGAACAATCTCGATAAAAATATTTTTACACCAGGACAAATTCAGACCAATGATATTTTAAGTGTAATTGTATCCTCTAATTCTTCAGAATTGTCTGCAGTTTATAATCTAAATCAAGATCAAAATCAAAATTCTGCAGCTTTCCCCGGTTACTTGGTCAATACGGAAGGTACAATCACATTACCAATCATCGGTAAAATAGCAGTAAGAGGTTTGTCTCTTTCAAAATTGGAAGACTTATTGGTCGAAAAATTAAAGGAGGGAAATCATCTAACAGCGCCTATTGTTACAGTTCGTTTAATGAATGCCAAATTTACTGTATTAGGCGAGGTCAACAAACCTGGAACTTATACATTTTCGGAGCAAAACATAAGCGTACTTCAAGCTATTGGTTATGCTGGTGATTTAACCATCAATGGTAGAAGAGAAAATGTATTGCTAATTAGAGAGGAGAACAATGCTAAAACATATATAACCATCGATATGACCTCAAAAAATTGGTTCGGTTCTCCTAATTATTACATAAAACCCAATGATGTGATTTACGTTAATCCAAATGGACCAAAAGTAAAATCCGCAGGATATATTGGTAATTTAGGCACGTTTATAAACGTAGTTTCTGTTTCATTATCGCTGGTATTAACAGTTATTTTACTCTCTAAATAAAATGCAAAGTCAACCCGTTAAAATTAATGTAAAAGAGGAATTTCTTAAATATTTATCCTATTGGAAGTGGATTTTACTTTCAACTATAATAATGCTTTTAGCTTGTTATTTCTATTTGAGATATGCTAGTGATGTATTTGAAACCTCAGCCAAAATTCAAGTTCTAGATAGTTCCAGTTCGTCATTTGAAATGCCTAATGCCGGTGTTTCTATTTTTGGCGACTACAAAGTGAATCTAGAAAATCAAATTGAAAATCTTAAATCTTCCAGAATTATAGGCAACGTCGTTGATAGTTTAAATTTGACCACGGAAGTATATAGTGAGGGCAGGGTTAAGTCATACGAATTATGGAATAATCTTCCCTTTGATATAATATGGTCGTTAGAGAAGGACTCACTCAAGAATAAATTAGCTGCTTTTGAAATTGAAATGACAAAAAATGGTTATAAATTAAATGATAGTGACAAAGAATATCAATTTGACCAAACCAATTTTGATTATAAGATTCCCTTTAAATTGAGATTAAAATCAAAGACCTCTTTACAAAAAATGGAAGGTCGCGTCTACGCTATTTACTTGAAGGACAGGAATAAGATTTCACAGTCTATTTCTAGAAAATTATCTATTAGTTATGTTGGCAATCAAAGTGATATCTTAAAGATTAGCTTGACAGGATATAACGCAGAAAAAATTACAAGTATAGTAAATACTTTAATGGTTGTTTTTAATAATGACGGCGTAAAAGACAGGCAATTCGTTCATCAAAAAACTGTTGATTTTGTCGACAAAAGATTCGAATATCTATACAGCGAATTAGATTCGATTGAACAATCTAAAGCAAATTATAAAAGATATAATGAGGTAGTTAATGTTGATAGTGATGCGAGTATTTTAATGCAACGAACGTATCAGTCAAAATCAGATGTAGATAAGGCGAATACTCAGTTAACGTTGTCTAAACTGATGTTATTGTCGATAAATAAATCTAAAGGTCTTGAGCTTTTGCCTCCAAATGTTGGTTTCGAAAACCAAGAAATCAATACTTTAATCGAGGGTTACAATCAACAGGTCTTTAAATATAACAAATTAATGCAGTCTGGTGGGGGTGAATCTAATCCGATGGTAAGAGAGACATTAAATCAGGCAACTCAGTTAAAGAACAATGTCAAGTCCTCAATTATTGGTTATCAAAAGGTTTTGGAGATCAAAAAGAATGAACTCGAGAAAATTAACTCTGATGAAAAAAGTAATTATGGCAGTGTTCCGAACAAAGAAAAAAACATTAGATCAATTGAAAGACAGCAAACAATTAAAGAGAATCTCTATGTTTTATTGTTGCAAAAAAGAGAGGAAGCTCTTGTAAATCTGGCAATTACAAACCCTTGTATTAAGGTTGTCGAGTATTCTAGTTGCTCTGATTCGCCAATATTCCCGGATAGAAAAACTTACTTTGGTATTGCTCTTTTAATTGGTTTAATAATTCCTTTTATTGTAATTTATAGCAATAAGTTATACAACAATAAAATTCAATCGAAAGAAGATATTGAAGAGGAGATTAAAGATATGGTGGTAATTTCTGAAATTCCAAGTATCAAAAATGAAGAAAAAAAAGTAGCCCATTTAGACCGATCTATTTTATCCGAATCCTTTAGAATACTTGCTTCAAATATTAAATATATTGCCCCATTAAAAAAAGATGGGAATATCATTTATGTAACTTCCTCTGTGAAAGGTGAAGGTAAAACTTTTATTTCCAACAACTTGGCAATTACACTTTCCTCCTTTGGAAAAAAAGTTATTTTAGTTGGTGCTGATTTGCGGAATCCGCAACTACATAACACTTTCGATGTGAAAAAAAATTTAGTAGGAGTTACCCATTACCTCTATGATGATAAAATTACGACAAAAGACATCATTATTCCTAATCTTGAAAAAGATTCCAGTCTCGACATTATTATATCGGGTATTGTACCCCAAAATCCAGCTGAATTATTATCGAACGGTCGATTTGAATTGTTGTTGAGTGAACTCGCAAATAACTATGAGTATGTAATAGTTGACACCGCACCCAATGTAGTGGTAACCGATACTAGTTTAATTTTAGAATTAGCAGATATTGTGCTTTATGTTACCCGTTCTAATTTCACAGAAAAACGCCTGCTCAAATATATTTCAGACTTTAAGAAACTCAACGCCATCAAAAGTATGGGACTTATTCTCAATAATGTAGAGTTGAATAATAAATATGGTTATAAATACAATTATGGCTATAACTACGGGTACCGAGATCAAGAAGAAAATGATGGAAAGGAGAGTGTCTTCAAGAAGTTTAAAGAGAAGTTATTGCACTGATAAAGTAAATAACTATTTTGAACTCTAAAATACTTTCTATGTGTAAGTAGTACTTATATTTATTTAACCAAAATAAACTAGCAAGCTTTCACTTTCAAGAGCTTTGATAAATACGGGGTTTTCTTTAATTATTCTTCCCGGATTTCCGACTACAATAGAGCCATCTGGAATATCTTTTAGGATTACGCTTCCTGCTCCGATTATGCACCACTTGCCAATTGTAACTCCAGGTAACACAACCACACCGGAGCCAATATGAGTTCCTTCTCCTACATTTACAGCACCTAATAAGGTTGCCCTTGGCGATATATGTACAAAACTCTCAATATTGCAATCATGCTCTACAATTGTAGCTGTATTTATGATTACGTGCTTACCTATGGTAGCATTAGAATTAATTACACTATTTGACATCACTACCGTTCCTTCACCTATTGTAATTGAAGGAGATAATAATGCATTTTTATGATAGCAGGAAAAGAAGATATTATTGCGTAATCTTTTGCTTATATTTTTTCTAGTCAAATTATCTCCGACGGCAATAATAACAGATAATTTCATATCATTTGCCTCGAGAAAATTGCTTGAATAGACTGGGATTGAATTCAGCAATTTAGATTTAGGACAATCATCAATAAAGGCTTCTACTTTAAAATTATTGCCTTGAATTAGCTCTGCAATGACTTTTCCATGTCCACCAGCACCAAAAATAAATTGTTCTTTGTGTTCCATAACTATAAGCATTTTTCAAAGCTTCTATACTCGTCTAAAATAGACCCACATAGTATCTTTCTTTCAAATCGTGTGATTATCATATTTCTAGCATTTGATCTTAATTCTTCATAAAGTTTATCCTCATTAATTAACATGAGGAGTGCTTTTTCGATCGCTGCTATATTTTTCTTCGGAATTAAGATTCCATTTTTACCATCGGTAATTATTTCATTACATCCATTAATATCAGTCGCAATCATTGGAAGTCCCATAGCACCCGCTTGCATCATTACATTTGGGAAGCCTTCCCGATAACTTGGGAATGCTAAAACATTACTTACAGCTAAATAAGGTCTTATATCTCTTTGGAAACCCACATTAATTATGCTTTTGTTTTTAACCAGGAGTTCTAAAGTAGTTTTACTTAATGGATCTAAATCAGGCTCTTGGTCTCCAACTAAAATTAATTTAACTTTTTTTTGGAGCAGTGAAATGTTATCAAATGCAGAAACCAGCTCATTAATTCCCTTGTCTGTAACTATTCTACCGACAAAGACAAAAGTGAAGTCGCTTTCTAAAATACCGAGTGTCGATTTTAATTTAATTTGTTCCTCTTGCGAAACCTGTGATGGAGAAAAATAGTCAATATCAACACCATTAGAACTTCCGTTTCCAATAACTTTGATCTTACTTTTTGAGATGTAATTATTATCAATTATTTGATTACAAAGTCCATATGAATTTGTAAAAACGAAAGTCGATAGTGAATAGGTCAGTTTTTCTATCAATTCTAGGAGCTTTCTTTTACTTCCTGTTGCCTCCATTAGCGGTAAGCCTCCAACAGTATGTAATCGAATAGGAATGTTTGTGATTTTGGAAGCTAGCATTGCAATTATCCCGGCTTTTGGTGTGTGGGAATGTATAATCAATGGTCTTTCCTTTTTTAGAAAAGATACCAACTGAACTAAAGATACAAGATCTTTAAAAGGCGTTATCTTTCTTGTCATTTCAATATGCTTGTAACGAACTCCTTCATTTTCAGCACATCGAATTAGATATTCTTTTTCGGAAGAAATTGCAATCACCTCGTAGTGATTGTTCATAAATGACAATTGACCATCTAGAATTTTATCTAGCGATAATGGAACCGTTGTAATTCTTATCAATTTCTTTCTTACTTCCGACATGAAACATTTAATTTTCAGACTTATTTTCTAATTAAATTTTTACTAAAAAGGCTTACTAATTAGCATTTGTATTTCACAAATTTAAGGTCAAATTGTGTTCTTCAGAGTAGTTAAAATGAATGTTTACAATAATTTAAAAGAGAAAGTAATCCTTAAAGATTACTTGACATTAAATTAAAATAAAACGTGGTATTGAAAATTTAGGAAGTACAACTAAAGTTATTTGTCAATCTTTGATTAAGGCAGAGAATCCTTAACCTTTTTCTTTATTTGTGTTGGAAAAATGCCAAAAAAGAAAGATAATTAAGCCCGGTAAAAACATGTTTCGCATTCTGATCATAATCCCAAGATTTCCTAGTGATTGCGAAAATGTCATTGCTCCAATGATTAAAAAATAAACCAATCCTTTAATAACAAATGGCGCGCTCTTAAACGAAGTTATTGGATTACTTCTGAAAAAACTAATAGTCAATATTAAAAGAATCATGTTCTCTATGGAAGCCAATAAAGAAGGGATACTATTGATGTCAAAAAAGAAGGGGCGAAACAAAAAGGTGAATATTTTAACCGGATACGGATAGGAAGATATATCAATTGCTGATCCAGTATATGACTTATTCAATAATGAGGCTTTATTTGAAGCAAAATTATTAAAACTGTCAATGGATGCTTCTTCAATTTTTGCAAATTTCAATACTAGTGGAAAAATTGAAACTATAATTCCAATTATGATTGTCGAGAATAAAACCCTCTGAAATAAAGAAATCCTTTTAGTGGTCATGTATGCAAAACCAAAAGAAATTATCATAAATAAAGTAATATGGGGCCTAACGAAATACGATAAAAACAGAGCTAAGATTATAAAAGCAATTCTTTTTGTGATATTCATTATGCCATAAACAAAAATACCAATAGAAAAAAACAGAAGTGTGTCTTTACCAACAGCGCAACTCCAAAAATGTAAGTTCGGTAGAAAAAACAGAATTGGAAATAAATTATAGCCTTTATATTGAGGATTATTGGGTATCGTGTCAATGGCTGTTTTATAAAAATAGGCCAATCCAATAAACCCAAGGACACTATAAATTATTGTTCCGGTGAAATACGATAACCCAAGAATATTTGATGGAATAAAGTTTAAAGCATATACGAAATAAGTTCCTTGTTCTTCATTAAAAGCGTAGAGAAAATCATCGATGGTCATTGTTTTTGCTTGTCTCCAATAACCTATTGAATCTCCAAAAACAAAGAAATAATAATAAATTCCAAACAATAAATGATAAAAATAAAGTTGTTTTAATGTAGTAAGATTATTTTGAGATAACGAAGTTCTAAAACTGGTCACGAAAAAAAATCCCAATAAAACAAACACAATCACAAAAAGAAAATCCATAGTTTCAGCTTATTATCTTAGATTTTATAAAATTCATGCATTTTTTTTCAAATGTAAGATAATATAGATACCCGAAAATGCTTGACAAAAATAATACTAATCCTAATGATAAAATAAGACTAGGAAGTGAATTTATTTTTGGATATGTTCTTAGTATCAGCATCTGTAGCGGATTGTGAATCAAATAAATAGAATAAGACGCATTTCCCACCAACATCATAATTGAATTGCTTTTTATCTTTTTTGTAAACCTACTAATTACGAAATACAGAATCAACAAGGCCATACTAGAAAATAAGTAATTCAAATAAAAATCTATGGTTATGTATTTTAAATTTTGAATACCTAAAAAAAGGAAAAAGAGAAAAGTAAAGATTACAATAAGATATCTTGACTTTATTTTTATATTGTGAATTATAATCAATGAAAGCAGATATCCTAAAATAAACTCGATGTTATAGGGTGATAAAAACACATTTAATATCGGAGACTGAATAATAGCAATGTTCTGTAGTGAATTATAATTAAACAACAAAATAGCCAATGCCCAAAGCAAAACAAAATAATTCCATGCCTTTCTCGAGAAAAATGAAATGCTAAATACAAAATAAAAAAACAGTTCAAAAGTTAAAGTCCATGCAACGGATAATGCAGGATTTCCAGAAGGAAATAAAGTTAGTGTTGTGAATAAACTAATTTCGCGCGTACTATTTGAAAACAAAGGAAGGTAGGCATACAAGATATACATGGCAATACCTAACGGAAGGTAAGGAATATAGATTCTAATAACCCTGTTTTTGATGTAATTTTGAAAGGCATTTGGGTTATTGTATTTGTGAAAACTAGCATAAGAAATAATAAAACCCGATAAGATAAAAAAGAAATCTACACCAAATTTACCAAACTTTCCTACCCCGTCAAGAAAGGGATTGTTTAAGTGGTGGTAGTAATTCAAAGAGCCGACCGCATGGTGCATCACCACCATCAATGCCGCAATTCCTCTGAATAACTGTAATGATTCTAGATACCGACTTTTACTTTCTGTTTCCATCTCTTAAAAGTGGAATTAACTTATTCAAGCTGTTTTGTAAGCTGTATGCTTTTTCTACTTTTTCTCTTCCTTGACTTCCAAATTGCTTTCTTAATTGGGAATCTTTTATTAGGATTTTTAACTTCTCAATCCACTCATGCTCATTTTCAACTAAAAAACCATTAACGCCATCCTCAACTACCTCATTATTCATGCCGATTGAAGAAGCTACAACTGGCAAACCGCAACCCATATATTGAATTAACTTATAGGCACATTTACCTAACTCCCATGGTGTATTTTCCAAAGGCATTATGCCAATATCCATGTTAGCTATCATCGCGACTTCTGTCGATTCTGACCACTTCAAATATGTAATTGAGCCTTCAAAATCTAATACTTCATTAGCGCCAATAATATGTAATTCAAACGGAACTTCCTCTTTTAATGCCTTAAAAACAGTACTTAATTTTTTTACATATTTAAAAGTAGAAGGTGAACCTATCCAACCTATTATTACTTTATCATTGGGATTTTTTTCAGGTATTGTTTCATATTTTATCGCATCAATGACCGTAGGGAAAGTGATGATTCTGCGCGCGCCTGAATTTTTAGCTTTTCGAAACAAATAGTCATTCCCCGCTAAAACACAATCGCTATACTTCATCACATTTTCAATTTTATTCTTTAGGAAAAATTGAATGAGTTTATTAGGACTTAAGCCATAATTATGAAAAATAGCATCATCATAATCTACAATATATTTTATGTTTAAAAGGGAAAGTAATTTTTCAAACCAACTGAAAAAATAAGGAAAAATCTCCTTTTCGATGACAACTTTATCATATTTATTGATGCTAAAAAGAACAAAAAATCTTTCAAAATAATAAGTTGCTAGTTTGAATTTGGATATCTTTTTTTTGGCATATAAACTATTTAAATAATCTTTGTCAAAAAATGGTTTTACAGTTACAGCGATTCCTTCTTTTTCCAAAAGCGGAAAATACTGATAACTTCGCAATCGACTGCTGGCACCATTTCTACTATATTTTGTAAGATAAAGTACTTTCATTAGCAATAATTTAGTGCTTTATTGTAACTAGCGGCACTGATTTCTAAGGAAAAATGATCCGTTGCAAACTTTTGTACTTGAGATTTATCAATCGCTTCAGCCTTTTCAATAAAAACCAGTGCTTTTTCTGCAGAATCTGTCGCATCGTGGTCGTATAACAGACAAAAATCTTTATCTTTTAGAATCATTTCAGTGTCGCCAATGCCCAAGGAAGCAATAGTTGGTAAACCCATTAATAAGTACTCACCAAGTTTTATTGGGGCCACGCCCTGCATACTTGGTTTAGGATCTCTTATGGCAAAAGCAATATCTCCGACTGAAAGGTATTTTGGAATAGCTGCAAATGGAACTGATTTTAAAACAATCTTATCTTGTAAATCTACTGGGATTCTTTCTTTTGCAAAATCTACATGAGCCGTCAATATCAGAAAAACAGCGTTGTGATTTATTTCCAGATAACTTTTGAATATATTAATCATGATTTCAAATCCGTATTGCGGACCTAAGGAACCACTATAAATAAAAACTTTACTATCTTTCTTGATGTTTAAATCTTTTCGCAGCTTTTGAGCCTGGTCACCGTCAGGTATAAAAAATTGAGTGTCTATTCCGTTTACTACAACAAAAAACTTATCCTGATAACTACTTCCAATAGAACCGAGATGAAAATCAATTGCCTTTTTGCTTCTTGTTATAACAACATCCGCCTTTCTTAGCATTGATCTTTCTTCTCTTTTGTAAATATTATAAATTAAACTGCTCTTTTTTAATCCTGAGAAATCGATTCGTTCCTCGATAGGCAAACCATCGGCATCAAAAATAATTTTGCCATCGATGTTTTTCAATCGATTTACCATGATGGATGGCATCGTACTTCTTGGCATGATGATATCGATTTCATTATTTTGGAGGTATTTCTTGATAAAGGAAACACCTTCAATTACTGTAAAAAAACTACCAATTAATGCATTTGGTTTTTTGTAGATTTTTTTTGCACTGTACTTTATATTACATTCTCTTGCTTTCCTTTTGGTAATCGCTGTTCGTTCTTTTGGCGCCCAAGTAAATTGAATTATGTGAAATTGATATCTATTTTCTTTCTGAATCTCATTAAATATGGGCAAAAACAAACCCTCCATGTAAGTTGTTTGCGCGCCATCCCAAGTAATAAAAAGTATATTTTTCATTGTTTCTTAAAATTTACTAGCAGCGCTTGCAACTGTTGTGTATTTGGTTTTTAGTTTTAAAAATCGTTTTTCAAAATAAAAATAAGAAAGATGAGACACCAAAATGACCGCGCAAAAAGTACAGACCATAAATAAAATAATTTTTGTAAGTCCGCTTGTGCCATTATTGAGTAAAAACCTTGAAGTAAAATAAATCAGCAAAGGATTGTAGATGTATAATCCAAATGAGATTTTACCCAAATAATCAAAAACTTTATTCTCTAAAGAAAATATAGGACTCGGATTATTAATTTGATTGAAAATAATGATCACAACTATAACCGAGATAATTTCATTATTGACAATAGAGAAAACACTAATTTGATTCATCATAAATAACATTAAAATGAACCATGCGAGTAGTTCAATAACCTTCTTATTACTAAATGCAACTATTTTACTGTTTTCAAAATATAAACAAGCGCCAATCCCACCAATGCCCAAACAACAAAACCTCGTATGCAGCAATATGGATTGCCAAAATATCGGGGCATTCATGATAGACAATCCTATTTTCAAACCAAAATACGCGGCACAAAACAGGAAAATGGATTGCTTAATTTTTGATGAATATTTAATTAACCATGGCCAGAAGGCATAAAACTGTTCCTCAACACCCACTGACCAATAATGTGTTAATAATGGAATCGTAACTATTACATGTCCAGATAAATGAAGCGCGAAAGGAATGTTTGGGACAACAAAAATATAATACAAAATTGTACTTGGTAACATAAATTTCATCACCAAAACAACCAAGACAATATAAAAAAAATAGAGCGGCCAAATTCGTAAAATCCGTCGCATATAGAATTTCTTTATATCAATTTTAGATTTAGATTCTAGCTCTTTAAGCAATAAATAGGTAATCAAAAAACCACTTAAAGCGAAAAAAATGGTAACAGAATAACCACCAAAATGCCCAAAATAATTGGTTTTTAGAAACCCTCTTTCTACTAATACTCCACATACATGGGCAAGAATAACGGAACAGGCAGCAATTGCTCGCAAACCATTCAATCCCGGTAAATACATTTTTGCTTTCAATTAGTTGTTTCTTAATTGTTTGTTTAAAATCAATTCGGTATATAAGTCAGCAACGTCTTTCACATAGCGATCTTCTGTATAATTCTTCATGGCTTTGACATATCCTTTGTCACCAAATTGCTGTCTTAAATCAGCATCAAGACATAAGATATTCAGTTTCTTCCTGATTGCTTCAATATCAAATTTATCGACCAAAAAACCGGTTTCATTGTCATCAATAATATATTGCATGCCGCCAACGTTGGTTGCTACGACTGGCAGTTTGTGCAACATTGCTTCTGCTAAAACAAGTCCAAAAGCTTCATAGGCAGAGACCAAACAAAAAATATCGAAAACGGCATAATACGCTTCAATTTCATTTTGATAACCCGCAAAAACTACCTGACTTTGAATGCCAAGTTTGATTACTAAATCTTCATAATTACTTTTTTCCGGTCCATCGCCAACCAATACTAATTTAATCTTCTTGTTTTTCGTCGCTAAAATTGAAAAAGCATTTATTAAATCTGAAAATCGTTTGTGAGCGTCAGAATTCATTCGTCCAACCGAGCCAATAACAACTTCATCTTTCAAAAGTTTGTGTTCCTGTGTTATGCGTTCTTTCGTTTCATCAGAAACAATATTAGGAACGACAACGCCATTATTGATTAAGACAACTTTATCTTGAGATACTTTAATTTTATTTTTCAGGTAATTTGTAGCGGCTGGAGACACTCCAATTACTTTATTTGCGGGTATGCAAAGTAACTTCATTAATAAATTACCTCTCCATGTTCTATTTTGTGGGTCTGAGGTTTCTTCTAAAATAATTATAGGAACACGCTTATAAAATCCATTTATTGCAGCCATTGTTACGCCCTCAAAAACAGCCCCATGAATAATATGAGGCTTGAAGTCATTGATTATTTTGATTACTTTTCGGTGTTGTCTTATATCTAAAAAGGATTTCAAATCACCAATTTCAATAATTTCAACATCATGCTTTTTAAATTCATCTGGAAAACTGCCTACAGCATTGGTGCAAATAATCTTAAGCTCAAACTTGGATTTATCCAATAATTTAGCCAAAGACAAACGCCTACGTTCTACTCCTCCAGAACCCATGGTGTCAATAATGTTTAGCACTCTAATCATAGCTTATTTTGATAAAGATTTTCAAGAACTTCAACATAGTTCTCAGTAGTAAAACGATTTTCGACAGATAATCTACCTTGCTTTGCTATTTTTTGAATTTCAACATAAGGCATGGCAATAATTCTATCGAGATGAGCAACCAACTCCGATTCAATTGTAGGATTAAACAACCATCCATTTTCATGATGCATAATAAACTCGGGAATTCCTCCTACATCCGAACACAAACATGCTATTTCTTGCTGCATAGCTTCTACTACTGCAATGCCAAAACCTTCTGAAAGAGATGGAATTACAAACAGATGTGATTTAGCGAGATACGTTTCTGGATGTTCTACAAATCCCGTAATAATCACTCTGTTTTCTAGTTTCAAACTCTGTATTAAGGCCTCTAAGTTATCTCTTTCCGAGCCTTTACCTACCAAAATTAATTTTGAATTCGTATCTTTTATTTTCGAAAACGCTTTGATGAGTAAAGATTGATTTTTTACTTTTTCAAGGCGACCAACGGATACAATTGTAAATTCGTTTGCCAAATGCTTTTCGACTTTTCTGCCGGAACTAACTGGGTTGTAAATAACAATTCCTTTTTCGGCATTGATTTCTTTATTTGTAACGATAAAATCCTTAACCGCTTTTGAAACACAAACAACTCGGTACGTGAAACTGTAAATCCTTCTAAAAATAATTTTCGCGGTCAAAGAATGGTTAGGATATCCTATTTCTTCACCAATAATCATTTTCACGCCCGCCAATTTTGCGGCTAGTATGCCATGAAAATTAGCTTCTGCCGCAGCGGTATGGACTACATCGGGCTTTACTTTTCTAAACCATTGGTATAAAGTCCAAATGTTTTTAAGGTTTGAAATCTTAGGATTCTTATTAAAAATCACAACTTCAAAACCTTTTTTTCTGATGATTTCCTCGGCATAACCGCCATGACCAATAGCTGCAAAAATATATTCATTTTGAAGTGATGCCATGTCAGATTCCGCAAACGAAATATATTGCCGTTCTTGTCCTCCAAAATCTAATAAAGTAGTTAATCGGATTACTTTCATGCTAATTCAAGATATATCTGATTATTAATTTTAAATAGACTCGAATAAAACGGCTGCATTTCTGCGATTTCAAAAGCTTTTGACCAAGCGAGAACGGCAATAAATATAATAACTGAAGTAAAAAGAATTTATGCTCGATATCTTTTAACACTTCTGCAGCTTTAACCCTGTTTTCTTCATCAAAATAATAGGGATAGAGATTGAAATAAACATAAAGACTAATAAACTTGTTGAAATTCTTATCTGCGTTAGATTCTTTCAAATCTCTATATAAATCATTGATATTGCCCACCAAATCATTTTCTAAAGCGATTTTGCTTTTAGTAATTTGGTTGGAATCTTCATCTGAATAATATACCAAAGTATTGGTAATATAAAATGCATTGCCGCCACTTTGAATTGTTCGGAACCAAACATCATGATCTTCTCCTTTTTTCAAGTTCTTGTTGAATCCGTCATTTTTTTCAAAAAACGTTTTCTTAATTACTGAAGATGATGAAGTAAAGTAGGTGTTTTTTATGGCTTCTCTAAAGTAATTGTCAAACCTATAATAAGTAGGAACATCAAATTTATTATCAAAAAATTCAATAAATCTCGAATAATGACTGCCAACAATTTTTACTTCTTTTTCCTTTTTTAAAATAAAATCAATACTTTCTAAATATTGTGGATGCCACGCATCATCAGCATCTAAAAAGGCTACGTATTCATATTTAGCTTTCTTTATCCCCATGTTTCTCGCAACAGAAACACCTTCGTTTTTTTGGGAATAAATGCATATAAGATCGGCATATTTTTTTGAGATTAATGCTATTCCGTTGTCTGTTGAACCATCATCAATGATGATAATTTCATATTTTTCAAATGTTTGATGCAATACCGAATCGATACATCGAATGATATAGGAAGATTTATTAAAATATGGAATAATTACTGAAAACATCTATTTTTTTACTTCCATTCTACATTTTCTTTAAGCACTTTTGCTGGAATTCCTCCCGCCAAACATTTTGCAGGAATATCGTTTGTAACCACAGCGCCTGCCGCTATTATTGCTCCATCGCCAATAGTCACGCCTTTTAAAATGGTAACATTTGTTCCAATCCATACTTGATTTCCTATCACAATAGGTTGTGTCATCAAATGTTCTTTACCTTTTATAGAATGCGCATCACTATCCCAAATAGTTAAGTTTTCTGAAATAGCGACGTCATGTCCGATAGTTATAGCAGCATAGCATCTGATTTTTGCATATCGATTGATATAGCCGCTTCCTAAATTTAATTTGGCGTTTTTAAAAACCATTACATCACAACCGCTGTGAATAAAGAATGTGTTTTCAACATTGATTTCTGAGTTTGCATACATTTCAATATTACCAACAAACGGATCTTTTTTAGTGATGTATCGGTTGAGGACTAAATGACCATTATTTAAATTAATGCGTGCCGTTTTGTCAATTGAATGTCCACAATTTCCGAATAATAGTATCCTACTCATTTGCTTTCTAACGCCTTTCGTTCTTATGTTCACAATGAAGTTTTTATACTTTAGCAAGTGAATATTTGAAGCGTATATTTTTCTGATTTTATTCATCATTACCTAGTATTTAAAATTCAATTTCTTCTTGATACTAAAAAACAACTCTTTTTCAAAAAATACTACTAGCAAAAGATACACTGCAGCGCTTATCAAAATTTTTAAAATCAATCCCGCTATTAGCGATAATTCTGTATAATTATTAATGACACTTAACACAATTGCCATAATAAGTGTTGCGAACATAATTCCTCGTAAAACATCAAATACTTCCAGAAGTGAAATGCTTAATTGTTTGATGGCTATTTTGTACATAGGAATCAGCAACAGTGCGCTAGCAATCAAATAACTGTAAGCTACTCCAATTAATCCATAATTTACTCCAATTACAAAAGCAACAATCAATACAATATTAGTAAGTATAGAAACTCTAAAAGCAATATTTACTTTGCCTAAAGAATTGTAAATCAATCCATTTAAAGAAATTATAGATTGTAAAGCACCCAACCCACTTAAAATAGAAAGTATCGGTATCATGGCTGACCATTGATTTCCAAAAAATAACAAGACAAACTCTTTAGAAACTAACGAAAGTCCAATCATTAAAGGGAATGTTATGAGTGCTATATATTGAATAATGTTTAGATAATACTTTTTCAATAGTTGAAGGTCGTCTTGTTTTTGTGAAAAAGCGGGAAACATTACTTTAGTAACGATGGTGGTAACATTTCTGAGTGGCAATAACATGAGCGAGTATGCTCGGGTATAAATTCCTAAATCGTTGCTGCCTAATACTTTTGCAATAATAAAATTGTCGAAGTTTCTTGACCAGTAATTGACACTTGAATCGCCTAAGAAATTAAATCCATATTGTGATAATTCCTTTATCGTTTTCCATTCAAAAACAAATAACGGTGTCCATTTCGAAACGATCCAATACAAAATAGAATTTAGCATTGCGGTTGTTAAGGTCATCATGACCAACGCCCATACGCCATATCCTTTGTAGGCCAAAACGAAAGCGACTACATAACCAATCAGCATGGCAATCCAGTTTATAATCACTTTCTTTTTGAATTGTAGTTCTTTAATTAAGAGGTTTGCTTGCACAGAAGAAAAAGAAGTAATGATAAATGACAAGCAAATGACTCGAATATACACGATCAACTCAGGTTGATTGTAAAATTGACTTATCATTGGTGCGCTAATGTAAAAAAGAGCATACATAAAAAAACCAATGCCTAGGTTAAGCCAAAATACGGATGAATATTGTTCTGGTGAAACTTCCTTCTTTTGAATTAATGCTGCGCTAAAACCTAAGTCAATAAAAAGAATGGCAAAATTGGAAAAAATGGTAATCATTCCTACAATTCCAAACATGGCGGGTGTCAGAATTCGCGCGAGAAAAATGCTAAAGACTAAAAAAACAATTTGGGAGAGGATTTGGTCGATAAATGTCCATTTCAAACCATTTTTTACTTTACTTTTTAAATTCATTTCAACTTAAAATTTGAGACCAATTTTTCGCAACACTTTCACTAATGAAATAGTCTCTAATTGATTGTTTGTTTTTTAACATCATTTCCTTTTCGTTGTCAAAATTATCAATGATGACATCCAGTTTTTCAGAAAGCTCAAGGAAATTGTATATTTCAAAATAATCTAATTTTGCTTTTCGGTAAGTTTTATAGGGTAACCAGGAACCTGTGATCACAATATTAGACGCATATAACAATTCTAACATGGTTCCGCTCAAAGCATCTGAAATTGGCGCATGAATGAATATTTCGGAAGCCAATCTCGATATTGCCAGCTCATCATTTACGAAGAATTTTTCTAAAATCACGTGCGAACAATCAAGATTCTTTAAAGCATCAATCAACTCAAGTTTGTAGGCTTTCTTTTCGTTTGCTGTAATGGCATAATTCAAATTGATAATCAAATGGATTTTATCTTTATTTCGCGAATTTTGTAGCGAATTGATTATTTTCAAATGATTGTTTGCTATGCTTCCACTGTGACCAATTAAGATGTTTATTTTATCCTTAGAATAATTAAATTTTGATTTAAACAGATCTATTGTTTCTTGATTATTATAATTCAAATCCATCAAATCGTAAATTTTTTCGTAAACAGGAAAAATAGCGATTTGAACTTTATCTGCTAAATTTCGACCAAATTTAGACAGTACTATTTCTTTTAGTTCTATAGACTGACAGGTAATAACTGTAGCTCGGCGTAGTGCTTTTTTTACAAAATAAAAATTGAGGATGTCATTAGTTCTCAATAAATCAGAACCCCAAAAGCTACAAACAATTTTTTTGCCTTTTGGAACTAAAAATAATTCACGCAAGTAGCTATACTGCATGAAGTGAAAATGAAAGGTATCATAATCTTGAAAACTATTGTTTCTAACAAAAAAACTCGTTGCGCGTAATTGCTCATAGCAGAAATGCAGCGATTTGCCAAGCTTTTTCTCGACGAATACTATAAAAAAAAAAGTTTCGTAAAAATGCTTCGACAATAGACAAATTCCAATACCTTGTATAAGAGAAGTTCCAGTATTTTTATATTTAATGCTATCATTATTATTGTACATCGAAGTATCATGAACTGAATCTTTAGTCAATTCATTATAAAATGGCACCGTAATGCTATAAGTAGCATCATACTTTTTTAAAGCAGCATATAAAAAAGAAAGGAAATTATTTTGACCCAATCCTAAAACTACTATTTTTTTACTCATCAAATGACCTTTTTTTATTTCGTGTTTTTTATTTAGATTGAGATTTATTCAAATTATATCATAACCAAATTTACAAATTTAAGCAATATACTGCCATTCTTATGGTTATATTATGTGAAATAAAAAGAATAAAAAAGCCGTTAAAATTAATTAACGGCTTTAGAAATTAATATAAAAAATTAGTTTTTGATAATTTTCTTAATGATTACTTCTTCATTTGAAGAATTAGTAATTCTTAAGAAGTAAATACCTTTTGCTAAATTTGAAAGATTTTCATTTATAGTATTAAATCCTTCTTTCAATTCTACTGCTTTAGTTCTTGAAGCAACATTTCCATCATAAGAATAAATAGTCATTTCAAGAGTTCCATCAGTATCAGCAGTTAAGTCGATATTTACAATATCACTAACTGGATTAGGGTAAACTGAAGTTGAAGTAATTAAAACATTTGCTGCTGGTCTGTTACCTACAGCAGAAGTTAAGTTAAGAACTTTATTAGTCAAACTATTTCCAACTCCATTTACGGCAGTAATTACAATCGTTTTAGGATTAGCAGTATTAGCAATAAAACTAGCAGGGTAAGTTACAGTAAATACTAAATCGCTTGTTGAAATTGAATTCGTAGTGTTTGAAGCATTACCAGCAGAAGTTACTACAGAACCAACAGGACCAGTAACAATATAAGAATTTGCTAGAGCAGAAGCCGTCATAGTGTAGTTGATCACTGCATTATTTGGTATTAATGTGATTTGACCTGAAACAGTAGTAACTGCTGCAGGAACAGTAGCTGTAACTTTTAACAGTTTAGCAGTAGAAGTAGTAGCAGGAACTAAAGTACCATTTGTAGTAGTTACTGAAGAACCAATACCATTTACAGCTTTACAACCTAAATAGAACGATGTAACACCAGGAGCAACATTAGCAAAATTAATAGTAATTACATTTGAATTACCACCAGAAACTTGATTAACACCGTCTGGTAACTCCCAAGTATATGAAGAAGCAGTTGCAGAAGCAGTAGCTGTCAAAGTTAATGGAGTAATTGTTCCAATAAACTTAGAAACTACGGTAACTGCTGTAGATGTACTAACAGCATCGTTTGTCAATTTCAAAGCAGTAGGAGCAGCAGGTAATGCAGCTACTAACTTAAGCAATTTTGAAGTTTTAGGAGCAAATCCGCTTGCAGTGTAAGTTGTAGATCCTTGTGTACTTGGAGGAGCAATTAATGTTTCTGTTGCTGTATACGTTGTATTAAACAAACCAGGAATTCCTGTTCTGTTAGCAACTACATCAGCGTTAGTTGCATTTGCTGTTACCGAATAACCAACACCGTTAAGTGATCTAACACCAAAATATAATGCTGTTGTAGTAGGGTTTGTTACACCAGCAAAATTTACTAAAATAGAAGGTAAGTTACTTCTAACTACTGTTCCGTATTGTAAATAAGGTGCTGAAGTAGAAGGATAAGGATTATTATTACTTGATCCTTGGTATCTTTGAGCACATGTAGAAACTGTAATTGTAGTTGAAACACCATTTACATCAATAGTGTAAGCGTTATTAGTAACCGTCCAAAATCTAGTTCCTAGAGGTAATGTACCAGTTGATGGGCTAAAGAATGGTTCTGCAGTATAGTTAACAGTTGTAGTTACTGGAGCAGGTGTTCCTGCAGGAATGCTGATAGTAACACCAGCTGGTAATTCCCACTCATATGTACTTGCTGCAACTACTGCTGCTGCAGTCAAAGTTAATGGAGTAGTAGATCCCATATATTTTGCATAAGATGTAACTGCAGTACTAGGAGCTGCAGAAGCTTTATCAGTCATAGCAACTGTTGTAGGAGCACCTGGTAAAACTTTAGTTAAAGCTAAAGTTTTTGCCGCAGTTCTACAACCAGAAGCATTTTGAGCTTGTATTTGGATTGATCCAACGTTACCAGCACCAAAAGGTACGTTAGCAAAGTTTACAACAAGAGAATTTGTACCTTGTCCTGAAACAACATTAACTCCTAAAGGCAATGTCCAAACATAAACTAATGAAGTGTTAACAAAAGGAGTAACTGAATACGTAAATTGTGCTGTTGTTCCAACATAACTTCCAATTGAAGTAACAGAAGTTGATCCAACAGGACCTACACCTGTTATGACGCTAACTACCTCAGTTGGTATATCATTTACAGTAACAGTTAATAACACTCTTGTGCTTTCTCCTAGTGGATTTGTAGGAGTTACACTTCCTGGATTAAGTTGAGAAACCCAGTAATTTTTAACACCAACAATAGTTGTTGCAGGTGTTGGAGCAGTAGTTGCGGCAATACCACCAGTAGCAACAGTATACCATCTCAAAGAAGTGCCAGATCCAGTGATAGTTGCAGTCAATGGAGTAGCAGTAACACCTTTACAATAAGTACGGTTTGTTACCAATGGAGTTGTTCCAGGCGGAGGAGCAATTACAAAACCAGAAATTCCGCTATCTGTAAAGTTAGCTCCAGAAGCAGCAGTACTTGTAGTACCTGGTCTGTAATCTAAACCTAAATACGTGTTTGTAGATGCATTATATGCTAAAGTCAATAATCCAGCACTAGTTGCTTGAGTAGTGTTTCCGTTTGTAGAGAAAAATGAGTTTAATGAAACAGGGTTAATACCTCCTGTGAAGGTTGTACCAACAGGACCTGCCATAATATTATTTACGAATTTTAAAGTCCCAGCAGTAGCATTACCAACTGCAAGAGAACCATCAATAAACACGATGCTTGATTTGAAATCCATAAAGATAGAGTTGTACACTTTTAATTGTGTAGCTCTTCTTAAACGCAACGCTCTTTCATGCCCTACAGCCAATGTCGTAGTTGGAGCTAAAGTAGCACGGAAAGATGGTCCAACAGAAGTAATATTTGTAAATATTGCAGAAGTAGTATCTAAACCAGTTCCTGAAGCAGTTCCAGCTGCATTATTATCAGACTCAAAACTTTCAGAAGTAGAAACCGATGGGTTATCAGCAATAGACGGATCTCTTACAATTAATCCATATTGTACTAAACCTTTAAAACCGTTATCAGTATCAAAATCATCATCTAGATTTCTGTAAGAAACTAAGTGTTTACAATTTACAGAACCTCCAAACCATTCAAAAGCGTCATCATTAGTATAAGATACTTGAACGTAGTCGATAGTAGTTCCTCTACCAACAGCACCCATTGTCAAACCATTGATTTCATTGTTAGGAGAGAAAACATATCCTCCAAATTCAATTCTAACATATTTTAATGTTCCTGAATCATCATTGTCATTCGGCGTCAATCCACCACCATATTCTGTATTAGCATTAGCAGTAATACCTTCGATATTATTCACACCATTGTTAGTATTAAAACCTGCTCTTCCTAAAAGGATAATTCCACCCCAATCACCTTTTTGTCTTCCTTGCGCAACTGTTTTACCTGAAGTGAACACAATTGGATTTGTAGCCGTTCCTATTGCGTTTAGTTTAGATCCCCTAGTTACAATTAAAGCTGTTCCGTTTACAGAAGTAAGCCCCTTAATAACAACACCTGGTTGGATTGTTAAGATAGCATTATTTCTCACATAGATCAAACCTGTCAGTTTGTAAGTTTTACCCGTTGTCCACGTTGTGTTCGCGGTAATGTCAGCAGTTACATTGACTACAGTTGCTGCGTCAAGATAAGGTTCGTTGATTGGATCGTAGTTTGTCCAAGAATCCGTCCACATTGCAGTTGGTGCTGGTGCAAAAGCTCCACGATAAGTTGTGGATTCAATTTGCGCACTCGCAAAGTTAAAAATCAGCAATAAAATTGCAATTAAAGAGTGTTTTTTCATTTTTTTCATTTTTTAAATTAATGTTGCCACAAAACTAAATTCGACATGGTAATTAAATGTAAAAACAGAATTAAATAACTATAATTATTAAGTAAAGAAATGGTTTTTAAATTATGACTTCTGTAAAAAATTATTGTCGTTTTTGTTAACTTAACATTAATCAAATAAAAAGAATAATCTGATTGCTGCAGATGTTGAGCACTGACTAACGATTTTACTTCTAAGTATTTCTTAACACCAAGAACATCAAAAAATCTGT
Organism: Flavobacteriaceae bacterium; assembly: GCA_947456815.1. Taxonomy (GTDB): domain Bacteria; phylum Bacteroidota; class Bacteroidia; order Flavobacteriales; family Flavobacteriaceae; genus Flavobacterium. The sequence continues at coordinate 50,635 of CANGTL010000008.1, forward strand.
ATTGTGTAATTTAGAAGATGCAATAGACCAAATCTTATGTTCCATCGTCAGCCTACTAAAAATTATTTTTTATTGACTAGACAAAAAAATCCTGTTACTTTTTTCGATTTTTCTTTCGCGTACAAAATTTCTTGCATATAATTTTGCACATAAAAACTTCGCTCATTGTCTTGAACTAAATCTTCCCTGATATGATCCGGAAACGAACCCCCATTTTCAGTAACAATAATATTTTTGACACCAGAATAATTACTAAATTTTAAAATCATCATATAGATTGATTTAGGATAAATTTCCCAATTCATTGCTGTAGGCGCTACTTTTCTTTTGTATGCGGGTATTAATTTAGCATTTACATGCGGAGAATACGAATGATGTTCTACGACCTCTCGATTATAATTTTGAAGACCAATAAAATCAAATTCAACTTTGATTAATTCCTCATCACCTCGACTTACATACTTTTTAATATGCTTAAAAAAAGGCAATTCCTTTATTGGATAACCCAAACCTAGCGATGGTTCGATAAAGGCTCTATTCAAAAGAGTATCGATCCTTTCGGCAGCTTTTATATTTTTATCACTATAGGTCAGTGGGGTAATGTAAGCGCAAGAGTGCATTGTCCCAACTTTAGCTGCGGGATTAATTTCCTTTATGATTCTATATGCTATTGATTGGCAAAGTAATGCATGATGCATCGCAGTCAAAAATTCATTTAGCCCTCTTTTCCCAAGCTTATAAACTCCTAAAAAATAACCACCTCCAACAAAAATGAAAGGTTCGTTTAGGACAATCCAGTATTTTACTTTGTCTTTAAATGCGTTGGCACAAACATTTGTATATTCAGTAAACCACGTTAGTACATCTCTATTACTCCACCCTCCTTTTTTTTCAAGTTCTAAGGGCAAATCCCAATGATATAAAGTAACAAATGGTTCGATGTTGTTTTCAAGACAAGTATTTATCACATCGTTATAAAAATTGATGCCCTCTTGATCTATTGCTCCGATGCCGTTTGGTATAATTCTCGACCAGGATAATGAAAATCTATAATTCTGGATGCCTAATTTCTTGATCCGTTTAATGTCTTTTTTGTAATTCTCGCAAGGACCAGCAGGTCCAGTTGGAGCGTCACTATTTTCTATGACTTTCCTTTTGTACGATAATCTTTCCAATATAGAATTGCCTTCATCGGATTTATGCTCATCGCTCTCTATTTGAAAACAAGATGATGACGCTCCCCATATAAATTCATCTCCAAAATCATCTTTTGTGTAATTGAACGATTCATCATTTGGTGGGACTACATTCTTCATTAAAGATATTCGTAATTTTGGCTATTGTATTTGAAATGAAAATTATATAAAATCATATTTTTCAAATAGCAATTGATCTAAATTAACACCTATTTTTTTAGCGTCAAATACAAAAGAATAAGGCGGAAAGCAACTTCCTATAACAAGAATTCTGCTAATTAAATTTTTTCGATCAAAAGTTATAAGTCATGGAAAAAGAAAATGTTGGTCCAAATTTGGTTCGCCAAAAAACATTGTCATTAGCCGAATTAAAGCCATCTTCATAAAGATAATCTCCAGTAAATACGTAATTTCCTAAAGTTTCAAAATTCCCATATTTACTTGCTTTAGTATAATCATTCTGATAAAAAACTTGATCCTGAGCCAGAATGTTCTGTACGTTAAGTTTCAATTCAATTTTGTTTTTCATCAAATTTTTTGCAACTTGAAAATCGATTATTGTCCTTCCTTTTTCCCATATTGCTGGATTCAATTCATTACCTGCAATAGCAATTCGGTTTCCAACCCTATTTAAATTGGAAGAAAACACCCATCCATTATCTTTGTTTAGGTATTGTAATCCGACATTAACCACAAAAGGTGATTGCCCCTGAAGTGGAATATTGGTTTCTGTATTTGCAGTATTGAAATTAGAAACATCGACAACTGATTTAATAATTGCAGTATTAGCAAACAATGTAATATCGTCAAAAACTGTAGTATTTTCGTTGGTAAAAATCGCGCTCAACAAGGTCCTGAACTCTAATTCAACTCCACTATTAACAGCACTTGCTGCATTTCTATAGGTTACTGTTTTGTTATTAATTTCCTGTTTAAGCTCTATGGGATTCGTGAAATTCTTTCTAAAATAAGAGACTGAAAACAACTGCCCCTTCCCCGGATAATATTCATATCGCAAGTCAAAATTTTTGACCGTAGCTATTTTTAAAGTATCATTTCCTTGTGTAAAGAATTGAGTAGTAAAATCATAAAAGCCAAAGGGCGCCAATTCTCGATACTCAGGTCTGTTTAGTGTTTTTGAATAACTTAATCTTAAATTTTGCTTGCTGGTAATTGCGTATATTAAGTTAGCAGAAGGCAAAAAATCATTTTGTTTGTTGTTTAAATCCAAATATTCGACTTCTGTTTTCCTCGCGGCCAAAGTTTGGGTAAAGCTTTCGAATCGTGCACCCCAAATTAGTCTAAACTTTTTATATCTATTATCTAACATAAAATACCCCGCATTTAATTTAGATGATGCGAAATAGGTATCTGTAAATTTCGTAAAATCAAAAAGCGTAAAACCATTTAAGCCTGAAGCTAGTGGACCCATATTGGAGACATTGAAAATAGAGCTATTTGGTAATTCTAATAGTTCTGAATCAAAAGTTCCACCTTGTGTAAGCGTGTTGTATTGTAACTGCCGAGCAAAAAAGTCTCTTTCTCTGGTTTGGGTAAAAACACCTAGTTTTATTTCATTAGTTAAATCTTCGCCAATCGAAAATTTTCGGGAAATATCTATTTTTCCGCCAGCTATAAATTCTTGGTTTTCAGACCAAAACAGACCTCCTCCATAATCAGGTCCTCCATTGTTGTTTGCAATTAAGGCAATTGGCGTTGTTTGCGCTGGATCAGTACTATTGGGGTCAGCAACAGTATACATATTTCTCCGCAAATTTGGGATATCTCTATATATGTTGCTGTAAAATCCTGTCCAGTTTAGTTTGATTTTCGGTTTAGAAAAATAATGTTCCCCATTAAGTTGTCCAGAATAAATTCTACTGCTGGTAAACCATCTTACGTCGGAATTAGTTGTTCTAACGTCTACAACATCATTTTGGCCCGTTCTTTCCACTACTAAATCTGTGGAATTCAAGCTCAGAATATTTTTAAATGAAAGAGAATGATTATCATTAAATTTTAAAGAAAAATTTGCTAACGCTGCAGTTAAAACTTGTTCACTATAATTTTTGTCATTATAGCTTTTAATCAAAATTGCAGGAATACCTTGCGGATTATCATAATCGTTTCTTTCAACTGTATTGAAACTATTTGATTTGTTATTGGAAAAAGAAAACAAAATACCTATTGTTTTTTCCTTAATATCAAAATGGCGTCCAATAGAGTATTGAAAACTGTAATTGGGTGCGAACTTACTATTATTGATATTCCAATCCGATTGAAAAGATTTTGCGACATCAACTCGCTCCTCAAATGATAAAAGACTAAACGCTTCTGTAGATGTTACACTTGCTGGCAAATCTCGTTTACCATTATCAAATCCTAAAAAATCAGTTCCGCTACCTTTGTATGTTTTTTGAGTTTTCCCAGTGGTTATCGTATTATAACCCGAACCTATCGATATAGTTTGAAAATCTTTATCAGGTACTGACTTTGTATTAACTTGAACAACACCTCCAGCAAAATCACCCGGTAAGTCAGGGCTTGCAGTTTTTGTTATGATTAAATTATCTAACATGTTTGATGGAAAAATATCAAACGAAAATGCTTTACGATCGGATTCTGAACTAGGCAATGGCGCACCATTCAAAAAAGCTGCATTATATCTATCATTTAGACCTCTGATGATCACAAATCTATTGTCTTGAATACTTGCGCCACTTATCCTTTTCAAAACATCTGATGTGTTTTTGTCCGGCGTTCTTTTAATAGTTTCAGCGGATATACCGTCAGAAACGTTAGCGCTATTCTTTTGCTGTACTAATAATGACTTTACCGATTCGGCTTTAGCTCTGGTTTTTGTAATTACTACTTCATCTAGAACATTTTTTTGAGCATCTAACGCAATATTCAAAACTGTTATATCATTCAAGACAACATTTACCTCAGATACAAGTTTTGATTGATAGCCTATATATATGAATTTCAATTCATAGACGCCAACTGGTATATTTCTGAAGATGAATTTACCTTCTGAATCAGTTGAAACACTTTTATTCAACTCTTTAATGACAATATTAGCTCCGGGCAGCGATGAGCCATTTGACTCGTCAACGACAACGCCACTAATTGTTCCGTTTTGCGCAAAAATAGTTTGTGATAAGGTTAAAATAAACAGGTAGTACAGGACTTTCATTTGGTTTTCAGTTTTGATGCAAACTAAATGCAGAAGCGCTACATTAATGTTAATTTAAAATTATATATTTAGAGGAATCTTTATTAAAACATTAATAAAAAATAAAGAATAATGTCAACATTCACTACAATGTTTTGAAATTGTTAACAATCAAATGTTGGTTTTTCAATAAGCACTAATTTGAATAAATTTGCCAAAAAATTTAGATTTTATGAGAAAATATCTGTCATTAATCGTAGTAATTCTAGCCGCTGGTAGTTCTTTTTCACAAGAAAGTACTGATTCAATAGGGCAAACAAAACCAAAAGTAAATAGATGGTCTTTGGATTTGTCTTTCGGAAGTAGTCGCGGAATTAGACCCTACAACGATGGCTATTTTTCTACTGAAAGCACCAAGTTTTTAGGAGAATTAAATCTAAATTCATTCAATATTGGAGCTAGATATCAAGTCAATAAATATGTCACATTCAAATCTGATTTAGCATTTGATAGATTTATTCCAACTGATAGTAAAAGTGCAGCTTTTGATGTGGCGCAATTTAGGTGGTCTATTCAGACAATGTTCAACATTAATATGTTATTTGGTATCGATGAATTTGCAAAATTTAAGTTGCAACCTCATATTGGATTAAATATGGCTTCTTTGAAAACTATTAAATCATCAGAAAATCAAGCAATTGGTTCGGCAGATAATATTTTGGGTCTGATTTTTGGGCTAACTCCCTCTTACAATATTACAAGCAAAACAAATTTGTTTGTAGATTTTTCACTCATAAATAACTTTAGACAGCATAAAACTTGGGACGGTAATCCTTCTGATGAAAAGAATAACCTTTCTGGTCAGATGGGCAATATTTCGTTCGGCGTTAGTTATAAATTAGGAAAACCAATTGTAAATGCTGAAAAAGAAATGTTAAAGAAACAGGATGAAGCAAAAAACAACGAAATTGAAAAAAGACTTAATGATGTTGAATCTAAATTGATAGATACTGATAAAGATGGAGTTCCCGATTATTTAGACTCAGAAATAAGTTCATTAGAAGGAGCTATTGTAGACAGTAAAGGAATTATGATTGACAAGAATAAAAATAATATTCCGGATGAGGTAGAAAAATATTTAGACACAACGAATGGCAAAACAAATGGTAGTGGTTTAAATAATACCGTAGATTCAAACAATGTCATGTTCAAAAAAGCAATAGATGAAGGCTACATCTGCGTATTTTTCGAAACAGGTAAATCAGTATATTTGAGTTCATCTAGAGATGCTATAAACTTCGTACAAACTTTCTTAATTACAAATCCAGAGGCTAAAATCGATTTGATTGGGTATACAGATGACATTGGAACAAGTGAAGTAAACAAAAAATTAGGTTTAGATAGAGCTAATAATGTTAAAGAAACTTTGGTGAAACTTGGAATAGAACCATATCGAGTAAAAGCTGTTTCTGCTGGAGAAGATCAAACGTATAATCCAAGTACTCCAGAGACAAGAAGTTTTGTTAGAAAAGTTGTTTTTAGAATTAAATAATATTTAGACCATTAGTTTAAAAAAAAGTGAGATTTTACTAGCTGGATGATATAACTTTTTTTACAAAATTGGTATGGAAAAGATCAAGTTGTTGTTTGAAGAATAAACCGTAGCTTTCTATTTTTTAGATGCAGCACTATTTACCAACAAAATGCTCTAATCCAATATTTCAAGAATTGCCTACAAATACAATAGGAGCTATAATGGATTTTGGAAGTCATTAATTCTGTACATTGATAATTAATCTTTAAGTCAGGTTTTGGGAACGTGGTATTATCGTAAACAAATTGACAAAATTATGTATAAAAAGTATGTGAAATCTTTTTTCGATATTATGGTTGCCTTTATTGGACTAATCATTTTTTGTCCTTTATTTATTATTGTTACAATTTTGCTTTTTATTTTGAATCGAGGAAAACCTTTTTACTTTCAAAGCAGACCTGGTTATAAGGGTAAGATATTCAAAATAATCAAGTTTAAAACCATGAACGATAAAAAAAATGAAGACGGAGAACTTTTATCAGATTTTGAAAGAATAACTACAGTTGGAAATTTTATTCGTAGAACTTCTATTGATGAAATTCCTCAATTGTTAAATGTTTTTTTTGGACAAATGAGTATAGTTGGACCTAGACCTTTGTTGAATCAATATTTACCAATATACAATGAAGTTCAAAAACGAAGACATGATGTAAAACCAGGAATAACCGGATGGGCGCAAGTTAATGGAAGAAATTCTATACTTTGGTCCAAAAAATTTGAATATGACGTTTGGTATATTGATAATATAAGTTTCATGTTGGATATGAAAATTTTATTGATAACTATTAAAAAAGTTTTATTCCGAAAAGGTATTAATGCCAGTGATAAATATACGACAGAAGAATTTAACGGTGAAAATTAAAGAACTATTGTGGCAAATTATTCCAAATCTCAAATCCCAACTCAAAATAAGAAAATATTATTTTTTTTGTTACAATCAGATTGCAGAAATTGAAATAGGTAGATTAATGTCTGATTTGAGATAATCTAGAAAATTGGAATTCAAATTCTCCCCAAATTCGAAACATTCTTCCATTTATCAAGACACTATCCCGCGAAGTGTGTAATTTAAAAAAAAATAGAAGTTTGGCTTTTTAATTATAGTTACATGCTTTTTTCAGTAGAGTATGGAATTGGCCGGACTCTAGTTTTAGTCTACAAAACATCGGGACTAACAAGATTGTTTTCAACCCTTCTCACATTTAAATTATCGGGACTATCAAGACAGAAAAAACCTTTGATAAAAAGAGATTTTCGATTAAAACTACTTACTACTAATTACAACCAAATTAAATCAGTGATTAGCAGTTATCAGCGATTTTAATTGATTTTTTAATTAAAATTAATTTTGTTTTTTTCTTTTGTTTTCCTCGTGTTTTTGATAAATCGCGTAAGAAATAATTTCATGAAATCGCAGTAAATACAAGGGGTTTGGATAAAAGAAAAAAAGACAATTCCCAGTCGAATTGTCTTTTTGGTAGTAGTGTCGGGATGACTGGATTCGAACCAGCGACCCCTAGCACCCCATGCTAGTACGCTACCTGACTGCGCTACATCCCGCGTAATTTTCGGAATGCAAATATATTTTTTTTTGGTACATGTTCAAATGCGCTATCGAAATATGAAGTTGAAAAATAATTATTCAATATTTTTCTTTCTTCGAGTCGCGGTTTGATTTAGTTTGAACTGATAGTTGAAGGTTTTTAGTTTGCTTCTTCGCTCTTCGGCTCTTAACTTTAACTTGAGCTCAAAGTTCATGTCAACCGAGTTCAGCTGCTTAATTGCATTAGTAAAAATAGCTTCTTTATCATCCTTTAAAGCCAAATCTTTTTGAAGTGATGGATTTGATTTTTCCGACTTTGTAGCCTCAGTTCTGGAAGCGCTATCCTTTTTTGCTGCTGGAAAATCAAAGGATAAAACTATTTGTTCTTCATCTGGATTCATTTTAACGACGAAATTATCGACGACAAAATGGTCTGAAAAAATTCTATTCTTAAGTAACATTGCTTGATCCAAAATGCCATCCACTTTATAGATATCGCTATGGTCATTTAGGTAATGAATAACCTCTTCGATCGCATTTGGAGCGCTGTCGAAATGAAAGTAATTCTCCTTTCCAACAAAGACAAGAGCCGCTTTCGAACCTACGCTGAACTTTTTTGAAAGATATAATTTGATATAATCCGAATCTTTCGGTTCAAGTTTTTTAAAAGAAGTAATGTTGTGTCGATTGTCAATCTCATGCATATAAAGAATGCCCTTAGCATCAGCGTATATTGGCTCTCTAAATGAATTTTCTCTTTTCTCGTTAATGTAGCCGACTAGTTTCATGGGTTTCTTTTCTATTAAATTTTAGAAAAAGCAGGTTTGAAAATAGAAAGCGTCGGGGAGTTCACTTCTGTGCCTCTAAAGTATGAAAATAATTTCTTATAAAAAAACACCAGGAATACTAGTGTCTTATTTGTTAAGCTATGTGTACTATAGAAGCAAAAACATTTTTGATGAATTATTCGTATTATTCTTTTATAAATTTGGAAGTAATACCTTCACTTTGAATAAAATAAACGCCTTTGGTTAGTGAACTTACATCCAAACTGACTGCATTGTTGTCAGCAAAAGTGCTTGCATGCTCGCTTACAAGTTTGCCATCAATTGTGTAAATCTTGAAGTTATAATTCCCGTCATGGGCACTTATTCCTCTTACAATGTTTACCGTTTGAGTTGTTACTGTTGGAAAAATTGAAAAAAGTGAATTTGAAAATTGATTATTCGCTAATGAATTATTGTTGACTCTAACATTGTCGATGATGATTTTGGTTCCGAAGGTTGCGTTTTCAACCGTTCCCATCGAAAACGAAATGTACATCCATAGTGGAGTTTCGTTCGAAGTGTAGAGTACTGGAGCTTGCGCGTATTTGAATTGTACGTTTCCATCATAAACATAATCGGGCTCCGCAATCTGAATGGATGCTCGTCCGATTTCTCCATTTTCTCCCAATACGACCAATTCTGCTTCAATCACATCGGTGACTCCAAAAGGAATATATTTATAGTGAAAAGCTAAGAAAGACACTTCCATTCCTGGTTCTACCGGAACTCCTGGATTCCAACCTGGACTGTCCTGCGATGCATCGTGAAACAACGTCGCGCCACCCGGAATTACCTGGCCTTGTGTCATATTGTAGGCGTTTCGAATGTCTAAAGCTCTTGCTCCAGAAAATGCATCGGTAGTTGAAGAACAAGAAAAATCGACGTAATTATCAAACATAATTTCATCAGAAACACTTTGTCCAGTTCCAACATCGATAACCGCGGGCATACTAAAGTTAATTCCCCAGTTACTTACTTTTCCATTTGGTTTTAAGATCTCAAAATCACCATTAACAACTTGAGCGCTCGATGAAATTGCAATCATTAACAACAACATCATGTAGTAGTTTTTTTTCATAACGTAAATTTTTAATTTTTTTAGGTTTCATAGCAGTTCCTCCCTAAGCCAAAAGTACATCTTATTTGGAATTTGTTATCCTTTAGGTTGGTAGACAAAAGGTGTACATCAGCGTAATTTATTGTTTTTTACGCGCGTTTAAATGGTTAGGATGAAATCTGTGAGGTTTTCTTCGGTTTGCAATTGCAGTTTTTTCCGCAGTCGATATCTTGCCGTCTTAACGCTATCGGGAGAAATATTTAAAATAGTAGCCATTTCTTTTATCGATAAATTCAATTTGATAAGCGCACATATTTTAAGATCGTTGGTGCTTATTTCGGGATAATTTTGCTTTAGTCGGGTGTAGAAATTTTTGTTAATGCCTTCAAAATAAGTATCAAAATCATTCCAACTGTTGTCTTGGTTTAGATGCTTGTTGACCATCTTTAATAATTGTCTTTCTCCAATGGGTTCTGATTTTTCAATATTGCTTTTGATCTCAGCCAATAGTTCATTTTTTTGAAGCATCTGCAGTGTAATGGCACTCAATTGACTTTCTTTATGTTCAATATCATTTTGAAACTGTTGTGCTTTTAAGATCTTTTGTTGCTCCAAAATTTCAACCATTTCATCTTTAGTTTTCAACAGTTGTTTGTCTCTGGCATTGATTTTCTTCATGAAAAAATATAAAATCCCAAAGATGATTAGTAAAACAAAAATGCCTATGAATAGCAAAGAGTTGGTTAGTTGTGTCACTTTTTTCTCTTTCGAAATTAACGCTAATTGACGTTTTTTTTCCGCGACATCAAATTGAACTTCAAGGCTTTTTACAATTTGTGCTCTTTCTAAAGAATAGAATTTTTTTTGAATAGCAAGCATTTGGTTTTGTAGTTCACTAACTTCTTTGAAATCTTTTTTTTCTTTTTTTATTTCAATTAGTGACTCTAAACTTTTGATTTCAAAAAGTTTATCAGATAGGGATTCGGCAATTTGGTGCGCTTGATGATAGCAACTTTCGGCTTTTGCATAATCATGATTTACGTCTTGATACCATGTTCCGACCGCAAGTAGACAAGATACTTGTGCCTGCTTATTCTGAGAAGTATTTGCAATATTCAACCCATTGTTAAAGTACGCTAGGCTGGTTTCCTTTTGATTTTTCTTTTGAGCTACTTTACCAATCTTTAAATATGCGTTGGGCAAGTAGGAATAATTTTTATTTGACTCAAAGTCTTTTAAAGCCAACTGAAACAAGAGTTCGATAGAATCTTTTCTCTTTTCAAGTTCGTATAAACTGCCCAAGCTAATGTACGCCAAACCTAATGTTCCTGAAGCGTCCGATTTATTTCGTAAAATGTGTACTACTTCTCGACTCATTTTTATCGCGTCTTTAATTTTGTTTTGACGGCTATAAATGGTACTGATCAGTTGTAGGCATTTGCTTCTTCCAATCGCAGATTGTTCCGGATTCGAGTTTTCTAATTTTTTAAATTCAGCGAGGGATTTTGTTGCGAACTGCAGTCCTTTTTCTAAACTCGAACCAAAAGAACAAATGCCTAAATAAAGTATTGATTCAGCTTTATCAGCGGTATTATTCTCTCTTTCTGCTTTTTCTTTGGCCAACCAAAAGTACCGAAAGGCTTCATTTTCGTCGTCTTTAACCAATGCCGCCCAACCTTTTCTTAAAAGTATGTTGTCGGATGGATTGGCATTACTAAGTAGAAATGCAAATAAGAAGGCGCAACAATAAAACTTTTGAATTAAAGTCATAAAATGCATTATATTATTGGGCGTTGGACGCAATAGAGACAAGAAGTTACTCACAAACACGATAAAATTCCTGCGAGCGGACATTTAATTGCATTCTGGAAGAGAATTGATCCAGTCGCTCACCAATTGAATTCCTTCTTGATGTATAATAGTTCTTCCATTTTTCGGCATTCGAAAATTTGTTTGATTTGTATTCATCATGTAGAATAAGGTCGACTCAGTGGGACTGCCAGGTTTTACAACGAATCCATGAGTAATTCCCGGAACTAGTAGACTTGCAGGTTTGCAGACACCCATGTTTATTGGCGTAGAGGTTTTGTCAAAAGGCATTCGTAGTTCAATAAAGTCAACATTTCCGCCATCGCGATGACAATGAGCGCAATTGATATCAAAATAAGATCGAACTCTTAAGTCCAAACTTTTAGTGGTGTCGTTATAATCTACCGTTGAAACAATGGTTGCAGGTAGCGTATTTTCTAAATACCCGAACTCAATCCATTTTGAAAGTTGATTTTTCGTACCTGTTGAATAAGGAAATGTATTATTCAAATTTTGCGGTTTGATACCAATTGGATTACTTTTTCCAGTATTGTCATCGTGACAAGATTTGCAGTCAATTGTAGAAGGTGTTTTATAATCTACATTTTGGGTGGTGTTGTTTTGGTCAATCCATGAAATCGAAACTGTGCTCGATACTGTCGATAGTACCGCATCCGTTTGATCGGAATTCCATAGATATTCTGCAAAAATCCAACCTTCCATTTTTTTGATCATCACTCTGGTTTCAATAATTTTTGTCGTATTTGAGGGTTGCACATTGTTGTAATAAAATGTCTTAATCAATGCTGAACCAACTGGTAAATTTAAAACTTCGGCGTCATTGGTGTAAGTGGCTTTTGTGCCGTTAGGCAACCAAACAAACCTGCTTTTTAAGGCGTAATCTGTAAAAAGTTCACTCGCTGGTTTGTATGGAAGTACACCGTAGGATGGCTGTTGATTTTTGATTTCACCTTTAAAGAACTGGTAATGAGATAAATTCGCGTACGGAACTTCTGCTAAATTGAGTACGACTGGTGATACTTCAATAGGAGTGTAGTTATCACTTTCAGAAGAAGAGCAAGCGTATATAGAAAGAACAATAGCAATTATTGCATATTTGGAAAAAGTGAAATTATTAATGTTTTTCATAGCCGCAATCATCTTAATTAATCCAAAAGTATGTTTAAAATTGAAATGGCTGCTTCGCTGATTTTCGTTCCTGGTCCGAAGACAGCTGCGGCTCCCGCATCAAACAAATATTGATAGTCTTGTGGTGGAATAACACCACCTACAATAACCATGATATCTTGTCTGCCAAATTTTTTAAGTTCAGCAATAACTTGAGGCACCAATGTTTTATGCCCAGCCGCCAATGATGAAACACCGAGGATATGTACGTCGTTTTCAACGGCTTGTTTTGCTGCTTCTGCTGGAGTTTGGAATAGCGGACCTATATCGACATCAAATCCGACATCTGCATAACCTGTAGCAACTACTTTTGCTCCACGATCGTGACCATCTTGACCCATTTTGGCGATCATAATTCTCGGACGTCTGCCTTCTTTTTTTGCAAATTCGTCTGCTAATTGTTTCGCTTTTTCGAAGCTTTTGTCGTCTTTGATTTCTTTACTATACACGCCGCTAAAGGTTTTAATTTGTGCTTTGTATCTTCCGAAAACTGTTTCCAATGCGTCACTAATTTCGCCAAGAGTGGCTCGGTTACGTGCAGCAATTACTGCTAATTCTAGCAGATTTCCTTTACCAGTTTGTGCACAAAGGGTTAGTTGATTAAGCGATTCTTTCACTTTATCAGTATTTCTGGAAGCTTTTATGCGCTCTAATTGTTCGATTTGCTGTCTGCGAACCATTTGGTTATCGACATCTAAGATATGCAATGGATCTTCTTTTTCCAAACGGTACTGATTGACACCAACGATGACATCTTGATTGCTATCGATACGAGCTTGTTTTCTTGCTGCTGCTTCTTCGATGCGCAATTTTGGGATTCCAGCTTCTATTGCTTTGGTCATACCGCCTAATTCTTCTACTTCTTCGATGAGTTTCCAGGCTTTTTGGGCAATTTCATTAGTAAGACTTTCGACATAATAGCTACCAGCCCAAGGATCGACGGTCTTGGTAATCTTGGTTTCTTCTTGCAAGTAAATCTGCGTATTTCTAGCGATTCGTGCTGAGAAATCTGTGGGTAATGCAATGGCTTCATCGAGCGCATTGGTATGTAATGATTGTGTTCCACCGAAGGCTGCTGCCATCGCTTCAACGGTCGTTCGTGCTACATTATTAAAAGGATCTTGCTCGGTCAAACTCCAACCAGAAGTTTGACAATGGGTACGCAATGCTAGTGACTTATCATCTTTAGGGTCGAATTGTCTGACAAGTTTTGCCCAAATCATACGACCAGCTCTCATTTTAGCGATTTCCATAAAATGATTCATTCCAATCGCCCAGAAAAAAGACAATCGCGGTGCGAACTCATCAATTTCCATCCCAGTTGATAGTCCAGTTCGGATATATTCCAATCCATCAGCCAAAGTATACGCCAACTCAATATCGGCGGTGGCTCCAGCTTCTTGCATATGATAACCAGAAATTGAAATTGAATTGAATTTCGGCATTTTTTTGCTTGTATATTCAAAGATATCTGCAATGATTTTCATTGAAGGAGTGGGAGGATAGATGTAAGTGTTTCTCACCATAAATTCCTTCAAAATGTCATTCTGAATCGTTCCCGCAAGTTGCTCTGGAGGAACACCTTGTTCCTCTGCGGCGACAATATAGAAAGCCATAATAGGTAAAACTGCACCGTTCATGGTCATCGAAACCGACATTTCGTTTAGTGGAATTTGGTCGAACAAGACCTTCATATCTTCCACGGTATCGATGGCAACTCCAGCTTTTCCCACGTCACCAACAACGCGCTCGTGATCGGAATCGTAGCCTCTATGGGTTGGTAAATCGAATGCAATAGACAATCCTTTTTGTCCGGCCGCTAAGTTTCTTCGATAGAATGCGTTGCTTTCTTCGGCTGTTGAAAATCCTGCGTATTGGCGAATTGTCCACGGACGACGGACAAACATACTCGCATAAGGTCCTCGTAAATTAGGTGCGAAACCGGCGCCAAATCCGATATGTTCTAGATTTTCGATATCTGCTTTAGCGTAAGAGGATTTTACTTCGATTCCTTCAGCTGTTAAAAAGTTGTCGGCTGTCGGTTGTCGGTCGCTGGTTGACAATTGCAGGTTGTCGGTTAGTGTGATATGTTGGAGATCTTTTCTTTTCATGGTTGCTCGCAAAGGCACTAAGCCGCAAAGTTATACTTCAGTGGATAGGCGTTCTTGTTCATATTGTTCAGCTAGGCGTTTTTCAATAATTGGTTTGATCAACGTTTTTCTAGGTTTTATTTTGACAAAGGGAAACAGTTCTAAATCGTGTTTCATCTTGTCGTTTTTGTTTGGATATTTATTGGTACCAAGAAGCACTTCTTTTCCTTCATCGAATGATTTTTGCTCAACATCAGCGCTTTCTTGAATTTTTCTTTTGATGGTGCCATCTTTCAGTTGTTTCAAAAATCCGCCGTTCGCTTCGATGTCTTTGAATAGCGTTAATGCTTTTTCAGCCAATTGCTGAGTAATACTTTCAATATAGTAACTTCCGTCAGCAGGATTGTCGACTTTATCGAAGTAACATTCCTTCTTTAGCACAAGCAATTGATTTCGGGAAATTCGCTCTCCAAATTCATTGGTTTTGTGATATAAAGCGTCGTAAGGCAGATTAATGATAGTATTGGCACCACCAAAAATAGCACTCATACATTCCGATGTGGTCCGCAACATATTCACATTATAATCGTAAATTGTTTTGTTTCTTTTTGTTGGAGAAACAATAATATGGCAATCTAATGCGTGTCCAAATTCTTTTGACAAGGCACTGAACAGTACTCGTAATGCGCGAATCTTAGCGATTTCGAAAAAGTAATTGCTTCCCACTGCAACATAAATTGCAATCGTATGATTGATTGCGGGGATTGCGTTAAAATATTCAGCAACATGACCTAATGTGTAGGCAATTTGTTGCACCATTGTGGCGCCAGCGTTCTGATACAAGCTACTATCTACACTAATGAAATTACTTTTGGAAACGGAAGCTGATAACTTGATTAGCGTCTCAAAGTTGTCTTTTTCTGGTGTTGTAAACCAATTCCCTTCTCTTGCTAATTGTCCGATTGGATCTATGTTACAAAAAATGGTTGCGTTGTTAGATTGCGCAATTTTTTCGATTTTGAGTACGAATTCAACGGAAAGAAATTGCAAATGAAAGTGAATGGTAATTTTCTCTAAAGGCAGGCTTGTGAGCAGTTTTTCTACATCTAGTGTTTCGTTTTCGATCGTAAAAGAGATGCTCTCAGCACCGCGTTGAATACTATCTAAAGCGTTAGTGATCGATTTATCGAGATCATAAACAAAGATGGATTGTCCAATCTTGAATTCCGTAGCTTTGGTATGTACACCGTCTACAAGGTTAGCTTCATCATAGTGGTAAAAAGGTTTTACTTGAATATCTTCAGGAGATTTCCAAACCAACGTATCATTATAGTCGGCACCTTTTAATTCGTATTGAATTTGTTGTTTCCATTGTTTGGAAGAAACAGCTTCGAATTCTTGGAAGAGCTTCATGGTAATTGGTTTTAGGTTCTGGTTTTTGTCTTGCTTCTTGGCTCTTTTTTCTTTTACTTCTTGATCGTATCACCTTCGTATTCGACGATGTAAATATCTTCGCTATCGCGCTTCATATAATATTTTTCCCTTGCAAATTTTTCAATTTGGTCAGGATTTTTAAGCAACTTAATATTCTCCTGGTCTTTCTTTATCTCGTCTTGATAGTATTTTTTATTGGCTTCGAGTTCATCGATTTCTTGATTTAACACCCGATGATCAAAGTAGGAGTAATTGTCGAGAAATAACATCCACGTACAAAAAAACAGTAGCACCCAAACGTATTTGTTACTTATGAACTTAAACCAGGATTTTTCTTTAAACGATGATTCCATTGATGTTGAATGTTTTTAGCCCCGATAGTAGTGGAAATCCTTTTTTGTTTTTATGAAAAGCCCCTCGACTGCGCTCGGGGTGACAAAAAACAAAAAAGATTGCAACGAATAGCGGGATTAGCTCCTAAAAAAGCAGCATAAAAATACAATTTTTTTAGGACAATCTTTGATTTATAACCGCTCGAACTACATCGATTGCCACCGTATTGTATTTGTCGTTTGGAATGATAATATCTGCAAAGGCTTTGGTGGGTTCGATAAATTGTTGGTGCATGGGTTTTAGGGTGGTTTGATATCGATTGAGTACTTCATCCATATCGCGACCACGTTCTGCGATATCTCTTTTGAGACGGCGGATTAATCTTTCGTCTGAATCAGCATGAACAAATATTTTGACATCAAAAAGATCTCTTAATTCTGGATGTGCGAGGATTAGAATTCCTTCGACGATCATCACTTTTCTTGGGTGTGTATATATAGTGTCGTCAGTTCTGTTGTGTGTTACAAAGGAGTAGACGGGCTGGTCTATATTGTTTCCAGCTTTTAATTCTTGAAGATGATTGACTAACAGATCAAAATCGATTGCACGTGGGTGGTCAAAATTGATAAGAGCTCGCTCGTCGAAACTTAGATTGGAGTTGTCTTTATAGTAGGAGTCTTGAGAGATTATACCGACTTCGGTTTCTGGCAATTCGTTCATTATTTGATGTACGACAGTAGTTTTTCCGCTTCCTGTTCCGCCGGCAATTCCAATAATTAGCATAAAATAGTTGAGTTAGTGTTTTCAGAAACAAAAATAGGAATTTAAATGAAAGTTGATTTGTTTTTTGACTAAATCACTTGCAAATAAATTCCTAGTTGTGTACGTGACAATTTGTTCTTATCTAACTAAAGAAAAATGACTTTTAAATTCTTTTGCGCGTCCGTTTTCGGTATATTCTACCGTAAACCAATAATCTGTAGAAGGTAAAGGCTGGCCATTAAATGTTCCGTCCCAACCTTGACCATTGGCACTAATTTGCTTTATATACTTGCCATATCGATCGTAAATATGAATGATGGTGCCAGGTTGCTGCTCTAATCCAATGACGTTCCAATTATCATTAAAGGTGTCATTATTTGGCGTAAAGAAATTCATATAACCCAAGACCGTAACTGAAGTTGAAAGAGAGGTACATCCGTTTTCGTCGGTAACATAGATAACGTGGGTTCCTGGAGGTACTGAAGAAAACACATTGCTTTGTTGCACCGGTCCATTATCTAGTTGATAGAGATACGGACCTGTTCCGGAGTTAACCGTTACAATGATTCCCGCTTCATTACTAAATTGATTGACTATTTGTGTTGCAATTCCAAGGCCAGGGAAAGATTCAGTTACGATTGCCGTCGCAACAGGAGAATCACAACCTGTACTGATATTTGTCGCTACGACAGTGTAAATGCCGGGCTCAGTTGCTTCAATTGAACTTCCCGATGCGGCAAATGGTGCTCCGTCTAAAGTCCACGCAAAAGTGTGTGTGGCTAAGTTCAGTCCAGTGCTAAGAATATGCGTTTTAAAAGGTATTCCAGTTGCTTGATCTGTGCAGATTACACCGTCGAGAATTGCCGGTGTTAGTGTAATTGGTTGTGGATTAATAGTAACTGTCGCAACTGCTGAAATACATCCGAATCCATTTAGTGCGGTTATCGCATAATTGCCCGGCTCTAAATTGCTGTAAATAAGCGTTGAAGCGTAAGCTCCACCATCAAAACTATAAGTTTCTCCGACATTATTTAGTATTGTTACTTCACCCAAAGCGACTGTACAATTAGGTTGTGCAACAAAGAATGTTGGCGTTGGCGGTGTTGGCGGTTGAATTCCTAAAGTAATTGAGCTAATTGCGGAAATACATCCAGAGCCATTTTTTGCCGTTACATTATGGGTTGAACCACTTGCTAGTCCAGAGTATATTAAGGTGGCTGCATATGGGCTGCCATCAAAGCTGTAGGTTTCTCCCAAGACGTTTGAAATTTGCACTGTTCCAGTTGAAACGGTACAAGTTGGTTGTATCGGTGTTAATACCGGAGCGGCGGGAGTTAATGGCTGAATATTCAAAGTAATACTCGCTGTTGAAGAAATGCAACCAGCAGCATTTTTAGCCTTAACAGTATGGGTGGAACCAGCGATTAGACCTGAAAACAGCACTGTACTTGTAAATGGACCATTATCAAAACTGTAGGTTTCGCCCGGAATTGAAGTAATACTAACTCCACCTGTTGCAAGTGTACATGTTGGTTGTATTGCGGTTAGTGTTGGAGCATTTGGTGTTGCAGGTTGCGGAATTATGTTTACCGTTATTGTTTGTGAAAGGCAACCGCCAGTATTTTTGGCAATAATGGTGTGACTCGTTCCAGCGGGAAGTAAATCGTAAAAAGTCGTTGTAGTAAACGGGCCATTATCAAAACTATATGAAACGCCCGCAGGTACTGGGAATATGGTAATTGAACCTGTAGCAGTAAAACAATCAGGTTGTGTTAGCAAACCAACGACTGGGTTGGCAGGCAGTTGATTTATCGTTAATATTACTGGCGTTCTGGTCAATGATGGACAAGTTCCGTCATTTGCCTCTGCAAAATAAACAACTGAAATTGCCGTGTTTATACTTGGGTTTGCGACTGTGCTTCCTCCCGTTGGGGCATTATACCAAATGACAGTTTGGCCAGCAGGTACGGTAGCTGTCGCAGTTATTGTTTGAAGTGGTGATAATTCGCATTGGAAAATATCGCCGCCAGAAACAGGAGCAGCTGGTGCTGCGTTAATCGTAAGTGTTAAAGGAGTTCTTGATAAAGACAAGCAACTTCCAACTTTAGTTTCCGCGTAATAGGTTATTGAAGCATTAGTATTTAAGGTAGGATTAGCGACCAAGACTCCTCCAGTTAGTTGGTCGAACCAAGAAATTATTTGCCCCGGAAGTACCGTAATAGCAGAATTTCCATTAAGCGTTTGAATTGGTAATTGTTCACATTGGGTAATATTACCAGTAGATATTGGAGCTGCTGGAGCTCCAGTAATGGTCAGTTTTACAGAGGTTCTAGTAGTTGAATTACAAGTTCCGTTATTCACTTCTGCATAGTAAGTAACTGTTCCAACGGTGTTGAGTGTTGGCAGTAGCACTGGATTCCCGGCCGTTGCAGCATCAAACCAATTGATAGTTTGTCCTGGAAGTGGAGTCACAGCATTATTGGCATCGAGTGTTTGAATAGGAAGTTGTTCACATTGAGTAATATCACCTGATGATATTGGAGCAGCTGGAGCTCCAATAATAGTAAGTTTTACAGAGGTTCTAGTTGTGGAGTTACATGTTCCATCATTGGCTTGTGCATAATAAGTTACGGTTCCTATGGTACTTAAAATTGGAGTGGTAATTGGAATTCCCCCATTCGCGTTAGCAAACCAAGTTATGTTTTGCCCCGGTAATGGAGTCACAGCATTATTGGCATCGAGTGTTTGAATAGGAAGTTGTTCGCATTGAGTAATATCACCAGTAGATATAGGAGCGGCTGGAGCACCGGTAATGGTCAGTTTTACAGATGTTCTAGTTAACGAGTTACAAGTTCCGTCATTCACTTCTGCATAATAGGTGATTGTTCCAACAGTATTGAGTGTTGGAAGTGGAACGATACTTCCTAGTGTTGCCGCATCGTACCAGGTGATTATTTGCCCAGGAAGTGGAGTCACAGCACTATTGGCATCGAGTGTTTGAATAGGAAGTTGTTCACATTGGGTAATATCACCAGTAGATATCGGAGCTGCTGGAGCGCCAGTAATGGTAAGTTTTACAGAGGTTCTAGTAGTTGAATTACAAGTTCCGTCATTCACTTCTGCATAATAAGTGATTGTTCCAACAGTGTTAAGTGTTGGAAGTGGAACGATACTTCCTAGTGTTGCCAAATCATACCAGGTGATTGTTTGCCCCGGTAATGGAGTTACAGCATTATTTGCATCGAGTGTTTGAATAGGAAGTTGTTCACATTGAGTAATATCACCAGTAGATATTGGAGCCGCTGGAGCACCAGTAATGGTAAGTTTTACTGAAGTTCTAGTCAAAGAGTTACAAGTTCCGTCATTCACTTCTGCGTAATAAGTGATAGTTCCGACAGTATTTAATTTTGGCAGTAGCACTGGATTTCCGAGTGTCGCAGCATCAAACCAATTGATCGTTTGACCAGCAAGTGGAGTCACAGCACTATTGGCATCGAGTGTTTGAATAGGAAGTTGTTCACATTGGGTAATATCACCAGTAGATATTGGAGCAGCTGGAGCTCCAGTAATGGTAAGTTTTACTGAAGTTCTAGTCAAAGAGTTACAAGTTCCGTCATTCACTTCTGCATAATAAGTGATAGTTCCAACAGTGTTGAGTGTTGGAAGGGGAACGATGCTTCCTAGTGTTGCCGCATCGTACCAGGTGATTGTTTGCCCAGCAATTGGAGTCACAGCACTATTGGCATCGAGTGTTTGAATAGGAAGTTGTTCACATTGGGTAATATCACCGGTAGATATTGGA
>CANGTL010000009.1 GCA_947456815.1 Flavobacteriaceae bacterium
TTATTTTAGTTTCTGAGATTCTGAGTTACTGAGTTACTGAGTTGTTAATATACTCAGCGACTCAGGATCTCAGAATCTCTGTTTTATTTTTCATTAAAATCCAATAGATAAATCCGCTGATTCCGAAACCAACAAACCATGCATAACTGTACAAACTAGAAATCCATTCTGGGAAAACCGTGTTGTCAACTAGTTTTATGGTGAGCAAGAATCCGGGAACATTCGGAACAATTCCGAGGAGCAACGCCCAAATTGCTTTGGTGTTGAATCCGTTAGAAAAGCTGTAAATTCCTTTTGTATCGTATAAATCATCAACTATCAACGTTTGTTTTCGAATGAAATAATAATCGACAATCATGATTCCACCTACAGGACCAAGCAGGCTCGAATAACCAACCAACCAAGTAAAAATATAACCTGTTGGATCAGCTATTAACTTCCAAGGGAAAATTAGAATTCCTATAATTCCAGTGATGTAACCGCCTTTTCTGAAGTCGATTTTTGCCGGTGATAAATTCGCGAAATCATTAGCTGGACTAACAATATTTGCGGCAATATTCGTCGCTAAAGTTGAAATGGCAACGGCAATCATTGCGACACTTACCAATAATTTACTATCGAATTTTCCAGCCAAAACCACTGGATCCCAAATAGTTGTTCCGAACACTATGGCTGTTGCCGAAGTGACCACAACGCCTACAAAAGCAAACATCGTCATCGAGGTTGGCAGACCATACATTTGCCCATTAATTTGTGCTTTTTGAGAAGTGGCATAACGCGTAAAATCTGGAATGTTTAAGGACAACGTTGCCCAAAAACCAACCATTCCCGTCAAAGCTGGAAAAAAGAAATGAAAGAAATCTGTGGTGTTAGCAAATTTTGATGGTGTTGCTAAAATGGGTCCCAAACCATGCGCGGCAACCAAAGCCCAAGCCAGCAATGCCAATGCTGCCAATGGAAGAAAAATGGCTTTAAATACCAATAATTTTCGGATGCTATCTACGCCCAAATAAACGACGTACATATTCAACAACCAAAACACCAGAAAACAAATCGCTGGTCCGGTTTGTAAACCAAAAGAATCGGGGAATATTTGCGGCAAAGTTTCGATGCTAGGAATCCACAAACGCATCATTTGATAGATAGCAAAACCGCCAATCCAAGTTTGAATTCCGAACCAACCGCAAGCCACAATCGCTCGCAGCATTGCGGGAATATTGGCACCCATCGTTCCGAAACTGGCACGTGCAAAAACAGGAAACGGAATGCCGTATTTTGCGCCAGCATGTCCGTTTAATATCATTGGAATCAGTACAATCGTATTGCCTAAGAAAATCGTTAGAATGGCTTGCCACCAATTCATTCCGCCTTCAATCAATGAACTCGATAGCATATAGGTCGGAATGCAAAGACTCATGCTGATCCATAAGGCCGCATAGTTCCAGGTGGTCCAAGTGCGATTGTTGGCTGAAATTGGAGCCAAGTCTTCGCTATACAAAGCGGTATTTGTGTGATTAAGGTTTTGAGACATTAGGAATTTACTGCTTAAATTACGGCTTCATCCGCTATTTTTAATGCTTCACTAATAATAGCCAATCCTTCATCAATTTGGTCTTTTGTAATACACAGCGGTGGTGCTATGAAGATATAACCCCAACGCACGAAAGTATACATGCCGAGTTCCTTAATCTTCGCTGCCACTTTATTCATTACAGCCATTTCATCAGGCTTTGCGTTGAAAGGCGCCATCGGTTCTTTCGTGTTTCTGTTTTTTACCAATTCCAAACAGCCTAGCAAGCCGGTGTTTCTCCAATCTCCTATAGAAGGATGGATTTTCTTTAAGTCTTCGATTCTACTATTGAGATACGTTTCCATGGCGCGTGTATTCTCAATAAGTTTATCATCTTCATAAATTTTTAATGTTTCTAAAGCGGCGGCGCATGCCACTGGATGCGCTGAATAGGTCAAGCCTAAAGCCAGAACAACATCGTCATATTTGGACGCGATTTTATCGGAAACCATTAAACAACCAAAAGGCAAATAACCACAAGTGAGTCCTTTGGCCATGCAAATCATATCTGGAATAATATCATGATTTATGAAACCGAACCATTTCCCTGTTCGTCCAAATCCGCTCATCACCTCATCAATGATGAGAAGAATACCATGCTGATCACATAATTTTCTCACCGCCTTCAAATAACCAACTGGATATTTCAGGCAGCCTGAGGAACCACTTTCTCCTTCTAACAGAATCGCGGCAATATTTGCGGGTCCTTCAAAAGCGATCATTCGTTCTAAACTCGCTACCGTTTCTTTCAAAAGATTCTCTTCACCGTATTCCCAGCGATAAGCAATCGGAATATCAATGTGAATAAAATTGGGTGCTTGTTGGTTGTCTACCGGCAATTTTCTCGGATCACCACTGGCAGACATCGCACCAATAGATGCACCGTGGTAGGATTGATAGCGGGTTACAATTTTATGTCTTCCTGTATAAAGTCTAGCCAATTTAATAGCATTATCGATAGACGTGGCGCCACACAAGGTAAAGAATGCTTTGTTCAAATCCCCTGGACAAATTTCAGCTAATTTCTTTCCTAAATCACCACGAACTTTAGTCACACAACTTGGCGTAACATATGATACTTGTTGCATTTGTTTGACAACAGCGTCGGTAATTCTTTGATTTCCGTGGCCAATATTGACGTTCATCAATCCGCTGCTGAAATCGATAATTCTATTGCCATCATAATCATATAAATAAACGCCCTCGGCACGCTCGATCGCAATTGGCGCAATACCTTTTTGTTTGCTCCATGAAAACATCGTAAAATCAGAATTGTCTTGAAGTATTTGATGTGATTGTGATATGGTATCTGTATTCATTGTTTCTATTTTGAATTTTAAATGATCAATTTTGAATGTGTTTATAATGATTCGAATGCCCTAGCCCCGATTGCAGTGAAAATCCTTTTTTGTTTTACGAAAAGCCCCTCGACTGCGCTCGGGGAGACAAAAACAAAAAAGATTGCAACGTAAAGCGGGATTAGCTCCTAAAAAAATTAATTTCTTTCTAGCTCATCCAGTTGACACCGGCTTCTGCGTTCCATTTGATGGTGCTTTTCTTCAATTTCGTCCAAAACTCGATGGAGCTTTTTCCGGTGATATCGCCCACGCCAAATTTGCTTTCGTTCCAACCGCCAAAACTAAATGGCTCACGTGGAACGGGAACACCGACATTGACTCCGATCATTCCCGCGCTTGCTTTATCGATGATGTAGCGCGCCATACCGCCGTTTTGGGTGAAAACACTTGCTGCATTTCCGTATGGATTGGCATTTTCGATGGCTAAAGCTTCATCGACCGTATTGGTTCTCATGATGGAAATTACGGGTCCGAAAATTTCTTCAGTCGCCACGCTCATTTGAGGGGTTACGAAGTCGATGACTGTTGGCCCGACATAGGTTCCGTTTTCTTTACCAGCTACTTTGGTATTTCTACCATCGACCAGAATTCTTGCGCCGTCTTTTTCTGCTTGGGTGATATAACTTTCTATTCTTTCTTGTGATTCTTTGTTGATGACCGCACCCAAATTGACACCAGGAATAATCTTGCGTGCTTCATCGCAAATTTTAGCAACAATCGCATCTACATTTCCTACTCCAATCATCGCGGAAGCTGCCATACAACGTTGTCCGGCGCAACCAGACATTGAGGCTGCGACATTTTGTGCTGTCATTTCTGGAATCGCGTCAGGCAAGACCATCAAGTGATTTTTTGCACCGCCTAATGACAAACATCTTTTTAGGTTTTGGGTGGCGCGTTGGTATACAATTTTTGCCACTTTGGTTGAGCCGACAAAAGAAACAGCTTCGATGTTGGGATGATCACAAATGGCGTTTACGATTTCAACATCGCCGTGAATTACGTTAAAAACGCCATCTGGCAAGCCAGCTTCTTTTAATAATTCCGCTAATCTTCCGCAACTTAAAGGCACTTTTTCCGATGGTTTGATGATCATGCAATTTCCTAGTGCAATTGCATTTGGAATTGTCCAATTCGGCACCATGGATGGGAAATTAAAAGGAACAATAGAGGCAACAACGCCAAGCGCTACGTGTTCTGTTCTGCATTCTACTCCTTTGCTCACTTCTAGCAATTCGCCAGTAATAAGTTGAGGTAATGAAGTTGCGAATTCGGTTAATTCGATGCACTTTTCAATTTCTGCTACCGACTCTCCATAGGTTTTCCCATTTTCTTCACTGCATAATTCAGCGAGTTCTTTGAGGTGTTTTTCCAGTAAAGTTTTATATCGAAAGAAAACTTGAACGCGCTCTTTGATGGGTGTTTTGCTCCACGCTGGAAAGGCGGCTTGTGCTGCTTTGACGGCATCGTCTAGATCTTGATTTGTCGACATCGGAACGGTTGATAGTAGATTTCCGTCGAGTGGTGAAACCACGTTCATTGTTTTTGTTGTTGAACTCGGAACAAACTTTCCGTTGATGTAATTTTGAATTGCAGGGTATTTCATTTACTTAATTTTTTTTGTACAAATAATTAATAAAAATAATAACAATTTCTTAATATACAAGTTTTGCAAGAGGAATATCCGCAATGTTGTCGTCTGATATTTAACAATAATATAAATTGAAATAAGCAATGAGCGGACTTTCTTTTTGGAACAGGTATAATCGAAATTTCAACTATCAGATATTGAGTTGATTAATTCTATTTCGATTTGAAAGTCGTTGCTGTTTTTTGATGAGTATTTTTGATAAATTTAAAATACTATCTTTGAACAAATCTATTTAATGAAACGATTCCTTCTACTTCTTCCGATAATTTTCCTATGCTACTGTAGCAACGTAGAAAATCCTGCTGTTGAAAACACGCAAAATGGTCGTCCCACTGTACCTATTGTCGAATCGGGAATTTTTAATTTAAATGAAGTTTCTTCCATTACTATTGAAGTTTCTCTGAATAATTGGAATACCTTTTTGCAGAATTATGACCTAAATCCAGCGAATGACAAAAAAATAGTATCGAAATTCTCGTTCGTAAACAGATCTGGTTCGGTCGTTCTGGATAGTGTGGGATTGCGACTAAAAGGGAATACGAGCAGACGAAGACCTGAAGGAAATACTGGTGAACTTCACAATGCAACGAATCCGGATTGGCATCACTGTCACTTTGGTCTGGATTTTTCGAAATATCGAGATGACCAACGTTTTAAGGGGCTAGATAAGTTGAATTTGAAGTGGTTTAAAGACGATGCAGCTTATGTGCGTGAGATTTATTGTTACGATTTGTATCGGCGATTTGGATGTTGGAATGCCCCTCGAGCTTCGTACTGCAAAGTGAACATAAAAGTACAGGGAGGTGCCGCTCCAGCCTATTTTGGAGTATATGCAATGATTGAAAGTATGGATGAAGATTTTATTCGAAAGAACCAATCCAATTGGGGTTCAGGGCTTGGTTTTCTATGGAAAGGCGGTTATAGCGGTTCAAACAACGCAAACTTTGTCTCGACAGAAAGTATTGGCGTTGAAAGTGTCAACATCAACCCTGCACTTTCAGTGTATTATGCCTATGATTTAAAGACAAGAAAAAGCGAGCTTCCAGCAGCAAAAGCAGAATTATTGCAATTTATTTCCGACCTCAATACTAAGACTGGTGCTGCGTTCCAAACTTGGGTTGAAGGCAGAATGGATGTTCCTCTTTTTCTACGAACCTATGCTGTCAATGTGGTAGTGGGTATGTGGGATGATTATTGGGTAAATGGCAACAACTTCTATTTCTACTTTGCTCCGAATGGAAAAGCCTATTTTATTCCGTATGATTATGACAACACACTAGGCACATCGCAAATAATTCCAAACGCAGGAACGCAGAATTTACTAACCTGGGGCAATATGACACAACGTCCTTTGATTACCAAAATTCTGGCAATTCCGCAATACCAAACGTTATACAAAAACTACATTACGCAATTGACTTCGAATTCGAATGACCTATTTGTTTCCACTAAGAGTATTCCTCGAATTCAGAGTTGGCAAAATATGATTTCTCCCTACATCAGCAACGATACTGGAGAAGATATGTTTATAGAAGACACACCAGCTTATTGGGGAAATCAACCCAACTACCGATTGAAAACGGGAAACAATCAAGGAGGAACCAACGGACCTGCCAATTATTTTACCACTAAGAAATTGAGTGTTCTTTGGTAAAAGCTGAAGAGGTTAACCTAAGACAATAACCTTGATGATTTTAGAATCTTTATTGTCAGACTACATTCTCAAACAAAATCCTTCGTTTCTGCTGCCATCATGGTATCTTGCTACATGTGTCTCACCAAAATGCAACTGGCGTTGATTGTCTATTGCTGAAGTTTTTTTGCACCATAAATTTAACCTAATACGATGCCGAGTTGACCACGTTTTTCGTAACTTTAATGTAGAAAAGGTGACCAGCTTTTTCAGGAGTACGAAATAAAAAATTAAGTCATGAAAGTAAAAAAAAGATTGGGCATTTGGATGGATCATTCTACTGCCTGTTGGATGGAATACCATGTGGATTCTTTTGAAGTCAACACGATTGATGCTGACAGTGATGCTTTGGTCAATCAACAACCTTTACTACAAAGTGAAAGTGCGTTGCACAATAAAGAACAACAAACCCTTCATCGGTTTTACAAATCACTGCTCGAAATAATCAAAAATTACGACGAAGTTTTGCTTTTCGGACCGTCAAACGCAAAGACGGAATTGTATAATCTAGCAAGAGCTGAGCATCGTTTTGACGCCATAAAAATTGAACCCAAATCAGCAACAAAAATGAGTTATAAAGAGCAACATGCCTTCATGAAAGATTATTTTGCGAAACTACTTAATTACGAAAGTACCTACAGCAAATAAGGTTGTCGCCAATAAAAAAGACCTGCTTCACAGTAGGTCTTTTTCTATTTTATTTAAAGTCTAATTGATGTTTAAAATCTATTGTCACCATCTAACAGATTTCCTATTCCTCCGAGTAAACTTCCCTCTTCGCGTGAACTTCCTCCGTTTTTCGGCGCGGATGCTATGATTCTGTCCGCCAATCTACTGAATGGTAGCGACTGAATATAGACTGTTCCCGGTCCACGTAGCGTTGCATAAAACATGCCTTCCCCTCCGAACAAAGTGTTTTTGACACCGCCTACAAATTCAATATCATAATCCACATCCTTTGTAAAGCCAACAATGCAACCTGTATCTACTTTTAAAACATCACCAGAGGCAAGTTCCTTTTTTGCCAAAGTTCCTCCTGAATGCACAAATGCCATTCCGTCTCCTTCTAATTTTTGCATGATAAAACCTTCTCCACCAAAAAGACCACGGCCTAATTTTTTAGAAAATTCAATGCCAACGGAAACCCCTTTTGCGGCACACAAGAACGAATCTTTTTGACAAATAAACTTCCCTTGAAATTGCGCCAAATCGATGGCAATAATTTTCCCCGGATAGGGAGAAGCAAATGACACTTTACTTTTGGTGTTATTTTGATTGAGATAAGCAGTCATAAACAAACTTTCACCTGTCAACACTCGTTTTCCCGCAGAAAGCAACTTGCCAAACAAACCGCTTTGCTGTTGATCTGATCCGTCGCCGAAAATGGTTTCCATTTTGATTCCGTTATCCATCATCATAAAACTTCCCGCCTCTGCAACTACAATTTCTTGCGGATCGAGTTCTATTTCTACGTATTGCATTTCCTCACCATAAATATGGTAATCTATTTCATGAGCTTGCATAATTTCTGATTTTCAATGATTGAAACCATTAGTATTAGTCTCGGCTTCATTGTTACAGGTTTCCAAAACGCTAATCTCGTCTTAACCATCCCGTAACGCTCATCCGCCTTTCGTTGGTTATTAAGACCTCGTGTTCTAGTTCATCACTTTTAAAAAAGACTGTTTTACCTTGCGTAGGTGAAATATGTTGATTAGAATTAAATTGATGAATGCACAACTCTCCTCCATCTTCAATTTTCCAATTTTCATTCAAATAGCAAATCATCGAGAATGCTCTACTCGAATTGTCTTGAAATTGATCAACGTGCTTTTGGTAAAAACTTCCTTTTTCATAGAGTGAATAATGAAACTCGTAACCGGTAATTCCCGCGTAACAACTTTCATTTAAATAAGTAATAAAGGCTTCTATGTGAATCAAAAACTCCGTCTCATATGCATTATTATGGCTCTTATCTAACCAGTAAATCACATCACTTCGAACCTTGTCGTTGCGAACGAATTTAGCCTCATTACCTGTCCCCGCGGCAACTAAAGCTTTTTGAAAATCTAATTTGAGAAGGTTCTGCCGCAAGTGTTGGGCCAAGTCGTCTGAGATAAATTTAGTTGCAATGCCAATCTTATCTTCCAAATAGGAAGCAATCAAGGTTTCG
This sequence comes from Flavobacteriaceae bacterium, assembly GCA_947456815.1. Lineage (GTDB taxonomy): Bacteria > Bacteroidota > Bacteroidia > Flavobacteriales > Flavobacteriaceae > Flavobacterium. The sequence continues at coordinate 8,446 of CANGTL010000009.1, forward strand.
AAGGCGATTTCCATAAAACAATGGATTGCCCGAATTGACTGACAATGGTGCAAGGTAGTCTAAATAAAAAACTATCTTAAAGTTTCCTCTAAGATAGTCTTGACTTATGATTTTTATTTGATTAGAACTTAAAGGCCGCTCCCAATTGAATCACTTGGTTTTTAGCGTCTGAATCCTTAATAATTTCACTCAAACCTAAAGCATATCGAGCATTTATTGAAAGTCCCATCGGAAAGTTAAATCCTAAACCGCCTACAAAAGCTGTGTCAAAGGTCTTAATTTCATTTCCGCCCTCTGGCACATCAAGATTGTCATTTATTTTGAATCCGACTTGTGGGCCAGCCTCTAAACTGAATGTCTTCACCACATAGACTTTTGCTAACACCGGAATGTTAAGATAACCGATAGACACCTTTGTGTCTTCTACTTTATATCCTTGCATAGAATATTGTAATTCAGGTTGCAAATAAACTAATTCCGGCACTAACGTAATTTCTTTAAAGACGCCAGCATAGAAACCAGTTAGCGGTTTTGTATCAGCATCTCCGCTAACGTTTGATATAGTAATACCGGCTCGGACACCTACTTTTTGCGCTTGCACTGTAGTGCTAATTGCAAGAATAAACATTGTAAAAGAAAGGACTTTGATAACTTTCATAGGATTTTTTTTAGGGGTTATTTATTTCGATTTTTTTTCAAATGTAGCAATTAAAGAAAGTACTGTGTGATTCGATTTTAGATTTTGTAAACCAGTTTTAAACAATTTACTTTTCTTCATTAAGATAATTAATTAGGCATTGGTCTCGACTGTATACATCATCATAAAAATGAATATCTCCTTCGTCATCAACCCACGAGGTAAAATATCCTATATATACCGGTATTTTGTTTTTTAGCGTATACCAAATTTCTTTTTCGGAATGAAAGGCTTTATTTAGTTTTTCCATGGTCCAACTTTTATCATCTTTTACTAATAAATAGGCCAATTCGATTGGCTTTTCTAGACGGATGCACCCATGGCTAAATGCTCTTTTCTCTTCATTAAATAAGCTCTTCGATGGAGTATCATGCAAGTAAATGGAATTCGAATTTGGGAATAAAAATTTCACCAATCCAAGAGAATTTCTAGGGCCAGGCTTTTGTCTGATTGCTCCATCATTCCACTCCATATTATGCTGTGCTAAATAATTTTTATTTTTTTTGATTGCAGGCGTTATCTCTTTGTCTATAATACTTTTGGGAACATTCCAATACGGGCTAAAAACCACATACTGCAGCATTCCGCTGAATATTACCGTTTGATTCATTACTTTTCCGACGACCACTTTCGAATTCAATAGCGTTTTACCTTCTTTAATATAATTCATCTGATAAGATGGAATGTTGATGAAAATATATTCTTTGACTCGGTTGAAATCGCTTGAAATCCAACGACAACGCTCCATGCTCACTTCTATACTACTAATTCGATCCGATATCGGCACATTTAACGAGGCAACTAGCCGAGAAGTAATTAGATCGTCGACAGTCAAACCCAAGTTTTTCTTGTATTTCCAAACTGACTGACTCAATTCCTTGTCGTACTTTAACGAATTTGTAGTCGATTTCAAATAACCCAACAAATGCAATCGCTCTCTGACTTTCAATACTACAACAGAGGATGAACCAACTGCAATTGGATTTGAATTAGACATCACAATCGGTTGCCACTTGCCTTTTGCTTCAATTTCTCGGCATTTCTTGAGCGCATCTTTCAGACGGTAGTATTGCTTAAACATTTTACTCTCATTTTCAGAAAGCAAATCAGGTGTTTTGATTAAAGTATCTAAGTAAGAAACATACGACTGTGTTTTTCTTGGTATATACCATGCTAAATCCGTAGCGGTTCTATCTTCTAATCCTAAAAACACTTGCTGCGTATAAAAAAAATAGAGCGAAGCGATTAACAATTCTGTATCAGAATTCGGAGTTAATTCTTCATTCGTCGGGAGAAGAAGCCAATCTAACTTTTCCTGATACGGCATTTTGATCCGTAAGCCTTCTTCCGATAGACTACTAGCTTTTTTGAGCAACAATTGTCCTAGTTCATTAAGCTGACCTGAATGAAACCAAATTGGCTGATACTGCCGCAAACGATAGATTGAAAACACTTGCGATTCGTAATTTGCTATTTGAGGATACTTGTGAAAAAAAGATCTAATGGTAATACTGTCTACCATTATTTCTGAACTTTCAAATGGAGATGAAGATGCTTTAAAGATGGAAAGCTGATGGGTTTTAGGTGTATCCCTTCCTTTACTGAATGAGAATAACCCAAAAGAGATTACGGCTAAGAGATATAATAGTCTGATTTTCATTTTTGCCGACCCATTAATTAGGTTATAAAAATAATGAATCAAATGAAGATGAATGTAATTTTCTTTGTTATTTACTTTATTAAGTACATTTACACAATATCAAAAATGTACTTTGTTTATTATAAAATCTCTATTATGAAAAAAATACTCCTTTTTGCTACAGGATTCCTAATGTTGGTTTCATTTAATACAAAATCAAATATTGAGAAAACCGACGAAGAACAAATTACGCTTCTGCTAAACAATTGGCATGCTGCAGCAGCGAAAGCAGATGCGAAAAACTACTTTGGCGCGATGACGGAAGATGCCATTTATATTGGGACAGACGCTACCGAGCACTGGAGTAAAACAGCGTTTCAGACCTTCGCAAAACCCTATTTTGACCGCGGAACTGCTTGGGACTTTAAACCTCTTGAGCGTCATATCTACATTAGTAAAGACAAAAAAACCGCGTGGTTTGATGAATTACTCGACACATGGATGAAAGTGTGTCGCGGTTCTGGTGTTTTGGTTAAGGTAGGTAACGAATGGAAAATTCAACATTATGTACTTTCGATGACCATGCCAAATGATGCTACAAATGATGCCATCAAAATAAAGTCGCCACTGGAAAATCCGCTGATAGAAAAGCTAAAAGCTAAATAAAACTTGGATTTTTTCGTAGGTTATCAAGCATGACTGAGGTCATATTTGTTATGTCAAATTGATGCTGCCAGCCCCAATCTTTTCTAGCTTCACTATCATCAATACTAGCAGGCCAACTGTCGGCAATTTTTTGTCTAAAATCTGGCTTAAAACTAATTGAAAACTCGGGCAAATGTTTTTTTATTTCAGCAGCAATTTCTGTAGGCGTAAAACTCATTGCGGCTAAATTATAAGAAGAACGGATTATTATTTGTTCTTTTTCCGCTTGCATGATTTGGATCGTCGCTTGAATTGCATCGTCCATATACATCATTGGCATTCTTGTTTCGGACGAAAGGAAACACTCATAATTACCTTGATTTAAAGCTTTGTGGTAGATATCTACCGCATAATCTGTAGTTCCTCCGCCTGGCGCTGTGCTCCAACTTATCAATCCTGGATAACGGATACTTCTAACATCAACTCCGAAAATGTTATGGTAATATTCACACCATCTTTCACCCGCTTGTTTACTAATTCCGTACACTGTAGAAGGCTCCATAATAGTGTATTGAGGCGTGTTTTCTTTTGGCGTTGTCGGGCCAAAAACAGCTATACTAGAAGGCCAAAATATTTTTTTTATTTTTTTTGCTTTGGCTAAATTTAAAACATGAAACAAAGAGTTCATATTCAAATCCCACGCAAACGCAGGGTTTTTCTCGGCTGTCGCAGAAAGTAACGCCGCCATCAAATAAATATCGGTGATCTGGTGAACCTCTACCAAATGTTCAATTTGATTAAAATCTAACGCGTTTACAACTTCAAATGGCCCTGAGTTTACCACTTCATTATTCATTTTTCGAATATCTGAAGCAATTACGTTTTCTGTTCCATAAATAGCTCGTAGACTAAAGGTCAGTTCGGTTCCGATTTGTCCACAAGCGCCAATAATCAAAATTTTTGTACTCATATTTCAAAGTTGTTTGCCTTGGTAAAGATAGCATTTTCAAAAAAGAACCTTTGTGCAAGATGGAATAATTTTATTTTACAAAATAAAAACAACAATAGCATTGGTCTTCTTAAGTTTCATTTTACCTTTGTATTTTAGTGTTCACTTTTTCCTATGAAACAAATCTTAATTCCTTATTTGATGTGCTTCTTGTTTTTGCTAAGTTGCCAAAACAAAGATGAGCAACAAATTTTGGCACAACAGAAAGATGCTAAATCCAGAGCTTTAGTCTTTAATACCATTAGTAATGGATGGCATTTTGCGCCACCTTCTCTCAATCCGAAAACACAATCACTCATTCATAATTGGAAGGAACTAAACGAATTCAATAACGAACTCTATCAAATTCCTAAAAGCTCAATTGGTGCTTTTCAAAAAAAATCTAAAGATCTTTCTAAGAAAGTATTGGTCTTAAACGGCACCATTCCAGCACCATTCATAAAACCCGAAATAAAAAGCAGACTTGCCGTCTTAACGACAAAAATAAACGAGATTAATTTGTTTATAAATATCGATGCTATTCCAGCTCAAAAAGTAGTCGCATTGGTAAATGAAGTTAACGTTGAGTTGGGTTCTTTATACCGACAAATGGATGAAATTGTGCGAAAAAGCGAAATTCCAAAAGAAGAAGGCGAATCAGATATGATTCGAATGCTTGATACAACTAGAGCAATTCCCACAACACCTAAAAAACCTTAGATCATTTGAGCATACAGTCTCTTTTGCAACGCTACGAATCCTCTCCTAAAGTCAAACAAATTATAGATAGTTTAGGAGTTCAAGGGCAAAAAATTCAACTCAACAATTTGATTGGGTCTTCACTTTCTTTTTTAATACAGTCGCTTTTCAAGAATTTAGATCGTCCTTTTTTAATTCTATTAAATGATAAAGAAGAAGCTGCCTATTTCTTGAATGATTTAGAGAAAATGATTGGTGAAAATGATGTGCTTTTTTACCCAGGTTCCTACCGTCGACCCTATCAAATTGAAGACACTGACAACGCCAACGTTTTACTTCGAGCTGAAGTTCTAAATCGCATCAATTCTCGCAAGAAGCCGTCTGTCACGGTTACCTATCCCGAAGCGCTTTTTGAAAAAGTGGTGACAAAAAAAGAACTAGATAAAAACACGCTAAAAATCTCCGAAGGCGATCAAATGTCGATCGAGTTTATCAATGAAGTTCTGTTTGAGTACGAATTCAAGCGCGTTGATTTTATTACAGAGCCCGGAGAGTTTTCGGTTCGCGGTGGTATCATCGATGTGTTTTCCTTTTCTAATGATCATCCCTATCGCATAGAGTTTTTTGGCAATGAAGTTGATAGCATCAGAAGCTTCGATGTCGAAACACAACTGTCTATCGAAAAGCAAAAAAAGATTGCGATTATACCCAATATTGAAAATAAATTCTTCCAAGAAAACCGTGAGAGTTTTCTTGATTACATCCCAAAGGACACTGTAGTTTTTATTCAAAACACGGAGTTTGTGGTGTCAATTTTAGAAAAGTTATTTCTTAAAGCGGAAGATATTTTTAAGAATCTAAATGCTACTATTCAACATGTTGAACCAAACAAAATATTCCTACAGCACAAGGAATTTCTTCGAAATGCATTAAACTTTTCGGTAGTAGAATTGAGTAGCAAACCCACTTTTGCAGTCACTAAGACTTTTGAATTTTATACGCAACCTCAACCCTCATTTAATAAGCAATTTGATTTGTTATTGAACAATCTCAATGACAATCATTTTAACGGATACAAAAACTATTTGTTCTGTTCGAATGCCGCACAGGAAAAGCGCTTTCACGACATCTTTGAATCGCTAGACGAAGCAAATCACGAGAGCATTCGCAAGCAATATCACACCTTAGTCTTCCCTTTATTTCAAGGATTTATCGACGAGGAAAATCAAATTGCGTGTTATACCGACCATCAGATATTTGAACGCTATCACAAATTCAATATCAAAAATGGCTACGCTAAAAAGCAAACGATTACGCTCAAAGAACTCAATACGCTTGCTGTTGGTGACTATGTTACCCACATCGATCATGGTATTGGCAAATTTGGCGGTTTGCAGAAAATTCAAGTCGAAGGCAAAACACAAGAAGCCATCAAATTAGTGTATGCGGATAACGACATTGTTTATGTAAGTATACATTCGTTGCATAAAATCTCAAAATATAATGGCAAAGATGGTGCGCCTCCAAAAATATACAAACTCGGATCGAACGCCTGGAAAGTTCTAAAACAAAAAACCAAAGCGCGCGTCAAGCATATTGCTTTCAATTTGATTCAATTGTACGCCAAACGTCGCCTAGAAAAAGGGTTTCGATATGCGCCTGATAGTTACTTGCAGGCAGAGTTAGAAAGCTCTTTCATTTACGAAGACACGCCAGATCAAACCAAGTCAACGTTAGAAGTTAAAGCTGACATGGAAAGTGATCGCCCGATGGATCGATTGGTTTGTGGCGACGTTGGATTCGGAAAAACAGAAGTGGCTATTCGCGCCGCATTCAAGGCTGTAGACAACGGTAAACAGGTTGCGGTTCTCGTTCCAACTACTATTCTTGCTTACCAACATTATCGGACTTTTACCGAACGATTGAAAGAAATGCCCGTTTCTGTTGGCTATCTCAACCGCTTTAGAACCGCAAAACAAAAGACAGAAACGCTCAAAGATTTGGCAGACGGAAAACTTGACATCGTGATTGGAACACACCAATTGGTCAACAAAAATGTCGTTTTCAAGGATTTAGGTTTACTGATTGTTGATGAAGAGCAGAAATTTGGTGTAAACGTAAAGGACAAACTCAAAACGATTGCGGCCAATGTTGATACGCTGACATTGACAGCAACTCCTATTCCGCGAACATTGCAATTTTCGTTAATGGCGGCGAGAGATTTGTCTGTCATTACCACGCCGCCGCCCAATCGTTATCCAATAGAAAGTCAAGTGGTGACTTTTAGCGAAGAATTGATTCGCGATGCGATTTCGTATGAAATTCAGCGGAATGGTCAAGTGTTCTTTATTAATAATCGAATTGAAAACATCAAGGAATTCGCTGGTATGATTCAACGTTTGGTTCCCGATGCCCGTGTTGGCGTAGGTCACGGTCAAATGGAAGGCAGCAAACTAGAGGAATTGATGTTGGCTTTTATGAATGGCGAATTTGATGTTTTGGTTTCGACAACAATCATCGAAAGTGGTTTGGATGTGCCGAATGCAAATACCATTTTTATCAATAACGCCAATAATTTTGGATTATCGGATTTGCATCAAATGCGCGGTCGCGTGGGGCGAAGCAACAAAAAAGCGTTTTGCTATTTTATTTGTCCACCCTATTCCATGATGACCGAAGATGCAAGAAAAAGAATTCAAGCTTTGGAACAATACAGTGAACTCGGAAGCGGATTCAACATTGCGATGAAAGATCTTGAAATTCGCGGCGCGGGTGATTTATTGGGTGGTGAACAAAGTGGGTTTATTAATGAAATTGGCTTTGAAACATATCAAAAAATCATGAACGAAGCGATTGAAGAATTGAAAGAAAATGAATTCAAAGACTTGTACGAAACAGAAGATCAACCGGAAAAAGAATATGTCAAAGATTTGCAAATTGATACCGATTTTGAATTATTGTTCCCAGACGAATACATCAACAACATTTCTGAGCGACTGAATTTATATAACGAGTTGAGTTTGATTAAGACTGATGATGAACTCAAAGCGCACGAAATCAAATTAATTGACCGGTTTGGTCCGTTGCCAAAACAAGCGATTTCATTGTTGAGCAGTATCAAAATCAAATGGATTGCATCGCAAATAGGGATTGAAAAATTAGTGCTGAAACAAGGTAAAATGATTGGTTATTTTGTTTCGGATCAGCAAAGTGACTATTATACTTCACCTCAATTTCAAAAGGTATTGCAGTTTGTACAACATCAATCGCAATTGTGTCGAATGAAAGAAAAGCAAACCCCAAATGGACTTCGTTTGTTGGTTACTTTTGAAAATGTAAAATCTATTCGACGCGCTTTAGAATTGATTGAATTGATGGGAGGAAACACATAAAAAAAAACCACTCGTATTAGGAGTGGTTTCTATATATATAACTTAAAACTACATTTTCAATATTTTGAAATTGGCTTCTTTGCCGTTGAATTTCAATTTGTAGAAATAGGTTCCAGACGCAAAATTTGCCATATCTATTTTAGCTTCAAGTGCATTCATTTTCTTTTGAAATAAAAGTCTACCTTCTAAATTATACACTTTTACTTCATCAATAATTGTTTTGGAAGTAATATTAACAATCCCGTTTGTTGGATTTGGAGAATACGTAAAATCAATATTGGGCTCAAAAGTGGTGTTCCCTAACGAATTCTCACAGACGATATTTGCGACATATCCTGGAGCAACTACACCGCCATCTGAATAAAACTTCATTGTAAGTGACCCATCTGACGCTGAGGAAACAAATGGTCCTGGAACGTTATTGCCAGTAAATCCTCCATTGCTCAAGTCGTTAGCGCTAGTAGAATTCCCATCATACACATACAAATAATCATAATCTAATTCTAAATCGAACTCAGAAAAAGTCAATTTGATTTTCTTATTTGATAAATTAGGAATAATAGTTCTTACATAGGTTTCAGAATCAGTATAATCTCCTTGTGTTCCGCCAGTGTCTGTAATTTCAACTCCAGAGCAATAATTTGTACTCGTAACTACTATTGTTTGTTCGTTTGGTGCCAATAAACCAAAACCGCAAATTGGACGAACTCTAACAATATAATAGCTATTTGGAGACAAACCTGTTGCCGAATAAGAATTGGTATTTACTTGCACCCATGTTGTATTTGAACTTCCGAAAGGCGTTAACGAAATTTGCCATGAAGTTGCAGTGCCAAGGTCTGACCAGGTGACTGTCGCAGAAGTAGCCGAAGTTGTTGTCGCCTGAATGTTAGCAACAGTATTGATACAAGTGTTCACGCAATCAGTACTCAAGCATGTTCCTGCTGCAATCGAAGAAAGTATCCTCGCACTGGGCTGCGGTCCGAAACCATTAGCTAAGTTAATCCCAACTCCATTTACCAAATGACAATAACTCATAATAGTTCCTTGCACCGACCCGTCTGGAATTGGTCCTTCGGCACAATTTCCTTCGCTATATCCTGCTGATTGTCCACATCCGTCGATAGCAGTGCTATTACCATTCCAATGGCAACCGTGTGTATGCGGTGATCCTAACAAATGACCCAACTCATGTGTAATTACCATTATGGTCCATGAGAAAGTTGGCACGGTGCTATAACTAAAATTGACATCCGAATAGCTAAAATTATCTTGTGTACAAAGTCCGTTAATTCCAACTGCTACTCCTCCCAATCCTCCAGAATCAATTCCTACCAATTGCCCTAAATCACCGTCAAAAACAGGACGGATTTCGTTGAACTTGTATAAATAATCGGACGAAGAACTTCCAATTCCGTCGTATGGGTCTTGAGTTGTCCAGATAAACATTGATTTTAATGCGGTCGTAATTCCATCATTGGTGTAAATCGTTTGGACATTATTATAAACAGAAGTCATCCAATTTGTTGTAGTTGTAGGATTGCTGTTGTTTGCTTGATATAAATCGTTGTCGATCTCGAAATACATCGCTACACATTTGGTGCTGGATGGTGCGAGCGCATTTCTAAAATCTTGAGTGGTTGCATCTTGTATTGTTTTTACCTTACAATCAAAATCATTTTTTGCTTTCAAATCTATGTCGGAGTAAACAACATAGTCTGAATTATTGTTGGCTTTGTCTAATTTAGCAACAACTAAATTATGAAGTGTTTTACTTGAAATAACGGCGTTAAATTCGTCCTTAAAAAAATTAAACGACACTAATGAATAATTGTCTCCCTTTACGATTCCTCTGTAGTAAGCCCCTTTTTCATAAGCTATTGACTTGCCTTTATCAGTATCGATATGAAAACCTTCTGCAAATAAATTTACTTTATACAACTGAGTCGAAATGATTGTTCCTTGATATGGAATCTCTACTTCGATATAGTCTTCCTGATTAGCAAAAATTGCTGCAACAGCGGTCTGATTTATCTTGGCAAATGTCCCTTTTGAAATTGCCTTAGCAGTAGCGCCATTCTGAATGCTATTGTTCTCATTTAATACGCTATAACGCTGAAAAGTAGTGTTTTGAGATAATAGGTCATTCACTTTCTTGGCAACATTTCGTTGAGCGAAAGTTCCAAAACTTATCAGTAATACTGTGCATGCGATAATTCTTTTCATTGATATTTTATTTGCAATTTTTATTCAAATATAATTAAATTATTCTCTGCTTCTGAGAACAGTTGTTAAAGTATGATTCTAAAAGTGAAGAAATGCATCTTCTAAATGTTCGATAATGAACTCATTACCGTTTTTGTGAATGGCTATAATGTCAAATCGCACTTCAACGTCATAGTCTTTGCTTTGCACAAATTCATTAACTGCTTTGACAAGCAATTGTATTTTTTTGGGCTTTACAAAATCTTGTGGCAAACCGAAATCGGTGCTCGAACGTGTTTTTACTTCAATGATAGCGAGGGTGTTTCCAATCTTAGCAATTATATCAACCTCCGCTTTTTGAAACGTCCAATTGGTTTCGAGGATTTCGTAGCCGTTTTTTTGAAGAAAATCTACCGCTAGTTCCTCGCCTTGTTTACCAAGTTCATTGTGTTCAGCCATTTTTTGAGATTATAAGATTGTACGACTGCAAGATTTTTAGATTATTCGAATTTGACGGTGCTTCCCTTTGTAGTAACATCAACACTTACGGTTTTCCCTAATATCAAAGTGCGATTGTCTTTGATATGGCCTGCTGGGAAATTATAAATAATCGGAAACTTATAGTCTTTTAGAACATCTTGGATAATTTGTAGCGCATCTTTTCCCCACGCGATTTCATTGTCGTTCATGCTGGTCATACCGCCCACAATGACCGCTTTTACGCCGTCGAAGTAACCATTGCGTTTGAGGTTCATCATCATGCGGTCGATGTGGTATAAGTACTCGTCGAGGTCTTCAATAAACAGGATTTTTCCTTTATAATCGACTTCGGATTTGGAACCGATGATGCTGTACAGGACCGACAAGTTGCCGCCGACGATTTCACCCTTTGCCGAGCCTTTGACATTATATTCGTGGGATGAAATCGTATAAGTTAATTTTTCTCCGAACAAGGCTTTTCGAAAAGAATCTAACACTTCCGGATTAGCAGTTCCCGCATTCAACGCCATAAAAGAATGCATGGTTTCAATGCCCATATTATTGATGTGACTGTGCAACACGGTCATGTCGCTAAAACCACAGACCCATTTGGGTTTTTTCTTAAAATTGGTGAAGTCGATGCGGTCTATAATTCGAACGGTTCCGTATCCGCCTTTTGCCGCCCAGATGGCTTTTATTTTGGGATTGTCGATCATTTCTTGAAAATCGGTAGCCCGCAACCAATCTGGTCCCGCCAATTGGTTTTCTTCTTTGCCGATGGTTTTGCCAATCACCACGTGCAAGCCCCAACTTTCGAGTAACTTAATCGCTGGTTGTAAAGAAGCTAGGTCCGCTTTTCTGGCTGTGGCGAGGATTCCGATGGTATCGCCTTTTTGTAAAAATTCGGGTGTAATCATTTTGCGTTGTGCTTGAGTGGTTTGAAATAGGAAAAGTCCAAATAAGAGGATTCGAAAAAAAGGTCTTGGATTTTTCATGTTGATAATGTTGAAACAAATATAAAATAATTGATAATTGATAATTGATAATTGACCATTATTAATTTGAAACGGATTGCTCTAGCCCCGATAGGAACGGTATCCTTTTGTGCCGGTGTTCGGCGCAAAAGATTTAGTGGATAGCGGGAACTAGCTCCTAATAAAATCCATAAAACTCTCGAATGTATTGCTTATTTTTGCAGTCAATTTGAATTACTTATGTTACAAAATCCAAAAAGATATACCATTACTGCTGCATTGCCTTATACCAACGGACCGATTCACATTGGGCATTTGGCGGGCGTTTACGTTCCTTCTGATATTTATTCGCGTTACTTGCGTTTGCTAGGAAAAGACGTGGCATTTATTTGCGGGAGCGATGAACACGGTGTTGCAATCTCGATGAAAGCCAAAAAGGAAGGAATCACGCCCCAGCAAGTCATTGATAAATATGACACCATTATTCGGAAATCATTTGTTGATTTTGGGATTTCGTTTGATAATTATTCGAGAACTTCTTCTAAAATTCACCATGAAACGGCTTCGGCATTTTTTAAGAAATTATACGACGACGGAAAATTTATAGAAGAAGTCACTGAGCAATTGTACGACGAGAAAGCCGATCAGTTTTTGGCAGATCGATTTGTAATTGGAACTTGCCCGAAATGCGGGAATGAAGAAGCGTATGGCGATCAGTGCGAGAAATGCGGCTCGACGTGGAATGCAACCGATTTGATCAATCCGAAATCGACTATTACAGGAACTACTCCTATTTTGAAAGCCACGAAACATTGGTTTTTGCCTTTAGATCAATATGATGCTTTTTTAAGACAATGGATTTTGGTGGATCATGCCAAAGACTGGAAAACGAATGTCTTGGGTCAAGTAAAATCTTGGCTAGACGACGGATTGAAACCTCGTGCAGTTACTCGCGATCTAGATTGGGGAATAGATGTGCCTGTTGAAGGTGCCGTTGGGAAAAAATTATATGTATGGTTTGACGCGCCAATTGGTTATATTTCTTCAACCAAAGAATGGGCAGCTCATGAAGGAAAAGACTGGGAGCCATACTGGAAAAGTGAAGATACAAAGCTGGTACATTTTATAGGAAAAGACAATATTGTTTTTCACTGCGTGATTTTTCCTGCCATGTTGAAGGCGGAAGGAAGTTATATTTTGCCTGACAATGTTCCGGCGAATGAGTTTTTGAATTTGGAAGGCAATAAATTGTCGACTTCAAAAAATTGGGCGGTTTGGTTGCATGAATATTTGGAAGATTTTCCTGGGCAGCAAGATGTGTTGCGTTATGCTTTAACATCGAATGCGCCTGAAACCAAAGACAATGATTTTACTTGGAAAGATTTTCAAGCGAGAAATAATAATGAATTAGCTGCAATTTTCGGGAATTTTATTAATCGTGTCGTGGTTTTGACGAATAAATACTATGATGGAATTGTGCCTCAACCAAACGCTTTTTCGGAAGTTGACGAGCAAACTTTAAAGGAACTAAAGGCTTATCCTGCGGTGATTTCAAGTTCGATTGAACGCTATCGTTTTAGAGAAGCTTTGGGCGAATTGATGAATGTAGCGCGGTTAGGCAATAAATATTTGGCGGATGAAGAACCGTGGAAAATGGTCAAGACCGATCCGGAGAGAGTACAAACGCAAATGTATGTAGCCTTGCAAATAGCATCTGCTTTGCGTGTTTTATGTGAGCCTTTTTTACCATTTACCGCTGGGAAATTGGATGTCATTCTCAACCAGACCCACCATGGAAAAAGCTGGAGCGACGTGTCAGAACAATCCGAATTGATTGCGGTTGGACACAAAATTGGTGCGGCAGAAATCTTGTTTTCACAGATTGAAGACGAACAAATTCAGAAGCAAATTGACAAATTGGAAGCTACAAAAACTGCGAATAGTATGGAAAACAAAACGATGACGGCCCAAAAAGAATTGATCCAGTTTGAGGATTTCTCCAAAATGGATTTGCGCGTTGGAACTATTCTAGAAGCAGAGAAAATGCCGAAAGCCAATAAACTTTTGGTGTTGAAAGTAGATACAGGAATTGATGTCCGAACCATCGTGTCTGGCATTGCAGAGAGTTTTTCTCCTGAAGAAGTTGTTGGGAAAAAAGTCACAGTTTTAGTCAACTTAGCGCCTCGAAATTTGCGCGGCGTAGAAAGCCAAGGCATGATTTTGATGACGAACGATGTAGATGGAAAGTTGGTTTTTGTGAATCCAGATGCGGACGTCGAGAATGGGGAGACGATAAATTAGAGGTTAGCCACAAATGCATAAATTGTTTGTAAGGAAATAAGATTCGTGCATTCGTGGCAAAATAACAAAATAAGATGAATTTAAAAGTAATTGCTTTCGACGCTGATGACACTTTGTTTGTCAATGAACCCTATTTTCAAGAAACTGAAGAAAAATTTTGTGCTTTGATGAGCGATTATTTGTCGCATCAAGGCTTGTCTCAAGAATTGTTTAAGACTGAAATTGCCAATTTAGACTTATATGGCTATGGCATCAAAGGATACATACTTTCGATGATTGAAGCTGCGATGCGGATTTCAAATAATACGATTTCGTTGGAAGTGATTGAAAAAATTATTGTTTTGGGAAAAGAGCTGCTGCAAAAACCAATCGAACTTTTGGATGGTGTCGAAGATACTTTGAAAGCGCTACATGGAAAATACAAATTGGTAGTTGCAACTAAAGGTGATTTGAAAGATCAACAACGCAAGTTGCACGATTCGGGTTTAGGCCCTTATTTTCACCACATAGAGGTGATGGCGGACAAGCAAGAACTCAACTATCAAAAACTGCTGAAACGTTTAGAAATAGCACCAAATGAGTTTTTTATGATCGGGAATTCTTTAAAATCTGATGTGCTTCCTGTTTTAGCAATTGGCGGACATGCGGTTCATATTCCTTTTCACACGACTTGGGAACACGAAAAAATTAGTCACAAAGTAGAACATCCCAATTTTAGAACTCTAGAACAGATATCAGATGTCTTGCCTTTATTGTTGAAAGGTCGTCAATAAATGTAAGTCCAATTTAGTCCGTCACTTATAACGGTTATCGTTCTATTGTTATCATCATACATATAAATTGAAGTTGCACCCGCAGTAGTTTTTCCTTTCCCGAACAACAATCCGGCTGGTGTAGTCAATTTTGCAGTATTAGTGTCATTAATATTTCTGAGAATATACATTCGTCCAGGAAAAGCAATCGGACTTGGCAATACAAATTCTTGGTCCGTGGCCTGCGGATTTAGGGACAAGTAAAATCCATCGCTGATAGCCGTTGGCGAACCACTTCCCACAAGAATAAATGTTTTTACTGACACATTTCCGTTGATGTCTAAAGTACTTAGTGGATTGGTCGTATTTATTCCAACTTGAGAAAAACCATAATTTGAACTAAAAATAACAGACAAAACAATAAGGAAAGGCAGCACTTTTTTCATAACGTAGTTGTGTATTAAAAAATCGCACAAATAAAGATATTTAATTTAATGCAATAAAAACGCCTCGAAAAAAAACAATTCTCACCGAAAACGTTTTCGTGTTGACAACTTTTTATGAAACATGTTAAAAAGACAAAAAAAAATCAAACGCCACAGTATTGCAAAACAACATTGCAGCGTTTGAATAATTAAATCTACTTACCTAGTAACAATAATTCAGAAACCACTATTTCGGTTACATACTTTTTGTCACCATTTTTGTCGTCGTACGAACGGTGTCTTAACTTTCCTTCTACTGCAATTTCTTTTCCTTTAGTTACATATTTTTCTACAATTTCTGCTGTTTTCCCCCACGCCGTAATGCGATGCCACTGGGTTTCTTCTACTTTTTCTCCTTTTTCGTTTTTGTACGTCTCGTTAGTGGCAATGGTTAGATTGGCCAGCTTTTTATTTCCTTCGAAAGATTTAATTTCAGGATCTTGTCCAACGTGTCCAATTAGATGGACTTGATTTCTTAGTGTACTCATGGCTTTTAAAAATTAAATTTATTGTCATTTGATTATTGTCAATGCATTTAGAATTGACGATGCGAAGTTGAAAAATTCACCAGTTAATAGTCGGTTGGTAACCGTTTAATTTCGGTTGTAACTATTTGTAACCGTTTGCAAATGAATTTTAATTATTATATTTGAGTGGTTTTAAAGATAAATCTAGCCTGTTCTGTTAAGTCATCGACTGTCAGAATCATGTGCGTTTTCATTTTTAGAATTTGTGCAGAAAGACCTTTTCAAATCCATATAGTAATATAAATTTATAAGCCATGAAAAACTGTTTAGAGTGCGGTGATGCCATTGCAGGCCGCGAAGACAAAAAATTTTGCTGTGACTGCTGCAGAAATAGCTACAACAACAAAATAAACAAAGACACCAATAATTACATGCGTAATATCAATAACAAATTGCGCAAGAATTACCGGATTCTTTCAGAATTAAATACCGATAAAAAGACAAAAACAACAAAAACCAAACTACTAAATAAAGGATTTGATTTTGAATTTTACACCAATCAACTTCAAACCAAAACCGGAAAAACCTACTATTTTGTGTACAATCAAGGCTACTTGAACTTAGATAAACAGCTGTTTGTTTTGGTAAAAAGAGACTTTAATACATAATGATGTTATTGCTATGAAAAAAAACAACAATTCTATTCTAGCTGCGGCTTTTATCGCAGTTGTAGTAGGGATTCTATATTATTCGATGATGCCGAATTGGGTATCGAATTCAACCAGTTTGTCTGAATTTTCGACGAATAAAGCATTAGAACACATCCAGTTTATTTCCAAAAAACCCCATTACGTCGGTTCTAAAAACCACTCTGAAGTAGCAAATTATCTTGTTCAAGAATTAGAAAAATTAGGAATAAAACCTCAAATTCAAGAAGGAACTACACTCACCGAATGGGGCAATTTAGTAAAGTCAAGAAATATTATTGCCCGTATTGACGGTCGAAATCCATCGAAAGCCTTGTTGTTGCTTTCGCATTACGACAGTGCCCCACATTCTTTTTCAAAAGGCGCCAGCGACGATGCCTCCGGAGTGGCAACAATTCTTGAAGGATTGCGCGCTTTTCTCCATCAAGACAAATCGCACAAGAATGACATCATTATTTTGTTCTCAGATGCAGAAGAATTAGGGTTGAATGGTGCGGCTCTTTTTGTTACAAAACATCAATGGGCAAAAGAAGTTGGGTTGGCCATCAATTTTGAAGCTCGTGGTACTTCTGGTCCAAGTTATATGTTGATGGAAGTGAATCGTGGAAATGCAGTACTTGTTGATGGATTTAAGAAAGCAAACCCGAAGTTTCCTGTTTCTAATTCTTTGATGTACAGCATCTACAAAATGCTTCCAAACGACACGGACTTGACTGTTTTTAGAGAGAAAGGAAAGGTTCAAGGCTTCAATTTTGCCTTTATTGACAATCACTTTAACTATCATACGCAACAAGATTCGTATCAAAATGTGTCACCTAAAACTATTGAACATCAAGGCTCGTATCTAATCCCCTTGCTGCGCTATTATTCAAATGCCGATTTGAAGGACTTGGATTCAACTGAAGATTTTATATATTTTAATATTCCGTTCTGTTTTGTGACCTATCCTTTTTCGTGGATTTTGAACATGGTGATTGCAGCTTCGATCTTTTTTGCTTTCTTGGTTTTTATTGGGCTAGGGAAGAAAATCTTAATTGGGAAACATATTCTCAATGGCTTTTTAAATTTATTTGGAACACTGGTAACGACAGGAATTTGCGCCTATTTTGGATGGAACATACTATTAGCCGCTTATCCAAGTTATAGCGACATACTTCAAGGATTTACTTATAACGGTCATTATTACATTGCGGCTTTTTCTTTTCTGGCGCTAACGATTAGCTTTCTTTTTTATTCAAATTCGAATACCACAACTTCAAATTTGAATCAAACAATTGCCCCATTATTTATTTGGCTTTTGATCAATTTTGGAATTGCTTTCTACTTGCCTGGAGCCGGGTTTTTTGTCATACCCGTTTGTTTTAGTATATTGATGCTAGCCTATTTTGTACTTACACAAAAAACAAGTCTATTCTTCAATTTGATATTCCTTTTACCTGCTATATTTATTTTTCTACCCTTTGTAATACAATTCCCAATCGGATTAGGTTTAAAAATGTTAGCAGGTAGCACCGCGCTATTAGTGCTAGTGTTTGCACTTCTACTTCCCGTTTTCGGTGCTTTTCCCAATAAGAAACAATGGGCAGCATTTTTCTTTCTAGTGTCACTTGCATTCTTAGTAGCCGCTCATTTTTCTTCGGATTATACGAGAAAACAAAACAAACCTAATAGTTTACTTTATGTTTTAGATGCTGATAAGAATCAAGCTAAGTGGTTGACTTACGACACAAATTTAGATACATGGACCAAACAGTACTTAGGCAACAATCCAAAGGAAAATTCAAAAAATTTATTTGATGATTTGTTTAGCAAATACAATTCTGGAATCACTTATACCGCTAAAGCGCCTATAAAATCAATTGCTCGGCCTTCCATTTCATTTATTAGAGATTCTGTTGTTGGAAGTTTCCGTTACTTCAAAATTAAGATCTCACCGAATCGTTTTGTGAATCGATATGATATATTGGCGAATGAAAACATGAATATTTACCATCTTAAAGCAAATGGAGCAAAATCGCTTGATCAAGAAACCGATTTGTACAAAAGAACATCGTGTCGAGTACTAAGCTATTATGTAGTAGACAATGAGCCACTGCTTTTGGATTTCTGTATTCCGAAAAATACGGCCTTGGACATGGATTTGCTCGAGAGTTCGTTTGACTTGATGTACAATCCAGTCTTTAAAATGAGTCCTCGAGAAAACTGGATGATGCCAACACCATTTGTTCTTACTGATGCGGTAGTGATAAAACAAAAAATTAGACCGACAATACCCAGTGCGCCAAAAACAGTCTTGCCAACCACAAATATGATAATCGCCAAAGACAGCACCACACAAAATATTGATACATTAAAAACAAAATGACACAAATCAGTATTTTAGGTTGTGGCTGGCTGGGTCTACCATTGGCACGAAAGTTAATTCAATATGGATGTGCAGTTAAAGGCTCAACTACTTCAGTCGACAAACTGACATTACTACAGCGTTCTGATATTATTCCATATAAAATTGCTATTTCTTCCAAAGAAATTGATGGTCCAATTTCCGCGTTATTAGACAACTCTGACGTATTAATTATTGATATTCCGCCTAAACTTCGTGGGGTCGAAAAGGACGATTTCGTTTCAAAAATTCAAGTACTAATTCCGAATATAGAAAAATCAAGTGTTTCAAAAGTAATTTTTGTGAGTTCAACTTCTGTGTATGGAGATGTCGATCACCAAGTAACGGAAGACTCTGTTCATGAACCTGCTACTGAAAGCGGAAGGCAATTGTTAGCCTCGGAGTTCTTATTAAAAGACAACGCTAATTTTCAAACTACAGTTGTTCGTTTCGGTGGATTAATCGGAGAAGATCGACATCCTATTCATTTCTTAGCTGGAAGAAAAAACATTGAAAATCCTGACGCACCAATTAATCTTATTCACCTAGAAGATTGTATCGGAATCATCTCTAGTATTATTGAACAAGATTGTTGGGATGAAACTTTTAATGCTGTGACCCCTTTTCATCCTTCAAGGAAAGAATATTATTCGCAAAAAGCCCTTGAGATGAACTTAGATTTGCCAGAATTTGATGTTGATTCTATTTCAAGTGGGAAAACTATTTCAAGTGATAAAGTTCAAAATGTTCTTAAATACGAATTCAAAATAAACCCACTTTGATTTGAGAGCAAAGATAAAAAAAGCGGTTTCGTCAAAAATTGACGCCATCGGATTGCCAATTCTCGCCTTGTGCTGGGTAAGTTTTTTCTGGGGAACCACGTGGATTGCCTCAAAAGAAGGCGTGAAACACATGCCTCCCATGCAGCTTGTAGCGATTAGACAATTTCTCGGCGGAATTCTGTACGTAGGTTACTTTCTCATTAAAAAAACACCTTGGCCCAAACGGCAGCAGTGGCGAACGATTCTTATTTTAAGTTTACTCAATTTTGTGTTGAGTAATGGATTGAGTACCTGGGGAATCAAATATATCAGTAGCGGATTAGGTGCTATTCTTGGTGCAATTTTCCCGATTTGGATTGTCATCATTATGTATTTCCGAGGTGAAAAACTAAATTCAAAAGCGGTATTTGGAATTGCCACTTGCTTTTTTGGCGTCTGTATTATTTTCTATGAACATTTGAAAGACTTTCTCGATCCAAATTTTAGTTTTGGTATTTTTTTGTCTTTAATCGCGACGCTTACATGGGCATTTGGCACTTTATACACAAAGAAAAAAGCAGCGAGTTTTAATCCATATTTTAGTTTGGGATTGCAGATGCTCATTTCGAGCTTATCGTTATTCGCGGTTATTGGCGCCACTGGAAACACGATTCCTTTAACTGATATTCCTTCCAATTCATGGTGGTCGATTGCGTATTTAGTGATTATTGGTTCTGTCTTGACTTTTATCGCGTTTATATATGCCTTACAAAAACTGCCCGCGGAAATCAATAGTATTTATGCTTACATTAATCCTGTTGTCGCTGTGATATTAGGTGCAATTATATTCAATGAACCCTTAACTATGTATATCGCCAGCGGCGGATTTATCGTACTTGTTGGATTATATTTGGTCAATTTAGCGCTGAGAAAAAAAACAAATCCAATTTAATTTTTCACTATTATGAAACTATTTCAATACACTTTACTGTTGGTCATCTTAAGTTCAACTTCTGCCTTTGCACAAGAAAAGAAAGATGCTGTTGCTCCCAATGAGAACTTGATTACAGAAAACATTCCGGAAATTTCGAAAGACTTGGCAAACAAAGTAAAAAAGTACACAGAAGCACGAGGCGCAACATTGGCAGCGGTACATCCCATTACCAATGAAATTGTTGTTTCAACACGTTTCGGAGCGACACCACAATTGCATCACGTAAAAAAACCGCTAGGCGACCGAACTCAAATTACCTTTTTTGACGAACCTATTAGCAATGCTGTTTTTGAACCTACAAAAGGGGAATATTTGATTTATTCGGCTGACGCAAGTGGCAATGAATTTGGACAATTGTATAAACTCGACTTAAAAACACTCGAATCAACCATGTTAACTCCTGGCGGCCGATCGCAAAACGGCGGTGTTACTTGGCGCAAAGACGGAAAAGGGTTTTATTATTCATCAACCAAGCGAAATGGTAAAGATCGCGACATCTATTTTTTGGATCCCGAAAATCCTGCTAGCGAGAAGTTAGTATTGGAGGTAAAAGGCGGCGGTTGGGGTATTTCTGACATTTCCTCTGACTTTTCAAAATTACTTATTAGAGAGTCCATTTCCGCGAATGAATCTTATGTTTGGTTGTTAGAAATTGAAACGGGAAAACTTACGGAAGTAACCGATAGAAAAACGCCGAATATATTGCAAAGTGGCGCCAGTTTTTCAAAAAATAACAATGAAATTTGGCTTATGTCTGATAAAGACAATGAGTTTGAACGTTTGGGAACATTTGATTTAACGACGAAAAAATTTACATTTTACACGAATTCTATTCCTTGGAATGTTCAAAATTATACGCTTTCAGAAGATCAAAAAACTTTGGTTTTCACCACCAACGAGGCGGGCTCTAGCAAGATGTATATCATGGACACTGCTACAAAATTATTCAATGAAGTCAAAAGTTTACCTCCAGGTTTACTTAGTTCCATGCGATTTACTTCTGATGATTCCGCTATTTTCTTTACGCAATCTACTGCAAAATCAGCTTCAGACGTATTCAAGTTGGTGCTGAAAACTGGAGAAATTACCCGCTGGACTAAAAGCGAATTGGGTCAAATTCAAGAATCAGACATTTCCTTACCCAAAGCTATTTCATGGAAATCTTTTGACAAACTAACCATTACTGGATTTTATTATCCCGCTTCTACAAAGTTTAAAGGAAAAAGACCAGTCGTAATCAATATTCATGGCGGTCCAGAAGGGCAATCAATGGCTTCTTTTTTAGGTGCCAATAATTATTACACTAACGAAATGGGCGTGGCACTTATCGCTCCCAATGTTCGAGGTTCCTCCGGTTTTGGAAAAACATTTTTAACCAAAGACAATGGGTATTTACGAGAAGATTCTGTGAAAGATATTGGCGCATTACTAGATTGGATTGCCTTACAGCCAGAACTTGACAAAGATAAAATTATGATTATGGGCGGAAGTTATGGCGGTTACATGTCGCTAGCAACGGCTTTTCATTATGCGGATCGAATTAAATGCTCTATAGATGTGGTAGGTATTTCCAACTTCAATACATTCTTAAAAAACACGGAAGACTACCGTCGTGATTTACGAAGAGTAGAATATGGCGACGAAAGAATTCCAGAAATGTCTGCGTTCATGGAAAAAATTGCGCCCATCAACAATGTCGACAAGATCAAGAAGCCTATCTTTATTATTCAAGGAAAAAACGACCCAAGAGTGCCACTTTCTGAAGCAACTCAAATGCGTGATAAATTGAAAAGTAACGGAAATATTGTCTGGTATTTAGAAGCCATCGATGAAGGACATGGTTTTAAAAGGAAACCCAATGTTGATTTTCAAAGACTGGCTGTCATTCGATTTATGGAAGAATATCTATTGAAATAAAACAAAAACCCCATCAGTATTGACGGGGTTTTCGTTTATGATTTTACCAGATTTTCACTCGCTTTTCTGGAGCGAGATACATTTTATCTCCAGGTTTAATGTCAAACGCTTTATAAAAAGCATCAACATTCAATAACGGTAAATAACCTCTGATCTGCTCCGGCGAATGCGGATCTGTTTTTACTTGTGTTTTTAAAGCCTCTTCCCTAGATTTGCTTCTCCAAACCGTAGCCCAAGAAATAAAGAATCTCTGTTCAGGAGTAAAACCGTCAATCAGCGGCTGCTTGGGTTGCGATTTCAAATACATTTGCAATCCGTCGTAAGCTGCGTTCACACCACCTAAATCTCCTATGTTCTCGCCCAAAGTAAACTTCCCATCTACATTTACACCAGGCAATACTTCCACCGCGCTATATTGATCCGCTAACGAAGCTCCAAGTGCTTCAAATTGTTTCAAGTCTTCTTCTGTCCACCAGTCAACTAGATTTCCGTCAGCGTTGTAACGCGCCCCGGAATCATCAAATCCGTGTGAAATTTCATGCCCGATAACAGCACCGATTGCGCCATAATTCACAGCCTCATCTGCTTGATAATTGTAAAATGGGGTTTGTAAGATTGCAGCAGGAAAAACAATTTCGTTATACGATGGATTGTAATAAGCATTTACGGTTTGTGGCGACATAAACCACTCTGTTTTATCAACCGGTTTGTCTAATTTTTGCATATCATCATTGAAACTCCATAATGAAATGGCATTGACATTTTCAAAATAACCACCGCCTTCGTTTGCAGCTTTTATATTTAATGAGGCATAATCTTCCCATTTATCTGGATAACCAATTTTGATAATTAGCTTATCCAGTTTTTGAATTGCCTTTACTTTTGTTGCTGCGGACATCCATGTAAGAGCATTAATCCTAACTTTGTATGCCGCTATAACGTTTTGAATCATTTTCTCCGCTTTAGCCTTAGCTTCTGGCGGGAACATTTTGTCTACATATAACTTACCTAATGCCTCACCAATAGAATTATTCACCGTTTGTAATGCACGTTCTTCGAGTGGTCTCCTTTTCAAAATTCCATTTAAAGTTGTTCCATAAAAATCGAAATTTGCCTCACCAATCTTGTTTGATAATTGACCTGCAGTTCTATTCAACAATGCCCATCGCATATATTGCTTGCAATCTTCCACTTTATTCGAAGCAAAAATCGTTTGCAAAGCTTGCATATAGAGGGGTTGTGATACGATGATGGTGTCGATTTTTTTGAATCCTAATCCTGAAAAATAATCTACCCAATTAACAGCTGGAACCATTTTTTGTAATTCTGGCAGCGTCATTGGATTGTATTGTTTTCTACCGTCTCTGCGCTCGACTCTATTGAGTCTCGGTTTGGACATTTCTATTTCGAGATCAAGTACTTTCTGAGCTTTGATGAGATTATTTGCAGGTGTATCATCTTGAAAGAAAGCAAACATC
Organism: Flavobacteriaceae bacterium; assembly: GCA_947456815.1. GTDB lineage: Bacteria > Bacteroidota > Bacteroidia > Flavobacteriales > Flavobacteriaceae > Flavobacterium. The sequence goes on from CANGTL010000009.1 coordinate 32,410, forward strand.
TTAGCCAAATGCGTGACATACTTTTCGCGTTTTTCTTTCATATCTTTCTCTTCCGAAATATAGTAGTCTTGATCCGGCAGACCCAATCTCCCGGGCATCAAATTAACCGAATTCTTATTACTGTCTTTATCGTCGGCGCCAATTCCTATTGAGAAAAATCCAATGCCGCCAATAGGTTCCATTTCAATCATTAGTTTGAGTAGGTCTTCGTTGTTTTTAATCGCGTTGATTTTCTCCAAATACTTTTTAATTGGATTAATTCCTTGTGCATTTCTAGAAACTGTATCAATAATGGACTTATAAAAAGTTACTGTCTTCCCTTGGTCGGAATCAGCTGTGTATTTAGGATTATTAACCGCGTCTTTCAAAATATTCAGCGCGTCTTTTTCTGTTTTTTCAAATAGAATATAACTACTTCCATAAGAAGTTTTGTCACTGGGAATTTCAGTTTTGTCTAACCAAGCGCCATTTACATAGCGATAAAAATCGTCGTTTGGTTTAACTTTTTGATCCATGTCAGAAACATTAATTCCTGGATTTGTTTTCTTTTTCTCTGTTTGTCCATTAACGAACGTGGAGCCAAGTAGCAACATCATCAACAGCAGAAAATAATTTTTAGTTTGTGTATTCATAAGGAAGATTTTAGTTGGGAGTAAAACTAACTTAAATAATTTTAAAGTCCCAAATGAAAATAAGATACTGTTAAATTGAAAGCGTATATGTCTTGAATTATTACTTTTGTTACAAATTATTACTATGCTCGATTTCTTAAAAAAATTCCGAATCTTCTTCGGAATCATGACAGTGTTTTCCATCATTATTATTTTCTTGTTTTACCAAGCTTTAAAGCCCAAAAAAACATTGCCTATATTTAATCCCGCCGATGTTAATCCTGAGCTGGTTGACAGCACGGTGCAGTATGTTCAAAAATATCACACTATCGCCGATTTTAGATTTACGAATCAAAATGGAAAAACAGTTACGCAAAAAGACTACGAAGGAAAAATTTATGTGGCAGATTTTTTCTTTACCACTTGCGGTTCTATTTGTCCGATTATGACCACCAATATGGTTGATGTACAAAAAGCATTTGCAAATAATCCGAAGGTTATGTTGCTATCACACACTGTCTTTCCCGAAAATGATTCGGTACCAGTACTAAAAGCATACGCCATCAAGAAAGGTGTAAATGATAAGAAATGGAATCTTGTTACAGGTGATAAGAAAGCGATTTATACGATGGCAAGAAAATCATATCTAGCGGTAAAGCTGGGAAAACCTTCTGAAATATACGATATGGTTCATACTGAGAACTTTGTATTGGTAGACCAAAAAAGACGAGTTCGAGGTTTTTATGACGGAACCAAAAAAGCAGAAATTCAAAGGCTAATTGATGATGTCAATTGGCTGCTTACGCAAGAATAAAGTACAACTTTTATTAGTAATATATGCCTGATGATTCTATTTTTATATTTACTTTTGCAATCTTAATTCAATCTAAATAAGATTTGAAAACTACCATTTCCAGTTTAAAAAAAGGGGAAAAAGCACGTATCGAAGCTTTTGACGTAGAATCCGTTCCATTAAAGTTGTTGGAAATGGGTTGCTTGCCAGGAAATGTAGTCGAGTTACTTCAAATAGCTCCTTTTGGCGATCCATTATACCTGAATATTAACGGTTGTCATCTCGCAATTCGCTTGGAAACTGCGCGCGAAATTGAAGTCACTCTTTTGAAAAAAGATGTTTTATGAAAAGTAAACAAAACATCAATGTTGCCTTAATTGGAAATCCAAATACTGGAAAAACTTCCGTATTTAATCAGCTTACAGGTCTCAACCAACAAGTGGGGAATTATCCAGGTATCACCGTTGAAAAAAAAATCGGATTCTGCAAATTACCCAATAACATCAAAGCCAACATTCTAGATCTACCTGGAACATACAGTCTAAATGCAAGTTCAATTGATGAAAATGTTGTTATCGAGTTATTATTAAATAGGAATGACAAGCTATTTCCAGACGTAGCGCTTTTGATTACCGATGTTGAAAATCTAAAGAGAAATTTACTTCTTTTTACCCAAATTAAAGACCTTGAAATCCCAACGATTCTGGTCATTAATATGGCAGACAGAATGAAATATAAGGGAATTTCGCTCGATATTCCATTATTAGAAGAAAAGCTAAAAACCAAAATAGCATTAGTTAGCTCGCGCAAAGGGCTTGGAATTGAAGAATTAAAAAATCTAATCGTCCAGTACAAATCCATTTCAACAGCGCCATGCTTAAATGCCTCTTCGATTGATCCTGTTTATTTTGAAAATCTACGCAAAACTTTCCCAAATCAGTTATTGTACAAACTTTGGTTAGTAATTACGCAAGACGTTAACTTCTTAAATCTTGATCGAAATGAAATTCGAGGTTCTTTCACTAAATCACATGCTGATCTAAAACGCTTGCAACAAAAAGAAACAATCAAACGCTATCAGTTTATCAATGATGTCTTGAAAGAAGGACAGCAAATTGATACCGCCAATGCAAAAGATTTTCGAAGCAAACTCGATCGTGTTTTGACCCATAAATTTTGGGGTTACGTGATTTTCTTTTTGATTCTATCGGTAATTTTCCAATCTATTTTTGATTGGTCTAAAATCCCGATGGATGCCATAGATAGTGCTTTTGCCAACTTAAGTGCTTTGGCAAGCGAGAAATTACCTTCTGGCGTTTTGACAAATTTAATTGCGCAAGGCATTATTCCGGGTATCGGTGGGATTTTGATTTTCATTCCACAAATTGCTTTTCTATTTATGTTTATTTCGATTCTTGAAGAAAGTGGTTATATGAGTCGCGTGGTGTTCTTGATGGACAAAATCATGCGTCGATTTGGGCTTTCTGGAAAAAGTGTCGTGCCATTAATTTCAGGCACTGCTTGCGCTATTCCGGCGATTATGGCGACACGAAATATCGAAAACTGGAAAGAACGCCTCATCACCATTTTGGTGACGCCATTTACAACTTGTTCCGCGCGATTACCTGTTTATGCGATTATAATTGCATTAGTCATTCCGGATCAGTATGTATTGGGAATTATTAACTTACAAGGATTGACATTAATGTTGTTGTATCTTATAGGATTTGGCTCTGCGATTTTTTCAGCGTACCTATTAAATAAAGTGTTGAAAATAAAAGGCAAAACGTATTTCGTCATTGAAATGCCAAATTACAAACTACCACTTTTTAAAAATGTTTTCATAAACGTGATAGAAAAAACCAAGGCATTTGTGTTTGGCGCTGGTAAAATTATTCTAGCGATTTCAATTGTATTGTGGTTTTTAGCATCTAATGGACCAGGTGAAGAATTTAATAATGCCGAAAACCTCATCAAAGAAAAACATGCTAAAGAAGCAATATCTCATATTCAATTAGACAATGAAGTGGCTTCTCAAAAATTGGAGAACTCGTATATTGGTTTGATGGGCAAATCCATCGAGCCCGTGATTTCACCACTTGGATACGATTGGAAAATAGGAATTGCTGTAATTAGTTCATTTGCCGCTCGTGAAGTTTTTGTTGGCACCTTAGCAACCATTTACAGCGTGGGAGATACCGACAACGAAAGTACTATCAAAAACAAAATGCAAGCAGAAATCAACCCTATAACCGGCAAAAAAGTATTCAACTTTGCCTCTGGAGTTTCATTGTTGCTTTTCTATGCCTTTGCTATGCAGTGCGCTAGCACTTTAGCGATAACCAAAAAAGAAACCAACTCATGGAAATGGCCGTTGGCACAACTTATTTTTATGAGTAGTTTGGCCTATGTTGTAGCTTTACTGGCGTATCAAGTTATAAAATAATAGCATATATTATCTGAATTTACCATAACACAAGTCAAAATTTAAATTTTATTATTTTTAATTTGTCTAAATAAGAATTAGCGTTTATATTTGCCAAAATTTTATTCGCTAAACGATTATGAAACTACTTTTTTCCGCCGTCTTTACTTTCATTTCTTCCTTATTAATTGCCCAAGAAGATCTTTATGATCTTGCCTTAAATGACACTGTTAAGAAACTTTCAACGGTTACCATCACTGTAAAACAACAAACTCCAGAACGACTGCATGAAATAGAAAATAATGTGCTCTTTTCCGGAAAGAAAAACGAAGTCATTCGAATGTCGAATATCAATGCCAATTTTACCACTAATAATGCTCGCGAAGTATTTTCAAAAGTCCCTGGCGTTTCCGTTTGGGAAAATGAAGGGTCTGGAATTCAAATTAATGTGGGCGTGCGAGGCTTAAGCCCTAATAGAAGCTGGGAACTCAATACCCGTCAGAACGGCTACGACATTTCTTCTGATGTTTTTGGATATCCTGAAGCTTATTACAATCCACCTTTAGAAGCGGTCGAAGCCATTCAATTGGTTCGCGGTGGCGCCTCTTTACAATTCGGTTCTCAATTTGGAGGAATGTTAAATTATGTTCTAAAAAGAGAAACGGAAAAACCATTCTCTTTCGAAACCCAAAACACAATCGGAAGGTACGGATTGATGAGCTCGTACAATGCCATTGGTGGAACTAAAAACAAATTTTCTTACTACATATATAATCACTCACGATCTGGAAAAGGTTGGCGAGAAAACAGCGGATATGAAGTGCGAAATTCTCATGCCTATTTTGCTTACCAATTTTCGCCCAAAACCAAATTATCGCTAGAATACACCAACATGGATTATGAAATGCAACAAGCTGGTGGCTTAACCGATGCTCAATTTAAAGACAATCCGAGACAATCATTGCGAGAACGAAATTGGTTTGGAACACCTTGGAATGTAGCAGCTTTAATTTTAGATACCAAACTGTCTTCTAATCTGACTCTAAATACCAAATTATTCGGGCTAATTGGCGAGCGAAACAGCGTTGGATTTACTGCAACACCAAATACTCCTGATGCGATAAGCTCGACCACGAATAACTACGCCAACCGCCAAGTAGATCGTGATTATTACAAAAATTTGGGAATAGAAACTCGCAGTATTTTCACTTACAAGCTTGGAAAACAAAATCAGAATTTGGCTTTTGGAGCGAGACTTTATCAAGCCAAAACCACAAGGAAAAACCAAGGCAAAGGAACAACAGCATCTGATTTTGATTTAGAAATTGACGGTCGTTTTTCTCGCGACTTAGACTTTCAAACAAACAATATTGCCTTGTTTGCAGAGAATCAATTTAAAATCAGTAATAATCTGAGTGTGACTCCAGGAATTCGTTTTGAAAACATCAAATCATCTATCGATGGACGATTTGGTATCAACACTAGTGGAAACGATATAAATGTAACGCCAGAAAGCTTGAGTAGAAACAAAATCCTGATGGGAATCGGAATTGAATATAAACTCCACAAAACTAATTTTTATGCTAATTTCTCCCAAGCGTTTCGACCCGTCCTGTTTTCTGATATCACGCCGCCAACTACTAATGACGTGATTGATCCAGACTTGAAAGACGCTGATGGATTTAATGCCGATTTTGGTTATCGTGGAAATTTGTTGGGTTGGATTAACTTCGACGTTGGCTGTTTCTATCTGAATTACAACAATAAAATCGGATTGATTCAAAAAATTGTCAATGATCCAACGCCAAGAACTTATCAGTTTAGAACCAATCTCGGAACAACAATACATAAAGGAATTGAAAGTTTTGTGGATTTGAATATTTCCAAAGCCTTGAAAGTGAATCAACAAATCGGAGACCTTCAATTATTTACAACGATGTCATTTATTGACGCACGCTATGATGATTTTAGAGTCACTAAAACTTCAGGAACTGCGCCAACAATTGTACTTACTGAAAGTAATTTAAAAGGCAATCGTGTTGAAAATGCGCCTCGTTATATTCACAATTTTGGTATCACTTGGAGTTTTAGAAACTTTTCATCAACGATTCAAAACAGAAGAACAGGACTTGTTTATACAGATGCAAACAACACAAAAACTCCTTCTGCAAATGGTGTCACTGGAAAACTTGACGGTTATTCTGTGTATGATCTTTCGATGGAATATAGATTTCTTGAGAAGTTTAATGTTCGTGGCGGAGTCAATAATTTATCGAATACTATTTACGCAACCAGAAGAGCGGGTGGTTATCCTGGCCCAGGAATTTTGCCCAATGATGCGCGAACTTTCTTTATGAGCATAGGTGTTAAATTATAAACTTTAGGACAATTAAAGTCATACCTTTAAGCAATGAATTTTCAAGAAATTGCAGTTTATATTATCCTAGGTTTTGCTGTTGGCTTTTTGGTCAGAAAGTTCTTTTGGAAAAAGAAATCAAAGAAAAACTGTGGCAAGGACGATTGCGGATGTCAGTAGATTACTTAGCAATTTCTACTTTAATACAATAGTCTTTGGGGTTAATTTTGATGCTGTCTTTCGGGTAAGGAACCAATCGAATAGATTTTATCTTAGTAATTGGAATGGCTAATGTTTTAGCCAACCATTCTTTATTAACTTCTGTTTTTTTTGGAGAGAAAGTGATTATTTCTTCGTCAATCCATTTTTTGTTTTGATAAATTGACAAAAGCACTTGCGCCTCGCCTGCCCAAACACAATTCAATCCCTCGGGACAGCGCGCATCTGAAATTACTTGTTTCAGAACAAGTTGCGTTCCTTTTGCTTTTACCGTTTTACTTTGAGTAATTGTAAAATCTACTAGTTTTTTTCCTTTTTTGTGTTTTTGCGCCTGCACAGAAAAAGTCATAATCGTTAGCAAAAAAAGAAATAGTGTGTTTTTCATTGGGCTAATTTGAAAATAATTAAGTCAACTTTACAAAAAGATTACTTGCAATCTTATTCGAAATTACCATTTCTTTTTTATCAAGGCTAATTTTTGAAGACAAATCAAAATCTTCTTTTGAAAGCAAAGTGATCTCAGAACCTAAAGCAATCTTATTCGTATCGAGATATTTTAGAAACGCCGCTGAAGAATCTTTAACACCAACGCAAATTCCGGTTTGATGAGGTAAAAGTTCAGATAGCAACACTTTCTCGATTGCGATGATATTTCCCTCGCTGTCGGGTATAGGATCTCCGTGTGGATCCTTATTTGGATTCCCAAGAAAACTTGCTAATTTGTTGATGAGTTGCTCCGACTTGATGTGTTCTAATTGTTCGGCTATGTCGTGTACTTCGTCCCAAGGGAAATTCAATTTTTCAACTAGAAAAACTTCCCACAAACGGTGCTTACGAACAATCATTTTGGCGGCTAGTTGCCCTTTTTCAGTCAAGGAAACGCCTTGATATTTTTTATAATGAATCCAGTCTTTATCCGCTAGCTTCTTTAGCATGTCTGTTACCGAAGATGCTTTTGTCTCCATTTTTTCAGCAATGGCGTTGGTGCTCACTTCAGCTTCTGAAACTGCCGTAAGATGGTAGATGGTTTTGAGGTAATTTTCTTCGGATAAGGTCATTTTGATTTGGGATTTTAGATTTTGGATTTGGGATTCTAAATATGACAGAACGCTAGCCCTGATGGCAGTGGCATCCTTTTTTGTTCTAGAAAAAGTTAGTGGTCTACGCTCGGGCTGATAAAACAAAAAAGATAGAACGAACAGCAGGTATCAGCTCCTAATTTTTAATAATAAACAACGGAATTTTGATTTCGTGACGGACCTGATCAACGGTTGTCCCGAAAATCAAATCCTTGAATGTATGATGCCCGTGTGTTCCCATAATTAGAATATCAAAATCACCTTCATTGACTATTTTTGCAATGCTTTTCCCAGGTTTTCCAAAGCCTAATTTTGAAACGACTTGGTAACCTTTTTCGGTTAACATTTGGACATATTCTAGCAACAATGCTTCGTCGATCGTGGTTTCGTGATCGCTGACATCCTTTCCGTACATCATGGCACCAACCGTTTCGACAACGTGAATCAAGGTGTAATTGGCTTCTTTTCCTCCTAAATCTATCGCATGTTGCAGCGCTTTTTCATCGGCATTTGAGAAATCGACTGTCACGGCAATATTCTTCTTAGCATTGCTCTCAAAATGAGAAAACTTCAATGCAATAGTATGCGGAGAATGGTTATCTATAGTTGTTTTGGCTTTTGTCAACAGCGGCTTAAAGACAATATAGAGCAGTAAAATTAGAAAGCCAATCGCCAAAGGCACGACGGTTAACCATAAAATAGTTGGGTTCTCTGTTGTTTCTAACCAGCCGGTGATTTCATCGAAAACGAGTTTGGCATTTAAGGAAACAATGATACTGGCAATAATCCACGCCGCAATTTGAGTGGCTCTGCCAATGTGAAACCCATTCATTTTCGATTTGTCGCTGACGAAATGGATCAAAGGGATAATTGCAAAGCCGAGTTGCAAACTCAAAATCACTTGACTTAAGATCAGCATTTTTCCGGTCACGCTTTCGCCATAAACCAAGATCACGATTACGGCTGGAACAATCGCAATGAGTCGTGTGATGATGCGACGAACCCATGGTTGAATACGTAAATTTAAATAACCCTCCATGACGATTTGACCTGCTAAAGTCCCGGTAATCGTTGAACTTTGACCAGCTGCTATTAAGGCAACTGCAAACAATATTGGCGCCCATTTATTGCCTAAAACCGGTTCTAAAAACCGATACGCATCTTGAATTTCGGCCACTTCATACATGCCGTTTTTATAGAATGTGGCAGCGGCTAAAATTAAGATGGCTGCATTGATAAAGAAGGCTAAGTTTAGTGCGATAGTACTATCGATGAAGTTGTATTTTAAAGCTTGCTTGATGCCAGCTTTGCTTCGGTCGAATTTTCGCGTTTGCACCAATGAGGAATGTAAGTATAAATTGTGCGGCATTACCGTTGCTCCTATTATTCCAATCGCAATATATAAAGCTGTTTCATTGGGTAGCGATGGAATCAATCCGTAGATAACTTTAGGCAATTCCGGTTGGGCAAATATCATTTCAAAAATGAAAGAAAAACCAATAATGGCGACGAGCACAATAATGAATGCTTCCATTTTCCGCATGCCTTTATTGATTAAAAACAGCAGTAAAAAAGTATCTAAAACAGTGATTATAACGCCATCGATGAGTGAAATACCGAACAGTAAATTTAATCCAATTGCCATTCCGAGCACTTCTGCCAAATCACAAGCGGCAATCGCAATTTCTGCTAAAAAGTAGAGAATATAGTTGATGAATTTTGAATACGTTTCGCGAGAAGCTTGCGCCAAATCGCGCTGGGTTACGATTCCCAATCGAGCGCTTAAACTTTGTAAGAGCAACGCCATGATGTTACTCATCAGTAAAACCCATAACAAAGCGTAGCCAAACTGACTTCCACCAGCGATATCGGTAGCCCAGTTTCCGGGATCCATATAGCCGACGCTAATCAAATAGGCCGGACCAAAAAAGGCGAGAATTTTTCGAAAAACTGTTGTTTTGTTTTGAGTAGGAACCGATTGGTTTACCTCTTCTAATGATTTACTCATAACCTAATTTTTAGCAAATATAAAATTTAATTTGATTTGGGTAAATAATTTTTTAGCTTTGTCTAAAAATTTGTAATAATGAACTATTCTTTGCTCCTTTTCGTTGCTTTGTTTTCTTATGGAACATTTGCGCAGCAAGTAGAACCCATTCAAGCGGATCGTCCAGATCAAACCGAAACGCCTTCCTTAGTTCCGAAAGGAATGTTTCAATTGGAAGCGGGTTTTACCTACCAGAAAAACAAACCCAACAGCACTTCATTGGCTTTGCCTACTGCTTTGTGGAAATACGGAGTCAATGAAAATTTCGAGTTGCGTTTGATTACTGAAGTTGCCGTTGACAAAGACTTTGACCAGCAGACATCTGGAATTAATCCGATATTAATAGGTTGCAAAATAAAAATTGCAGAAGAAAAGGGCATTTTTCCTAAAACTTCTATTATTGGACATATGTCCATTCCAAATGCTGCATCAACGCCATATAAAACCGAATTTTATGCGCCTGAATTCCGTTTTGTCATGCAACATACCTTATCGGAGCGATTTTCTTTGAGCTATAATTTAGGGAGCGAATGGGATGGCATTACTCCTGAACCTACTTTCATTTACACGCTTACGACAGGTTGTGCCATTACTGAAAAGCTTGGCTCTTATATCGAACTATTTGGGTTCGCTCCACAAAAACAAACCGCCAATCACAGTTTTGACGGTGGAATTACTTATTTGATTACAAACGATTTTATGCTAGATTTGTCCTCGGGTGTCGGGCTAACCGAATTGGCGCCTGATTACTATTGCGCTTTTGGGTTTTCATTTAGAATGTAACATGCAACACTATCATTATATTTTCACCGGAACCGGATTGTCGACTTTGATGACGGTTCGTGAAATGATAGTTTCTGGAAAATTCAAAAACCAATCGATTTTGCTTCTCGACCAAGATGCTAAAAAAACCAACGACAGAACTTGGTGTTTGTGGGAAAAAGAAGCTTCGTTTCCAGACTTGATTAATAAGAAATGGCCCAAAGCACTTTTCAAAAATGCCGTGCTCGAAAAGGAAATGGAGTTGAATCCATATTCCTATTTCATGTTGAAAGGTTTAGATTTTTACAAATCTACTTTTGAGCTGATTTCAAAAGAACCCAACATCACTTTCTTGCAACAAAAAGTGACCGATTTTGAAGAACTCGGCGCGCATTGTTTAGTGAAAACCGAATCACAATCATTTACATGCAACAGAATCATCAACGCTATTTATAATCCTGAAATTGTCAAAAACCAATCGCGATTTCCTTTGTTGCAACAACATTTTATAGGTTGGTTTATCAAAAGCAAAGAAGCTGTGTTTACTGATAATTGCGCGACTTTTATGGATTTTTCTGTGGCACAAAAAGGAAATACACGCTTTATGTATGTGTTGCCTTTTTCATCAAACGAAGCGTTGATCGAATACACTTTGTTCTCGAAAGATTTGCTGGAGAAAAGCGAATATGAAAATGCTATTAAAGATTACATCGAGCAACTCTGCATTTCCGACTATCAAATCATCGAAAAGGAACATGGCAATATTCCCATGACCTGTTATTCGTTTTGGAAAAACAACAGCAAAAACGTCATCAATATTGGTTCTGCTGGCGGTTGGACGAAGGCTAGTACAGGATTTACTTTTAAAAATACGATTAAGAAATCTAAATTGTTAGTCTCTTTTTTGGCGACGGAAAAAGACTTTCGTCAATTTCATCAGAAAGATCGATTTTGGTTTTACGACTTGTTGCTTTTAGACATTCTAGAGAAACACAACGAAAAAGGCGCCGCTATTTTTTCTTCTTTGTTTCAAAAAGGAAAAGCTTCGTTAATTTTTAAATTCCTCGATGAAGAGACTTCCGTTTGGGAAGATTTACAAGTCATTTGGAAATGTCCGAAAGGGCTTTTTATTAAAGCGTTGTTTCGCATAATTGCAGGTCTGCGTTAGGGATTGTAGCATTTGTCTGAGTTCTTTTTGCGGCATGCAATAGAGCAAAAAAACGAGTGCGGAAAGCCCGACCCCGATTAGCACGAGATTACTTTGCAACGCCATTTTTCAAATCGGGGTAACGCCCTAAAAATCTATGATTGGATAACAAATCTTTATGATTTCTTTAAATAGAACCTTTAGAAATCTGTTTATCTTTGCCTTCGGAAATTGAATAGTATAAAATCAAATATCAAAATTATGTATCCAGAAGAAATGGTTAAACCCATGCGAAACGAACTTTCTGAAGTTGGTTTCCAAGAATTATATAGCGCAGAAGCCGTAGAAAATGCTTTGAAATTAGAAGGAACTACATTAGTGGTCGTGAATTCTGTTTGCGGTTGTGCTGCTAGAAACGCGCGTCCAGGAGCAAAAATGAGTTTAGATGGTGCTAAAAAACCAGATCATTTAGTGACGGTTTTTGCCGGTGTTGATAAAGATGCCGTAGATGCCGCCAGACAACATATGTTTCCTTTCCCTCCGTCATCGCCGAGTATGGCTTTGTTCAAAAACGGAGAATTGGTGCACATGTTAGAGCGCCATCACATTGAAGGTCGCCCAGCGGAGTTGATCGCGGAGAACTTGAAAGAGGCTTACGAAGAGTTCTGTTAGTTTTTAACCGCAAAGCGCGCTATGATTAACGCAGAGAGCGCAACGCAAAAAAAATTATTTATTAAAGGCACATTTATTTGTGTCTTTTTTTATTTAAAAACTTGGCGAACCTTGCGAAAAACTTTGCGCGCTTTGCGGTAAAACTTTATCTTTGCCCTCGAATTCTTCCAATTAGAGTTCAACACATATTTCTCACTTAAACGTTTATAGCATGCAACTGTACAACACTTTAAGCGCAGAAGAAAGAGCGCAGCTTATTGATGAAGCTGGCCAACAAAGACTTACTTTGTCTTTCTATGCGTACGCCAAAATTGAAGATCCCAAAAAATTTCGCGACGATTTATTTATCGAATGGAACAAACTCGATGCCCTAGGCAGAACGTATGTAGCCAAAGAAGGAATCAATGCGCAAATGTCTGTTCCCGCCGAAAATATCGAAGCATTTCGGGAAACTTTAGAGGTTTATGACTTTATGAAAAACATTCGGCTGAATGTCGCAGTCGAACAAGACGATCATTCGTTTTTAAAACTAACCGTAAAAGTTCGCGACAAAATTGTAGCAGACGGACTCAATGACGAAACTTTCGATGTGACGAACATTGGTGTTCATTTGAAAGCGAATGAATTCAACGAAATCATCGAAGATCCAAATACCATTGTGGTTGATTTTAGAAATCATTACGAAAGTGAAATCGGTCATTTTAAAGGCGCCATAACACCTGACGTGGAAACCTTTCGAGAAAGTTTACCTATTATCAACGAGCAATTAAAAGACTTTAAAGAAGACAAAAACCTCGTGATGTATTGTACTGGCGGAATTCGTTGTGAAAAAGCGAGTGCCTTCTTCAAACACCAAGGTTTTAAGAATGTGTATCAACTCGAAGGCGGCATTATCAATTACGCCAAACAAATCAAAGAAGAAGGATTAGAGAGTAAATTTATTGGGAAGAACTTTGTGTTTGATCACCGTTTGGGTGAACGAATTACGGACGATATCGTGTCGCAATGTCATCAATGTGGCAAACCGTGCGACAATCATACGAATTGCGAAAATGAAGGCTGCCATTTACTGTTTATTCAATGCGATGAATGCAAAGCGGTCATGGAAAATTGTTGTTCAGTGGAATGCCAAGAGATTATTCACTTGCCTATGGATGAGCAAATCAGACTTCGTCGAGGCGTTTCCGTTGGCAATAAAATCTTCAGAAAAGGCAAATCCGACAAATTAAAATTCAAACATTCGGGCGAGTTGTCTGATGTTGCGCTCGCTGTTGCCGCAAAACCCACATCGATTCGGCAGAAAGTTAAATTTAAAAAAGTACTGATCGGTACCGCGCAACATTATTTTACCAAAGCCAGCGTTGCCCAATTTTTAGTTGAAAATCACGAATTGAAAAACGGAGAGAAGATTCTAATTTCTGGTCCAAGTACTGGAAATGAAGAATTGATTTTGGAAAATTTGTTTGTTAATGGTGCGGCAAATGACCATGCGGTTTTAGGTGACAAAGTTACTTTTCAAGTTCCTTTTCGCATTCGATTGTCGGATAAATTATTCAAAATCATCGAATAAAATCGAATCAAAATAGATCTAAAAAGCTTGTTTCTACAAAAACGAAACAAGCTTTTTTATTGAAAAAAAAGGAACAACTTAGTGTTGTTGTACTTTAGCAACTTTAGCAAAAAATACTATCTTTACGCTCTAAACGTTTTTGTCTAGTAGTCTGCCTTTGGCGACGATCAATATATATTCAAGTTTTATGGCATGTAATAGTTGTTCCACTTCTGATGGCGGTGCGCCTAAAGGGTGTAAAAATAATGGGACTTGCGGCACCGATAGCTGCAACAAATTGACGGTTTTTGATTGGTTAGCCAATATGAGTCTCCCTAGCGGGCAAGAGCCTTTCGATTGTGTAGAAGTTCGTTTTAAAAACGGGCGAAAAGAATTCTACCGAAATACAGAAAAACTTACTTTAAGTATTGGCGACATCGTTGCCACTGAAGCTTCTCCAGGTCATGACATTGGAATTGTAACTTTGACTGGTGAATTGGTCCGCATTCAAATGAAGAAAAAAGGAGTCAGTATTACGAGTCCAGAAATCACTAAAATATACAGAAAAGCGTCTCAAAAAGACATCGATATTTGGTCGAATGCACGCGATAAAGAAGAGCCAATGAAAGTTCGCGCACGTGAACTGGCAATTTCGCATAAACTTGAAATGAAGATTTCTGACATCGAATTTCAAGGCGATGGTTCTAAGGCGACGTTTTATTACACCGCTAATGACCGCGTTGATTTTCGACTTTTGATTAAAGATTTCGCCAAAGCTTTTAGCGTTCGTATCGAAATGAAACAAGTTGGCTTTCGTCAAGAAGCTTCCCGTTTGGGAGGCATTGGTTCTTGCGGAAGAGAATTATGCTGCTCTACCTGGTTGACTGATTTTAGAAGTGTAAACACTTCCGCGGCTAGATACCAACAGCTTTCTTTGAATCCACAAAAATTGGCGGGACAATGCGGAAAACTGAAATGCTGCTTGAACTATGAGTTAGACACTTATATGGATGCTTTGCAGGATTTTCCGAGTTTCGATACCAAACTGGTCACCGAAAAAGGCGAAGCGATTTGTCAAAAGCAAGATATTTTTAAAGGATTGATGTGGTTTGCTTACACCAATAATTTTGCGCAGTGGCATGTGCTGAAAATAGAGCAAGTCCGTGAAATTATCGAAGAAAACAAGCTTAAAAACAAAGTTTCCTCGTTAGAAGATTATGCTCTAGAAATCACCACTGAACCGGAAAAAGACTTCAACAACGCCATGGGTCAAGAGAGTTTAACCCGTTTTGATCAGCCGAACAGAAAGAAAAAGAACAATAAAAAGAGAAAACCATCAGGCGATAAGAAACCTAATCCCGCTCAGGGAAATGGCGGTAACAACAACCCTCGCCCCGCTGGTAATAAGATAATTCCTGTCAATAGAAATGAACCTAAGAAATAGCGTCTTATATTTTCTAGTATTAATTGCGTTGGTCTCATGCGACAAAAAAAGGGTTTTTGACGAATACAAATCCGTTGGAAACGCTTGGAACAAAGACAGTATTGTGAGTTTTGATTTGCCTGCGATGGATGTTAAAAAACAGTACAATTTGTTTCTTAACATCAGAGACAATAATGATTATCCTTTCAATAATTTGTTTTTGATTGTCAGTTTGGAACAGCCCAATAAAAAAACTTTAGTTGACACCTTAGAATATCAAATGGCAAATCCAGACGGTTCACTTTTGGGAGAAGGTTTTACAGATATCAAGGAAAGCAAACTGGTTTATAAAGAACGCGTAAAATTCATTCCTGGCGCCTATAAAGTGCACATCAAACAAGCGGTGCGTCAAACCGGAAAAGTGAGCGGTGTAAAAGAATTAAAGGGAATTACAGACGTTGGATTTAGAATTGAAAAAATAGAGTAAGTGTTATGGCAGCTACAAAAAACAACCAACCAACAAAAGATCTTGCTTACTACAAAAAGAAGTTTTGGAAGATCTACTTTTATACCTTAGGTGGCATCTTTCTATTCTTCATATTTGCTTCTTGGGGATTATTTGGCTCGATGCCATCCTTTGAAGATCTTGAAAATCCAAATTCAAACCTAGCAACCGAAATCATTGCGACCGATGGAGTAACCATTGGTAAATTTTACAACGAAAACCGAACGTCGATCAAATACGCTGACTTGCCAAAACATTTAGTTGACGCATTAGTATCTACAGAAGACGAAAGGTTCTACGAACACTCAGGTATTGATGGTAGAAGAACATTGGGCGCGGCAATTAAATTAGGCTCCAATGGCGGCGCAAGTACTTTAACGCAACAATTAGCCAAACTGCTTTTTCATGGCGAAGGCTCGCGATTCCTTCCCTTGCGTATCATTCAAAAAGCCAAAGAATGGATTATTGCCATCAAACTCGAACGACAATACACCAAAAACGAAATCATCGCCATGTATTTCAACAAAGCCGATTTTGTGAATACTGCCGTTGGAATCCGTTCCGCTGCCAAAGTATATTTTGGAAAAGAGCCTCGTGATCTCACCATCGACGAAGGCGCTATGTTGGTTGGAATGCTAACCAATCCTTCGCTTTACAATCCGGTGCGTAGGTTAGAAAAAGTTCAGAAAAGAAGAAATATTGTATTGGGTCAAATGGTTAGAAATGGCTACTTGGAAGAAAGTGCTAAGAAAATTTTAGAGAAAAAGCCCATCGTACTTCATTTTCAACCTGAAAGTCATACCGACGGTATCGGAACTTATTTCCGCGAATACCTTCGTGATTTTATGAAAAATTGGGTGAAAGAAAACAAAAAATCAGACGGCACTGAATACGACATTTACAAAGATGGACTAAAGATTTACACCACCATCGATTCCCGAATGCAGACCTACGCAGAAGAAGCGATGAAGGAACATTTGCCGAATTTACAAGAAGAATTGTCAAGTCAACAAAAGGAAAATAAAAATGCGCCTTTCGTTAATATTTCTGAGGTCGAGACCAAGAAATTGATGATGAAAGCGATGAAAAATTCCTCTCGCTGGAAGTTAATGGAAGCCCAAGACAAATCAGAAGCGGAAATTATCAAATCGTTTGGCGTCAAAACCAAAATGAAAGTTTTTACTTGGAAAGGCGAAAAAGATACGATGATGACACCAACTGATTCTATTCGCTATTATAAAAGCTTCCTACAAGCTGGGATGATGGCAATGGAGCCGCAAACTGGACACGTCAAAGTTTGGGTAGGTGGCATCAATTACAAATATTTCCAATACGATCACGTGGGCCAAGGTGCGCGTCAAGTGGGCTCTACTTTCAAGCCGTTTGTTTACGCCACTGCCATCGAACAACTAAATATGTCGCCTTGCGATTCTATCATCGATAGCCCGTTTATGATTCATAAAGGACGCCACAACGTAACAGAAGACTGGGAACCTAAAAATTCAGACAACGAATATCGCGGCATGGTCACTTTGAAAAAAGCATTAGCCAACTCAATCAACACCGTTTCTGCAAAACTCATTGATAAAGTCGGTCCAGAAGCGGTTGTTGAACTGGTTCATAAACTAGGCGTAAAATCAGAAATTCCTGCACAACCTTCCATCGCGCTTGGCGCTGTAGAAATCACTGTTGAAGATATGGTATCGGCTTATAGCACTTTTGCCAATGAAGGTGTTTACATCAAACCGCAATTCATCACCCGAATCGAAGATAAAAACGGCGTTGTCATTTACGAACCTTCTCCTGATTCGCATGATGTGCTTAACAAAGACATTGCGTTCGCAGTCATCAAATTGCTAGAAGGCGTTACCGAAGGTGGCTCTGGAGCGCGACTAAGAACACAAGGCGGCGGCAACGGCTACAACAGAGTAACGGGCTATCCGTATATGTTTACCAACCCGATTGCTGGAAAAACAGGTACCACGCAAAACCAATCCGACGGTTGGTTTATGGGAATGGTTCCGAATTTAGCTTGTGGCGTTTGGGTCGGTTGCGAAGATCGTTCGGCGCGTTTCAAAGGAATCACGTACGGTCAAGGTGCCACTGCAGCGCTGCCAATCTGGGCGATGTTTATGAAAAAATGTTATAAAGATGAAACGCTGCATGTTTCTAAATCCGACTTCGAACGGCCTGCCAATCTATCTATCAAAGTCGATTGTTGGGCGCCTGTAAAAGATACCACCGATTTTGAACAAAGCACAGATGAATTTGAAATGTAATTTTTAGGAGCTTATTCCTGCTGTTCGCTGTATCTTTTTTGCTGGTTATATAAGTGTAACAAGACGTTTATTAATAGCAAAAAAGGATGCCGCTGCCATCAGGGCTAGGAAATCCAACAACCATCAACATAAAACTAAACTTTGCGCCTTAGAGCCTTAGTGGCAAAAAAACAATATGATTAACAAAAAAGTAAACTCAGTACAAGAAGCAGTAAACGGAATCGAAAACGGCATGACACTCATGCTTGGCGGATTCGGTCTTTGCGGCATTCCAGAAAATGCAATCGCCGAATTGGTGAAAAAAGGCACCAAAAGCCTGACCTGTATTTCCAATAACGCCGGTGTTGATGATTTCGGTTTAGGCTTATTGCTTCAAAAAAAACAAATCAAAAAAATGATTTCTTCTTACGTAGGAGAAAATGCAGAATTTGAACGTCAAATGCTCTCGGGTGAACTCGACGTTGAACTCATCCCGCAAGGAACTTTAGCCGAACGTTGCCGCGCGGCTCAAGCCGGAATCCCCGCTTTCTATACACCAGCCGGATACGGAACTGAAGTCGCTGAAGGAAAAGAATCTCGCGAATTCAATGGCAAAATGCACATCATGGAACACGCTTTCAAAGCTGATTTCGCCATCGTAAAAGCCTGGAAAGGTGACGAAGCAGGCAATTTGGTGTTCAAAGGAACGGCAAGAAATTTCAATCCGTGTATGTGTGGAGCGGGAAAAATTACGATTGCTGAAGTTGAAGAATTGGTTCCTGTTGGTACACTCGATCCCAATCAAGTGCACATTCCCGGAATCTTGATTCAACGTATTTTTCAAGGAGAAAAATTCGAAAAACGAATCGAGCAACGTACAACACGAAAAAGAGAATAGTCATGGCATTAGATAAAAACGACATCGCAAAAAGAATAGCGCAAGAAGTACAAGACCGCTATTACGTAAACTTAGGAATCGGAATTCCAACACTCGTGGCGAATTACGTTCGCACCGATATTTCAGTTGAATTTCAAAGCGAAAACGGCGTTCTTGGCATGGGTCCATTTCCATTCGAAGGAGAAGAAGATGCCGACCTCATCAACGCTGGAAAACAAACCATCACAACGCTACCCGGAGCAAGCTTTTTCGATTCAGGATTTAGCTTTGGTATGATTCGCGGACAACACGTTGACTTAACTATTCTTGGCGCCATGGAAGTGGCCGAAAACGGCGACATCGCCAACTGGAAAATTCCAGGAAAAATGGTCAAAGGTATGGGCGGCGCGATGGACTTGGTAGCTTCTGCCGAAAACATTATCGTTGCGATGATGCACGTTAATAAAGCGGGCGAATCTAAAATATTAAAACGATGCACTTTGCCCTTAACAGGGGTTGGTTGTGTAAAGAAAGTAGTGACAGAATTGGCGGTTTTAGAAATTACACCTAAAGGATTTAAACTGTTAGAACGCGCACCAGGTGTGTCGGTCGAACATATTATAGCTTCCACTGAAGCGGATTTAATTATTGAAGGAGAAATCCCAGAAATGATTATTGATTAAGATAATCTAATAAAACTTCCGACGCATTTCCAAAAGTATTTGCTTTTTCAGTAATGCTAACCGCACGTTTTTTATTGAGTTTATAAGTCAAATCAAATGCGGTGGTGAATAGTATGGCCGACAAAAACGGATTGTTGATATAATATAGTAAAGTGTCGCGCGCTTTGTCGATTGTGTGAATTTCAATCTGCTCTTCTTGCTGGTATTTATATTTGAGCTCCATTTTTAAAACGCCATTTTCTACGATCGGGCGCGCATAAATATTCATCAAATCGGTATTGCCTATTGTTTTTGCTAACGTTAATTTGGCAAAAGTGCCATCCGCTAAACTAGCTTTAACATGGTTGTAAAACTCAGAGAAGGATTCGGTAAATGACATTCTTTTTGAAATTATGTTTTAAAAAAACCATCCTGCGACGAAAATCGCGGTAACCACACAAATCACATCAACTATAAGCATCGTGCCCAAAGCGTAACGGGTGTTTTTTATATTGACCGAACCAAAATACACAGCAATCACATAAAACGTGCTCTCGGCACTACATTGGAAAATGCTACTTAACCTTCCAGTCATGGAATCGGCACCAAAGGTATTCATCGAATCGATTAAAAATCCTCTGGATCCCGCAGAGCTAAAAGGTCTAAGCAGCGCCACCGGCAATGCATCTGTAATTTCCTTACTCACGCCCATATTCGAAAATCCAAACGCGATCCAGTTGCTGATGATTTCAAATAAACCACTGTTTCGGAATAAGGAAATCGCTACCAACATCCCCAATACATATGGAAAAATAGTGACGCCAGTTTTTATTCCATTGTTGGCTCCCGAAACAAAAGCTTCAAAAACAGTGGTTTTTGCCTCCGTGAATTTTTTCTCTTTCATAAAGGAAAATATCAAAGTAAAAGCAATAATAGTTACCAATATTAAAGCGGACAGATTAGAGGTGAAATAGTTTTTCCCGATCAAATCCAGATGGTTTACGTACATCAGCAGTCCAACAATGGCGGCTATTAATCCCATTAATCCTAGAACCAAAGAAGCACTTTTGAAATTAATTTTCTGCTTGATTCCCACAATCAAAAAAGCGGCAATCGTACCGATAAAAGAAGTAATGATACAAGGCAGCATAACATCGGCTGGATTCGTCGCATTGGCAGCCGCGCGATAACCGATGATGGATGTGGCGATTAAAGTTAGTCCAGACGCGTGCAAACACAAGAACATGATTTGCGCATCGCTTGCCCTATCTTTCTCCGGATTGAGTTCCTGCAAACTTTCCATCGCTTTCAATCCAAATGGTGTCGCAGCAGAATCGAGTCCAAGGAAATTAGCAGCAAAATTCAAAGTCATATACGAGATAGACGGATGGTCTTTCGGAATACTCGGAAACACTTTCACGAAAACTGGACTCAGTACTTTAGCCAATTTCCCAGAAGCACCGGATATGATTAAAAGCTCCATTAATCCACAGAAAAAGGCCAGATAGGCAATCAACGGCAGGATCAAATCGAGTAAAGTGTTCTTACAAGTTGGCAGCAATCCGTCTGATTTCTGGACGCCGCTGTAGATTTTGACGGTTTTATTTTTATACACATAGGTGCTGTCAATATTTAAAGTATCGCGATTAATCACCATGGTCATATCGGGTGCTTTTTCAATACTGTCCTTAACAAAAACCGGTAGTTGATTGAGGTATTTCTCCGACACTAATACCGGATCGTCTTTCTTTCCGTTTAAGACATAATCAATCGTATAACTGTTTCCAGCAAACAAGCTAAACACCACAAACGTGATGGAAGCAATAAAAATCACCAACCAAAATCTACTTAAGACCATACTTTAGTTTTTCGTAAATGTAGTTTTTTACCGCAAAGTACGCAAAGGAAGCGCAAAGTTCACAACGAATAAATACCTAATAAGCCTTTGCTTACCTTGCGTTTTAACTTAGCGCGCCTTGCGGTAAAATTTTAAACATGCAAAATTTCATCTTCAATCAACAAATCTTCTCTTCGAAACCTAAGGAAAACCTGCGCTACAGCAATGACATCTTTTTCGCAATAGGTAATGATGCGATCGATGTCGTTGTCGACATAATAGACGTGTCCAACTTGACTCCCATCGATGTCACCTTTAGAAGATGGAACGCCCAAAATTTTTGTCAATAATTTTAATGAGGTGAAATGCTTGTAATCACCAAATTTCCATAGTTCTAACGTGTCTAAATGCGGCACTTCCCATGGTTTTTTTCCAAATAAGTTGAGTTTATTGGGAATCGCAATTTGGCTGATAATCATCCTTCTTGCAATAAATGGAATGTCAAATTCTTTGGCGTTATGACCGCACAAAAGATGTTGCGCCTTGTCGAAATGATTGTTCATCAGGTTGCTAAAATCCTTCAAAATCTTCGGCTCGTCACCGAAAAAGGAAGTCACTCTAAAATTTCGAATGTCACCTTTGATGGTAAAATAGCCAACGGAAATACAGATAATCTTCCCGAATTCTGCCCATATTCCGGCGCGTTCGTAAAAGTCTTCTGCACTGTAATCTTCTTTTCTTTGAAATTGGGTTTTGAGTTCCCAAAGGTTTTGCATTTCAGGATCTAATGCAGTGAAGTTTTCTTGTTCTGGAACCGTTTCGATGTCGATAAACAAGATGTTTTCGAGGTTTAATTTTTCAATCATGGCGTATATAAATTAAGTTAAACAATTACTCTTGGCTTGTATTATTTTCTTTGTGCTAACATTTTGTAGGTTTCGTCGATGTAAACAAAAAAATCGTCACTATGTGGACTTCCTTTCGTACTCGCTTGGTGCTGGTTCCCCAAACGAACGATAATCAAATCGTCTTGCGGAATGACAATCACGTTTTGTCCTAAGTGACCGCGCATATAAAATATCTTTTTGTCTTTGTAATTGCACAACCACCAACCGTAGCCGTATTCTGGCGAAGCTTGAAATCTTGCCGTTGTCGATTTGGCGATGAATGTGCTATCTAACAATTGCTGTCCATTCCATTTCCCATGTTGTTTGTAGAGTTTTCCAAAACGCGCAAAATCTCTAGCATTGGATGCAAAACAACAATAGGCTTTGACTATTCCACCTTCATGATCCGTTTGCCATAGTGCTTCGTTTTCAGCTCCCATTGGTTCCCAGAAATTTTCGGCAACATAATCCGCGAGACTTTTGCCCGTTGCTTTTTCGATACACATCGCAAGCAGTTGGGTGTTACCGCTCAAATATTTATAGGCTTTTCCTGGTTCATCGACGCCTTTAAGTCCGAGAATCACACTGTTTAAATCATCATCAAAATAGGCGCGTGTGGTAATTGAAAATGGACTGTAGTACGATTCATCCCAATCCAATCCAGAGGCCATTGATGATAGATCGCCAACGGTCATATTGGCTGATTTTCCCACATTAAAAACAGGAAAGAAATCAGAAACCTTTTGATCTAAACTTTTGATTTGACCTTGCATGATGGCTTTTCCCAATGAAGCAGACACGATGCTTTTCGCCATCGAAAAGGAATTCGATTTGGAATTTTTATCATAATCGTCATAGTAGCTTTCGTTCCAAACGCTGTCATTTTTGATGATTAGGAAAGCAACTGCTCCTAGTTTTTTGTGCCATTTTTCGAGTACCTCAGTTGGTTTGACACTATTAAAATCTTTGGCTGTTGCCCACGGTTGTGGTGTATGACTCTTAGAAATACTGCGGTTATCGAATTCTTTATAATCTTGGAGAAAGGCGGTTGTGTGACCTTTGAGATAGATCGTACGTACCGCTTTTATTAAATAATCAACTTGAAAAATATAGAGTATAGCAATAATCGTGGCGAATACGACAACAAACCAAAGAATGATTTTTTTAATAATTTTCATGTGCGGAAATTAATGATAGACGAATTTACATAAAAACTACGTCGCTTGTATCTGTGGATTGCTTTTAAAACAAACTTTGTTGTTTTGCTGAACTCTCATGTTCCAGCAACCATTTCTTACGCCACAAGCCGCCGGCGTAACCAGTTAATGAGCCGTCTGTACGGATTACTCGATGACAGGGAACAACAATCCATAATGGGTTTTTGCCGTTGGCAGAAGCTACGGCGCGAATGGCTTTGACATCGCCCAATTTTTTAGACAAGTCCATCTAAGAACACGTTTTTCCGAATGGAATTTCGAGTAACGCTTGCCATACTTTTTGTTGGAATTCGGTGCCTTGTGGATTTATTTTGAAATCGAAATTGGTGCGCTTTCCGTTGAAATAATCTTGAAGTTGCTTGGCTGCTTCTTTTAAAACAGTTGGAATTTTTTTGGTAATTGTGCCCTCTTCTAAAATGGAAATAGATGCAATACCGTTGTCATCGCCGGTGATTTTGGCAGTTCCGAGTGGGGTTTTGATGAAGGTGGTTTCCATGGTGTAAATGTAAAAATACTTCGCCACAAAGACGCAAAGGCGCAAAGAAAATCGGATGCGTTTTTGCCCCGACAGCAGTGGCATCCTTTTGTTCTGGCGTTCAGAACAAAAGATTACCTCACAAGGTTAATATTTTAATTTGTGTTCGGTCAATTCGCTGCGCTCGGGTGTAACGTATGGCGGGACCCGAGCTCCTGAAAGGGCGAATCGGCGAAGCAAATAGCTCCTTCCTTCGACTGCGCTCAGGATGACATTACTTCAAATTCGAATAAATATAAGCTTCAATCGCTTGCAATTCCTCATCGCTCATCATTTTGGTGATGGCAAAATTGGTTCTCATCACTTCGTATTGCGACGGATCGACAATGGGTTTGGATTCTTCTTTTAGGAAACTTACAATACTGGCATTTTGCGCTTGGTAAGTTTTAGCTATGTCTTGAATACTTGGACCTATCACTTTTTGATCTTTCAAATGACAAGCGACACAATTTCCCTTGGTTTCGAAAAGTTCTTTGCCCAAGACTATTGGCGTTTTAGCCGCAGCTTTTCCGAATGGTTCTGCGGATTCCTTCTTGCAAGAAACGACTAGAGCAAGTATAAAAATAAATGCAATTTGCCTCATATTACGAAATCAATTTGACTACATCTTTGGCAAAATAACTGGCAATCATGTCAGCTCCAGCTCTTTTTATCGCGGTGACTTGTTCCATCATTACGGCGTCATGATCGAGCCAGCCACGTTGTGATGCTGCTTTGATCATGGCATATTCGCCTGAAACTTGATAAACCGCCACGGGAACTTCCACGGCATTTTTGATTTCACGCACGATATCTAGATAGGAAATTCCTGGTTTTACCATGACGATGTCGGCACCTTCTTCGATATCCATGAGGGTTTCGCGAATGGCTTCGATGCGGTTGTGGTAATCCATTTGGTAGGTTTTCTTGTCTTTGGGAATGTTTTGCAAATCGACTGGAGCGCTATCGAGTGCGTCGCGAAATGGACCATAATGTGCGGATGCGTACTTGGCGCTGTAAGCTAAAATCCCGGTATTGATATAGCCAGCGTGTTCTAAAGCGTCTCGAATTTCGAGAATTCTACCATCCATCATATCGCTTGGAGCGACAAAATCGGCACCAGCTTCGGCATGGGAAACGCTCATTTCTGCTAAGATTGCAGAGGTAATATCGTTGGCAATTTGACCATTTTCGACGATGCCGTCATGTCCAAAAGAAGAAAACGGATCGAGTGCGACGTCTGTCATAACGAGCATTCCAGGCGTGGCATTTTTTACGGTTTTGATGGCGCGTTGCATCAATCCGTTGGGATTTAAGGCTTCGGTGCCTTTGTTGTCTTTAAGATTGTCGGGTACTTTGACGAAAAGTAGTACTGATTTTAGTCCAAGTTTCCAAAGTTCATGCACTTCCTTCTCTATATTATCTAGGCTCATGCGGAAATAATTCGGCATAGAAGGAATTTCTTCTTTGATTCCTTTGCCTTCTACGACAAAAAGTGGCACGATAAAGTCGTTGGGAGAAATAATGGTTTCGCGAACTAGGGAACGAATGGCTTCGTTGGTTCGTAGTCGGCGGTTTCTGTTGAGTGGGAACATAGTTGTTAGTCTTTAGTTTACGGTTAACAGTTTACAGTTAACGGTTAGAGAGATGCATTTATTTTTTTGATTAATGAAGCCAACATTTTTTTGATTTCTATCAATTCTGAAAGCAACTTTTCGGAAGTTTCTTTTTTAATAAAATTCAAATCTGTCGAGAGTAAAATTAAATATTCAAGTTCGTGAGCAGAACCAGATGAAATGTATAAGAAACGAATTAATTCTTTTTGCGTTTCTCTACCACAACCTTCGACAATATTGGTCGGAATAGAAACAGCTGCTCTGTTAATTTGGGAAATTAAGTTGAATTGTTCTGTTTTTGGGAAATTTGTTGTTACTGCATAGATGTCAATCACCAACCTATGTGATTTTTGCCAAACGTTATATTTTCGATAATCAACCATAATTCAACTTTGTTACTATTGACTGTAAACAGTTAACTGTGTGCCGTTAACAGAAAACTAATTTACCCAATTTCTAGGCTCTGCTAACACTTCAATTAATTTTTCTTCTTCGCTTCCTGCTTCCGGATGATGGTCATAAACCCACTGCACATACGGCGGTAAGCTCATCAGAATACTTTCGATGCGGCCATTGGTTTTGAGTCCAAATAAGGTGCCCTTGTCGTGAACTAGATTGAATTCGACGTAACGACCACGACGGATTTCTTGCCAAGTTCTGTTCGCCGCTGTATATGGCAATTCTTTTCTTCTTTCTACAATAGGAACATACGCTTGAAGAAAACTGTTGCCGACTTCTGTGACAAAGTTGTACCAATCTTCCATTTGCATGGCGTCGGTTGCCTTGCAATAATCGAAGAATAAACCACCTAGACCGCGGGCTTCATGACGATGCGCATTCCAGAAATAATCGTCGCATTGTTTTTTGTATTTGGGATAGAATTCAGGATTATGTTTGTCGCAAGCGGTTTTGCATGTTTGATGAAAATGAATGGCGTCTTCCTCGAACAAATAATACGGCGTCAAATCTTGTCCACCTCCAAACCATTGTTGAATGATGTTGCCTTTTTCGTCATACATTTCGAAATAACGCCAATTGGCATGAACCGTTGGCACCATTGGACTTTTGGGATGAATAACGAGACTCAAACCGCAAGCAAAAAAATCAGCTTCACCGACATTGAACATCTTCTGCATGGCTTCAGGTAATTTACCATGAACCGCCGAAATGTTGACACCTCCTTTTTCGAAAACGGTTCCGTTCTCGATGACGCGCGTTCTGCCGCCTCCGCCTTCGGGACGTTCCCAAAGATCTTCGCGAAATTTGGTTTGACCATCAACGGCCTCGAGCCCTTGACAGATTTGATCTTGAAGTTGGTGTATGTATTGGAGGAATTTATCTTTCATATGTAGATACTTATTGTTTCTTATCGGTCATATGTAATTCGCTTATTACTTTTGGTGTTTAGATCTTGTTCAAGGTGATGCTCATTTCATCTTTACTTTCCTGTGGTGTTTGCTATCTTCTGTGCAATATCCCAGGAAAAAGTTTTGCTTTCTTTTTGAATATATACGTAAATCACGCTTGCTTTTTCTGCTAAGGAAAATTTACTTTCGGGTAGTTTTGCAGCTAACACGATTAAGAAATCTGCAAATTGCTCCGCATTCTCCCAATCAAAATTAGATTTTTTAATGTAAAGGAAAAGCTCGTTTGTTGAAAAATCTAACAGTGTTTGCAGCTTCAATCCGATGTTAGCAAGGATTTCATCTATGATAACATTGCCATTCTCCGGAACATAATCGAGACCCATCAACCTTTTTAGGATGTTGTTGATTCGTTCGTTTTCATCGTCGCGAAGTCTTGCGGTTAGTGGCATTTTAGTTATTACTTATGAACTTTATTTTTAATCTTAATTATTGACATACTTTATTTTCTTGCCACTTTCCTGAATTTCAATTTTTGTAACTTCTGAAAAAGGCACCTTTGTAATCAATTTAGAAAAAAATCTAGCTTTAGACCCTTTGAGTGTATCATGTTCTAACTTCATACTGTCAAAGTAAATGATTTTACGTTTGCCGTTCTTCAAAGTAACTCGCATTTCCAAAGCTGGATCATTGTCAAGAACTTTCAAATTTCCTTCCTTAGTAATCACCTTTATATTTTTAATTACATAACCATTGTAATAAATAGGCCCTGACAATACCGATTTTGAGTATGATTCATCGTATTCAATGGTTGCAAATTGTTCTTTGAAACTTTCTGGCGTTATTGTGTATGTTTTACAAGAAAATAATAAGATACTTACAGAAATTAAAGTTAAGGTTTTCCACATCATGAATTGTATTCTTTGACCGCATCAATAAATGCTTTGGCGTGATCTACGGGAATGTTGGGTAAAATTCCGTGTCCAAGGTTGACGATGTATTTGTCTTTTCCGAAATCGTCAATCATTTGATGCACCATTTTCTTGATGGTCGGAATCGGTGATAACAATCGAGATGGATCGAAATTGCCTTGCAGCGTGATGTTTCCGCCCGACAAGTAACGGGCGTTTCTTGGAGAACATGTCCAGTCGACACCTAAGGCTGAAGCACGGCTTTTTCCCATTTCATTTAGTGCAAACCAGCAGCCCTTTCCGAATACGATAACGTGCGTATCATCTGCTAAAGCTTCTACAATTTGATTGATGTATTTCCAAGAAAATTCCTGATAATCGACCGGAGACAACATGCCGCCCCAGGAATCGAAAATCTGCACGGCATTGACGCCGGCTTTTACTTTTTCTTTTAAATAGAGAATCGTGGTGTCGGTGATTTTTTGCAACAAGACATGCGCCGCTTCTGGATGGGTGAAGCAAAAGCCTTTGGCTGTATCGAAACTTTTTGAGCCTTTTCCTTCCACTGCATAACAGAAGATCGTCCACGGAGAACCAGCAAAACCAATCAGTGGCACCTCATCGTTGAGCATTTCTTTGGTGAGTTTGATCGCGTCCATGACGTAACCCAAAGTTTCGTGAATATTGGGAACGATCACTTTTTCTACGTCTTGCGGCGTACGAATTGGATTGGGTAAAAATGGTCCAACGCTTTCTTTCATCAAGACTTCGATGCCCATAGCTTGTGGAACTACCAATATATCAGAAAACAAAATCGCGGCATCGGGAGCAATTCTGCGAATCGGTTGTACGGTTATTTCGGCTGCTAATTCCGGCGTTTGACAGCGGGTGAAGAAATCGTATTTGTCGCGCAAGGCTATAAATTCTGGTAAATATCTTCCTGCTTGACGCATCATCCAAACGGGTGGACGTTCTACCGTTTCTCCTCGTAATGCTTTTAAAAATAGGTCGTTTTTGATCATAATATTTATTTTATTCGAAGACGCAATGGCGTCAATCTTAAACTTCGTTGTAATATTTTAAACATTGAATAATTACGTTTTCAATCGATGGTTGATTGACAATAATGCAATGCGATGTTATTTTTTCGACTGGTTCTGCGGTGGTTTTTCCGATGCAGAAACATATTTCATCTGTAATGGTGTTGGCTTGTAAGTAACTTTCTACTGCAGATGGACTAAAAAACAAAATTCCATTTGGTTTTGAGGTTATGGCGTGCGGCGTGAGCATCGTTTGGTATACTTCAATTTCTTCAAATTTTACCTTTGCTAAGGTTAGTGCTTCTGGCAGAATTTCCCTTCTTAGATTTCCACTAAAAAATGTAAAACTGTCCTGCGTATATTGATTGCAAATGATAGATGCTAATTCGGAGGCATAATCTGCAGTTTCTAGAACTTCGAAACCATGAAGCTCTAAAACTGCTTTTGTTTTTTGGCCAACGCAAAAGCACTTTTTGCTTTTTAATGACTCTAATTTACTATTCTTCAGCAGACTCTCAACTGCATTTTGACTCGCGAAAATAAGAAATCTAGCGTCCCGATTAACGGAAAATTGTTTAAGTTCGATTGTAACAAAATCAGCTTCAATGACCAAAAAATTGGCATTTAGCAAAAACTGTTTTTGATTCGGCAGCAACTTCTTGGTAGATACTATTCGAACTTGACTTTCCATCGCTTAAGCTTTCGGTTTGAAATGATTTCGGAGTACTTCCATGATTTCCTTTCCTCCGTTTTTTAAAACTTCTTGCGCTGAATAATAACCCAATTTCTTCCATTCTTGAATCGGAACTGATTTTTCGACGAGTACTTTTTCCTTTCCATCCAAAGAAAACAAAACGCCTTTAAAGAGAATATCGTCTTCAATAATTCTGGCAATGGCTCCAATTGGCGCGGTGCATCCACCTTCTAGTGTTTTAAGAAATTGCCGTTCGATATGCGTGCACACTTCGGTTTCTACATCATTCAATTCCGAAACCGCATCCAAACAATAATTGTCATTTCCCATTGCAACAACAATCATGGCGCCTTGTGCTGGCGCGGGAATCATCCAATCTAAATTGATATAGTTTTCTGGTTTGATGTTAATTCGTTCCAATCCTGCAGCGGCAAAAACGGCTCCATTCCAGTCGCTGTCTTGGAGTTTCTGCATTCTGGTATTGACATTGCCTCTAAGGTCGACCACGGTGTGATTTGGATATCGATGCAACCATTGCGCTTGGCGGCGAAGGCTTCCTGTGGCAATTGTTCCGTTGGAATTTAGGAAATCTAAGTTGCCTTTATGAACCAAAATGTCTAAAACATTGGCACGTTCTAAAACGGCCGCTTGAACAATTCCTTGTGGCAAAGCGGTTGGTACGTCTTTCATCGAATGCACGGCAATATCAACTTGCCCATTGATCATCGCAATGTCTAAGGTTTTGGTGAAAATTCCCGTGATTCCTAATTCGTATAAAGGCTTGTCCAGAATAATATCTCCTTGCGATTTGACCGCAATGATTTCAGTTTTATACCCTAAATCTTCTAGTTTGTTTTGAACCGTATGTGCTTGCCAAAGCGCCAATTCGCTATCGCGCGTTCCGATGCGTATGGTTTTGTTCATTATTTGGAAGTCGTTTCGATTTGAAAAATTTTCTCAATCCATTCGATGCTTTCATCGACTTCGGTATTGTCATCTTTCAAATGATTGGCAAAATGGTTGGTGATTTTTTGGATAATTCTATTGCTGATGAGTTCCGCTTGCTCTTCGTCGAAGTTCGACATTTTCTTGCGCTGGAAATTCAATTCGCCTTCTTTGATAGAATTTAGTTTTTCCTTCAACGCATGAATGGTTGGTGCAAATTTTCTGGCTTTTGTCCAAGCGACAAATTCTTCTTTGATTTCCTCAATAATCGCCTCGGCTGCGGGAATATGCGTTTTTCTTTTCTCTAAGGTTTCATCTGTCATTTGAAAAAGATGATCCATGTGGATTAGCGTCACGCCTTCTAATTCCTTTACATTTTCATTGACGTTTTTCGGTATCGACAAATCAAGAATCAAAACTGGTTTCTTGAGGTTCAAAATAGCTTTGTCGATGGTTGGGTTTTGAGCGCCTGTTGCGACAACGACTACGTCTGCTTTTTGCAATTCAAGATGCAATTCGGAATAATCTTTTACAATCAAATTGAGCTTTCCAGCCAATTGTTCCGCCTTGTCTTTGGTTCTATTGATTAATGTGATGTGCTCGTTTTTAGTGTGTTTCACCAAATTCTCGCACGTATTTCTGCCTATTTTTCCGGTTCCGAAAAGCAGTATGTTTTTGTTACCGATGTTTTCTACATTCTTGATGATGTATTGCACTGAGGCAAAAGCTACCGATGTGGCTCCTGAACTAATTTCGGTTTCGTTTTTAATTTTTTTGCTCGCTTGAATGACAGCGTTAATCAATCGATCTAAGAAGGTATTGATTAAACCAAAAGATTTGGCTTCGTTGAAACTTGACTTAAGTTGACTGATGATTTCGAAATCACCTAAAATTTGACTGTCCAAACCGGTTGCTACTCGAAACATATGGTTGACTGCTTCATGATTTTTGTAGACAAAACCAACTTTTTGAAAAGCTTCTACGGTTCCTCTACTGTGTTCACAAATCAATTTAATAAGCTGAAACGGATGCTCTGCAAATCCGTAAATTTCTGTTCTATTGCAAGTGGAAGTAATAATCAAACTTTCGATGCCTTCCGCTTTTGCTTGGGCTAGTACATTGGTCTTTGCCTTTTCATCGAGACTAAATTCACCTCTCATTTCGGCATCTGCTTTTTTATAGCTTAAGCCAACGGCGTAAAAATAGTGATGCTTTTGGGCAATGTAGTTTTCCATATACTAGACTTCTCAAGAAAGTTCAACAAAATTATCATTATACATTTGATAAAAGTAACGCTGTAAGGACTAAATGTATCGCTATGAGATATTTTAAATCAAAATCAACTTTACATCGTTATTTATTTTAAATTTGCTCTAGAATCAAGCCTTTTAAATTCATTTATGTAGAATAATTCTAAATAAAAGAACTGCTTTGATTTCAAAATAACCACAAAAAATATCGCTATGGGTTCTCAAGAAGTAATAACAATTGAAGAGGATTTTACCCTAATTCGTTTTCAAAACGATGACGCTGAAATATTTAAAGCCGAGCGACAAATTCGTCAAGGATTGATTCAGTTTCACTTCGGAATTAAAGGCAAAGCCAAGTTTATTTTTAATCAAGGAACGTACGCTTTAGATTTGAAAGAAGAGAAAGCCTTGTTGCTTTACAATCCTCAGAAAGAGCTGCCGCTGCATTTAGAACTAGCACCACAATCTTGGGTAATTTCTGTGATTATTTCGATTAAGAAATTTCATGCTTTGTTTTCAACAGAAGCCAATTACATTCCGTTTTTGAGCGTCGAAAACAAAGACAAAAAATACTATGGCGAAAGCGAGATCAGTCCGTCGATGGCGATTGTTTTAAGTCAATTGTTTCACTACAATTTACATCCTTCCATCAAAAACTTATACTACAAAGGCAAGGGCTACGAACTGCTGAGTCTGTATTTTAATAAAACGGAAGATCCAGACGCAGAACAATGTCCATTTTTGATTGACGAAGAAAACGTGATGAAAATCCGAAAAGCCAAAGACATTGTCATCGCAAACATGGCAGAACCGCCAAGTCTTCAAGATTTGGCAGATCAAGTTGGTTTGAATTTGAAAAAACTCAAAATGGGTTTCAAACAAATATATGGCGACACTGTGTATGGATTTTTATTCGACTACAAAATGGACATGGCTCGCCGTTTATTAGATAGCGGTTCCTATAATGTCAATGAAGTTGGATTAAAAATCGGCTACAGCACCGGCAGTCATTTTATTGCAGCGTTTAAAAAGAAATTTTCCACCACGCCAAAAAAATATTTAATGGCGTTGAACCCGAATACGTAAAAAAGAAGTTTAGTACATTTAGCAATTGAAAATTATACCATGAAAGGAGTTTTATTAGTCAATTTGGGTTCGCCTGAAAGTCCAACACCAAAAGATGTCAAGCCATATTTAGATGAATTTTTAATGGATCGATTTGTCATCGATGTGCCGTTTTTATTGCGTGCCTTATTAGTTCGAGGCATCATTCTTCAAACACGTCCAAAGAAATCCGCTGCCGCTTACGCTAAAATTTGGTGGGAAGAAGGATCGCCATTAGTGGTAATTTCTCAAAGAATGACCAAGAAAGTGCAAGCGCAAGTTGATATCCCAGTGGCCTTAGCGATGCGATATGGTACGATTTCGATCCTAAAAGGCTTACAAGAATTAAAAGACAAAGGCGTTACCGAAGTGATGCTTTTTCCTTTATATCCGCAGCACGCCATGGCCTCTACGACTACAATTTTAGTTTTGGCGGAAGAGTTGCGTGAAAAGCACTTTCCCGAAATGAAATTTACTATCGTTCCTGCCTTCTACAACAAACCAGGATACATCAAAGCACTAGCGAATTCAATTAAAAAACACTTAGACACCTTTGAATACGACCATTTGTTGTTTTCGTATCACGGCATTCCAAAGCGTCATATTCGCAAGACAGATATTACCAAATCACATTGCAAAATAGACGGTTCGTGCTGCATTACACCGTCTCCGGCGCACGAATTCTGTTATCGCCATCAATGTTATGAAACGACCAGACAAGTTGTTGAATATCTTGGAATT
Source organism: Flavobacteriaceae bacterium (assembly GCA_947456815.1). GTDB lineage: Bacteria > Bacteroidota > Bacteroidia > Flavobacteriales > Flavobacteriaceae > Flavobacterium. The sequence continues at coordinate 65,915 of CANGTL010000009.1, forward strand.
CCAGAAGGAAAATACAGCCAAACATTCCAATCTCGATTGGCGGGCGACAAATGGCTGACACCTTATACGGACGTTGAAATCAACAAAATGCCAGAACAAGGAATCAAGAAATTAGCAGTGGTTACGCCAGCTTTCGTTTCAGATTGCTTAGAAACCTTGGAAGAAATTGCGATGGAAGCCAACCATCAATTCAAAGAACATGGTGGCGAGGAATTTATGGCCATTCCGTGTATGAATGATGACGACGAATGGTGCGCAACGGTGAGTGACTGGATTAAAGAATGGACTTCAAATAAAAACAAATAAATCTAACACGAATTCCACGAATTTACACTAATTAATTCGTGCTAATTCGTGGAATTCGTGTTTAAAATAATACAAATGGAACTATACAATTACCTCAAATCATTGCATCTCATCTTCGTTATCACGTGGTTTGCGGGATTGTTTTATATTGTTCGGTTGTTTGTTTATCAAATAGAAGCTGCTGAAAAGCCTTCGCCTGAAAAGGAAATCTTGCAAAGGCAATACAAAATCATGACTTACCGCCTGTTGTATATCATTACGTGGCCTTCTGCAATTTTGGCCAGTTTCTTTGCCTATTGGATGTTGTTTTTTACCGATTTAGGATCCGCTTGGTTGCAGATGCCGTGGATGCACGTCAAATTGGGATTTGTCTTTTTGTTGTATTTGTACCATTGGAAATGTCACGTCATTTACAATGAATTACAACAAGATGAAGTAAAATACACTTCCAACTTTATGCGCTTGTGGAATGAAGGCGCAACGATTATCTTATTTGCCGTTGTCTTTCTCGTCATTCTCAAAAACGCGGTGAATTGGATTTACGGCGTTGTTGGAATTGTTTTATTCTCGGTATTGATCATGCTTGGCTTCAAATTCTACAAGCGAATTCGAGAACGTAATTCCTCCTAAATATGGCTGCTAAATTCAAAATGTCGATGCTTTCTTTGCGAATTAGGATTTTCCTTTCGATGATTGTATTGATTTTGATTGCGTCCATTTTGATGGCTTCGATTTCGATTATTCAGTTTAAAAACGAGGCGAAAGACTACCATCAAGAACGCCTAGAGCGAAAAGAAACTGCCATAAAGGAGCACATCAATTATGTGCTTTCTACCTCAACTTATCCGCTAACATCAAGGAATTTAGGACTGATATTTAAGGATAAAATTCATGAATTGGCACAAATTCACAATCTCGAAATCAACATTTATAGTCTCAACGGGAAACTGCTCAAGTCTTCCAAAGCGTCCTTTTCTATTGATAGTGTGTCGCCGCCGATTCCGAAATACATTCTAAAACTAGTGCAATCTTCGATTGAGAAAAGATACGTCGATATCAAGAATATTGACGGAATCAAAAACCGCTCTTCCTACAGTCAAATCAAAGACGAAAAGTTTAAGCCTCTTGGGATATTGAATTTGCCTTATGTAGAAGACGACGGTTTTTACGAAAAAGAGTTGCAAAGTTTCTTGATTCGATTGGGGCAAGTGTACTCGTTTATGTTGATCATCGCTTTTGCTTTGGCGTATTTTCTTTCGACTTACATCACCCAATCACTGAAAACGATTTCCGACAAGTTGAGCGAAACCAGTTTGAATCAGAAAAACGAAAAAATTGTGCTAGAAGCCAACAGCAAAGAAATCAATTTGCTGATCAAAGCCTATAACGGAATGGTCGATGAACTAGAGAAAAGTGCCGTGAAGTTAGCCCAAAGCGAACGAGAAGAAGCTTGGCGCGAAATGGCAAAACAAGTCGCACACGAAATCAAAAACCCATTGACGCCGATGCGATTGACGGTACAGAGTTTTCAACGAAAGTTTGACGCCAACGATCCAGAATTGCCTCAAAAGCTGAAAGATTACACCGAAACTTTAATTCAACAAATCGACACGATGAGTGCCGTTGCTTCTGCCTTTTCGAATTTCGCCTCGATGCCGGCGCAGCAAAACGAGAACCTCAACGTGGTGGAAGTCGTTGAATTGGCGCTAGATATTTTCAACGAAGAGTTTATTGTTTTTGAAAGTGAGGAAAAAGAAATCACCTCTAAAATGGATCGAACGCAATTGATACGAATCATCACCAATCTGGTTAAAAACGCCATCCAATCGATTCCGGAAAATCAAGAACATAAATCGGTTTTGGTGTCTGTCCGTCGCCATCCGAAAGAAGTCATCATTTTGGTGAAAGACAACGGAATTGGTATTGAAGATCAGTTTTTAAATAAAATTTTTGAACCTAAATTTACGACCAAAAACAGCGGCATGGGACTCGGATTGGGAATTATTAAAAACATTATTGAAAATTACAAAGGAACAATTACATTTGAATCTGAATACGGAAAAGGCACGACTTTTATGGTGGCGCTTCCATTAATACAAACCTAAATTATGAACTACGACAATATACTGGTTGCTAAAGAAAATGCGATCGCAACGATTACCATAAATCGCCCGACGAAACTCAATGCATTAAATGTAATAACTATTCAAGAATTGCATCATGCGTTTAACACTTTGGAATTGGACGCTTCAACTCGCGTAATTATCCTAACTGGAACTGGAGAAAAAGCTTTTGTAGCTGGCGCAGACATTGCTGAATTTGCTCACTTCTCTGTAGAAGAAGGGGCACAATTAGCCGCTCAAGGACAAGAATTATTGTTCGATTTTGTAGAGAAACTGCGCACTCCGGTGATTGCTGCCGTAAATGGTTTTGCACTTGGCGGCGGATTAGAATTGGCGATGGCTTGTCATTTTAGAGTGGCATCCGACAATGCGAAAATGGGATTGCCAGAAGTTTCCTTAGGCGTTATTCCAGGTTACGGAGGAACGCAACGACTGCCACAATTGATAGGAAAAGGTCGCGCGATGGAAATGATTATGACCGCTGGAATGATTACCGCTGACGATGCCTACCGAGTGGGTTTGGTGAATCACGTGGTCCCTCAAGCTGAACTTTTGACTTTCTGCCAAGGAATCGCGGAACGCATTTTGAAAAACTCACCAGTTGCCATTAGCCAAGCGATAAAAGCGGTGAATGCCAATTTCAAAGATGGCGTCAATGGTTACGAAACCGAAATAAAATCTTTTGGAAAGTGTTTTGGAACGGAAGATTTTAAGGAAGGAACGACGGCATTTTTGGAGAAAAGAAAGGCCGAGTTTAAAGGGAATTAGTATTCGACGTTATTTCTCCCCATCCCATTCCGCATAAAACTGCGATAGAAATGTTTCCATAAATCGATGGCGTTCTTGTGCGATTTGCTTCCCGGTTTCCGTATTTATTTTGTCCTTTAATAACAATAGTTTTTCGTAGAAATGATTGAGTGTTGGTGCTTCGCTCGACTTATATTCCTCTTTTGTCATCCGAAGATTTGGCGCGATGGCTGGGTCGTATAACGGTCTGTTTTTGAATCCACCATAGTTGAAAGTTCTTGCAATTCCAATCGCCCCAATCGCGTCGAGTCGGTCTGCATCTTGCACAATTTCGAGTTCTTTTGAGTGGAATCTCTTTTCAAAATTACCGCCTTTAAAGGAAATGTTTTCGATGATGTTAATGACATGTACAATAATTGCTTCATCAACTAATTCTCCTTCAAGAAACGCACGCGCAGTTTTTGGTCCAATACTTTCGTCTCCACCATGAAATTTGCTATCCGCAATGTCATGCAATAACGCCCCTAATTTAACAACCACTTCATCGCACTTCTCCGTTTGCGAAATCAACAAGCTGTTTCTGTAAACGCGTTCGATATGAAACCAATCGTGTCCGCCTTCAGCATCAGCCAATTGTTGTTTTACGAATTGTATTGTTCTTGAAATTAAGTCTGGATTATTCATTAAGATGGATTAAAAAAATGTTGAATTCTAAAGTATATTAACTTCAAAATTCAACATTATTCATTAGTGTTATAAAACTATCTTGCCGCGGCTGGCTCCACCCATTTGAAAACAAATGAATCTGGTGGAATCACCATTCTTTCAGAAACTTTTGCCATTCTTGCCGGAAGTTTCATCAAATAATCTCTTGCTTTTTCTGCTTCATCCGTCAAACCAGTGATTTTATCAATCTCCCATTTATCGATGAGTTTTTGCATGATTTCTACGTAGTCATTGGCAGTATACACTCCAATTCTTTGCGCAGAATTCGAAAACTGTTCGAAAGCAGAACTGATCTTTTCTCCAGATTCTCTCAAAAATCCTGCAGGCATTGTGATTTTATTTTTCATCATATAATTGAACGCTAGCATCATTTCGCTAGGATCAACTTTGAAAATTTGAGTAACAAATTCGCTATAAGCAAGGTGATGACGCATTTCGTCGCCGGCAATCATTTTGCACATTTTCGACAGTTTGTTCTCGCCGTAGGTTTTTGCCAATTGCGAAACTCTGTTATGTGAAACGTAAGTCGCTAGCTCTTGAAAAGAGGTGTATACAAAGTTTTTGTATGGATCTCTTCCTGTTCCGATATCAAAACCATCGTTGATAAGATGTTGTGTCGTGATTTCAATTTCACGCATATTTACGCGTCCTGATAAATACAAATATTTATTCAAAACATCTCCGTGACGATTTTCTTCGCCGGTCCATTGGCGCACCCATTTTGACCAGCCGTTGCGTTCAACGTTATCAACACCTTCCACATCCATCAACCAAGATTCATAGGTCGGTAACGCTTCTTCGGTAATGGTATCACCAACCATCGCTACCCAAAAATCATAAGGCAAGTCTTTGGCTAATTCGCGAAGTTCTTTCACTTCTTCAAAAAA
>CANGTL010000010.1 GCA_947456815.1 Flavobacteriaceae bacterium
CAAGCGATTAAAATTGCTACTATAAATTGAAGTGGTTTGTTAGAAAGCACCATATCTATTGAATATCTAGGATTTTGTTTTCTGAAATTTGGTGCAAATGTACATCTTTTATTAAACTTCACAAGTTTAAAAAACACTTTTTTGAAGAAGCTTTAGTTTTAGCTATCTATTGTTGTTTATTGTTTATTATTCTAATGGTTAAAAGGGTTTCTGTTGCTAAAAACAACAAAAAAACGACGAGGAAAGTTGCTTTCTCAAAACCCGAATGCGGTAGACTTGTTTGTAATATTGGTTTCAAAAAAATGTAGGCCACTCCCATTTTGAATGTTGTAAGTAAAATAAATGTAAGACCAACATGTGTACTGCTTGTTTGATTTACTTTTATTAGAATGAAGAGAATTACAGCCGACAACAAAAAGAAAAAAGCATACAGTCTTGGTAATGCATAGACAAATTGTGACTCCAATTGATCTAAACCGACTACATACATAAAGCACTTATGAACAAGCAAAGTAACAGCGGAAAACAGTAATAAACTTAAAATGGGTTGGCATTGTTTCAAATTCATCATGATTTATTCGTCTGTGGTATTGATATCTTTTAGTTGCCGATTGAGATTATAAAATGCAATCGCAACTCCAACTATAGTAATCACTTTTATGTAGATGTTGTTTTTGTTTGGAAAATTCAAGTCAAGCCAACCTCCCAAAACAGAAAATGCATAAATAATAACTCCCATTTGGATCGGAATGTTTATTAATGCCAGCCATTTATTCGGCTGTCTTTTCTTCTGTTGGCTCATTTGATACTGTTCCTTTTTGATTGGTTTTCATGATACAAGTAGCGCTAAATTCAGCGCCAGGTTCGACGGAAAGTTTGCCACATACTACTTCACCATGAATACTTGCTTTTGCTTTGATATTTAAGATTTCTGCGACTTGTATTTTTCCTTCAAATTTACCTTCAATATCAGCATTTTTACAGACAATATCTCCTTTAACACTGCCTGCCGGACCGATTACAATTTTACCTTCTGACTGGAAATTGCCAACGAGATCGCCATCGAGACGAAAATCAGCATGTGAGAGAATATTACCTTTAATTATCGTTCCCTCAACAATTCTGTTCGTTTTTCCCAGTAAGTCGGTGTATGATTTTGGCTTTTTGTCAAACATTATCTATTTTTTTCTCCTCTTTGCTCTTTACTTTTCTCTCCAGATGGAGGAGCTCCAGGAAGCGAAGGCGGTAATTGGTTAAATTGATTCTGTTTTTCCTCATTTACTTCTGGACGGCTTTCTTTTTCTCTTTCTTTAACGGCATTGTTTACCGGAGTCTGTCCTGGCTTAGCTTTTTGGACATATGGCTTCGGTGGTAATGGTTCCGATGGAGGTGTTGTTAAGTACTCCTCCAAATTCTTTTTCATTTGGACAATTTTATAATTTTCGTTTGAAATAACATAGGCCGTTTCTGTCACTTTATACTCCTTAAACTCCTTTAAAATCGAAGCTATTCCTTTTGCATATTCTAAATCCTTTAAACCATGTATCACAATAAAGTTTTCATCCATGGTATAAATATCGTAAGACATCGTTAGTTTGTCTAAACTTCTTTCTGTGATAAATTTTGTAATCTTTGCTTGTAGCGCTTTGGTTCCCTTATCTTCTGGATTATTCGATTTATAGAGAATCTTCCAGCTTAGAGGTTTAACCTCATAAAACTTCAGGCTTTCCATCGCGGGGACGTTTGTTTTTAACTGTTCTTCCGCAAATTTTCCTTCGACACTATTAGGATAATTCAAAGCCACGAAATTAAGTGTCTTTCTGTATTCCGACAATCCTTTCAATCTTCCCAAATTATTGGCTTTTAATAATTCGAACTTCGAGACAACTTCTTCACCGTTGTATTGGTCGATTGCAATATTCAAATTGGCCAAAGACCCTTTTATGTCACCTGAACTGTACTGCTTAAATATCTTATCATAATTTGCCTCAGGTGTGTCTGTTAATAAATTACCGCTTCCTGCTGTATTTCCTAGTATTTGCGCATAGCGAGACTCTGGAAACTCATTGATAATTCTGTTTTTCATCGCCAAAGCTTTGTCTTTATCCAACAGGTCATACAACTTATACAAATTATACATTGTTGGCAAGATCAATCTGTCTTCTGGTTTGTTGCTCAATAAAGTTTCGAGCTTGTCAACTGCTAATTTATATTCTTTGAACTTTTCCTTATAAATCACTCCCAATTGGTAATAAGCGAAATTACGTTCTTTACCAATGCTGTCGATGACCATTTTTTCAGTTGGTAATTTTTTGATATAAAAATCCGCCGTATATCTCTCGTCGACCTTACTGTCCTTCTCTTTGTCTAATTTGTCTTTGCTTTCCGAGTCTTCATCTCCTTCTTTATCCGTGTTTTCGAACTCATTCTTTTTATTTTGAGAAATTCTCCAGTTTTCAGCGTAAGCCCTATCTCCCCATTTTTTCTTAAACTCCAATTTGCCTTTTGCAACAGTTGTTTGATTATAGAAATAGAAATTACTACTTCCCGAAGAAGCAAAACTGGCCTCTGGCGCAGAAGGTCTTGGAGGTCTGCCTGCCGATTTATCATCGTCTTTCTGGATGTCTCTTCCGTTTTTGTCAACGCCGCCCATCTCCTTTCCTGTAGTTTCTCCTTTTTCTTTAGCGATTTTTTCTTGTAATAATCTCTTTTCTTCTGCTTTTTTCAAGTTAGCAATATAGGCATCGTAGTATGCGATTCTATCGGAATCCGACATGGAATACACCTTCAAAATACTGTCGTTTCTTGAGGCAATTCCTTCGTACTTAATAACATCTACTAAATTCTCTCTTTTCTTCTGGATAAATCGATGTTCTCTTGTGCGAGGTTCTAATTGAACTAAAGTACTATCATAATACTTTCCAGCTACTACATATTTAGCTTTTTTGAAATAGATATCCGCCAAATTTCTATAATTTGAAGCTACTAAATATTTATCGACCACTTTACTGTTCAAAGAAATATTATAGTATTTCATCGCTAAAGAGTCGTTTTTCTGTTTGTCGTAAAACAATCCCATTTGATGATTAAGAAAGTTCAAATACGGTCTGTTTTCCCTGTCTTTCAACAATTTTCGATACTTTGTCAAGAATGCCAACGTGTCGCCATTTTCAAAGTCACCTAGACTTGCTTGTCGAATATGGGCATGTATTACATACTGTTTTGCCGCTTTCCTTTTCATATCGATAACCGACTGATAATATGCAAAAGCACTATCTTTAATGCCTTGTTCCTCATATAATTGGCCTAAAATAAACCTGTAACGAGCTCGTTCTTCTTTAGATTTGGTATAGTCTTTCGCCAACTTCAATTTTGCAACTGCACTGTCTTTTTCTCCTAAATTTAGAAACGCCTGTGTAAGTGTTGCATTAGCATCAGCAAAAATCTGATTTTTGTATTTTATTTCTTTAAACAAGTTGCGCAGATTTTCAACAGCAACGGCATCGTTCTCTAAACGCATATTGGTTTTCTCTCTCCAAATCTTTGCTTCATTAATTTTGTCACTATTGGAGTGTTTGTATAATATGTAATTGAACGCTTCTAAAGCAGGGACGAATCGTTGGTCATAGTATCTCGATTTCCCAAGCAGTAAATGCGCTTCATCCATTTGAAAATTCTTTTCCGAACCGCCAATATTCATGGAATGTTTCTGAATTGCTTTGGTGGCTTTGGTTTCGGCACGGTCAAAATTCGGATTAGGAGGCGTATCTCCCGGCAACATATTTTCTTTTTTTACTTGCATTCTTTCAATCGGTAAAACCTCCCAAAAATTGTCTTGGTATTGAGATTTTAACTCAAGAATGCCTTTGTCTAGAGCCAAACTACCATTGTATAAAATGTTGTCTTTGGTGCTCAAGGCATGCGAGTTTCTCGAGACCCAAGTGTTCCTTTTAACAGAACAAGCCACCAAAAAAAGAAAGAGTAATGCTATATAAAAAAACTTGTATGTGGTAGTTTTCAATGTAAAAACGTTTTTTCTTAAAACTTCTAAAAGTCGATTTTAGTATTTTGACTGGTAAAAATACGTTTCTTTTTGATATAGCGAAAATTATCTCCCAAAAGTTTCGTGTTTGGTCTTTGTTGTAACCAAGTTTGCGGTTCTTCGAAAAATAAATTAACTGAAATAATTCTGTTTTCTTAGAGGTTTCCTACTTTTGCAAAAAAAAGTATGTCTTCATTTTATAAATTAAACATTACTGAAGTACGCCGAGAAACCAAAGATGCCGTTTCTGTTTTGTTTAATGTTCCCCTTGAATTTAAAGATTTTTACCGCTATTTAGCGGGTCAATATGTCAATCTAAAATTAACTTTAGATGGCGCGGAAATTCGTCGCGCTTATTCGATTTGTTCCCCGCCAGAAAATAACGAATTAAGAATTGCAATAAAATCTGTCGCTAACGGAACATTTTCAGTTTTTGCCAATTCAAAGTTAAAAGCGGGAGACACTCTAGAAGTTGGCACTCCGGAAGGGAAATTTACTTTTGAAGCTGATGCGCAACGCACAAGAAACTATATGGCTTTTGCTGCTGGAAGCGGAATCACACCAATACTTTCAATATTACAAAGTGTACTGCTGAGCGAGCCAAATAGCACTTTTGTTTTGGTTTATGGAAACAAAACACCTGAAGACACCATATTTCACCAACAATTACTTGATTTACAACTAAAATATGTTGGACGTTTCTTCGTGCATTTTGTCTATAGTCAAGTGAATTTACAATCAGGATTGTTTGGAAGAATTGATAAATCAGCCGTAAATTTTGTGCTGAATAACAAACACAAAGAACTCGATTTCGATAAGTTTTATCTCTGTGGACCCGAAGCTATGATTAATACTGTTTCTGCAGTCTTGAAAGAACGTAACATCAAAGAATCTGCAATAAAATTTGAATTGTTCTCTACCTCAACTTCAGAATCTAAAATCGAGAAGTCCTTGGAAGGTCACACTAAAATAACCGTCTTAGTAGATGGCGATGAAACCACTTTCGAAATGTCTCAAAAACAAACTGTTTTAGAAGCGGCGCTCAAGCAAGGAATCGATGCACCTTATTCTTGCCAAGGTGGCATTTGCAGCAGTTGTTTGGCTAGAATTAAATCTGGAACGGCAGAGATGAAGAAAAACACCATTCTAACAGATAGTGAAATTGCAGAAGGTTTGGTTTTGACTTGTCAAGCGCACCCAACCTCAGCGAGTATTTCGATTGATTATGACGACGTCTAGAGTTTAACTACTTTTCTAGTAACACTTCCAAAATCACCTTCAAAAGTCACCAACAAAGTGCCTTTCCATTCTGGTTCTAAATCTAAACTAAACACGCCATTCCCGGCTTGAATGTCCTGTGCAAAAAGGTTTTGACCCAAAGTATTGCTGATCGAAACATGGATTATCCCAAACAGTTGATCTAACTCAAAATTGACCTTTTGCTTCGTCGGATTTGGAAAAGGTGTCGAAATATGTTGCGACGCCCACTCTGTTGCGCTTAGTGTTGATACCTGAATGGTCCAATAACCTGCTGGAGCAACTATTGGTCTTGAAAGAACTTTTCCAGAAACAGCCTGTCCTTGAATGTAATATTCAATATTAACTCCAGAAGTGGGAATGTCAATAGTGGCCATCCAATTTGAGCCAATTATTGAATTCATCGCGGTTTGATTAAACGTTGAACTTCCTTCTTCTCTCCAAAAAACCGTTGCCGCTTGAATCCCCGAATTATGCTGAATCACAGCAGAAATCGTAACTGTACTTCCTGCATTGGCATCATCGATAGGTTGATGTACGATGAGCATTGGATCGGCAACGCCAATGGTATGTGTAATACAATGCAACGCGCCGAGTTGTGAAATAAGATTTTCTCCGGAATTATCTACATCAATGCCAACAACGTTGTATCCTGGCAATAGTTCCTGATAAAGCGCCAATGCCGCAGCATCCACTTGCGGACGATATATCGGAACCAAAATCGACTTATTAATAAAAACGGAGTTTGCAAAAGTTCGGTAAGCGCCGCCTGTGTCGGGATAGCTACCACCAGTGCTCGGTGGAACATCAATCCATTTTACTTGGTATGGCGTGCCAAACGGCGATTGAAAATTATTGACAACGTAGTTGATGTTTGCTTCAATTTGTGGGCCGTCCGCAACATTGGGCGGATATTTACTCACCAATAAGGTTTCTTCGTCCAACAATTTCATGTGCATGTCGATATGGTGAATTTGGTCATAGGGTAAGATAGGCATTTTTATATAGTTTTGAATTCCCATATAATTCAGCATGATGCCGTTTATTTGTTCCTCTGTTTTAGCAGACACCCCATAAGGATTTCCCGCTGCGTTTTCTTCTAGAATTAATTCTGAAGCAAAAGCATTTCCTAAACCATCAGACATATAATTACCGCCGGTGTTTACCATATCATTTAGTCCAGAATCGGTAATGTAAATTGGAATTCCAACATAATTGGCATGTGCAGTGGGCATGACATTGTCGTTGGGTCTTGGTCGATTGTAAATCCAATCCGTTAACGCTCTTTCGCCAACACTGTCTGAGTAGACGGTATTACCTGCATAATCACGAATCCAAATACTGTTCGCCGGGACATTTAGAAAAATAACATTCGTCAAATCTATCCCGAAGGAAGTTAGATAACTCGCTACTGTGGCTTGACTTTGCGTTGCGATAATCACCTTACATTCATTGACACCAACCGCCACAATCTGACGCAAAATGTTTTGAAAACTCGATTGCCAAGACAAAACTAAATATTCGACTTCTTCCCATTCTGCCGCGGCGCGCACCGAGCCTGTTGGTGGCGGCGTTACTTGTGCATTTCTAAACTCGAAATGGGTTAGTAATTGCTTTTCCTTTTCGGTAAATCCTTTGGGTAATTTTTCGTTTTCTTGTGAAAATAACAAGACACTATGAAAAGAAAACAACAAAAGAAATAATCGTTTTATGACATTGGTTTTCATGGCGGAAGCGATTTGATTGGACAACAAATTTATCTTTTTACTTCGAACAATAAACGAAAGCACTCATTACTTTACAATTTCGTCGATTTTACTCAAAACACTAGCAACGGAAATAGTGCGCATTGCCTCTTTGTAGCCTGCCACTTTCTTGCTACCATAAATAGATGTTGGTAGGAAAGGAAATTGTGCTCTGTCGGATGTCAGACAATTCTCAAGCGGTTGATGAAATGGAGAAAAACCAGCAAAAGGATGCGTCGCTCCCCAAAGTGTAACTACGGGAACACCATAGATTGCTGCCAAATGTGCGTTGCCAGAATCCATAGAAAGCATAAGGTTGAGTTGAGCAATGAGTTGTAATTCTTGTATAAAGCTCAATTTCCCGGCAACAACAATCACATTGTCTAAATTATTCGAAATCACTTGCAGCATTTGTATTTCATTCTTACTGCCGAAAAGCAACAGGCGATAGGCTTGGTTTTTCGAAAGTTCACGTACGACTTCCTTCATCAAATCGAGCGGATATACTTTGGAATCGTATTGGGCAAAAGGAGCAATTCCGATGAGTATCTTGTGGTCATCTCCAATGATACTCAAAACTGGTGTGTCTAGTTTTGGTTTTGGAGGAAAAGTCGGTTGCGATAAATTGATCGGAAATCCGAGTTCTTTGAAGACGTTGGCGTGTCTTTCAAAAACGGTCGGCAATGGATTTAGCGTTTTGTTTTCTAATCGCGTTAGCGCTTTTTTTTCTGCTCTGGCCTTATCGGTAAAAGCGACTTTCTTCCCGCTTAACAGAAAAAAGGTTCGGACTATTTTTGAACGCAGTACGTTGTGCAGGTCAGCAAAAGCATCTATCTGCAATGGCTTTAAATCGCGATACAATTGCAACAAACCCAATAATCCTTTGTGTCTGTTGGCAGCATCGAAAGGAAAAAAAACAAGATTTGGAATATCCTGAAAAAGAGGTTGAAAAAAAGGTCTTGAAACGACCGTGATTTTCACTTTAGGATGTTGTTGCAACAAGGCTCTTAAAACAGGAACCGTCATGGCAACATCTCCCATTGCGGAGAGTCTCATGACGGCTATATGTGTTTGTTTTTCTGGCAAGCTGGTATATGATTCAGGGTTCAGGGTTCAGGGTTTTTGATTCCAGTACCTAGCACCCTGTACCTTGTATGTCTTTTGAAAACAGAGCCCTAGCCCTGATAGCAGTGAAAATCCTTTTGTGGCGGCGTTCGCCATAAAAGATTGCAACGGATAGCAGGTTCCCGGCTCCTGAAATTACTTTTTGTTTTGATACAAAATCGGATTCAACTCGTCGTCGTTGTACATCTTCATTTGTTTGTAGACTTTCATAAATTTGTCGCCGTTCTCGATGTCTGTGATCAAATCATCAATTGCGGTGGATAAATCTGTTCTTTGTTCTAAAAGCACATTAAGCTTCGCTTGACATTTGTCTTTGTGGTCTTGTGAAGCTTCCGGGCGCGTAACTTCTTCGTGCATATGGTAAATTTTCAACGCTAAAATCGACAATCGATCGAATGCCCAAGCTGGACTTTCAGAATTGATTTTTGCGGTTGGTTTTACATGTACATGGTTGTATTTTTGAAGAAAATAACTATCAATATATTCGACCATATCGGTGCGTTCTTGGTTCGAGGCATCGATTCTTCTTTTGAGCGTTAATGCGGCAACCGGATCAATTTGGGGATCTCGGATGATGTCTTCAAAATGCCATTGCACCGTGTCAATCCAGTTTTTGTGATATAACAAATGCTCGAATTGCTCCTTTGGATAGGGATTGTTAATGGGTTGATCCACGTTATCAAATTGATGATAATCTTGGATGCTTCTTTCGAAAACGGCGTAGGCAAGTTTAGAAAACATATCTTTGAATTTTAAAAGACAAAGATACTTTTTATACTTTTACAACCTAAACAACTTTTAAAGTTTCTAGGCCACAAAGTCGCAAAGGCACAAATTTTAGAACTGCCTTATTAGTGCAAAACATAAAAACTTAGAGACTTCGAGGCTTCGCGGCAAAAAACATCATTATGCAAATTCATTATCTATCCGAAGACAACAGCGTTTTAAATCACTTTTTAGGTCAAATCCGCAACGTCAATGTGCAACATGATAGCATGCGTTTTCGCAGGAATATCGAACGAATCGGAGAAGTAATGGCGTATGAACTGAGCAAAGACTTGCGTTATAAAAACATCGAAATTCAGACACCGTTAGGTATCAAGAAGACCACGGAAATTGAAGATCAGTTGGTTTTGTGCTCGATTCTTCGTGCGGGTTTACCATTGCATTTGGGGTTCTTGAATTTCTTTGACAGTGCCGAAAACGGATTTGTTTCTGCCTACCGCCATCATCCGAACAACGATGATTTCTTTGATATTTTGGTTGAATATCAGGCGGTTCCTAATTTACAGGACAAAACATTGTTGCTGATTGATCCGATGTTGGCAACGGGCCAGTCGATGGTGGCGGTTTTCAACAAGTTGATGGAAAAAGGATTGCCGAAAGAAATTCATATTGCGGTGATTATTGCGGCGCCACAGGGAATCGAATATTTAGAGAATCATTTGCCAGACCATTGTCATTTATGGGTTGCCACTTTGGATGAAACCTTGAATGCTAAAAACTATATTGTTCCTGGTTTGGGCGATGCGGGCGATTTGGCTTACGGGAATAAATTGTAATTGATTATTTGCTCGCAAAGACGCAAAGGCGCATTTTAAGTTTTCACGTGAGTTGTCTTTTGTGAGCTGAATTAAACTTGTTTAAAAAAAGCAATAAAACTGACTGCGACCAATATCCACAACACCACTTCTTTTTTCCAATAGGCTTGCGCCGTTTCTATGTGAGTCGTTGCAATCATTGCCAATGGCGCAAAAGTAAAAACCAATAATTCATTCGATTTGTTAGGTGAAATTGCAAAAACGGCGATACCGATTACAACTGAGGAAATTACTTTCTTATAGGTCGGGTGCAAAATCAGTGGGCGATTTGAGAGCGACAACAAAAGCAATATTATGAAAAACAGTCCAATGGTTGTATATAAAGAGAATATTACATTTTGGTTTTTGTTTGTGAAATAATCAAGTCTAAAGTCGACCACCGAATCTGCAAGCAAATCATTGATCCACTGTGTGTTGAAGTACAAGGAGCATCCTACGAAAAGAATTGCGATCAAGAAAAAAGCTATGAATGGCAAAAACCAGTTTCTATAATCTCTAGCGACATGAAACAGAATTGCAATAAAAATCAAAAGGATAAAAAGTATGCTCCAAAAATGAAACAATGAGGCGATGAAAACCCACAAAGAAGCATCAAATATTTTCTCTTTTGAGGCTTTTAAAGAATGAAGAGAGATGATTCGACGTGTGGCAAGTAAGATGAAAAAGTTCGAAAGCAATAACGGAGTATTGTTGAATATACCCGGAAAAAACAGTAAGAACATAAAAAACAACAGAACGGTGTAGGCGCTGTCTTTGCTCAATCCGTTTTTCTTTACGATAAAGTTGGTGATAAACATCGAAACGAATAAAACACCTAAAAGAACGCATTTAGACACTACGTTGTACAACGAATTATCGCTCGTGACGTGCTTTAATTGATAGTAAAAAAAGAAAAAAAGCAACCCTAAAATTACAGCTGAATAATTTAATGGTGTAGATTTTCTAAAAAAACTTGTAATCATAAGGATATTTTATACTTTTGTGCGTGTAAATATACTACTAACATTCACTATTATGAAAGCATTTTTTGAAGGAATACAATGGTTATTTGAGAACGTTTTCTTTTGGCCTTTAAATCAATTTCGTGCATTAGAACTTGAAAATTGGTTTGGTGCTAATACGATTAACTGGATTTTTATGGCAATTTGTAGTTATGCAACTTGGTATTGGTGTAAACAACTAACCATGCACAAGAACAACGGGGAGGAAAATCAAGATACTACGGCACATTCTTTCTTAACCAAGTAAGTCGAAACCAATATCTTTTCTATAATACATCGTATCAAAATGTAGTTTTTCTATGTTTTGATACGATTTTTTTACGGCCTCTTGGTAATCATTCCCATAGGACGTCACAGCCAAAACTCTTCCGCCATTGCTTAGGACTTTTCCGTTTTCTAACCTAGTTCCAGCATGAAATACGATTGAATCTTCAATTCTGTCTAGGCCAGATATTTCCTTCCCCTTCTCATAATCTTCTGGATATCCACCCGAAACAACCATAACCGTTGTAGCGGTTCTTTCATCAACGTCTAATTGAATCTCATCTAGCTTTTGATTGGCCACCGCCACAAATAATTCGACCAAATCATTTTTTAATCTTGGAATGACCACTTCAGTTTCTGGATCACCCATTCTGACGTTGTATTCGATGACAATAGGTTCGCCATTTACGTTGATTAATCCAATAAAAACAAATCCTTTATATGGTATTTCGTCTTTTTGTAAGCCTTTAATTGTTGGAATGACAATTCGGTTTTCGATTTTTTGCAATAAGGTTGCATCCGCAAATGGCACTGGAGAAATCGCGCCCATGCCTCCTGTATTCAAGCCAGTATCGCCTTCTCCAATTCGTTTGTAATCTTTGGCTGTTGGTAGAATTTTATAATTTTTGCCATCCGTCAATACAAAACAACTCAATTCTATTCCGTCTAAGAATTCTTCAATGACCACTTTTGAACTCGCTTGCCCGAATTTAGCGTCCACTAGCATATTCCGTAATTCTTGCTTGGCTTCGTTTAGATCGTTAAGAATCAACACGCCTTTTCCTGCAGCCAAACCATCAGCCTTGAGCACGTATGGCGCTTGCAAAGTTTCTAAAAACCGGCAGCCTTTTTCGACGGTTTCTTTTGTGAAACTATCGTATGCTGCAGTTGGAATTTGATGCTTTACCATAAATTCTTTTGCAAATTCTTTACTTCCTTCTAGTTGCGCTCCTAGCTTTGATGGACCGATAACTGGAATAGACCTCAACGATTCGTCGTTTAGAAAATAGTCGTAAATACCGGCAACCAACGGATCTTCTGGGCCAACAACTACCATTTTTATACTTTCTTGCAGCACTAGCTTTTTTATGGCTTCAAAATCGGTTGGGCTGATATTGACATTGGTCGCAATTGAATCCGTTCCTGCATTTCCTGGCGCGACAAAAAGTTTGTAGCAAAGCGGCGATTGTAGCATTTTCCATGCTAAAGCGTGTTCTCTTCCGCCAGATCCTAAAAGTAAAATAGTCATAAGTCATATTTAGTTGTGTGGGACAAAAATACTTGGTTTTGGAGGTTTATTTTAATTAAATGGTAAAAAAATCCAGCTACAAATTATGATAGTTGGGATGAAAGATTATTTTTGATGAAAAATAAGATCGTTGTGTTGAATCTTTTTAATCTTACGTTGCGTTTGAACGGTTTTCCGATTGGGAAAGCGAAAATTGAGCTGGATAAAATTCTCTCACTTTCTGAATCGGAATATGCGGCGTTTTTAGCTTCAAAAAAGCAAGAAATCCTTGCTTATCATCTGCGGTACAATCCTTACTATAGTAGCATCGTCGGATCAAAATCAATTGAAAATTGGGAAGACATTCCTGTGATGAAAAAATTTCATTTTCAAAGACCCTTGTCTGAAAGGTTGTCGAACGAATATACTCTAAAAAATGTCTACATCAATAAAACCTCGGGTTCTAGCGGTGATCCTATGGTTTTTGCCAAAGATAAATTTTGCCATGCATTGACGTGGGTCAATATTATGCGCCGTTTTCAATGGTATCATTTGGATTTTAACCGTTCTTGGCAAGCACGTTTTTACGGAATGCCGCTCGATTTTGTTGCCAACAAGAAACTGCGCTTAAAGGATTTTCTGAGTCATCGGTTTAGGTTTAATATTTTTGATTTTTCGGATACGGCTATGCAAAAAATGGTCGGTAAATTTCAACGAACTCGGTTTGATTATATCAATGGATATACAAATTCGATTGTCTTGTTGGCAAAATACCTGCAGAAAAAAGACCTTTATCTGAATGCTATTTGTCCGAGTTTAAAAGTCTGTATTGTCACCTCAGAAATGTTATTTGATGTTGATAAGAAATTATTGGAAGAACGATTTAGAATTCCAATTATTAATGAATATGGCAGCGCTGAGTTAGACATAATTGCTTTAGAAAACCCAGAAGGAGTTTGGATGATCAATTCTGAAACCTTATTTGTAGAGATTTTAGATGAAAATGATCAGGTTTTGCCTTATGGCCAAGAAGGTAAAATTGTAGTAACATCGCTTTATAACAAAGCACATCCTATGATACGTTATGAAGTTGGAGACATTGGAATACTTGACGAAATAAGCACGCTTCAACGACCAATTCTCAAAAAACTGACTGGGAGAACCAATGATATTGCCTTATTGCCAAGTGGAAAAAAATCGCCTGGAATGACTTTCTATTCAATCACAAAAAGACTTTTTGACGATGAAGGCAACGTCAAAGAATTTGTCATTACACAAACCAAACCGGACACTTTTGAAATTGAATATACCAGCGAAAGAGCACTATCAACAAAAGAAATTGACGAGATAGAACGTGTCTTAGGTCAGTTTCTTGAACCCAATTTGAAATATCTATTTACTCGAAAAGACAAAATAGAAAGAAGCAAAAGCGGGAAATTAAAACAATTTAAGTCGATGGTTTCAGTTTCTTAATGTACCTCGGTTTGATTACCAATTGTGCAAATAAGAATCCCGCCAAACAACAGAGAGAGACGAATACATTTAGCCGATGAAATAGTCTATAAACCCGGAAGTTGTGTTGAATCAATTTTAGTTTTGAGGAAGAAATCGAATCTTTTCTAACGCGGTAAAAAGCCAAACTTTCTGGGATAACTTGGGCAGACCGGATTTTTTTTAGAACTGTCAACCAAACCATCCAATCTTGTCTTTTTCGAATACTTGAAATGGGTATTTTCCCAAAAAAATGTGTGTCATACATTCCAGTAAGATTCCCTACGAAATTGCAAAAAAATAGCTGCCAGTAGTGCAGTTTTATAGGGGCCTCTACCCTTAAATTCATTGAAACCCCCTCCTCGTCGACGCATTCATAAAAAGAAAAGGAAAATGGAGAATTGCTTGAAGAAAGAAAGTCAATTTGTTTTTGTAGTTTCTCTGGTTTCCACAAATCATCTGAATCTAAAAAAGCGATAAAGCGTCCTTTAGCTAAATCAACTGCTTGATTCCTTGCGACTCCTGCACCTGAATTTTTCTGAAGTTGATGGAAACTAATTCTAGAATCGTCGTTCATGTAATTCCTTACTATCGACTCTGTTTGGTCAGAAGAACAATCATCGACAATAATCATTTCCCAATAGGAATAAGATTGACTTTGTACTGAGCGTATGGTTTCGGCAATAAATTTTTCAGAATTGTAGGTTGGAGTAATTATGGATACGAGCGCTTCCATATTAGTAGGCTTTTTCCTCCCCTTTAAAAATATTAATTACCGTCTGCAAAATAATCTTAATATCAAGTAATAGTGACCAATTTTCAATATAAAAGACGTCGTATTTAATTCGATTGATCATGTCTTCGTCTGTTTCGATTTCACCTCGGAAACCCCTAACTTGCGCCAATCCCGTAATGCCTGGTTTTACGTAGTGGCGAACCATATACTTTTTGATCCTATTTCCGTATGCTTTGTTCTGAGACCAAAGATGTGGACGTGGCCCAACAACCGACATATCACCCATTAATACATTGATAAATTGTGGCATTTCATCGATGCTGGTTTTGCGCAAAAACCGTCCTATTTTGGTCACTCTCGGGTCGTTTTTAGAGGCTTCCGTTTCGGTAGTTTTATTGATTTTCATCGAGCGAAATTTGTAACAAAAAAACTCTTTCTCATCGATACCAGGTCTTCCTTGCCTAAAGAAAGTAGGGCCTTTTGATTCTATTCTAATTAATATTGCCAATATTGGTGTCAACCAAGATAGGAGTCCAATTATTACTAGCGATGAAAAAACAATATCGAATATTCTCTTGAATGCTTTGGTTGTAGGATCATGAAGCGTAGTTCTTCGAAGTGAAAGAACTGGAAAAAACTCATAGTACTCGATTTTTAGGTTCTTGGAGTAAATTTCTTTAGTATCAGGAATAAACTTAATTGTTTTGTTGTTTTCGTCAGCAAAATCTACTAAGTTCTTCAATTCATCATTAGAAATTTCGTTCAGAGAACAGTATATTTCATCTACTTTATTCACTATTACAAAGTTCTTCAGATCAGCTAACTTTCCCTTAATGTTTGCGTTCGATTTTTTATCTGAAAAAAAACCTAAAAATCTGTATCCGTAATCATTCCTGGTCTCAAAAAGCTCTTTTAGTCTAATTGCTTCAGGAGTATAACCAATGATAATGGCGTTTCTAAAGTTGCTCCCAGTTACAATTCTGTATTTTTTTAAATAATAAAAAAGCAAGAATTTGAAAATTGAAATCAGTGTAAAACTAGTAACCATAAAATAGGCGATTGCCTTACCACTAAATAACACTTGTTTCGAAAAAGGGAAAAAAGCGATTGTAACCAATAAGAATAAAATGCCTTGTTGTGCTATTTTTGAAGTAATTTCAACAGGAGTAGTAAATCGGTAAATTTCATAGAAACGAATAGAAAAAGCAATTATACCCCAAGCCAATGTTTGATAAACCAAATAATACAAGCAATTAATATTTAATTCTTTGAAAAAAAACAGACACAATACCGTAATAACCAAAACATCAAAAGAAATGCTTATTGGTCTTATATATTTAGAATACCTACCGGTTTGAGCTGCCGTCATATTAATGAATGTAACCTGTAAAGTCTTTATGTTCCTCCTTTAATAGTTCTTCGGTCGACAAAGATTTGAAATAATCATAAGTGATTTTCATTCCTTCACTGCGAGATACTTTAGCTTCCCATCCTAAAATTTCTTTCGCTTTTGTGGTATTTGGTTGTCTTTGAAGCGGATCATTCATAGGCAAAGGATGATAAACTACTTTTTGCTTCGTACCTGTCAATTTTATGATTTCGTCTGCAAAATCTTTAATCGTAATTTCATCAGGATTACCGATGTTTACAGGATATATATAATCGGAATGTAAAAGTCTAAAAATCCCTTCGACTTGATCGTCTACGTAACAAAAAGAACGGGTTTGTGAACCGTCTCCAAAAATGGTTAAGTCTTCCCCTCTTAAAGCCTGTCCAATAAATGCAGGAATAACTCTTCCGTCATTTAATCGCATTCGGGGTCCGTAGGTATTAAAAATTCTGACAATTCTTGTTTCAACCCCATGAAAAGTATGATACGCCATTGTTATTGATTCTTGGAAACGTTTGGCTTCATCGTAAACGCCTCGCGGACCAATCGTGTTCACGTTGCCATAATATTCCTCCGTTTGCGGATGCACCAATGGGTCACCATATATTTCAGAAGTGGATGCTATTAGAATTCTAGCTTTCTTCACACGAGCCAGACCAAGAAGGTTGTGCGTTCCCAAAGATCCGACTTTGAGGGTTTGAATTGGAATTTTAAGATAATCGATTGGACTTGCCGGTGAGGCAAAATGTAGTATGTAATCTAATTCTCCTGGAACGTGGACGAATTTGGTAACATCGTGATGGTAGAATTCGAAGTTTTTTAATTTGAAAAGATGTTCAATGTTTTTTAGATCTCCGGTAATCAGGTTGTCCATTCCGATAACAAAATAACCTTCGGCAATAAAACGATCACACAAATGCGATCCGAGAAATCCGGCTGCACCGGTAATTAATATTCTTTTCATTTTAGTATTTTATCTAAATCGATAACGAAGAAATTATGATTTTCTTATACAAACTTTAACTTTTTCTATAAAAGAAAAAACGATTTGTGACGTTAAAGGTCGGTTTGTTTGTTTTTTAAAAAATATTGATTGTCAATAAATTATCAAGAATAACGTGTAAATAATTGTTACTAAAGATTTTGACAAAAATAAACTTATAGACAAGAAATACAAAGAATTTTAGTACAAAACTTTCGTTGGAGTTCTTTTTTTTTGAAAGCTTTTTTAAAAAACAATTCTATTCTTTACTAGCGGTCATTTTCTTATGCATGTCCCATTTATCTTTAACAAATGCAACAATTTCATTTTCAAATCTTTCTAAACTAAAACGCAAAGCGTTTTTCCTAATTTTATTGGCATCAAATTGAATCTTCTCAAATCTTTCTATAGCATTTTCTAGTGACTCGACAGTTTGTGTATCGAAAAAAACGCCTGTTTTTTTGTTAATTACTGTTTCTAAAACTCCTCCCGCCCCATATGCAATAACTGGAGTGCCACATGCTTGAGCTTCAATTGGAGCTATTCCAAAACCTTCCACTCCAGTTTGAATGAATCCTTTGGCATTCTGAATATACTTGCTTACTTCACTAGATTCTAAAAACCCTAGAAAAACAATATTGTCAAATGCCATTTTTTTAAGATTTGCATATTGATCACCGTCTCCAATAATATATAATTTTCGGTTTGAGCCATTAAAAGCCTTAATGGCAAGATCAAATCTCTTTACATGCACCAATCGACCAACAGCTACATAGTAATCCTGTTTATGAATTTCTAGAGGAAAAGAAGATAAATCAACAGGAGGGTAGATCACCTCAGAGTCTCGACCATATTTTGCCTTCACCCAATCTTTTACAAAAACGGAATTACTAATTATGTAATCTGGATTTCTTGACTGGCGTATATCTATTTTTCGCAAAAAATAGACTACGGGATGAATTACATAGCGAAGTTTTCCGAAATAAAGTTCGTAATCACTCCATATATAATTAAAATTTCTAGCTTGAAAATAACTAATGTGCAACTGGTTACGATTGCTTTTTCTAACTCCTTTAGCAACTGCGTGTGATGAAGAAAATATCAATTCAACATCTTTGTCAATTTCTATTCTTCTAACAAAATAGTGGAAAAGAAAAAAAAGGACTCGAAATCGCTTATTGAGTTTTCTTAGTGGACTTTCATTAATCAATTCCGATCCTTTTGGAAATATTTTCTGAAGATCATTCTTTTCCATTATATTCGCTAAAGTATATACAACATCAAAAGAAAATATTCTTTGAAATGTGCCTATTACCCTTTCTGCTCCTCCATACTTGTCGAGCCAATCAATAATCAATGCCTTTTTCAAAATTTACAATTTAACATTTTACGCTTTTTTGATTACAAAAACAAACTGATTCAAGTCTATAAAAATTATATTTCAATCGCAATAAAAAACCTTTCATCTATTCTTTTATACTTTTTCTTTAGTAGTTCGATGAAAAATTACTATTGAAATTAATAAACTAAATAAATAAACTCCTAGCTGACGTTGTAATACATTTTCTACTGCAAAAAAAAGCAACATCGATAGAATCAACATTGACTTTATTTTATTTCTTCGGTAGATTACCAAATTTGAAAGGAAAAAAACGCTCAATAGTAAAATGCCTATAATTCCCCCACCTAGGTAAGTAGCAATGAATTGACTATGTGAATTCAATTTTGCATTAATAAAGAAATTGGCCCTATCAACATTAATAATCTTTTCTTTGTAACAATTCATAAATAAGCTGTCGATTTTCTGTTCTGAATTAATACCAAAAAGAACATTAAATTCGGCTGACTTTGATATGTTAAATGCGCAAGGCCAAATAATTGCTCTTGGCTCATGCCTCATAAACTTTGATGTTGACTCCTCTACAGATCGATCTATAAAAAGCCTTTCCTTTAAATTTTGATTGGATGTAATTATCATTATACCAAATGATGTAAAAAGCAGCAAAAAAAACACTTGGGTTTTTAGTGATATCCTATTGTAAAAAATCAAATTCAATAGTATTAAAATGAATATTGTAATTGAAGAAATTCTGGCAGAAATAAGTACAATAAATACAATCAGACTAAAACAAAAAAAATAAAGAATCCACTTTATACTATTATATACCTCCGCCAAATAAATTGCGGAAATAATTGATACAACAGAAACAAACCCTAAGTAGGGTCTTTCTGTCATTAAAATTGAATTGATTAATTCCCCTTCAACTGGTAAAATTTGTTTTGTTGAACTATAATACAATATAATCCCATATGAGGCCCTTATTACTAAAAATAATCCTAATAAAATAAAAGACAAAAATATCCGATCAAAATTTTTAACCTTTAATGCTAGGATAGGAATTAAAATAATTGGAAGTACGAGTGTATGATGGTTTTCGATCAATTGTTTGCATACAACGTCTTTACCCATAAAATATATTAAAAAACAATACAGAAAAATAATAGGATAGCTTTTTAAAATCAAAAAATCAATGTTTTTCAACTCTTTAATATCCAAAATAAAAAACAAGAACAAAGTTATTAATAATCCGTTAGGGATACTAAGCGAAAAAGGAAGTGACAAAACCAAAAAGCAAAACAAGTAATCAAACAAATCGGTTTTTACACTTTTGAACTTTGTAATGCTTACCATACTTAAAATTTACTCTTTTTTGCAAATAATATGCGACAAAGATATGTATTACGATGAATTACAAATCAAATGTCTAAAAGAAATAAATTTGATTTTTTCTTGTGGCTTTTAAATTGAAATAACGATATTTGCGTCCTAAAAAGAAAAAAAAGGAATTTTTAAATTAAATCTACAAGTGATGAAGAAGAATTTTTTTATTGTAGCTTTGTTTGGCTTGATATTTTTGTCTTGTAATGATAAAAACAAAAGTGCAAATGATGCCGAATCCAAAACCTCGAACGAAGCGGTTAAAGATACCTTAACAGATGCTGACCGTTTAGAAGGAAAGGTTGTTATGTCTTCCGCTGGAGAATGGTTTGTTATTAAAGAAGGGCTGCGTTGGCGCGCTATGTCAGAGCCTGCAACAACTGACTATCTAAACTCTATAGCTAATGGTCAAAACAATGTGGTTAGAGACGTTCCTGAAACTACATTAAGTCAGTTCCCAATAGCGGGTGAAATTTTACCTAAACTTGAGTTTAAAAAAAATTAAATGTATACCACTCTTTTGAGTGGTTTTTTTTCAGTTGATATTTTAACAACACTTCTAAGTATATCAAAAACACCTTATGGATGTCATTGCTTCTAATGAAAGTAAAATAATTGTATTACTTGCTCACTACAACGATAATTTTAGGCTTAGTAAAGCCATAGAGTCGATAAAGGAACCTATCCCAATTGATTTATTAATCGTAGATGACGGGAGTGAAATAAAGCCCAATGAGAAAGAACTACAAAAAGCATATAGTAATAGCGGAAAAATTACTGTATTGCTTTTAGAAAGAAATATGGGTTCTGAAAAAGCTAGGAATATTGGTTTAGAATGGATATCTAAATTAAACTATAAGTATATTGCGGCTATGGATTCTGATGATCTTAATAAAGAAAATCGTTTTTTTAAGCAATTTTCTTATTTAGAACAAAATGAATCGATTAAATTTCTTGGTTCTTGGTGTGATTGTATTGACAGTAAAGGAAACTTTTTATATACTCAAAAATATCCTGTTTCTGACAGTGAAATTAAAAAGAAAATGTATATCAATTCTATGTTTGCTCATGCCACAATATTTTTTCGTGCTGAAATACTAAAAACTATTGGCTTTTATCCTGAAGGTTATAAATGGGCTGAAGATTATGCATTAGCATTTAAGGCTACAAAAAAATTTAAAGTTGAAAATTATCCTGAAGCATTAATTTATTATACTATTAATGAAAAAGGCATTTCCTCTATGAATAGAAAAGCTCAGGTTATTAGTAGGCTAAGAATTATTCTTCATAATTTTTATTTTGGATTTTACCCTATTTACGGCTTAGTTCGCAACCTTCCACTTATTTTTGTATCAAGAGAATTTATGACCTCTATAAAGAAAGTTCTTAAAAGAAATTAATGTTCTTATACTACAACCTTTTAAGGTGTAATTTTATTTCTCTTCTTAATATCGCCAAGTAATTTGATCAAAATAGCCATACAGAGCCAAAAACCATGTTGTCTAAAGAAGTCGGTTTGCATCCAGTTTAGACTTAATCCAGCAAAAGAGATAATTAAAATTAATCCAAGTGTTTTTTCTTCATCCATCCCTTTTTTCCAAACCAATAGTGCTTTCTTAATACAAAGATAAATTAGTGAACTAAAAATCAGAAATCCTATAATTCCGGTTTCAGCTAGCAATCGTGTGTAAATATTATATGCTGTAGGGAAAGACCGGTCATTCTTGTTTTCATATTTTAATTTAAATTCATAATTGTCTTTTTTCGCCCATCGCGGATAATAAAATCTTTTGTAATATGTTTCCTGTCCAAATCCAACACCTGTTATTGGATGGTCTTTAAAAACTTGTAAAGAAGCGTATTGCATTCCAAATCTAGATTGATTAGAAACGCTTTTAGTTAGGTTTTCTCTAAAATTAAGGCTTTCTGCTTTCTCTGTAAAGGCCTTGGTGATTTTATCTCCATTCAAAAAGAGCAAAACAACAGTAGCAAGCAAGGTGTATTTAAATGCATCTCTCAGTAACCCTCGATATTGATGCATTGAATACAAAACAGAAAAGAGAATTACTAGTTGTAGTCCGATATTAATGAATGCCGTTCTAGACCCAGAAAAAAAAGTCAAGAAAAGCACCATTAATGTGGGGATAAATCGAGACTTACCTTTTTCTGTAAAAATGTAACTGAACATCCAACCCGATATGGTTATTAGATAATTACCTAAAGACGGCGATTCATAAGCGACTGATGAAATTCTACCGTCTGGCTGATAGTTCACGTCAAGAAATGGGAAATAATCAAATATCCCCAAAACTGGTCGCAATGCACCTATATGAAAATAAATAATTAATGTTTCAATAAATCCATAAAAGAAAACAAATACGAGTCCGATTAATAGAACTTTCCGAATTGTATTTAAAATTCTTGTTGCATTCCAACCAATAATTACATTCCAATAAAAAATAAAAAAAATAAATGCTGAAACAAGCAGTGAAAAAAATTGTCTAATAAATCTTACTATCCCTCCTGTGTGTTTGAAATAACTGTCGCATACTGCATTAAAATTGATTAAGATCGTAATTATACACCATGCAAAGAACAGAAGTAAAGTTCCAAATAATAAGTTCTTGTATGGTATTGAAATTTTCTTTATTCTCAATGCTTCTATCAAAAGGAAAACAAAACCTGCGATGAAAAAAAAAGCTCCCGATTCGTTCTTAAACTCTCCAAATTCTTTAATGCCTTCAAAATCATTGAACGGAAAAAAAAACCATCCGATAAAAAATAGATATGTATATAGTTTTCTTAATGAACTCATTTTACTTTTCGTTTATTTCTTTTTGCAAAATAGCATCATTAATAACTTGTTTGATTAGAATTTTTTTAAAGATCAAAATTCTCAACAGCCAAATCAATATAACTATTAATATAATGGTCTTGATACTCGTTAAAAATAACATGGCCATCATAATAATAATGAATGAAACTATTAAGAAAATGCTGTTTGCTCTCATAAGTGAATGGAAATTAGTTTTGGCTTCAAATGCAGATGTAATCGACGAGGAGTATAGCCTTATTACACCCAAAACCAACAGCATTATAATAACAGTATTATATCGATCAAAATCAAAAGAAATGATTTTTATATGCTGCAATACTTTGGGAATTGCAAAAAGAATCACTGCAATAAAAACCCCTAGAATCAGTACCTTTTTGTTGAACGAATCAAATAATTCTATTGAAAAGTTCTTTTTAAAAAACACCAATTGTTTGAAACCAATATAATTTTGAAGAATTGAAAATGGTGCTAAAAAAAAATTAGTTAAATAAAAATAATTTCCAAATTCTTCTACACCAAATTTGTTTTCTATTATAAATCTATCTCCAAACATTAATAATGAAAAAGAAGTAATTGATATAAAAAACTGAAAGGAAGTTGCAAGTATTTCACGACTACTGTGATTCTTGTTAAATACAAATTGAATCTTCCTTATATAATGATATAAGGAAAAAACAAAGGCCAAAATAATCCCATACATCAATAAATTAATCATACTCTCTAAATCTGACTTCTTTAAAATAAAAAAAACAAAGGCCAAGACCAACAAAATAATCTTCCAAAAATTAGAAATAAACTGAGCAAAAACGAAATTAGAATTAAGCCGGAAGATATTAAACAAAAGTAAAAGAGCAACCATACTCACGCTTGAAAAGTAGAGTAAGGCAATGTTAACCTGAATTTGTCGCAAGAAATAAAATCTGAAATAAATTGTGCTAAGTAGCGAAGTAATAAGTATCGTCGTAATTATTAGCTTTAATTGAAATTTTTGAGTAGTAATCTTATTCGATTCCAAAAAATTTGAATATCTCAAGAAAATTTGCTCCAACCCCAACAGCCCATACATAAAAATTATTGAAAAGTACGTAATAACTATTGAATATTGTCCATAATCATCATGACTTAAAATTTCTTTAAATAATATATTCGATAAGAAAAAGCAACTCGCTCCAATTACAATTAAAACTAAAGAGAGATGACTTGTACTTTTGCTAATTAGTGTTTTAATCAAAATATATATGAAGAATCATTTGGAGTTATTGGCAACAAATATATTCTTTTTTTAAATTCATCTATAAGAATTATTTAGCTTGTCATATCAACACAATATCTTTTCTGTTTAGATAAAATTTTTATTCTGCTATTTTCCAAAAGCATTAAATCTTTTAAATAGCAATCTCTTGGTTAAAAACTTCATCAAAAAAAAGTCTGTTGTTATAAAGATTCAATTAATTCCTGCACTTTATAGAGAATTTGCGCTTTGTGTCGACAAAAATTTGTAATTTATTAACAATTATATAATTTCACAGCCTTATTAATCAATACTTTAAAAAAGTCATGAAAAAAATTACCCCATTTTTTATCACTTTGCTTTTACTGTTCTTTTCAAATTTCGCCTCAAGTCAAAGCATTGTTATCAATGAAGTTGTATCAGCTAACACCACTATTAATCAAGATGAAGACGGTTCTTACCAAGATTGGGTGGAAATCAGAAACAATGGTGCTTCTGCTGTAAACCTCGATAGTTTTGGTTTAAGTGACGATGCGCTACTTCCTTTTAAATGGACGTTCCCAGCAGTTAGCATTGGAGCAGGTCAAAACTTATTAATTTGGTGCTCGGATAAAGACCGTGCAACTGCAGGACAGCCACTGCACACCAATTTTAAACTAAGTTCTGCAGGCGAAACATTAATCCTAACAAATGGATCTGGACTGTTGTTAGACACTGTAACCGTGCCTTTTATGTTACAGAACATTTCTTATGGTCGTATTCCAAACGGAACTGGTGCTTTTAAGTTCTTTAATGTTGTTACACCGGCTGCGGCAAACGGAAACGTGGCTTACACAGAAGCGCTATTACCACCAACATTCTCTCAAGATTCTTCTGTTCTAACAACTGGATTTAATCTAACATTATCTACTACTGTTCCTGGAGCAACTATTCTTTATACATTAGACGGTTCCGAGCCTCAACTTTCAAATCTGGGAGGAACTACTTATAGTTATAAGAATCAATACCAGGAAGTGAGCACTGCTCAGCCTTTGGGTTCACTATTAACCAATAGTTTTAGAACTTTTCAATACAGCGCGCCTTTGGCTATTGCAGATCGATCTGCGCTTCCTAATAAAGTTGCTTCTATTTCTACTACCTATAATTTCAACCCGACTTATATTCCTGCGAGCCCAATTTTTAAAGGAACTATCGTTCGTGCGAAACTAGTAAAGGCAGGAGCCTTAGATAGTCAAACAGAAACAAGAACGTATTATATTTCTCCTTCGGGAACCAGTCGATTCACTTTACCAATTTTGTCGTTAAGTATTGATGAAAATAAATTATTTGATTACAATTCTGGAATTAGCGTTGCGGGAGTCGATTTTGATAATTGGCGATCCGCCAACCCAGATTTGGATGCAACTTACGAAAGTGACAATGCTAATTATTACCGTCGTGGAAGAGATTTCGAAAGAACAGCCAATATGACTTATCTTGTCAATGGAACCGAGGTTTTGAATCAAGATATCGGAATTCGTATTCACGGTGGAATTTCAAGATCAACAAGAAGCAAGTCATTCAACTTGTATGCGCGCGCTGAATATGGAAAAGACAATATGCACTACGGCTTTTTCGCCGATAATACTGATACTCATTTTACCAACCTAGTGCTTAGAAACTCTGGTGGAGATTTTGTCAACACGATGTTTAGAGATGGTTTGTGTCATAATTTAGTAAAATCGTTGAATTGTATCACCGAATCCTATCAACCAACAATAACATTCATCAATGGTGAATATAACGGTATATTGAATGTTCGCGAAAAGTATGACGATCATTTTTTTAGCAATCGCTTTAATATTGCTAGCACAGAATTAGACTACTTAAGAGATCAAGGAATTGCCAGTAACGGGCAGGCTGATTATGGTGATGATATTCACTATCAAGCAATGTTGTCCTATTTAAACTCAAATAGTATGGCAACGCTTTCTAATTACAATTACATCAAAACGCAAATGGATACAGATAGTTTCAACGACTATCATATTTCTAATATCTACCTTCAAAATGGCGACTGGCCAGGAACCAATATCGAATACTGGAGAAAAAGAACCGCAAGTTATGAGCCTAATGCGCCATACGGACAAGATGGTAGATGGCGTTGGGCTTTTCATGATTTGGATGATACGTTTGGATTTTACTACGATGACGTGGCGCACAATTCTCTAGCAGACGCAACGGAACCCAACGGACCTGATTATCCAAATCCGGCTTGGTCTACTTTCATTCTGCGTAAACTATTGGTTAGCCCAGTGTATAAAAATGAATTCATCAACCGTTTTGCTGATTTGATGAATACAACATTTCTTCCTTCTCGAGTAGTTGAAATGATTGATAGTATGAAGTCTGTCATCGAACCGGAAATGCTAGAACACATTGCGCGATGGAAAGTTCCTTCTAGCATAGATGTTTGGCAGTATTTTCTAAATAAAGAACGCGAATTTGCCAATGACAGAGCGGCTTTTCAAAGAGATCATATTCGTTCGCAATTTGGAATTACATCTAACATCAATGCAACGTTAAATGTATCTAATGATGCACATGGTTATATTAAAATGAATACGATAGATATTAAGCCTGGAACGCCTGGGATTTCTGCAACTCCATATCCTTGGACTGGTGTTTATTTTTCAAACATTCCTGTTACTTTAACCGCGATTGCAAAACCAGGTTATGTGTTTAGCAATTGGACTGGTGCTTCATCTAGTACAAATGCAACAATCACTATAACCTCTCCTTCAAGTTTTGGAGTTACTGCAGTTTTTGTTCCTGAGCCAATTCCAACGAGTCAACCAATCTATTTTTGGATGATGAATTCCGCAATTCCTAACAACATTCCTCTAGAAACATTAGCGACGACGTATGAGCCTGGCGGAATAGATGGAGTGATACAATATCAATCTTGTCTAGTTGGTTATCCTTTTACGGCTGCAGACATTGTGAATTGGAGAAAAGCGTCAATGGAAAGAAGAAATAGTCCAACAAACATTAACTATATTCCACTTGCAAATAGCGATTTGCCTTTTGCAACAAGCGATATGAAAGGTTTGCAAATCAAAGAACCGCTTCAAAGTGGTAGTTTAGGAAACACGATGGTTTTCAATTTCGCAACCACAGGGAAAAAAGATATCAAATTCTCTTTCGCTGCAATCAATGAATTGACAAACGCCTCTGGAATTCTAATTGACTATTCCATTAACGCTGGCGATCCCGTTTGGCTAACTACTGGATTGGCATCTAGCACTTTACCTCTAACAAGTTCATATCAATTATATAATATTGATTTTTCTAGCGTCACCGGAGCAAATAGTAATGCTAACTTTAAGATTCGCTTGAGATTTACCGGAACAAACATGACTGCAGATACTGGCGCTAGGATTTCATTTAATAATATAGCAGTACACGGAACACAGCTTCCATTAGCTGTTGAAGAGAATTCTGCTCAACTTTTCTCGATATTTCCAAATCCGATTTCGGACTTGCTAAATGTTGTGGGGCTTTATCAATCTGGAGAAGTGAACTTCAAATTGTTTACCATCGATGGAAAACAAATTAAGTCGGGAGTTGTTGAAAACTCACAATTGAACTTTGCTGATTTATCGCGAGGATTGTACTTAATTCAATTAGAATCTGAAGGTAAAACAGAAACAAAAAAGATCATTAAAAAATAAAACAATTCCACTCGAATTGCCTAATCTAAAGGTAATTGTGTTGCTAAAATTAATAGTAATACAATTACCTTTTTTTTGTGAATCATTATTCTTTTGCGCTTAAATTTACTTTCATCGGCTTTTAGTGTCGCGCAACGACTAAAACTAACCTTTTACTGATATTTATTTAATTTCGTAAATGTCAAAACTACATCCATGAAAAATATTACCATAGGACTAACTGCCTTATTCTTTGCTGTATTTACCATTAATGCCAATGCTCAAACTATAGTTATAAACGAAATCCTTGCTTCTAATACAGTTTCTATTCAAGATGAAGACAGTTCGCGTCAAGATTGGATAGAATTATACAATACAGGGACTTCATCTATCAATCTTTTGGGTTTTGGTTTGTCCGATGATCCGCTACTTTTATACAAATGGACATTCCCAAATGTTTCCCTTGGTGCAGGACAATATCTAATTGTTTGGGCTTCAGATAAAAATCGTTCTACAGCAGGAAGTCCATTACACACCAATTTCAAAATTAGTGCCTCAGGGGAAGCTTTATATTTGACAAACACCTCTGGAGTAACAATAAATACTGTTCCACCAGTCAGCTTACAAGCTGATATTTCTTACGGTCGCTTTCCAAACGGAACTGGTCCATACGTTTTTTTTGGAACTCCAACTCCAAACGCAGTAAATGCGACCGCTGGATTTTCTGAAGCATTAAATCCTCCTGTTTTTTCTCAAGCATCTGGATTTTTGACTTCTGGATTTAATTTAACTATTTCATCGCCAGATTCTGGCACAACTATATTGTATACGCTAGACGGATCAGAACCAGATGAGAATAATTTGAGTGGAACGACATACAACTATAGGAATCAATATGCTAGAAATCCTGGACAAGCTTTTGGTCCTTTTCTGTTCAATACTTTTCAAACCCTTACCTATACTGCGCCTATTGCCGTTGCCGATAGAACGCCGCAGCCTAATAAAGTTTCTGTGATTTCCACGACTTATGACTTTACGCCTCCTTATTTTCCCAACGGTCCTATTTATAAAGGAAATGTAATTAGAGCGAAAGTGATTAAACCTGGTGCTTTGGCTAGTAAAGTGGTTTCTAAGAATTATTTTATTACGCCCGCAGGTCCGAGTAAATATTCGCTTCCAGTACTATCTTTTTGTTTTGATGAAAATGATTTATACGATTATGAAGATGGAATTGCAGTTGCCGGAATTGACTTTGAAACTTGGCGTCTCGCCAACCCAAATAGCACACCAACAAGACAATGGGGGAATTATGAAAGAGATGGAATTGAGAACGAGCGCAAAGCCAATATGCATTATTTTGTTAACGGTTTAGAAAAAATAAATCAAGATGTGGGTATTCGAGTTCGAGGTGCTTTTTCACGTGTTTATCCAAGTAAATCTTGGAATATTGCAGCTCGTTCTGATTTCGGCGATGATAATTTATCTTACAAATTTTTTTCTGATGAGACGTACACTAGCTATGAAAGATTAAGTGCAAAAACTGGGGGAAGTGATTTTTACAATACAATGATCCGAGATCCTTTGAACCATCAATTGGTAAAGGACTTGAGAATGGAGACTGAATCACATCAACCCATGGTCGTCTTTATGAATGGCGAGTATTGGGGAATGCTTAATATGCGCGAGAAATATGATAACAATTATTTTAAGCAGGTTTACAATATTGACGACGTTGACTTGATTGAAAATCAAAATGCCGTTCAAGAAGGCGATATAGTGGATTATAATAACATGTATTCCTATATTTCGAGCAATTCCTTTACAAGTGATGCTAATTATGCCTTTATTCAAACTCGAATGGATACGGATAATTTTATTGATTATTTCACCACAAACATTTTTGCTCAAAATGATGACTGGCCAGGAAATAATATCGTGTTTTGGAGAAAACGAACTGCGGGCTTTGTGCCAAATGCGCCTTATGGACACGACGGTAGATGGCGTTGGGCCATCCATGACATGGATAGTACTTTGGATGAAGCCGATCACAACTCATTGGCCGATGCAACTGCTACCAATGGTACAAGTCCGAATCCACCATGGTCTACATTAATTCTTCGAAAATTATTAGAAAACAATACTTTTAAAAATGATTTTATCAATCGATTTGCCGATTTGATGAACACCAACTTTCTTCCAGCAAGGATGATCGCAAAACAAAATGAAATGGCTGCGGTTATTGCTCCAGAAATGCCTGATCAATATTTTAGATGGAAAGCACCTCTAAACAATGGGGATTGGCAATATCATTTAAATGAGCATGTAAATTTTTTCAATCAAAGACCTGCTTTTCAGCGTGCACACATTCGTTCGAAATTCAGTATCTCGTCAAACATCAACGCGACGTTGAATACTTCGAATTATGATCATGGTTATGTTAAAATAAGTACGATTGGGATTAAAGACGGAACGCCTGGTATTACCGGAAATCCGTATCCTTGGACGGGTGTCTATTTTAGTGGTATTCCACTTAAACTTAAAGCCATTGCCAAACCAGGTTTTGTCTTTAGCAATTGGACTGGAGCTTCAACGAGTACCAATGCTGAAATCACCATTACACCAACAGCCAATTTTTCTATCACTGCAGTCTTTGTTCCAGACGGAATTGTAGATGTTAGTGTTCCGATTTATTTCTGGATGATGGACGGGAATATTGTCAACGGGGCGCAATTGACCTCATTGAATTCTACCTATGAACTTGCTACCAATGGTGTGATTCAATACCAATCATGCAACACGGGTTATCCAACAACCAATGGGGGTAAATCTTCTATGGAAAGAAGAAACAATCCAACAACGATTAATTACAGACAAGCGGTCAACGGAAATATTCCTTACGCTAGTAGCGATATGAGGGGACTTCAAATCAAACAACCGTTCCAAAGTGGTGGTTTAGAAAACACGATGGTGTTTAATTTTTCAACCCTAGGTTATAAGAAAATTAAGTTCTCGTTCGCTAGTGTTGATGAAGGTGC
This sequence comes from Flavobacteriaceae bacterium, assembly GCA_947456815.1. Classification (GTDB taxonomy): domain Bacteria; phylum Bacteroidota; class Bacteroidia; order Flavobacteriales; family Flavobacteriaceae; genus Flavobacterium. Next base: position 30,376 of record CANGTL010000010.1, read on the forward strand.
CGCCTCTGCAATCTCGGTTGATTATGCCGTAAATGCAGGAGCACCTGTTTGGATAACCACTGGACTGGCTTCTTCATCGTTGCCTTTAACGGCTGCTTATCAGTTGTTTTCTGTTGATTTCTCGACTATTACTTCTGTGGATAATAATTCTAATTTTAAAATCCGTTTGCGTTTTACAGGTCCGAACATGACTGCCGATTTAGGGGCGCGTGTTACCTTTAACAACATTGCCGTGGATGGGGTGAAAATACCTTTGTCTTACGCGTCTCCAAATATATTTAATGTGGGTGCCGCCATTACAAATCTGGTTCCCTCAACCACGCAAGTAATGACCAGCTATAGTGTATCGCCAAGTTTGCCGAGCGGTCTTACCCTTAACACAACTTCTGGGGTAATATCAGGAACACCAACTGTGGCTGCTATTGCTAGCAATTATACCGTGACAGGAAATTATGCTAGCGGAAGCGAAACTTTTAGTTTGAATATCACCGTGACCGATGGCGCGCCTACTGCTTTATCTTATGCTTCTCCTAATGTCTTTACCAAAGGAACTGGTATTGCAGATTTAACACCAACCTCATCCGGTGGAGCTGTAATTACTTATAGTGTTTCTCCTGTTTTACCGAGCGGTTTATCTTTAGATACTACAACTGGTGTTGTCTCTGGTATTCCAACGGCTGTTACACCAATTGCAACTTATACTGTAACGGCTACAAATTCAGGTGGAAGTACTTCTTTCGGTATTGTTATTACTGTTAAGGACGTTGCTCCTAGCGCCTTGAGTTACACTTCGCCAAATGTGTTTACAAGAACTGTGGCTATTGCAAACTTAACACCTACTTCTTCTGGTGGATCTGTGGTGAGTTATAGCATTTCGCCTGCTTTACCTAGCGGATTGTCTTTCAATACTTCAACTGGGGTAATCTCGGGAACGCCAACTGCTATTTCTTCTTCTACAACGTACACCGTAACGGCTACCAATACTGGAGGCTCCGCTACTTTTGGAGTGGTTATTAGAGTGAATGATCTCGCGCCTAGCGCTTTGAGTTATAATTCTCCAAATGTATTTACAAGAAACGTTGCTATTGCTAATCTAAATCCAACTGTTTCTGGTGGAACAGTGACTAGTTATAGCATTTCACCTGCCTTACCAAGTGGACTATCTTTCAATATTTCAACTGGAAGAATCTCTGGAACGCCAACGACTATTAGCCCAACAGCTACTTATAACGTGACTGCTAATAATACTGGTGGTTCAACATCTTTTGGAGTAGTAATAACAGTCAATGATGTTGCTCCGAACTCTTTAAGTTATAACTCTCCAAATGTCTACACTGTTGGTGATGCCATTTCAAATTTAAATCCATCTGCATCTGGTGGAACTGTGGTGAGTTATAGCATTTCGCCTGCTTTACCTAGCGGATTGTCTTTCAATACTTCAACGGGAGTAATCTCTGGAACGCCAAATGCCATTAGCGCCACGGCTACTTATACCGTGACTGCCTTTAATTCTGGTGGTTCAACATCTTTTGGTGTGGAGATAACGGTTAATGATATTGCGCCTAGTGCTTTGACTTATAACACTCCTATTGTGTTTACCAGAGGAACAACCATTTCAAGTTTAAGTCCTATGGTTTCTGGTGGTGCTATTTTGAGTTATAGCATTTCGCCTGCTTTGCCTAGCGGATTGTCATTTAATACTTCAACGGGAGTAATCTCTGGAACACCAAATGCCATCAGCGCCACGGCTACTTATACCGTGACTGCCTTTAATTCGGGTGGTTCAACATCTTTTGGAGTAGTAATAACAGTCAATGATGTTGCTCCGAACTCTTTAATTTATAACTCTCCAAATGTCTACACTGTTGGTGATGCCATTTCAAATTTAAATCCATCTGCATCTGGTGGAACTGTGGTGAGTTATAGTGTTTCACCTGCTTTGCCTAGCGGATTGTCATTCAATACTTCAACTGGGGTAATCTCTGGAACGCCAAATGCCATTAGCGCCACGGCTACTTATACCGTGACTGCTAATAATACTGGTGGTTCAACATCTTTTGGAGTAGTAATAACAGTCAATGATATTGCGCCTAGTGCTTTGACTTATAACACTCCTAATGTATTTACCAGAGGAACAACCATTTCAAGTTTAAGTCCTATGGTTTCTGGTGGTGCTGTTTTAAGTTATAGCATTTCGCCTGCATTGCCTGCGGGATTATCTTTCAATACTACAACTGGAGTAATCTCTGGAACGCCTGCTGCCATAAGTGCCACGGCTACTTATACCGTGACCGCCTTTAATTCAGGTGGTTCAACATCTTCTGATGTGGAGATCACGATTAATGACATTGCGCCGAATACTTTAAGTTATGAATCCCCTAATGTATTCACTCTGGGAAGCACAATCTCTAATCTAACGCCTTTTATATTTGGCGCTGTTATATCATATAGTATTTCGCCTGAATTACCACTTGGACTTTCATTTGACACTGAAACAGGAATAATATCTGGAACGCCAACGGCTATTAGCCCAACAGCTACTTATAACGTGACTGCTAATAATACTGGTGGTTCAACATCTTTTGGAGTAGTAATAACAGTCAATGATGTTGCGCCGGACTCTTTAAGTTATAACTCTCCAAATGTCTACACTGTTGGTGATGCCATTTCAAATTTAAATCCATCTGCATCTGGTGGAACTGTGGTGAGTTATAGTGTTTCGCCTGCTTTGCCTAGCGGATTGTCGTTTAATACTTCAACAGGAAGAATCTCTGGTACACCAAATGCCATTAACGCAACGGCTACTTATACTGTAACGGCTACTAATACTGGTGGTTCAACATCTTTTGGAGTAGTAATAACAGTTAATGACATTGCTCCTAGTTCTTTGAGTTATAACTCTCCAAATGTCTACACTGTTGGTGATGCCATTTCAAGTTTAAGCCCTATGGTTTCTGGTGGTGCTGTTTTGAGTTATAGCATTTCGCCTGCTTTACCTAGCGGATTGTCATTTAATACTTCAACGGGAAGAATATCAGGAACGCCAACGGCTGTGACTGCAACTAGTACTTATACCGTTACCGCTACTAATACCGGTGGTTCAACATCTTTTGGTGTGGAGATCACAGTCAATGATATTGCGCCTAGTTCTTTAAGCTATAACACTCCTAATGTTTTCACACTGGGAAGCACAATCTCTGATCTAACGCCTTTTATATTTGGCACTGTTATATCCTATAGTATTTCTCCTGAATTACCACTTGGACTTTTATTTGACGCTGCAACAGGGATAATATCTGGAGCTCCGACTATTATAAGCGCCACGGCTACTTATACCGTTACTGCTTTTAATTCTGGTGGTTCGGCTTCGTTCGATGTGGAGATTACCATAAATGATACTGCGCCCAGTGCTTTGAGTTATAACTCGCCAAATGTGTTCACTTTAAACACAAATATTTCAAACTTAATTCCAACTGTTTCCGGAGGAACTGTTTTAAGTTATAGTGTTTCGCCTGAATTACCACTTGGACTTTCATTTGACTCTGCAACAGGTATAATCTCTGGAACACCAACTGTTATTAGCTCTGCGGCTACTTATGCTGTTACGGCTTTTAATTCCGGTGGCTCAGTTTCGTGTGATGTTGAAATCACTGTGAATGATATTGCGCCTAGCGCTTTGAGTTATGACACTCCAAATGTGTTCACTTTAAACACAAATATTTCAGACTTAATTCCAACTGTTTCTGGAGGAACTGTTTTAAGTTATAGTGTTTCGCCTGAATTACCACTTGGACTTTTATTTGACACTGCAACAGGTATAATCTCTGGAACACCAACTGTTATTAGCTCTGCGGCTACTTATACCGTGACTGCTTTTAATTCTGGTGGTTCGGCTTCGTTCGATATGGAGATTACTATAAATGATACTGCGCCTAGTGCTTTGAGTTATAACTCGCCAAATGTGTTCACTGTAAACACGAGCGTTTCGGACTTAATTCCAACTGTTTCTGGAGGAACTGTTTTAAGTTACGGCGTTTCTCCTGAATTACCACTTGGACTTTTATTTGACACTGCAACTGGGATAATTTCTGGAACACCGACTAATATTAGCGCCACGGCTACTTATACCGTGACTGCTTTTAATTCTGGTGGTTCGGCTTCGTTCGATATGGAGATTACTATAAATGATACTGCGCCTAGTAATCTAAATTATTTCACACCAAATGTTTTTACTATTGGAGATTCCGTTTCATTAATTCCTTCTTATGTCGGAAATGTAAATGTCTTTACAGTTGAGCCTGATCTTCCCGATGGGTTGGTCTTGAACTCTTTAACAGGGGAGATTTCTGGTATTCCAACATCTATTGAGCCAGTTGCTTTTTATACAATAACTGCGGAAAACACTGGCGGAAGTAATTCATTTACTATAGAAATCACTATTGAAGATGCGTTAAGCTCTGTTGAATCTCAACTAGAAAAAATAATGGTATATCCCAATCCATTCATCGAGAGTATAAGAATAAGCGGTGTGAATTTGAACACCATATACAAGGTGTTTGCTGTAGATGGCAAGTTCATACAAGATGGTGTCATTTCAAACTCAGACATCAATTTGCTGCAAGTTCCAAGCGGTGTTTACTTCCTGAAAATAACAACGGAAAAAACCAGAGAAAAAACATTTAAGATAATCAAGAGATAAAAAAAAGGAGGAAAATTTCCTCCTTTTCTATTTCTTTGCTAGTGCCTCTTCCCAGCTTCTTATCTTAATGCCAAATTCCTTTCTTATTTTTGAAGTATCCAACACACTGTATTTGGGACGCTTTGCTAAAGTTGGATATTCAGAGGTTGGTATTCCTTTAAGATCCGTTGAAATATGATTGTCTTCAAAAATCTTCTTTGCAAATCCATACCAGCTTGTAGAACCTTGGTTGCTGTAGTGGTATATCCCGAAATTTGCGCTCTTGCTATTGGCTATAACCAGAATTGCTTCTGCTAAATCTATAGCGTTTGTTGGCGAGCCTATTTGGTCATTTACAACACTTAGACTTTCCTTTTCTCTTACCAACCTAAGCATGGTTTTCTTGAAGTTATGCCCGTATTCAGAATACAACCAAGATGTCCTAATAATGAAGTACTTTTTCATGCTGTGCACAATCCCCAATTCTCCTTCCCTTTTTGTTCTGCCATAAGCTCCTTGCGGATTGGTTGGGTCGGTCTCAAGATATGGTTCGTTTTTTTCTCCATCAAAAACAAAATCTGTAGAAATATGAACCAAAGTAGTATTGTGTTTGACACAAGATTGAGCAATATTAAGCACTCCAAGGCGGTTAACTAATTCAGCTTTATCTTGTTCAACTTCTGCTTGGTCTACTGCCGTATATGCCGCTGCATTTACACAGAAATCAGGTCTCAATCTTAAAAAAACAGACTCGACATCTACCAGTTTTGTAATATCTACTTGTTTGGAATCAAAAAAATGAAAATTAATTGAACTACTTGTAGAAATAGATTGAATTGCTTTACCTAATTGTCCACCAGATCCAAAAACGATTACTACCATATTCTTCTTGATTTTTCAAAAGCAGGAAGATTTTTGTCTTTATCGGAAATAATACAATTGGTGATTTCTTCTCCCCAATCAATATTTAAAGTTGAATCGTTATATATGATACCTCCTTCAGAAGCTTTATTATAAAGTTTATCACATTTATAAAAAATTGTTGCTGTCTTGCTTAAAACCTTAAATCCATGGGCAAATCCAGAAGGAATGAAAATTTGTTTTTGATTTTCAGAGGACAAGACTTCTGAAATATATTCGCCATAGGTTTTAGAATTAGGTCTAATGTCTATAGCGACGTCTAATATTTCACCACTTAAAACTCTAATTAATTTAGCCTGAGCAAAATCACCAACTTGATAGTGAAGTCCTCTTAAGACTCCTTTTGATGAAAATGATTGGTTGTCTTGAACAAAGTGAATATCCAAATGAAGTGCCTTTTGGAAATAGCTTTCATTAAAACTCTCCATAAAATATCCTCGTTCATCTTCAATAATTTTTGGCTCTAGGATAAAACAGCCTTCTAAATCAGTCTCAATAAAATTCATAAACTAGATTAGGCTTAAAAGATGATTTCCATATCCACTTTTTAGTAATGGCGTGGCTAAATTTTCTAATTCCTTTGCACTAATAAAACCCATTCTAAAGGCAGCTTCTTCGATGGCGCCAATTTTTAACCCTTGCCGCTCTTCGATAACCTGAACAAACTGTCCTGCTTGCATCAGCGAATTGAAAGTTCCTGTGTCTAACCATGCTGTACCTCTATCAAGAATGCTGACCTTAAGCTTTCCTCTTCTTAAATACTCTTTATTAACATCTGTAATTTCAAGTTCTCCCCGATGACTAGGTCGAATATTTTCCGCGATACTGACTACTTCATTGTCATAAAAATAAATTCCCGGAACTGCAAAGTTTGATTTTGGCTTTTCAGGTTTTTCCTCTATCGACAAAACATTTCCGTCATTATCAAAGTCAACCACACCATATCTTTCTGGGTCATTTACGTGATAAGCATAGATAATTCCACCATCTGGATTATTGTTCGCAAGGAGCAAATCTGATAGCCCTGTTCCGTAAAAAATATTATCACCAAGCACTAAAGCCACTTTATCATTGCCAATAAAATCCTTTCCTATAATAAAGGCCTCTGCCAATCCATTTGGGTTTTCTTGAACAGCATACTGAAAATTACATCCTAATTTTTTACCATCTCCAAGCAATTGCTTAAACAACGGCAAGTCGTGTGGAGTTGAAATGATAAGAACTTCATTGATTCCAGACCATAACAATGTAGACAATGGATAATAAATCATCGGCTTGTCATAAATCGGCATTAGTTGCTTACTTACGGCTAAAGTCAACGGATGTAAACGTGTCCCCGAACCTCCTGCTAAAATAATTCCTTTCATAAATATAATTGTAATTACTTTTCTTTTGAATAAATTACTGCTTGTTTTTTGTAAAAACTGAGAAAAAAGAAAAACACTAAGTATCCAAAAACAAATAAGAACGGCAAAACAAATTTAAGTTTTCCATTTATAGACTTTGTATTACGAATGTTAATCGTTGAACTATTTTCTTTAATAATCCTGTCGAGGCTTTGTATTTCTAGTTGAAGTTGTCCAGTCTCAGCAACTAAAGCATTTTTTGTGTTAATAAGATCATTCAGCTGGGTGTTTTCATTATAGTAAACCAACCTGTCGTTTCGTTGATCTGTTGCGTTCTGACTAGAAAAATTATTTAGCAGTCCATCGATTTGAGAAATAATACTCTTATTGGCTTCTATTTTCACAAGGATGTTATTGACATATATTTTTTTAACGTTGCTGTAATACATGTTTTTATCCAGATAGTTCAATAATGGTTCTATGATTTCTTTTCTAGATGCTAATGCTTTTGTGTTATAAGTTATCTTATGAAATGCATAATTCTTACTTGTTGTTTTCTCAGAAATAATTTTAGTAATATCTCCATCTTCTGCCATCAACTTCAATATTTGGAAATTTTGATCATTTTCTTTATTACCGGTACCGCTGATAAATTTATAAATATCAACTATTGGACTAATTTCAATATTCATTAACTTAGATGGATTTTGAATTCCAATAGATTTTAAGAACAAAGTGTCATTATCCTTAATTTTAGCATTAAGGAGTTCTATTTTCGAGTACAAATAATCTGTAGATTCAAAGTTTGGACGTACAATTATACTGCTCTTGTATGTTTTTTGAGTTTTATCTAAATACAATCCTGTCCCAAATCCTACTAAGATTAAAAACCCAAGAAGTATTATATGCTTCAATACAAACTGTATCATAAGAAAAATGTTTCTATTCATAGATTGAAGGAAACCTGAAATTTTTTTTGAAACTATATCTAAATTTATCTCTTGATCATCTAAATTTTTATTATCGTCTGTATTCATTGTTATAAATTAATTAATGTTAAAAATTTGTTCTAATATTTTAATAGTTATCAAATAAGTAGGTTTAACACCCGTTGTTCCCAAACCTCCTGAAGCTAATGTGCTACCCGTTTCCAACGGATTATCCGAAGCGTAATATGCATATCTAACTTTTACGTCGGTGTTGATACTTTTCCTGATTTTGGAAGCCGATTGAATTGCTTTCTGGTAATAAGCTCCTTCCATTTCTAAACCAATCACTCCCCAAGTCGAGTCATGAAAAAACTTCAGCAAGTCTTTGTTCTGTAAAGATGTTCCCAATACTGTCACCATAGGTCCAGCGAAAACTGGTATTCCATTGCCATCCAACATAGAAGCGGTTAGCTCGTTTTCAAAAGGATAGTTGTCGCCCGTTCCTTCATTAATATGCGCCGACGGAATCATTATATCTCCTTTTCCTCCTTGAAGAATTCCCGCTTTTCCCATAATTGAAACTGACTCAACATTGAGAAATACTTTTTTATGTTTGGTTTCTTGGTAAGGCTTTAATAACTCATCTATCGTTTCATACGCTTGTTCCCCAAAGGCATAATCCATCACAATCAAGACTGGTTGATTAGCTGCTTTAGTAACTGAAGGAAATGCAGACTTTTTCCAATCAATTTTAGCCGTATCAAAAATCTGAACATCGATGTTAGTTCCTGAAGTATCCGGCAAAGAAATCATTCCGTGTTGCTCTGCAAATAAAGTTACCTTATCTCGAACATCATGAGCGCCAGACTTACTTAATTCCTCAAAAATGAAGAAGTCTGTTTGATCCTTGAATTTCGTTTTTAATACATGTGTTGCAAAAAGTGAATTCATGACACTATGCATATTCGCGCTAATAACGTGAATAGGCCGATCCAAAAGATCATTAGTCTTTAATACTTCCTTGATGTTATTTGCCCAAATTTCTCCATGAATGTGATGTCCTAAACGTTCTCTTAAAATAGGGCTAAAAGTGATGGTTCTTTTGTTATTATCGATAACCTCTTCTAAAGCCAATTTTCCCAACCAATAAATTACATGTAGGAAACGATCTGGTTTCTCCGATGTACCAAAAGCGTCATAAATTTCTATGACTTCGGAAAAAGTTCTTCCTAAAATATTGGCTGTGTGAGATATTGTTTTTTCTTTTTCAATCAACGTCAACTTCTTATTTTGTAAAACTGCTTGTGCTAGTTTTTGCCAATCGCGAGTGACTTCTCCGCTTTCGTCGATGAGAATTCGATCCTTTATCTTATGCGATTCAATAAAAATAAACGTTAGATGCGTCAAAATATCATAGATGTCTGAACGACCTCTTGTAATTTCTACATTCATTTGTTCGTCGTCAATTCTGTAACAATTTCTTCTTCTTTTAGGCGGAATAATTGCCTTGAAGTGCGACTTTGAATAACCTTCGTCCGACGTTAAGTTGATAAATCGGCACTCTTCAATTCCAATTGGAAGTCGCTCAATAACGTACAAAAGACCGTTCAATTCGACTTTCTCTTCTGCTATGCTTCCATAAATTTCTGGTCGAAGAGACAAAAGTGCCTCTCTCAAAGTTTCTCCTGAAACACCCATTGGTTTATAGAATCCTCGATTAAATAGGTGGCGCATGGTGATGTACAATTTTTCAACAGCACTAGATGATTCCTGTGCTCTCGATCGTACAATGTTTTTAATTTCTTTCATTAATGTTTTATAATTTCTAATCGTAATTCACTTGCAATAATCCCTGCGATCAAATGCTTATTTTGCGAATTATTCTTATTAACCGGCAAATGTATGATTTTTATCGCTTAGTTTGTAAGAATCAGGTTAATTGAAGGTTCATAAATCATTGTTTTTGCAGATGTCACTTCTTGGCTTGATTGAATTTCTCGATTCCACTTGCCTTCTGAGAAAATGTAATGGAAATCTCGCTCCACTCTATTGTAAAGCACAAATGGGCAAAAAGAAGTTTGTACAATCTCACTTTTAGTATTGGCGTCAACTATAGTCTTCTCAAATTTATTCTTTTCGATTTTAAGGCGTTCAAAACCAACAAAAATTCCTTCTTTTGGCATTCGTAAATTAAAAGATAGTACGTTAAAAATTGTTTTTCTTATGCCTTTATTCACGGTGACGATAAAATCTTTATCCAAGAATTCCTCACCAGGTAAGCCCGCTTCGTCTGTTTTATAAAAATGTAGTTTAAGTGTCGCTTCTTCGATTCTGCAATCTGTGTTAATAACTACCTGTTTGATAAATTTGGTTTTCTTGTACTTCGCCTCATAGGGAAAATACTTAATGTCTATACGAGGACCATTTTCATAAGCCTGTAAAAAAGGGCTTTCTGTTTCGCCAATTTCTAAACATCTAGTATTAAGTATTTTCATGACCAATACATCCTGCAGTTCAATAGAAATAGGGTTTAACTCGACAATCATTTCTTTAGAAATAACCACAATTTTCTTTTCATAACCCAAAGCAGAAAAAATGAGATTCTTGCTTTTTTCATTGACCGATAACTGAAATGATCCGTTTTCTTCTGAAGTTGTCCCATTATTCCCTTGTTCAACCCATATACTAACATAAGGAATGGGTTTCTTCGTGAGATTGTCAATAACAATTCCGTTGATTTGAGCCGACGTTGCGACGGTTCCCGCGTAGAGTAAAAACAAACTCAAAAGCAATATTCTCATTTATTGGTATGTTTTTAATTTGTCAGCAATATTTCTATCGTTACTTAATCTGGGAATCTTATTTTGACCGCCTAACTTTCCAACCGATTTCATATAATCCTGAAATCCGTTCTTGACCACTTTGGAGATTTTTAGTTTTTGCAATACATTTCCTTGAATCAAATCGTCGTAATATACATTTTGTCTCCTCATCGATTGATCAATTGCTTCTGAAAAACTACTTTCATCCTCTGGAAAATTTTCGAATTCAATAAACCATTCGTGATAAGGCAATCCTGATTTTGGGGTGATTTGTGGGGCAACTGTAAACTCATTTATTCGAACTGTAGTGCCGGAAATTGCTTCTTTCATCGCTTGTTCGACTTCTTTTCCTATTACATGTTCGCCAAAAGCGGAAATAAAATGTTTGATTCTTCCAGAAACAATTACTCGATATGGTTTTATAGTGGTAAACTGCACGGTGTCGCCGATATTATAAGCCCAAAGCCCCGCATTTGTTGAAATAATCAAAACATAGTTAACGCCAATTTCAACTTCTCCAATCGTATAACGCTTAGGGTTATCTTCTAAAAAATCCTCCGTTTTGATAAATTCGTAAAAGATTCCTGCATTCAAAAGTAATAGCATCCCTTTTTCCTTTTGACAATCTTGATAAGCAAAAAAACCTTCCGAAGCCGGGAATAATTCTATGCTATCCACTTTTCTTCCGATGAGATTTTCAAATTTCGCACGATAAGGCTCGTAGTTTACACCACCGTAAATAAATAAATTAAAATTCTTAAATAGCGTTCCAACAGGTTTCTGAGATTTCTCTTGGAGCTTTTCAAAGTACATTTGAACCCAAGAAGGAATGCCTGAAATTACCGTCATATCTTCATTTATTGTTTCCTCGACAATCGCGTCTACCTTAGTTTCCCAATCTTCAATACAATTAGTTTTTAATGAAGGAAGTCTGTTTTTCTGTAAATAATTTGGAACATAATGCGCAACAATTCCAGAAAGTCTACCCAATTGTATTCCGTTTTTTTCTTCTAAAACAGGGCTTCCTTGTAGGAAGATCATTTTCCCATCTACAAATTCGGCATTTCCCGTTTCATGAATGTAATGCAAAATTGCATTACGTGCTGCTTCGATATGGTAAGGCATTGATTCCTTTGTAAGCGGAATATATTTAGCTCCAGATGTAGTTCCTGAAGTCTTCGCAAAATAGAGTGGTTTGCTTGGCCACAACACATTTTCTTCACCTTGTACAACGCGATCTACATATTTTCGAAGGGCTTCATAATCCCGAATCGGAACTTGTTTTGCAAAGTCTTGATAGGTCCTAATAGATTCAAAATTGTGGTCCTTTCCAAATTGCGTTTTCATAGCTTTTTGGATCAAACCCTCAAATACTTGCCGTTGCGTTTCGATAGGATTTGTTGCCCAACGTTGCGTTTTCTTATAAATATGACTCGCGAAAATCCTTGCGGCAATAGTTTTTAAAGACATTTTTCTATTATTCAAATTCTATGAATTGTGTAGGATCAATGGCGTATCCGTCTTTCCAAAGCTCAAAATGCAAATGTACACCCGTTGATTCTTTTCCTGTAGAGCCTGCCAGTGCAATTACCTCACCGGTTCGAACGACATCACCTTGGCTTTTAGTCAATGAAGCGGCGTGTTTGTAAACAGATAAAAATCCGTTGTTGTGGCGAATAATAATTACATTTCCTGTGTTTGGCGTCCAATCGGCAAATACAACCGTTCCGTTTAAAGTTGCTTTTATGGGGGTGTCTTTTGCTAAGGCAACATCTACAGCAAAATGCTTTTTTTGTAAACTAAATTGCTCCGTAATGGATCCTTTTGCCGGCGCAAAAAGCACACTACTTACTTTTGGTTGTGCCTTTTCAAACAAATTATATTTGTCTTCCTGAGCCACTTGATTTCGCAATTCAAGTTCTGCTTTACTCGCTTTGTTCTCTTCTGAATTTTCGTCTGATTTCGTGGCGTAAATAGAGTCCTTGCTAAATTTCGCGTAGTCTAAATCACCGGTGAGTATTCTCTTTATTGAAGCAATATAGGCTTCGTTTTTTGTAATGGATTTTGATAATGAATCGGACTTTAGAGCCAATTCTGTTGCATTTCTTTTCAATTCATCGGAAGCATAGCCCGGAATGAACTCACGCAAAGGTGTAAATGCAATAATAAAAGTAGTCGTTGTGATAATAAGAATAGCGCCAATGGTTGCCACCACAAAGACATTCATCAACGTCAGACGCAAAGAAAAAATTTCTTCAAAAGAATCCTCATTCAAAATCACCAAACGGTTTTTTGTGAATAATTTCTTCTTGATTATTTGACGTTTGAGTCTTTTTTCAGACATGCGTATTATTTAGAATGCAAATATAGAAATTATTGTTTGTGGATATGATTACAACCTGTCTAATCGTGCTGATTGGTATACGCTAGCGCATCATAAATATTTGCCATTTAAAGAAAACTTTTCATAATTCTGATTATCTTTGCGCAGTTATTAGTACCAATTTGCTTCGGCAACAAATTATTTCAACATGGGAAGATTAGGTGTTACAGAAATCCTTATTATATTACTGGTAGTTCTTTTGCTTTTTGGAGGTAAAAAAATTCCAGAATTAATGAAAGGCTTGGGTAGCGGAATCAAAGAATTCAAAAACGCTGCAAAAGACGACCAACCTGCTGAGAAGAAATCAGAGGAAACAAAATAATCAGGCGTTTTAGACTGATAAATTCCAAATTAAAAAATTCCAAATTCCAGTAACATTTATTGGAATTTGGAATTTTTATTTTCTAGTATTTACTTACAAAATCATCGAAAGTTGTATCCGCTTTCTATCTTCATCTACATCGGTTACTTTTACCTCAACATGTTGGTGTAATTTTACCACTTCATTGACATCAGAAACAAAACCAGCTTTGAGTTGTGAAATGTGAACCAATCCGCTTTCCTTAATTCCGATATCGACAAAGCAGCCGAAATTGGTAATGTTGTTGACAATTCCAGGCACAATCATTCCGATTTTCACATCTTTTATAGATTTGACGTTCGGGTCAAACTCAAAAATTTTAGCAGATTTTCTAGGATCTAATCCGGGTTTTTCGAGTTCTTTGATGATGTCTTTTAAACCTAAAATTCCAATCTCAGTCGTCACATAACTTTCCGGTTTGATTTGCGCCGTCTTTTCTTTATTAGCAATCAATTCGTTAACGGATATCTTCAAATCTTTCGCCATTTTCTCTACGATCGGATAAGCTTCCGGATGAACCGCCGAGCCATCCAACGGGTTTTTCGCATTCGCAATTCTGATAAAAGCCGCGCCTTGTTGATAGGCTTTTTCACCTAATCGCGGCACTTTTTTCAATTCTTTTCTGTCATGAAAAGGGCCGTTTTCATTGCGATATTGTACAATATTTTCCGCCAACTTTTCCCCAATGCCACTCACATAACTCAACAATGATTTGCTCGCGGTATTGATATTAATACCAACAGAATTCACACATCGAATTACTGTCGTGTCTAATTCTTCTTTCAATTTGGTTTGATCAACATCGTGCTGATACTGCCCTACTCCTATCGATTTTGGATCTATTTTGACCAACTCCGCCAACGGATCGGAAAGTCGGCGACCAATAGAAACGGAACCTCGAACCGTAACATCAAAGTTGGGAAATTCTTCTCTAGCGATTTTAGATGCGGAATACACCGACGCTCCCGCTTCACTCACCACAAAAACCTGTACTGGTTTATCGAACGCAATTTTCTTAATAAAAAACTCCGTTTCTCTCGACGCGGTTCCGTTGCCAATAGAAATTGCATCTATTTTATAAGCATTGACCATCGAGCGAATTTTCTTCATCGCAATCGCTTCTTCGTGTTGCGGCGCGTGCGGATAGATGGTTTCGTTGTAAAGCAAATCGCCTTTTTCATCTAAACAAACCACTTTACAACCACTGCGATAACCTGGATCGATGGCTAAAATTCGTTTCTCGCCCAAAGGCGGCGCCAACAACAATTGACTCAAATTAGATGCAAAAACTTGAATTGAATTCGCATCCGCTTTGGCTTTGGCCTCTTGCAAAGTTTCGTTCGAAATGGCTGGAACCAATAATCTTTTATAACTGTCTTCAATCGCCAATTTAAGATGCGGCGTGCAATCATTATTTCTTTTAATGATAGTATCTTCAATGTTGGCAATCGCATCGTCTGATTCTATTTCGACTTTAATTTTAATAAATCCTTCGTTTTCCGCACGAAGCATAGCCAACAATCGATGAGCTGGTGCTTTGGAGATGTTTTCTGACCAGTCGAAATACTGACTGAATTTTTGTGCATTTTCGTCGTCTTTCTTAGTCTTTACCACTTTGGTCGTGATCGTGGCAGTTCGAGTAAAGAGTCTGCGCAACAACTTTCGAACATAAGTATTTTCGTTGATCCATTCGGCGATAATATCTCGTGCGCCTTGCAAAGCTTCGTCTTCATTGACCACTTTATCATTCAAATAACGGGAAGCGATAAATTCGACATCATCATTATTTTGCGCCATGATGATTTTGGCGAGTGGCTCCAATCCGTTTTCACGCGCGACATCTGCTTTGGTCTTTTTCTTCTTTTTATAGGGTAAGTAGTAATCTTCGAGTTCTTGCAAATCGAAACTATCTTGGATTTTTTTGGCTAATTCTGGTGTTAATGCTTGTTGCTCTTCAATCGATTTTAGAATGGCTTCTTTGCGTTTTACAATCTCATCGTATTGTTTCTTGCGCTTGGCAATTTGTTCAATAACAACTTCGTCTAGATTTCCGGTTTGATCTTTTCGATAGCGAGAAATAAAAGGAATTGTGCAGTCTTCCTCCAGTAATTTGATAGTGTTTTCGATGTTTTTTGGCGCAGTATTGACTTGGCTTTGAATAAACTGAATTGCATTCATGAAGTTTCTTTTATTGAATTGAAAAAGAGTTGCCATAAATCTCTAGACCAATCTTTACATAAGCATAAGCGATTGGAATATTGAGCAATAACAAAAACAAGGTGTTTCGAATTTTATTTCTTTCGGGTTTGTTTGTTCTCCAACACATAATGAGTCTGACAAAAACATAGCTGTTGATAAATATCGCAGCAACCATAAAGAAAAGACTCAGGAAAATAATGCTGCTGTGGTTTTTGAAGTAGTACGCTGCGAGGATGACGCTTCCTGCTAAAAAAGTAACTAATGCTACTTTTCTTCCAACAGCAATGCAATCTTCGACAATCGTAAAATCAGGCATCTTCATTGGCTAACAATTGATTTTGTTCACCCGATTGGCGTGTCTTCCACCTTCAAAGGCTGTAGTTAGAAAAGTTTCAACCATTTCAACGGCTTGATGAATCGTGGTGAATCGTGCTGGAATACTAATAATATTCGCATCATTATGTTGTCGTGCCAATTGCGCAATTTCTTTGGTCCAACACAATGCCGCGCGAACATTTGGATGTTTATTAACCGTCATAGCAATTCCGTTTCCGCTACCACAAATGACAATGCCAAAACTAACTTTTCCTTCAGATACATCTTTGGCCACGGGATGTCCGAAATCCGGATAATCTACACTGTCAAAAGCATCGGTTCCGTAGTTGGTCACTTCATACCCTTTAGATTGAAGCATGTCTAGAATGGCTTTTTTGTAATCAGGTCCGGCGTGGTCGTTTCCTATGGCTATTTTCATTTTTTTTGTGTTGTGATGTGTGGCAAAATTAATCAATCTTGTCGAAGTAATTCTTTTTAGTGTTGTATAATCTTTGAATTAAAAAAGGTAGCCACGAATACACGAATTACTAAAACATAAATTCGGGCATTCGCGGCCAAAAAAACATAAGCGCTTTAAAATCAGCTGATTTAACGTTTTGTTGATTGTTAATTTTACGTTATGTTAATAGTTTTTCCTAATCGCTTGATATTCAATTTACTTTAATTTAACATATGTTGTTCATAACTAAATATAGAAAATCAGAACTTTTTCTTGTTGGTGTGAGATTAAATTGTAATCCAAAACCGAGAGGAGAAAAACAAATTTAGTTTGGCTTTTTTTTTGAAAAGTTATGCGCTATTCAAATCCCTTTGTTAACAAAAAACGGCTATAAACT
Organism: Flavobacteriaceae bacterium; assembly: GCA_947456815.1. Lineage (GTDB taxonomy): Bacteria > Bacteroidota > Bacteroidia > Flavobacteriales > Flavobacteriaceae > Flavobacterium. The sequence goes on from CANGTL010000010.1 coordinate 47,187, forward strand.
TATTTACAAAACCAACGTTTTTTTAATTGTGAACAACTGTTGATAGTTTTTAAAATAAACTTCAAAATGAGTGATTTATCATCCGAAAAGTATGTTAACAAATCGTTATAAAAAAAGATAACTACAAAATTCAAATTTAAAATAGAAAGTTATTGTAACTATTAACACGCTATAATAACCATCATAAAATAATTTAAATTTCAATTTTCTTTTTGTTGTTTTTAATAGATGTTGAAAACTCTCAAACGATAGTCAAATTTCCGCCTTTCAATTCCTCTAGAATCAATCGAACGTTTTCAAAATCGTTGGGATGTACTTTAAGTTTGATGCCACCTAAAGCCGTATTGTAGAATGGTACAATTCCTAAGGTTGCTTCGTTTTCGAAAAAGTAAGCGATTCCTTCTTGTTCTAGTCGATGTTTAATAACAATGATTTCATGAGTGAAATTGAATATCGCAATAACTTCAAAAGCTTCCATCTTTTTTTTTATAAAGGTAAGTAAATGTTACTTTTCTATTAAAACACCCAACTTATAACTTATAACTTACAACTATTTTGTAATTTTCAAACTTTAAGAAAAGACAACATGAGTAAGAAACCAAAAAAGTTTGGAAAAAAGGAGAAAACCTACTCCGAAAGAATATTAAAAATACTATCTCAAAACGCTAATAAACCTTTCAACTACAAACAAATAGCTACCATCTTAGAACTTGATGATACCAAAAGTAGAAACGAAATCATCAAGGATTTAAAAATTTTGGCCGCACAAAAAGTGATTATTGAGTCGGAACCAGGAAAATATTTAGTCAAAGCCATCAGCCAAGATTATTACGAAGGCACGATTGATATGACTTCACGCAAAACTGCCTATTTTATTTGTGAAGAATTTGAAGACGATGTTTTTATTCCTACAAACAATCTCAATCACGCGCTCGATAAAGACAAAGTCAAAGTTTATGTTTATAACCGACGTCGTGGTAAAAAGCCAGAAGGTGAAGTTATTGAAGTGCTAGAGCGCAACAAATCTGAGTTTGTCGGTGTGATCGATATTCAAAAGAACTTTGCTTTTGTCACCACAGCTAATGCTAAAATGTATACGGACATCTTTATTCCAAAAGACAAAATAGGTGAAGCGCAACAAGGCGATGTCGTGATTGCTAAAATTGAAGATTGGCCTAAGAAAGCCGATAGTCCGTTTGGATCTATAATCAAAGTTTTAGGAAAACCCGGTGAACATGATACGGAGATTCACGCCATTTTAGCCGAATACGGATTGCCTTATGATTTCCCGATTGAAGTAGAATTGTTCGCTCAAAAAATTGATACTTCCATTCAAGAAAGTGAAATCAAAAAGCGGCGTGATATGCGAGATACCTTGACATTCACGATAGATCCTAAAGATGCGAAAGATTTTGATGATGCGTTGTCTTTCAAAGAATTAGAGAACGGAAATTACGAAATCGGAATTCATATTGCCGATGTTTCCTACTATTTACAAGAAGGAACTATACTCGATGACGAAGCTTTTAACAGAGCAACTTCAGTGTATTTGGTAGATCGTGTTGTTCCGATGTTGCCAGAAATGTTGTCTAATTTTGCATGTTCCTTGAGACCTCAAGAAGAGAAATATACTTTCTCTGCGATTTTTGAAATTAATGAAAAAGCACAAGTGATCAATCAGTGGTTCGGAAGAACGGTAATTTTTTCGGATCAGCGATTTGCTTATGAAGAAGCGCAGTATATCATCGAAACTAAAAATAATACGATTCCAGTTGAAACTTCCATTACTGGAAAGTCCTATGTCGTGAAAGATGACATTGTTGCTGCGACTTTGAAGTTGGATGAATTAGCGAAAATCCTTAGACGCAACAGAATGAATGAAGGCGCGATTTCGTTTGATAAGGTCGAAGTAAAATTCAATTTGAATGATGCCGGTGAACCTGAAGGCGTGTACTTCAAAATCTCGAAAGACGCGAATCATTTGATCGAAGAATTCATGTTGCTGGCGAATAGAAAAGTTGCTGAGTTTATTGGAAAGCAGAAGAAAACCTTTGTTTATCGTATTCACGATGAGCCGAATGAGGATAAATTAATCAACTTACAAACGATTATTTCGAAGTTTGGCTACAGCATCAATTTCAAATCGAAAGCGGATATTTCAAAATCATTGAACAATTTGTTGAATGATGTGGTCGGTAAAAAAGAGCAAAATTTAGTAGATACGCTCACGATTCGAAGTATGAGTAAAGCCAAATATTCGACGGATAATATTGGTCATTACGGATTGGCATTCGACTATTATTCGCATTTTACTTCACCTATCCGACGTTATCCTGACGTGATGGTGCACAGATTATTGCAGTATTATTTAGATGGTGGAAAATCTGTGGATGCCGAATTATACGAGGAGAAGTGTCAGCATTCTTCGAATATGGAAGGATTAGCAACCAATGCCGAACGTGATAGTATCAAGTATATGCAGGTAAAATATATGCAAGATCACAAGGATTTAGAGTTTTTGGGTGTAATTTCTGGAGTAACTGAATGGGGAATTTATGTAGAAATTATTGAGAATAAATGTGAAGGAATGTGTAGAATTCGAGAAATAAAAGACGATTATTATACTTTTGATGACAAACAATATGCGCTTGTTGGTGAGATATCCAAGAACATTCTACAACTTGGCGATGAAGTAATTGTCAAAGTTAAGAATGCTGATTTGGTTAAGAAACAGCTAGATTTTCACTTCATTAGAAAAAACGAATAATATGAATAAAATAGGTTTTCTGTTGGTCTTGTTGACTACAAAATGGTTGTTTGCTCAAGAGAAAAATGTCGGTGATTTTACTAAAGTTACCGCTTTTGATCAGATTGATGTTATGTTAATTCCATCAGATGAAAACAAAGTGATTTTGAATGGTTCAGGTTCAGATGAAGTAGAATTAATCAACAAGAATGGCGAATTAAAGATTAGAATGCCATTGACCAAAATGCTCAGTGGGGATGATATTTCAGCTACTGTTTATTATACACAATTGAATGCTGTAGAAGCTAATGAAGGTTCAAGAATCGCAAGTGAGTTGGTTGTTTCGTCAGAAGATTTTGATATAATAACCAAAGAAGGATCAATCATAGAATTAACCATAGAAGTAAGAAATTTGACTGTTAAAATGAATGACGGCTCAAAAGTAAGTCTTGAAGGTAAAGCAAACAGTCAAGATGTTTTAATCAATTCAGGCAGTATCTATAAATCAGAAAAACTTCAAACAACTTCAGCATTGATTACTGCAAATACTGGCGCAGAGGGATCTATAAGAGCTTATGACTTGGTAGACGTTAAATGCAGAGCTGGTGGGAAAGTTTATATTTACGGGAATCCCAAGAGAATAAATAAGAAAATCATTGCCGGAGGAAAAATCTACGAAAAAGAAGATTAAAAATTTATTGTTATTTTTACATAAAAACCAATAGATGATTGAAGATATTTTTACTGGCATTCCTTTGGGTATTTTTCTCAGCTTTCTGGTCGGTCCAGTATTTTTTGTCCTATTAGAAACAAGTGCTGTCAAAGGATTTAGAGCCGCTATGGTTTTTGATTTTGGTGTTGTCTTAGCGGATATATTGTTTATAGCGGTTGCTTATTTTAGTAGTTATCGGCTCATTCAAACTATAAAAAACGACCCTGCAATTTTCATTTTTGGGGGTATTATGATGCTGACTTATGGCATCATTTCATTTATTAGACTGAAGAAAGTTAGTAAAAAAGTAGATGAAATACCCGTTGAGGAACTCATTAAGAAGAATTACGTTGGACTGTTTTTTAAGGGTTTTTTTCTAAATTTTATCAATGTAGGCGTATTGTTATTTTGGTTTATGATTCTCATTACAATTGGTCCAAAATTAGAATTAGAAACTTCTAGAATGATCACTTTTTTTTCTACGGTTCTATTAACCTATTTAATTGTTGATATTGGCAAAGTACTTTTAGCCAAACAATTGCGAAGCAAAATGACGCCAGCAAATATCTTAAAAATCAAAAAATTGATTAGTATTCTTTTGGTTATTTTTGGATTGACCTTGATGTTTCAAGGTTGGTTTCCTAGTGAACAAAAGTTGGTAAAAAAAGCGCTGGAGAAGATTGAGTAAGAGTTGAATTAGATACAATTTGATTCGAAAAATTTGTCCAATTCATGCTGGACTTCCGCAGAAAAAGCTTGTATTCAAACATCAACTTTCATTAATTTTTGCTAAAAATTAAACATAAAAAAACCTTCAAATTCTATGAATATTTCTAAAGCATCGTCCAGATTCGAAAAATAACTTTAATTATTTTTTTCTAAAAATTAAACATAAAAAAACCTTCAAATTCTATGAAGATTTTTAAACCATTGTCCGGATTCGAACATCAACTTTAACTAATTTTTTCTAAAAATTAAACATAAAAAAACCTTCAAAATAATTTGAAGGTTTTGAGGCATCGTCCGGATTCGAACCGGAGTAGGAGCTTTTGCAGAGCCCAGCCTAGCCGCTCGGCCACGACGCCATTGTGCATTGGACGGCAAACTTAATAAATAATTTTGAATTTCAAATTTTAATCTTGAAATTCTTTTAGGATCAATTTCTGTATTCTTCCATTTCGATGGTAACCGCTTCAACATCACCATCTATCGGTGGATTAATTTTAGAAACCGCCAAGACAATTCGAGAAATTGATGGAATTTCTTTAAATATTCTAGCAATGATGCGATGGGCGACATGCTCTAGTAATTTAGAACGAATGGCCATTTCTTCCATGACAATTTGATTTAGAATCACATAATCAACAGTGTCTTCGAGCGCGTCAGAAATGGAAGATTTGCGCAAATCGGTCTTGATCTCTAGATCGACACGATAATCAGATCCGATTTTTCCCTCTTCTAACAAGCAGCCGTGATAGGCATAGGTTCGGATGTTTTGTAATTTAATAGTTCCCATGTGATTTGTTGGTAAAATGGATTGAGCGTCTATTCAGTAAAAGTATGAAATATTTGTTTCTAGTGATAAAATAGCACAAGCAAATCAACAGTTCACCATATTTCCCAACTATTTTAATAACTTTGCGACTCTAATTTTTGAATATGTCAACGGAAGAAAAAGCATTGAATTTTATCGAGCAAATTATTGAAGAAGATCTGAAAAATGGCTTATCGACTTCAAAATTGCGTTTTCGTTTTCCACCAGAACCCAATGGATATTTGCATATTGGTCACGCCAGCGCTATCGCTTTGAATTTTGGTTTGGGAATCGATTATATAGCGCCGGTTAACCTTCGTTTTGACGATACCAATCCAGCGAAAGAAGAACAAGAATTTGTAGACGCCATCAAAAGAGATGTTCAATGGTTAGGCTATCAGTGGGCTGAAGAGCGTTACGCTTCTGATTATTTCCAGCAATTATACGATTGGACTATTGATTTCATCAAGAAAGGTAAAGCTTACGTTGACAGTCAATCTTCAGAGGAAATGGCTATTCAAAAAGGGACGCCATCTACACCAGGAACAGACAGTCCGTTTCGCAACCGATCTGTTGAAGAAAATTTAGATCTTTTCGAGCGGATGAAATCGGGTGAGTTTGAAGAAGGAACTCACATCCTCCGTGCGAAAATCGATATGAAGTCGACCAATATGTTGATGCGTGATCCTATCATGTATCGTATTTTACACAAACCTCATCATAGAACCGGCGACCAATGGTGTATCTATCCGATGTATGATTGGGCGCATGGGGAAAGCGATTATTTGGAACAAATTTCCCATTCTTTTTGCACTCTAGAATTTTTACCACACAGAGAATTATACGATTGGTTTTTGGATCAAATTTATGATTCAAAACTAGTTCGTCCGAAGCAACGTGAATTCGCGAGAAGAAATCTAAGTCATACTGTTGTTAGTAAAAGAAAGCTTTTGCAACTGGTAAAAGAAAACCATGTAAAAGGTTGGGATGATCCGAGAATGTCGACGATTTCAGGCTTGAGAAGAAGAGGTTATACGCCGGCATCGCTTCGCAATTTTGCCAACACGACAGGAATTGCCAAACGTGATAACTTAATCGACGTTTCGGTTTTAGAGTTTTGTATCAGAGAAGATTTGAACAAAACTGCGCCGAGAGTCATGGCGGTTTTAGATCCGGTGAAGTTGGTCATTACAAATTATCCCGATGGGCATGTAGAATGGCTCGATGCTGAAAACAACCAAGAAGACGAAAGCGCAGGTTTTAGAAAAGTACCTTTTTCTAGAGAATTATACATCGAAAGAGAAGACTTTTTAGAAGAAGCGCCAGCGAAATTTTTCCGCTTAAGTATTGGCAAGGAAGTTCGATTAAAAAACGGCTATATTATTAAGGGAGAAAGCGTTATCAAAGATGCTGCAGGAACAATTACTGAAATTCACGCGACTTATGATACCAAAAGTTTAAGTGGAAGTGGAACGGAAGCTAGTCAAAGAAAAGTATCTGGAACTTTACATTGGGTTTCGATTGCGCACGCTGTGCAAGCCGAAGTGCGATTGTACGATCGTTTGTTTGTAGATGAAGCTCCAGATTCTCATAAAGAAAAAGATTTCCTTGAGTTCGTCAATCCAGATTCTTTGAAGATTGTTACTGGTTATGTTGAGCCAAGTTTGAAGAATGCTCAAATTGAAGATAAGTTTCAATTCCAACGTTTGGGATATTTCACCGTAGATAAGGATTCTGTGACTAAAAGTTTGGTTTTTAATAAAACAGTTGGACTCAAAGATGCTTGGGAAGAAAAAGGCAAAAAAGAAGAAAACAGCTTGAGTAATTCTTTGAAAGAAATCAATAAATTCTTTAAAGTTGATTCAGACTCGGAGCGAATTGAAGTTGAAAATCTGATCAAGGAAAGCATTCTAGCGGTGACGAATTTTAGTTTACTGCAAAATGTATTGAAGAAGAATATTGCCAATAATAAGAGTTCCTTGTTATTTGCGAACTTCATGTTGAAACACTCTAGTCAAATTGCGCCAAAGGACTTCGATGAAGAGACCATTCAAAAATTGTATACGATGTCGTTGAGAAGCGAATCTGCATTTGTACGAATTGAGGCGATTCAAAATTTACGAAAAGATGAAGTTTCTTTAAAAGCGTTAAGTTTGTTTCTTGAAAACCTTAAAACAACAGAAAAAGACGAAAAAGTAAAAGAACTACTTTTTTCGATGTAGTTAATCTATCATAGATAATTTAAATAAAAAAGCGCTCTTAACGGGGTGCTTCTCTATTATTATTAAAAACTATTTTAAATTAAAAATCTATTGTGAAAGGCTATTAAAAGCGAACCTCATATTTCAGTTATAAACAACATTTATTTTTTTTACAACTTACCAGATGTTTTTTTAAAAATCAGCCAATACGACTTGTTAAAACAAGAAATTTGAACTTATCAGGCAATTTTTCTAGTTATTAACACAGACTTGTTAACAAAAGTTGTACCTTTAGGTGAATATAAATTTTAATACACAATATCATGTCAAATAACACTGGAAATACCCTTTTAGCACTTTTGGCTGGCGCAGCAATCGGAGCAATTGCTGGAATTTTGATGGCTCCTGATAAAGGATCAAAAACGAGAGAAAAAATTAAAGACGGATTTGATGATGCGAAGAAAAATCTAAAAAGTAAGATTAATAGCGCAACTGAAGGATTTAAGTCGGAAGCGTCAAACACGCAATTTGACTTGGAAGAAACTTACGACGATTTAGTATCTAGCATGAGTCATAAAACCGAAGATGTGATTTCGTTTTTAGAAACGAAACTGGCAGACTTGAAAAAGGAGAATGCGAAGTTGCAAAAATAATTGAACCAAAAATTAAGCTTATGGCTTTTGATGAATTAAAAGAACAAACTGAAGATATTCAAGAACAAGTGCATATATACCTTGAAAAGAGTGTCGCCTATTATAAATTATGGGGTTTTAAAGTTGCGATGAAGTCGACGAAGATGATTCTCAAGTTTACTTTAATTCTTCTATGTTTCAGTATGGTTATGCTTTTTTGCTCGGTGGCGGCGGCTTTTGCGATTGGTAAATCATTAGGCAGTTATGCGTTAGGATTTCTGATTGTTGCAGGAGTTTATGCAGTATTTACAGCGCTTCTATTCTTAATCAAGGACAAAATCATGGAAGGCAAAGTGATGGAGAATTTTTCAGAAATCTTTTTTAACGATTAAGTCATGGAAACAAAGAAATATTCCTCCTACGCTCAAATTGAAAGTGATCTGGAGATTCTAAAACTCGAGAAAGAAATCGAATATCAAAAGCTCGTTTTAAGTTTTCAAAAAACAAAGGAAAGCTTTACGCCACAGGGAATCGTAAGCAATTTTTTGAGTTCCTACAAAACGATTTTTGCTAATTCCTATATGGACGTCATCAACATAGCACTGCCCTATTTAATCAAATGGATTGTAAAAAGAAAAAGAGACGATTAAGTCTCTTTTCTTTTTTAATTATTGTTGCTCCTCTTCTTGATTTTCATCATTCTCTTTCAGAGGTTTATTGTTTTTTAGCGGTTTATCGATCTTCATTCCTTTCTTCATCGACTCGCCTACTAAATTACTCGCTGTAAAGCTTGCCACCATATTATTCAACATATCACTTCCCGCTTGAGGAGAATTGGGTAAAAGTATTAAATTCGAATTGGTATCGGCTCCAATTGCTTGCAATGTGTCATAATGTTGTGTTACTACAATCAATGCGGAAGCTTCTTGAGAATTAATCCCAACTTTGTTCAAAACATCAACACTTTCTACTAAACCTTTAGCAATCTCGCGTCTTTGATCCGCAATACCTTGACCTTGCAAACGTTTGCTTTCTGCTTCTGCTTTGGCTTTAGCAACAATGCGGATTCTTGACGCTTCTGCTTCAAATTCAGCCACTGTTTTCTCGCGATCAGCCGCGTTGATTCTGTTCATGGCATTTTTCACTTGAATATCCGGATCAATATCAGTGACCAAAGTATTGATAATCGTATATCCGTAAGTGGTCATCGCTTCGTTTAATTCTCTTTTGACCGCGATGGCAATGTCATCTTTTCTTTCAAAAACATCATCAAGAATTAGTTTAGGAACTTCAGCTCTTACTACATCAAAAACATATGATGTGATTTGATCGTGAGGATATTCTAATTTATAAAACGCGTCGTAAACGGTGTCTTTTACCACCATAAATTGCACAGAAACTTTGAGTTTAACGAAGACATTATCCTTGGTTTTCGTTTCAATAATCACATCCAATTGTTGAATTTTTAGATTGACACGACCTGCAATTCGATCAATTAAAGGAATTTTCAATTGCAAACCAGATTGCCGAATACTTAAAAACTTACCAAATCGTTCAATGATAACAGCGGTCTGCTGCTTGACGGTAAAGAAGGACGAAAAGAGAATAAATAGTCCGAAGAACAAAAAAGCCAATAAGATAGTACTCATAATATTTGATTTAAGATTGAATTTTGCAACAAATTACAAAAAACAAACTACTTTAGCTTCGGTTATTATTAAAAGAGATGAAAAAAATTCTATTATTACTACTTGCTTTGTATTGTTCAAATGCCGCCACAGCGCAATACGGTTACCGAGACGGAAACCGCATTGGAATTTCAGCCGGCGTCACTCAACTGTCTTTATTGTCAAGTAACTTCAAAGCAAAACCAGGATTAGGATGGATTGCCGGGTTGTCTGTTAGAGGAAATTATTACAATGATTTCAGTATGATTTTCGGAATGCAATTTACAGAAAGCACTTTTTCATTAGAGACAGTGAATTCTTCCTTTAAAAAAGAAGATGTAAAATATACGCTTTCTGGAGTGCAAGTCCGATTACTGTTGAGTTATAATTTGGTTGAAGATCACATTTCCTTAGATTTTGGCCCAGTGCTACAAGCCAACGGAAAGCTAAGAATTGATAAGGAAAACAAAGAGAATTTGATTTCAGGAACCGCGTTAAAAGCAGAAGATATTGTTGATGTAACGACCATCAACGGAAATTTGTATTTCGGTATTTCTGCAGGAGGAAAAGTCGTTCGAGCTCTTGTTTTTTACCAATATGGTTTGAATAGTATTATGAACAAACTCAACAAAGATGATGATTTGAAAGCCTTAAATAACGGTGATAAGTTTAAAGGAAATATCGGATTGTTGAGTGGGCAATTGCTAATTAGTTTATAAAAAAAGCTCCTATTTCAGGAGCTTTTTTGTTTTTATAATGTTGTAATGGCTTTTTTAACTCGTTTGATGGTTTCTTCTTTTCCAATCAATTCAACAATATCAAACAAATGCGGCCCTTTGAGCGCACCAACCAAACTCAATCGAAAAGTTTGCATCACTTTTCCCATTCCGATTTCGTTTTGAGTCATCCATTCCTTTACGATGGTTTCGATATTTAAACTACTAAAATCATCAATCGATTTTATGACTTCTATTAATTGATTCATCAATGCAGGCGTGTCTTCTTTCCAGTTTTTCGACGCTTTTTCGTCATAAGAAGTTGGCGCTTCAAAAAAGAAATCACTCATTTCCCAAAATTCCGAAACGAAGTTCGCACGTTCTTTTATTAATGAAACTATTTTTGTCACATCGAGCGCAGTCGAGATGCCTTTTTCTTTTAAAATACCTGCAAAAGAGCGGGCCAAACTTTCGTTGGATTGCTTCTGTAAATATTGATGATTGAACCATTTGTTTTTTTCAGGATCGAACTTGGCTCCCGACTTGTGCACGCGATTCAAATCGAAGGCATTTACCAATTCATCTAATGAAAATAATTCTTTATCGGTGCCGTCATTCCAGCCTAAAAGCGCTAAGAAATTGATGACCGCTTCGGGGAAAAATCCGTTTTCTCGGTAGCCAGATGAGATGCCTTCCTCTGTTTTCCATTCTAACGGAAATACTGGAAATCCTAATTTATCTCCATCCCGTTTGGATAATTTTCCGTTCCCAATAGGCTTTAAGATTAAAGGTAAATGCGCAAATTCAGGCGCTTCCCATCCAAAGGAACGATACAACAATACGTGCAATGGCATTGACGGTAGCCATTCTTCGCCGCGAATCACGTGAGAAGTTTCCATCAAATGATCATCAACAATATTGGCTAAATGATAGGTTGGCATGCCATCACTTTTAAACAAAACCTTATCATCGAGCAGATTGGTTTCAAATTGGATGTCGCCCCGGATGATGTCGTGCAAGTGTAAAGTCTCGTTGACCGGTGTCTTAAATCGAATGACAAAATCTTCACCTGCAGCAAGTCGCTTTTTGGTTTCCTCTTTTGAAAGCACCAGCGACGTGTCTAGCTTTTCTCGGTTGTGCCAATTGTATATAAAAGTCTTGCCCTGTTCTTCGTGTTGTTTTCTATGAAAGTCTAATGATTCAGCAGTATCAAACGCATAATATGCATTTCCAGAAGCAATCAATTGATCAGCGTATTGTTTGTACATCGCTTTTCTTTCACTTTGACGATAAGGACCAAATTTTTCGTTCTTTCCAACGGTTTCACTTGGTGCAATGCTTAACCAATCTAATGCTTCAAAAATGTATTGTTCCGCACCAGGAACAAAGCGGTTTTGGTCGGTATCTTCAATGCGAAGAAAGAAAATGCCATTGTGTTTTTTGGCAAATAGATAGTTGAATAGGGCAGTGCGAACGCCACCAATATGCAATGGTCCGGTTGGACTTGGAGCAAAACGAACTCTAACAGGTTTTGACATGGTCTACAAAATTTTCGGCAAAGATAGTAAATCGAAGGTTGGATTTTGAGTTAATCGATAACCTAAAAGACGGAACGTATTTATCTCATTTCCGCCGGGATTCTTTTATTCATAACTGCAAACCATAAAGGAGGAACAAACGAAAGTACCATACTAGTTGGGTAGCCAAAAGGCAATTGTGGACTCACATCGTGGTATTCTAAGATTTGATATTTCTTTTGCGATTTGTAATGATGGTCGCTGTGACGTGTAAGTTCGTAGAGCATAATACGTCCGAGAATGTGATTGGAATTCCACGAGTGTTTTTCCGAAACGCGTTCGTATCTTCCGGAATCCAAAAGATTTCTCCTTAAGCCGTAGTGCTCGATGTAGTTGATGGTTTCGAGTAGCAAAAACCCGACAATGCCGGCTAAAGTTGCAAATAACAATCCGTTGAATCCAAACAGAAAATAGATGAGCGCTAAATAGGAAGCTTGTATGATGGTAAACCAAAACATATCGTTTTTGAAAGAAAAGAAAGCGCGATGTTCAATTTCATTGAGTTTGAGTTGAATTTTCCATGCTTTTGTATACGTTCCAGTTACAGATTGAATCCAGAAAGAATACAGGTTTTGATTGTATTTTGCAGTTGAAGGATCTTCGGGCGTAGCAACATGCATATGGTGTCCGTGATTGTGTTCGATAAAAAAATGAGTGTAGTGGCTCGGAATCAAAAGTACTTTTCCTAGCATTTTTTCGATGAAGGAAGTTCGGTGTCCGAGTTCATGTGCGACGTTAATTCCGTTTGATCCTAAAATGATTCCGAGGCTCAAGGTCATTCCGATGAGTTCAGATTGCGTCAAGGTGGATGATGTTAACTTGTGCAGCGAATACAAAAGTGCGAAGTAAACAATCGGTACGTTCAGATACAACAAAATATCAAAAAGCTTGTTTTTTAGTCTTTCTTCTTTGGTTGATTCATCGTAATTTCTAATATCTATAGGCATCAACAGCTCTAAGATTGGAATGAATACAAAGGCAAAAACCAAAGCAGCGTACATCCAAACTCCACCGTAGTATATGCCCAATAGACCAACAAGAGGAATGCTATATGCCCATAAATATTTCATAATCAGCGTAATTTTGAACTAAAATTAGTAATTCCTTTTGCCATTTCCAATGTAAAAAGTTTGCGTTTTATTTAACGTTTTCTAATTCAGATAAAATCGTACTTTTATCGGTTGTTAAAATAAAACGCTATCACTTGGATTCTACTGGCATTATTTATCAAAAATTAGAAGCTTTTATCAAGAAGTACTACACGAATGAATTGATTCGCGGTATACTTTTTTTTATTGGTTTCGGTTTGCTGTATTTCCTTTTTATTCTATTTGTGGAGTATTTTCTTTGGCTGAAACCGTTGGGAAGAACCATCTTGTTTTGGGCTTTTATTGGCGTGGAAGCATTTTTATTATTACGCTATATTTTATTTCCGACTTTTAAGTTGTTTAAGATTCAGAAAGGTATCGACTATAATGAAGCTTCTACAATAATTGGAAATCACTTTTCAGAAGTCAGCGACAAGTTAACTAATTTTCTTCAGTTGTCGTCACAAGGCCATCCATCGGAATTATTGTTGGCGTCAATAGATCAGAAAGCCAATTCGTTGCAACCGATTCCTTTTGGAAACGCCATTAATTTCAACAGTAACAAAAAGTATATCCCATTAGCATTGTTGCCAGTCTTGTTTTTCTTTTTCTTTTACATTTCGGGGAATAGTGATATGATTTCACAGAGTTTGAATAGGGTAGTGCATTTTAAAAACCAATTTATTCCTCCAGCGCCATTCGAGTTTGTGGTATTAAATAAACAAATGCAAACCGAGCAGAATAAGGATTTCACTTTGACGATACAAACAAAAGGCAAAGTGGTTCCGGAAAACGTCATGATTTTTATTGAAGGCGAAAGTTATTTTATGGAAACTGTAAAACCAGGTGAATTTCAATATAAGTTTTCGAAACCATTAACCTCGATTCCGTTTTATGTAGAGGCCAACACGGTTACTTCTCCAGATTATCTGTTGAAAGTTATTACAGTGCCTTCAATAGCTAATTTTGAAATGCAATTGAATTTTCCATCTTATCTAAATAGAAAAGCAGAGTTGATAAAAGGTTCAGGAAATGCAATAATTCCAGAAGGAACAAGAGTTTTGTGGAAGATGAATACGCAAGCGACACAACGTGTGATTTGGTCTGATTTAAAAACAAATGCGCTATTTACCAAGAGTGAAAACACCTTTTCATTATCAAAATCAATATTTGAAAACACAGATTATCAAATCATTACGTCTAATGACAGGGTTGCTAATTATGAAAAGCTCAATTATCAGATTTCTGTTATCAAAGACCAATTTCCGACGATTTCAGTAGATAATGCTCCAGATAGTTTAAAGACAGAAAAGAAGTATGTGATAGGTCAAGTGTCTGACGATCATGGTTTATATAAATTGCATGTGGTTTATTATGAAAAAGACAAACCGCAAACGCTAAGAAAGGCGGTCTTAAACGTTAAGAAAGACGTTTATCATCAATTCGTTTTTTCTTTCCCAAGTACATTGCCCGTGGAGCAAGGTGTTTCCTATGAGTATTATTTTGAAGTATTTGATAATGATGTAATTCACAATTACAAGAGTACAAAGTCTGCTGTTTTTTCAAATAGAATTGCTACTGATGTTGAGAAAGAAGATCAAATGTTGCAACAGCAAAACAGCAATATCAATGGCTTAGAGAAGTCTTTAAAGAATCAAGACAAGCAAATTTCCGAAATAGAAAAGCTTCAAAAATCGAATAAAGAGAAAGACAATTTAGAGTTTAAGGACCAACAAAAAGTGAACGATTTCTTAGAGCGTCAAAAGAAGCAAGATAATTTGATGAAGGAGTTTGCCGAGAAGATGAAGGACAATTTGGATAAATTCAAAACAGAGAAAAAAGATGAATTTAAAGAAGAGCTGCAAAAACGTTTGGAGAAAGCGGAAAAGGATTTAGAGAAGAACAAGAAATTGTTGGATGAACTTAAAGAATTGACCGATAAGATCAAGAATGAAGAGTTGATGATGAAGTTGGATGAGTTCAAACAAAACAGCAAGAATCAAACTAAGAATTTAGAGCAATTGGTTGAACTGACTAAGAAGTATTATGTTGAGAAGAAAGCAGAACAGTTAGCAGACAAGCTCGACAAGTTAGCTGAAAAGCAAGATAAGCTAGCTGAAAATGAAAAGGAAAATTCAGCAGAAAAGCAAAGCGAAATCAATAAGGAATTTGATAAAATCCAGGAAGATCTTAAAGACCTTGATAAGGAAAATAAGGAATTGAAGTCTCCGATTGATATTCCTAAAGATGCAGAAAAGGAGAAAAGTATTGATGAAGATTTGAAAAAAGCTTCGGAGGAATTGCAAAAAGACAAGAAAGATAAAGCCAAACCAAAGCAAAAGAGTGCGTCCAAGAAAATGAAAGAAATGTCCATGAAGATGCAACAAAGCATGGAAGGAGCTGAGATGGAGCAAATGGATGAGGATGTAAAGATGTTACGTCAAATATTAGATAATCTTTTGGCTTATTCATTCTCGCAAGAAGAAGTGATGGGGCAATTTAGAGGATTAAGAAGAGGATCACCGTCTTTTAATAAGAATCTTAAGATTCAGCAAGATTTGAAGCAGCAGTTCAAACATGTTGATGATAGCTTATTTGCAATGTCTCTAAGGAATCCTAAGATTGCTGAAGACATTACAAGAGAAATTGGAAATGTTCATTACAACATTGATAAAGCTTTGGAGAGTTTGGTTGAGGCGCAAATTCCGAAAGGACTTTCTCACCAGCAGTATTCGGTTTCTTCTGCAAACAAACTAGCTGATTTCCTGAGTGATTTATTAAACAGTATGCAAATGTCAATGTCTGGCGCTGGAATGGGTAAACCAAAGCCAGGTAAAGGTCAAGGAGAAGGCATGCAACTTCCGGACATAATTAAGAAACAGGAAGGCCTTGGTGAAAAGATGAAAGATGGAATGAAAAAAGGAGGTAAGCCGGGAGATAAACCAGGCGAAGGACAGAAACCTGGCGAAGGCAAAAAGCCAGGAGAGGGAAATAAGCCTGGTCAAGGAGATAAAGGAAAGTCTGGTAAAGACGGAAAAAATGGCGAAGGTGAAGGCGAAGGTCAAGACGGTGAAAGCGGAGAGGATGGAGAAGGTGATGCCAGAAACATCATGGAAATTTACAAAGAGCAAAAGCAACTCCGAGATGCGTTGCAAAATGAATTAGACAAGAAGGGAATGGGTGGAAGCGGACAGAATGCATTGGAACAAATGAAGCAAATTGAAAAGCAATTATTGAACAAAGGCTTTAACAATGAAACCTTGCAGAAGGCGTTAAATTTGAAATATGAATTACTGAAGTTGCAAAAAGCCATTCAAGAGCAAGGCGAAGATAAGAAGCGCCAATCTGAAACTAACAAGAAGGATTTTAATAGCACAACCAATCCTTTGCCAGCTTCGGTACAACAATATCTAAATAGTGTTGAGATTTTAAACAGACAAAGTTTACCTTTGCGCTCCAATTTTAATCAGAAAGTGCAAGAATATTTCAAAAGCAATGATTAGTTTTAATTATGAGACTTCGTTTAAGTTAGCAAAGAAATCGGACTACTCGAAGTGGTTGTCGCTTGTTATTCAGTCTGAAGGTAAAAAAGAAGGCGATATCAATTATATCTTTTGCGACGATGATTTTTTGGTTGAAATAAATCAGCAATATCTAAATCACGATACCTTAACAGATATTATCAGTTTTGATTATTCTGTAGGAAACGAACTACACGGCGATATTTTTATTTCGGTACAACGTGTAAGGGAAAACGCCACTGAATTTGAGGTTTATTTTGAAGAAGAGTTGAAACGAGTGATGGTTCATGGCGTGCTGCATTATTGTGGATACAAAGATAAGTCTGCAAAAGACGAGAAGGAAATGCGTCTAAAAGAAGACGAGAAGATGAAAATGTTTCACGTGGAACAAGAGAAGATTTAATTTTTAAACCAAGACCTTAATGTTTCAAGATAAATATGATGTTATCGTGGTTGGCGCGGGTCACGCTGGATCTGAAGCTGCTGCTGCTGCTGCTAATTTGGGTTGTAAAACTCTATTGGTGACGATGAGCTTGCAAAACATTGCACAGATGTCTTGTAATCCAGCGATGGGTGGTATTGCAAAAGGACAAATCGTGCGAGAAATCGATGCGATGGGCGGGTATTCTGGGATTGTTTCTGATAAAACGGCGATACAGTTTAAGATGCTTAATAAGTCCAAAGGTCCAGCAATGTGGTCGCCTCGTGTTCAAAGTGACAGAATGAGGTTTGCCGAAGAATGGAGATTGATGTTGGAGCAAACGCCTAACCTAGATTTTTATCAGGAAATGGTAAAGGGCTTGTTGATTAAGGATAACAAGATTGTTGGAATTAGAACTTCCCTAGGAATTGAAATAAAAGCTAAGACTGTTGTGCTTACGAATGGAACTTTCCTAAATGGACTAATACATATTGGAGACAAGCAATTCGGAGGCGGTAGAGCAGGTGAAAGTGCGGCATATGGGATTACTGAAGATTTAATGCAAGTTGGCTTTGAATCTGGCAGAATGAAAACGGGTACTCCTCCAAGGGTTGATGGACGTTCTTTAGATTACTCCAAAATGAATGAAGAAAAAGGGGATGAGAAGCCAGATAAATTTTCTTATTCAAACCTAACTAAACCGCTAATACATCAAAAGTCTTGTCACATGACTTATACTTCTCTTGATGTTCACGACATACTTCGAGAGGGTTTTGACCGATCTCCAATGTTTAATGGTCGAATTAAAAGTATCGGCCCGAGATATTGTCCATCGATTGAAGATAAAATTAATCGTTTTGCTGATAAAGAGCGTCATCAGCTTTTTGTTGAGCCGGAAGGCTGGAATACGGTCGAAGTTTATGTGAATGGATTCTCAACTTCATTACCGGAAGAAATTCAGTTTAAAGCGTTGCGCTCAGTCGTTGGTTTTGAAAACGTGAAATTTTTCAGACCAGGATATGCAATAGAATACGACTATTTTCCTCCAACACAATTAAAGCACACATTAGAAACAAAGTTGGTTGAAGGGTTATATTTTGCAGGTCAAATTAACGGTACGACGGGATATGAAGAGGCAGCGTCTCAAGGCTTAATGGCAGGTGTCAACGCAGCATTGAAAGTACAAGAACAAGAACCACTAATTCTAAAAAGAGACGAAGCGTATATAGGCGTTTTGATAGACGATTTA
This sequence comes from Flavobacteriaceae bacterium, assembly GCA_947456815.1. Taxonomy (GTDB): domain Bacteria; phylum Bacteroidota; class Bacteroidia; order Flavobacteriales; family Flavobacteriaceae; genus Flavobacterium. The sequence continues at coordinate 65,251 of CANGTL010000010.1, forward strand.
ATCACAAAAGGAACCGAAGAGCCTTATCGAATGTTTACGTCAAGAGCTGAGTTTAGAACACTACTGCGACAAGACAATGCCGATTATAGATTAACTCCGATGTCGAATGCCATTGGTTTAGCGTCTGATGAGCGACTAAAACGAATGGAATATAAATTCGAAGAGTCCGAGAAAATGGTGGCGTTTTTCAAGGAAACGAGTGTTAGTGTAGCGGAAGTAAATCCAATTTTAGAAGCAAAAGAATCGGCTTTGGTTAACCAATCTGATAAAATGTTTAAGATTTTCTCTCGACCGCAAATAGATTTAGAGGATGTCTTAAAACTAGAGAAGGTGCAAGCTTACTTAAATGAAAATCCATTAGATCAAGAAATTTTGGAACAAGCTGAAATCCAAGTTAAGTATTCTGGTTATATTGAAAAAGAAAGGAATAATGCTAATAAATTGACGCGTCTAGAAGACGTGAAAATCCCCGAGTTTTTTGATTATCATAAAATAAAGTCGATGTCGATAGAAGCCAAGCAAAAGCTTTCGTTAATTCGACCGATTACTATTTCACAGGCTTCTCGAATCAGCGGTGTTTCTCCTTCTGATATTTCTGTGCTTCTAATTTATATGGGAAGATAATATGTTTCACGTGGAACGACAAAAGCAAACCTCGATGAATAAAAGGATTACGGCATTATTGTTATTTTTAATCTTGTGTTCAAGCTGCAATGTTTCTCGGCAAACAGTGCAAATTCCAGATTATATTCTTGTGCCCAACGGAAAAGAAATATTGGGAAATAAAGGATTAAATGCGTTTCTTTTCGAAAATAATACAAAGAATCTAACAATAGAAAAGTTTCTCTCCATAAAGTTTAAAGGAGAGAATTACTACGCGACAGAATTCTGGATTACGATCGACAATAAAAAATACAAATTACTTCTCTATAATTATGACGAGTTTGAGAAATATTTTAATAGTGCAAATTATGCAGTGATAAATCTGCAACCTGAGAATTCGCAAAATGGAGAACAACGAAAGTTTATTGCATTTTCAGTGATCAACGATAAGAATGAAGATTGTCTTGCCGATGACTCATTGTTTCAAAACATCGTGGTGAGTTATCTCAAAAAATTAAAAGACGAATATTATAACTTATAATGGACATTTCTAAATATCAACATCATCTTGAAGTCAAAGATCATTCTATATCGAAAGAAGAATTTCGTTTGCTGAGAGATGAATCTATCGATTTAGTCTTTACTTACCCGCAACCCAGTGAAGATAAGTTGGGATCTTATTACGAAAGCGAGGATTATATTTCACATACCGACGCAAAACGCTCGTTCTTTGAAAAAGCTTACCACTTCATCAAAGGAATCGCTTTACAGAAAAAAGTAAGTTTGATTAACGAACTGCAACCCAACAAAGGAATTCTTCTTGATATAGGAGCGGGAACAGGCGATTTTTTATCAGTAGCAAAGGAAAATGGCTGGCAGGCAATGGGAATTGAGCCCAGTGATAAAGCAAGAAATATAGCACTTAGTAAAAATGCTCACTTTATTGAAAACACCAGTCAATTAGAAGATCATACTGTAGATGTAGTCACGATGTGGCATGTTTTGGAGCATGTTCCTGACGTATCTAAACAAATCAAAGAACTAAAACGATTACTGAAACCAAATGGAACAATTGTTATAGCAGTACCAAATTTTAATTCTTATGACGCAAAACATTATGGAAAATTTTGGGCTGCATATGATGTTCCTAGACATTTGTGGCACTTTTCTCGTCTTTCAATTGCAAAACTTTTTGAAAGAGAAAAACTACAATTAATAGAAACACGGCCTATGCTGTTTGATGCCTTTTATGTCGCTTTGCTTTCAGAAAAATATAAAACAGGAAAGATGAATTTCACATCAGCATTCCTTGTTGGATTGAAATCGAATTGGAAAGCAAGATTAACCGCTGAGTATTCTTCCCATATTTACATTATCAAAAACACAATTGAATGATTTCTCAGTTAAAAACTAGAAATTATAAAAGCTGCTTATCACAATAAATTAATACTTTTGATATCTTAATTACATTTTAAATTATGAAAAAACTACTCCTACTTTCCTTACTCTGCTTTGCAATCATCTCTTGCAACAAATCGACAGCCCCAACAAAAGAAATGAAAACAGCCTATGTTGACACTTCTAAACTATTAGAGGAATACAACGAAGCGAAAGACATCGAAGCAAAATATAAAGCCAAAGGCGATGAGATGGGCAAAGAGCTAGAAGCTGAAGTGGCTAGATTTAAAGCAGAAGCAACTAGTTTTCAAAAGAATGCACAAGCCAAAGGGCAAGCATGGGCACAAGAAAATGGAGCAAGACTTCAAAAGCAAGAACAAGAATTGAGTTATGCACAACAAGCTTTAGTTCAACAACTTAGGGAAGAAAGTGGCGTCGAAATGGACACTTTGGTAAAGAAAGTCAAAAAATTCATCAAAGACTACGGAAAAGAAAAAGGCTTTACCTACATCTACGGAACGGGAGAAGCTGCAACTATTTTATATGCAGAAGATAAATTAGATATTACGGCTGAAATTGTCAAACTTTTGAATGATAAATACAAAGCATCAGACAAGAAAGTTGGTAAAAAAGAAGATGAAAAATAATGTTGAATTATAGAAACTAAAACTAGCCTCATTCTGTTTTGATAGAGGCTTTTTTTATAAACAAAAAGAATCAAACCCATAGTAATTTCATGCGGAAATTTTTTCTAAAATTGCTTCTGTTTATTGCCCCATTTGTGTTAATGTATATAGCACTAGAAGTTTTCTATAGAAATGTCCCAAATAATTACAGTGTTAAAAATCAGGAAATTAATAAGATTTCTCAAAAAATAGAAGTGCTTCTGTTTGGCGACTCGCACTGTTTGTACGGTCTAAATCCTAGTTGCTTTTCAAGAAACACTTTTAATCTCTCCAACGTCAGTCAAACAATCTATTTCGACAAACTGCTTTTTGATAAATATGTCGATAGACTACCCAAACTTCAGCAGGTGGTGTTTTGCATTGAATATACAAACCTAAGTCAAATAGATAATTCAGGCGACGATGGTTGGCGAAAGTTCTATTATCAGCGTTTTATGCATCTCGAAGTTCCATTGATTTCTACATTTGATCCAAGAAATTACTGCTTAGCATTCACTCAAAGTTTCTACAAATCGAGGGACTTGGTCAAACGCTATGTAAAGAAAAGAACCATTCTCGATTGTGATTCGCTTGGTTGGGGAACAAATTACAAAAAAGCAGATCGAATGCCAGCAGCGCAAGTGGCGCAAAACAGAGCCATTGTTCAAGAAGATGGCCTGATGGATTTTGAAGTAAACAAAAGCAGAATCAACGATATCATTCAAAAATGCAAACAACGAAACATCCAAGTGTTAATTGTTTCTATGCCGCAAACGAAAATTTATGAAAGTTACTTGAATCAAAACAAATTAACTAAAATTAAAGAGACTTGTTCCGAGTTTCATTCTAAGAATCCTAACGACGTGTTTTATCTCAACTTATTTGATGACGCTCGTTTCTCTGACGAGGATTTCTATGATGCAGACCATCTCAATAATGAAGGCGCACTTAAATGTTCTAAAATTGTAAATGACTATTTAACAAGCATTGAAAAATAAAAATCACTATTTTTGTTTTCTAATCTAAGCCAAATGGAAACTATCTCAGCCGAAGCAAAATACACGCTTCAATTTATCAATCAAACGCAAAGATCTATTTTTCTAAC
>CANGTL010000011.1 GCA_947456815.1 Flavobacteriaceae bacterium
GCGAATGTTGCTCTGATTTAAAACCATAATTAAAACAATTATCATGGCAGATTTATTAAAATTCGTACAAGACGAATTAGTAACAAGAAAAGATTTCCCTGAATTCGGAGCTGGAGATACTATCACAGTATTCTACGAAATTAAAGAGGGTGAAAAAACAAGAACTCAGTTTTTTAAAGGAGTTGTTATTCAAAGAAGAGGTTCTGGTGCTACAGAAACTTTTACCATTCGTAAAATGTCAGGTGCAATTGGTGTAGAGCGTATCTTCCCAGTTAATTTACCTGCGTTGCAAAAAATCGAAATCAACAAAAAAGGTCACGTTCGTAGAGCTCGTATTTTCTACTTTAGAGAACTTACTGGTAAGAAAGCGAAAATTAGAGATAAAAGAAGATAATTCCTTCTTGAAGTTTGTAGAAAGTCCCAATGTAATGTTGGGACTTTTTTTTATTGTTTGCCACGGATTTACGAATTATGACAACATTAATAATTTGGAATTCGTGGCAATTCATTTTTAATGCATTATTCCAAAAATAAAAGTAAAAAATCGTGGCTTTCATAATTTATTGAATTCAAATTCCTAAATTCACAAAACAATCTATTTCGGTGCTGAAGTAATTCGATATGAAATTGATTTTAATATATTTGTTTCCGCAAAAAACATAAAACCAAAAAAAGATTACAATGGCAAAAATTAAAGTAGCCAATCCAGTAGTAGAATTGGATGGTGACGAAATGACTCGAATTATTTGGACTTTTATCAAAGAAAAATTAATACTTCCTTACTTAGATTTAGACATTAAATATTACGATCTAGGGATTGAAAGTCGTGAGGCAACCAAAGACCAAATCACCATAGATTCGGCAGAAGCCATAAAAAAATATAACGTTGGAATAAAATGCGCGACGATTACTCCAGATGAAGAGCGTGTAAAAGAGTTCAATCTTTCTAAAATGTGGAAGTCGCCAAACGGAACCATCAGAAACATTGTGGGTGGAACTGTTTTTCGTGAGCCGATTATCATGAGCAATGTACCGCGTTATGTGCAAGGTTGGACAAAACCGATTGTTATTGGTCGTCACGCTTTTGGTGATCAATACAAAGCGACAGACACCGTAATTAAAGGCAAAGGGAAACTAACCATGAGCTTTACTAATGAAGCTGGAGAAACACAAACATGGGAAGTTTACGATTTTGAAGGAGATGGTGTAGCTATGTCGATGTATAATACTGATGAAAGTATTTACGGGTTTGCACATTCGTCTTTTCAAATGGCATTAACCAAAAAATGGCCTTTGTATTTATCTACAAAAAACACCATTCTAAAAGCTTACGACGGAAGATTCAAAGATATCTTTGAAGAAGTTTTTCAAAAACATTATAAAGCAGATTTCGACGCTAACGGAATGGTTTACGAGCACAGATTGATAGACGATATGGTAGCGTCCTGCATGAAATGGAATGGTGGATTTGTTTGGGCATGTAAGAACTATGATGGAGATGTACAATCCGATACGGTTGCGCAAGGATTTGGCTCGTTAGGTTTAATGACTTCTGTACTGGTAACGCCAGACGGAAAAACCGTTGAAGCCGAAGCAGCACACGGAACAGTAACACGTCACTATCGCGAACATCAAAAGGGTCGTGCTACTTCTACCAATCCGATTGCATCAATTTTTGCATGGACAAGAGGATTAGAACACCGCGGCAAACTTGATGAAAATCAAGCTTTAATAGATTTTTGCCATGCGTTGGAAAAGGTTTGTATTGACACCGTAGAAAGTGGTAAAATGACCAAAGATCTAGCAATGCTCGTAAAACCAGAAGGACTAACAAGTGCAGATTATTTGACTACGGAAGGTTTCTTGGAAGCCATTAAAGAAAATTTAGATGCGAAATTAGGGTAAGTCCTAAACATTTATATAGATAAAAGAGGTTGTGCAAACAACCTCTTTTTTTTATTTCTTTTTTGATGAGGGACAAAATACATAACCCAATCCAACTTCCGAAAAATCAGCTTGACCCAGATTGGCATTGATAAAAGCACCAATAAACAAATTGTGTGTCGGCGATTTGTTATTGTCGAAGGCATAATACTTCAACCCCAAACGAGAGGAAATCAAATGCTTTACATTATAGTACCAATTGAGCTCTCCCAATTGATAGGAACCATCGTAAATTATTTCCCCTTGATTCAATTTCCAATCAACTTTGTAAAATGGTTTATAGAAATTGAGTCCAATTTGCATCTCAAGTCCAACGTGACTTAACAACACCTCGCCGTCGGCAAATACCCCAAAACTTGATGCTTTTAGAATTGGATTTTTCTTTAGGTCGGGATACATGTCATTGATCAACTCTCCTTCCTTCTGAATGTGATTGTAGTAGCTTTCGTAAAAACGATAATACATTCCTACACCGTATTTAAAGGTCTTGTTTTTAATTCTACCTAAAGAAACACTAGCCGTATACACCTCGCGTTTGTGATCATCATACTTGGTCAGCACATTTTGTCCCAATCCAAATCGGTAACAATAGTAGGTTTGTAAACTTGAATTTTCATTAACTTTTGGCCCTTCAAGATTCAAATTAACAACTTCATTTTTATTAAAGTTGAACTCTGTGTTAAGTCCAAGTAAAAAAGTATTCAATCCATAATTGGGCAATCGCACATGTCCATTGGAGTTATGGTAATAACCCAACACAATTTGACTTTTTCCGTTTTTGAACCGCAAAAAATCATAGCGAATGTTAGAGCGAAATGCCCAGGTAATGTGCGTCGAAATGGCTTGATTCGTCACATTCGATTCAAGATCGTAGATCACATCGAAATAGGAAGCGCCAATACCAATATTCGCATCAAATCGGTTGCTCCATTTTCTAAAAATAGGAAAATCTAAGAACGGTATGACTGATATTGCGCTGCCAATCTTTTCTTTATTACCAAAATCATTGTAGGAAACAGAAATCCCCGTTCGTGGAAAATTGAGTTGCCGCGCCCACTCCAAATCATTGCGATTATTAGTCCTCCCAAAAGCAACTTCTATTCCTTGAAAAGGCTTGGTTTCCGGGAAATAAGTATTAGCAGGCGACGTTCGTCCAAAATCGTATTGAAAGGATACGAAAGAATAATTAGAAGCAGTAGTAGCAGATTCCTGGGCCAAGCAGAATACGGTTGAAAATAATAAAACGAAAAGAAAACCGGTGACTTTATTCATGCAAAAACAAATCAAAAAAACGTCAATCAAAAATTGACTTGGTACGTTGTAAATATATGCAAATCAAAACAATTAAAATCAGTAATAAAAATTGAGAAAGGAGTTAAAAAAACCTAAAGTAAGGCGTCAAGATTTTTCATAACTTATATTTAACAATATACCATGTAACAAATACTACTTTTGCATCTCTTACGGCACGAATACAAACCTTTATCAATTTTATGATTACAAAAGCCATTTCGTACTTTACCATTCTTTCTTTGTTATTTCTTAATGCAGTTGTCGCTCAAGTCAAAGGCAACGAACCTTCTAAACAAAAATTTACTTTAAGCGGAACCATCACTGATACTAAAAGCAATGAAACTGTAATCGGCGTTAATGTGTACATCGCTGAATTAAAAACAGGAACAACGACCAACGAATACGGTTTCTACTCGATTACCATTCCAAACGGAACATATTCAGTTCAGTTCAGCGCAATCGGATTTGAAACCACTGAAGTGCAAATTGTGCTCGACAAAAACATCAAAAACAATTTCAAACTCACGGCTTCCGAAGAACAATTAAAAGAAGTGGTCATCACCGATAATCGAAAAGCAACGAATATCCGAAAAGCAGAAATGAGTGTCAACAAACTGTCGGCAGCGACCATAAAAAAGATGCCCGTTGTTTTGGGTGAAGTGGATATTCTGAAATCGATATTACTGCTGCCTGGAGTCACCAATGCTGGCGAAGGCGCGTCTGGATTTAATGTTCGTGGTGGCGGTGCAGATCAAAACTTAATCCTACTCGACGAAGCCAATATATTCAACTCTTCTCATGTTTTTGGGTTCTTTTCGGTTTTCAATCCCGACGCAGTAAAAGATTTGAAACTATACAAAGGAGGCATTCCCGCGCGTTATGGCGGTCGCGCTTCTTCGGTATTAGACATTTATCAAAAAGACGGAAACAGCAATAATTTTCATGCGAGCGGCGGTATTGGACTCATCACGAGTCGATTGCTATTAGAAGGCCCAATCGTCAAAGACAAAGGTTCGTTTCTTGTCGGAGGTCGCGGTTCTTACGCGCACCTATTTTTAAAATTGAATGAAGATCAAAAAGACAATACGGCTTATTTCTATGATTTGAATACCAAACTAAGCTACAAACTCAATCCAAATAATAATTTGTATTTGTCGGGTTATTTTGGACGCGATGTGTTTAGCATTCAAAAGAGCTTTACCAATACTTATGGTAATTCGACTTTGAATTTGAGATGGAATCACTTGTTTTCTGATAAATTATTCTCAAATCTTTCGTTGATTTATAGCGATTACTACTACGGTTTAGCGCTTGATTTTATAGGTTTTACCTGGGATTCTGGAATCAAGAACTACAACATCAAGTACGATTTCAAAAATTATATCAGCGATAATTTTAAACTGAATTATGGTGTCAATGCCATCTACTACGATTTCAATCCAGGAACGATTCGCCCATTTGGTGCTGATTCAGGAATCAATTTCAAACAACTACAAAAGAAAAAAGCATTAGAACCTGCCTTTTATATTGATGCGGAACAAAACTTATCCAAGAAAATTTCTGTTTCTTACGGGATGCGATACAGTTTGTTTTACCGCATGGGACAATCCACTATCAACAATTATGAAAACAATCAAGCGGTAGTATTCAATCAAGAACAACAAATTTACGAGTCAGCAACACCAATCAGCACGAGTTATTATGGAAAAAACAAAACCATAGCCGACTTTTCAAACTTCGAACCACGAGCTTCGGTTGCTTATCAACTCAACGACAATCAATCGGTGAAAGCGAGTTACAATCGAATGGTGCAGTATCTTCAGTTAATTTCAAATACCTCATCACCTACTCCATTAGATGTGTGGACACCAAGCGACTCGTTTATCAAACCTCAAATCGCCGATCAGGTGGCTCTTGGATATTTCAGAAATTTCAAAGACGATGAGTATTCATTGGAAGTAGAATCGTTTTATAAAACCATCAAAAACCGGCTTGATTATATTGATGGAGCCAACCTGATTGCCAACGAAGCGATCGAACAAGTCATCCTCAACGGAAGAATGCGTTCCTATGGATTGGAAGTGATGTTTCGAAAAAACGAAGGGAAATTGACGGGTTGGATTTCTTACACATTATCCAAATCCCAGCAACAAACACCCGGCAGAAATGCGTCAGAAACCGGAATCAATAACGGAGAATGGTACAATTCGCTCTACGATAAGACCCATAATCTCGCGGTAACAAGTGCGTACACATTAACTAAAAAATGGAGCTTTGGCGCTAATTTCGCCCTGCAAACTGGACAACCGGTTACTTATCCAAATGGTCAATACCAATATCAAGACATCACCGTTCCGAGTTACGGATTGCGAAACGAAAACCGATTGCCGACGTATCATCACTTAGATATTTCCGCCACGTTAACGCCGCGAAAAAACGCCAATAGAAACTGGAAAGGCGAATGGGTTTTTAGTATTTATAACGTCTATAACAGAAGAAATGCAGCATCTATCAACTTCCGTCAAAATGCCGATACCGGCGTGAATGAAGCGGTAAAAACTTCCATATTCGGAATGGTTCCCGCGGTGAGTTATAACTTCAAATTTTAATCTTATGAAATCGCAAATAGCAACAAGTTTGAGCCAACTTACCCCAATTAGTAATAAAGCGACAGCAATGGTGACCGCTAAAAAATTAAAACTTACACAAATGAAAACTATATTTTATATTTCCGCTATCATCTTTTCGTTGTTTTTAACAAGCTGCGAAGAAGTAGTCAACGTCGACTTAGAAACAGCTACTCCTCGATTGGTCGTTGATGCCTCCATCAATTGGGAACAAGGAACCGATGGTGCAGAGCAAAAAATTAAATTAACCACCACCACAAGTTATTATAGTTCAACCGTACCGATGGTTAGTGGCGCAACAGTTTTTGTAGAAAACAGCAACAATATCATCTTCAATTTTATTGAAGTCCCAAACACAGGAGAATATGTTTGCTCGAATTTTGTTCCGCAACTCAACGAAATCTATACGTTAACAGTGATTAGCAATGGACAAACGTACACGGCAACTGAGTCATTAAGATCAGTAGCTTCCATTCAAGAAATTGTTCAAAATAATGAAGGTGGAATTACCGGCGATCAAATTGAAATCAAAACTTTCTTTAATGATCCGAATGAAGAAGACAATTTTTATATGTTCAAATACAAGTATTCCAACAAAAACAAATTAGATTATCAGGTTAGTGACGATAAGTTCTTCCAGGGAAACTCCTTTTTCAGTCTCTCTAATAACGAAGATCTTAGTGCCGGAGACCAAGTAGATGTTACACATTACGGAATTTCACGGAGCTATTACAATTACATGAATATTCTTTTGAGTGTCGCTGGAAATACGGGCGGAAGTCCATTTCAATCCCCACCAGCAACCGTCCGCGGAAATATTATCAATACCACCAATTTTGACAACTACGCCTTGGGCTACTTCCGATTGAGCGAAACAGACTCAGCCAGTTACATTATAGAATAAGAAGCCATTCCAGTTGTTCCTTACAAAAAAACCGCGTCTCGCTAACATTGGTAAAGTCTGGCAAGAGCTTCCGCTGGTCGCTTCGCCAGACCAACCAAAGTAAAAGCAAGACGCGGTTTTGTTTTCCAGTGCCACCTGGGCTAAATAATCAAAAATTATGAATTACGAATTATGAATATATCTCTATTTACTAGTACATTCGTAATTCGTAATTCGTAATTCGTAATTAAAAAAATGTCTTCCCACCACATCGTACGCGACGACCAAGAACCAGCACTCATCATTGCTAATGGCGCCGCTTGTCATGAAGAATTATTGGGTCAGTTACTCGAGTGGCAACCTTTGGTTATTGTGCTCGATTCCGCCATCGAAAGAGTCATCAATTTGAATATTAAAGTCGATGTCGTATTGGGTGATTTCGATCGTGGCTTCAACCCAGAAGAAATTACAGCCTCGCAATTTCCCATCGAGATTATCCACAAACCAGATCAAAACAAAACCGATCTCGAAAAAGCCTTTGATTATTTAATTGAACGGAAAATTCCCGCAGTTAATGTAGTTTGGGCAACTGGGCGAAGAGCCGACCATACCATAACGAACCTCACAAATATTGTTAGCTACAGAAATCTTTTGAAAATTGTTATTCACGACGATCACTCCAAAATATATCTCTTACCGCAGAAATTCCAGAAATGGTATCCGGCAAAAACAAATATTTCTTTGATTCCGATTGGTGTGGTGAACGGAATTACCACAAAAAATTTGCTATATCCACTCAACGACGAATCCCTAACAATGGGCTATCGCACCGGAAGCAGTAATGCGGTACTTGAAGATGGGTTAGTGACTATTAATCACTCCAGTGGCGATCTACTTTTAATGGAATGCGTCGACTAAATAGTCACAATAACTCCCATTTTTTTATAGCTTACTCTTTAACAATAATAATCGTAGCTTTAAAACCTGTACCTAAATTCCATTGGTTGGAAGAAACCAAGGAACCTTTGTCGTCGAAGATCATAAATTGTGCAGTATTCGGACCCGAGAAACCTTGATTCAAAGCTTCAAAATCCACTTTGTTAAACCCTGGTTCTAGTCCAAGTTCGATGCGTTGGTAATCGCTATCTAAATAAACCCGTTCAATCATTACTTTGTCATTGACCCATACGCGGATTTCATCACCATCCACTTCACCAAAATCCCGACAGCTAATTTTGACAAACGCAGATTTGGTTTTGAAATCTCCGAGGTACTGATTCTTACGAAATGCTTTGGAGTCAAATCCACCCTCAGGTTGATTGAGTTTCTCCACGACCAAATCTCCTGGATTCTTGAACTTATTGTCAACGGCAAATTGCATCTTCTGAGTTTCAATAGTAGAGGAAGACATCGGTTTTGGCGTTGAACCTGGAGTATATAAAGAAGGTGTGTTTGATTTTGGAAGACTAAAACCACTCCCTTTCGGTGGAATAGTGTTGCTTGGATTCAAAAATTCACTCTGCGCCGAAACAACATCGACGAAAAAAAAAGTAAATACTAGCAATAAGAAATATTTGGGATGAATCATAGTAATCTTTGAAATACAAAATCTGACGACCAGCGCGTAAAATTATGGCTTTTCAGTGCAAACCAAATCTTTTTATCATTTTTTTATCATAAAACGATTGCATACTTTTACCTCTCGACTTACGTTATCCAAGCAAAATTATACACCATGACCAACCCAACCATCGACATCAAAAACATCGAAGTACTTTCCAACAATTGGTACACGTTGCGAAAAATAACTTACAATTATCAGAAAAAAGACAACACTTGGGAAACGCAAATCCGTGAAGCCTACGACCGTGGCAATGGCGCAACCATTTTACTTTACAACAAAATAAATAAAAACGTAATCCTAACCCGCCAATTTCGGCTGCCCACCTTTTTAAATGGTAACGAAACGGGAATGATGATCGAAGCCTGCGCTGGGCTTTTAGACAAAGACAATGCGGAAGATTGCATCAAAAGAGAAACAGAAGAAGAAACAGGTTATCAGGTGAAAGACGTTCGCAAAATTTTTGAAGTCTATATGTCGCCAGGATCCGTAACCGAAATAGTTCATTTTTTCGTTGGGGAATATACCAAAGACATGAAAGTCAATGATGGTGGCGGTGTTGCAGATGAACAAGAAAATATCGAAGTTCTTGAATTGTCTTTTGATAAAGCTTATGGCATGATTGCTTCTGGGGAGATTAAGGACGCTAAAACCATTATGCTGTTGCAGTACGCAAAAATCAATACGTTAATCGACTAAGACGCCATTTGGAATTGCTATCTTTGCGGCCACTTCTTGCACATGAAAACAAAAACCAATTCCGAAAAAACCAATTTACATCCGCGAAATTTACATCGGTTTGGTTATGATTTTCCAGTTTTAATTGACGCTTGTACTGAATTAGAACCTTTTGTTTTTGTCAATCAATACAATACACAAACAATCGATTTTAGTGATGCTGATGCAGTGAAAACGCTCAATAAAGCACTTTTAAAAAAGTATTACGGCGTTGAACATTGGGATATTCCAAATCAGTATTTATGTCCACCGATTCCAAGTCGTGTCGATTATATCCATCATCTTGCTGATCTCCTGGCTTCCAACAATAATGGCGAAATTCCAACGGGCGAAAATGTTCAGGGTTTGGATATTGGCATCGGCGCCAACGCGATTTATCCATTGCTCGGTAATGCCTGTTATGGTTGGAGTTTTGTGGGAACTGACACCGATGAAACTGCGTTGCAAAACTGCAAAAAAATCTTTGGCTCCAATCCACAACTAATGGATTTCATGAGTTTGCAATTACAAATTGAACCCCGATTTCTTTTTAAAAACATCATTACAGTAGAAGACCGGTTCGCATTTACGATTTGTAATCCGCCTTTTCACGCCTCTGAAGCGGAAGCAAATAAAGCCAATCTCCGAAAAATCAACTCACTACAAAATACCAAATCTAGAGCACCGCATTTGAACTTCGGTGGTCAAAATGCAGAGTTATGGTGTGAAGGCGGTGAATTGCGATTCATCACCCAAATGATTTTTGAAAGCGTGAAATATGCCAAACAAGTACTGTGGTTTTCAACTTTGGTGTCGAAAAAAGACCATCTTTCGAGTCTTTATAAAACGCTAAATAAAGTCAACGCCGCTGAAATAAAGACCATCGAAATGATTCATGGACAAAAAACTAGTCGCATCGTCGCATGGACATTCATGACAGAATCACAAAAACGAGATTGGAAATTTTAAGACTTACTACAAATTCGTACATTAAAAAAATCAATAAGAAAATCTGCGAATCTGCGGTTAAAATCTATAAAGCAATACGCTAACTTTGTAACTTAGCCACTCAGAACCTCAGCAACTCCAAATTGAAGTTTTAATACTTACCACAGATTCGCAGATTAATTAATTCAATGAAAAAATCTCCGAATCTGCGGTTAAAATTGATATCACAATACGCTAACTTTGTAACTCAGAACCTCAGCAACTCAGTAACTCAGCAACTCCAAAATGAACTTCCAAGTCATCTCCGATTATCAACCCAAAGGCGATCAACCGCAAGCCATTGAAAAATTGACGCAAGGCATTCTCGAAGATGAAAGATACCAAACGCTGTTAGGTGTTACGGGATCTGGAAAGACATTTACCGTTGCCAATGTGATTCAAGAAGTGCAACGACCTACCTTGGTTTTAGCGCACAACAAAACTTTGGCGGCGCAATTGTACTCGGAGTTCAAGCAGTTTTTTCCAAACAATGCCGTAGAATATTTTGTTTCGTATTACGACTATTATCAGCCCGAAGCTTTCATGCCGGTCACTGGTGTTTTCATTGAAAAGGATTTATCCATCAATGAAGAATTAGAGAAAATGCGAATGTCGACTGTTTCGTCTTTACTTTCGGGACGGCGCGATATCATTGTGATTTCGTCTGTTTCTTGTTTGTATGGAATCGGAAATCCGGTGGAGTTTCAAAAGAATGTCATCCCAATTGAAAAAGGTCAAATCATTTCCCGAACGAAGTTGTTGCATCAGTTTGTGCAAAGTTTGTATTCGAGAACCGAAGCCGATTTTACGCCTGGAAGTTTCCGAATCAAAGGCGATACCGTAGAAATATATCCGAGTTATGCAGACGACGCGTTTCGAATTCACTTCTTTGGCGATGAAATTGAAGAAATAGAACGCTTTGATATCAAGAATGCACAAGTCATCGAAAAGTTTGAAAAGCTGACGATTTATCCAGCGAATATGTTCGTGACTTCACCCGATGTCTTACAAAATGCGATTTGGGAAATTCAACAAGATTTGGTGAAGCAAGTCGATTATTTTAAAGAAATTGGAAAACACCTTGAAGCAAAACGTTTGGAGGAACGCACCAACTTCGACTTGGAAATGATTCGTGAATTGGGCTATTGCTCCGGGATTGAAAACTACTCGCGTTATTTGGACGGACGACAAGCAGGAACGCGCCCATTCTGCCTACTCGATTACTTCCCAAAAGATTATTTGATGGTCGTGGATGAAAGTCACGTGACGATTTCACAAGTTCATGCCATGTACGGCGGCGACCGAAGTCGAAAGGAAAACTTAGTCGAATATGGTTTTAGATTGCCCGCTGCGATGGACAATCGTCCGCTGAAGTTTGAAGAATTCGAAGCAATGCAAAACCAAGTGATTTATGTTTCTGCGACTCCCGCGGATTATGAATTACAGAAATGCGACGGAATTTATGTAGAACAAGTTATTCGTCCCACAGGATTGCTCGATCCGATTATTGAAATTCGTCCAAGTTTGAATCAGATTGATGATTTGATTGAAGAAATACAACAACGTGCTGAAATTGACGAGCGCGTTTTGGTGACCACTTTGACCAAAAGAATGGCGGAAGAATTGGCGAAGTACCTGACTAAAGTAAGTATTCGTTGTCGCTACATTCATTCTGAAGTCGACACTTTAGAGCGCATCGAAATCATGCAAGATTTGCGAAAAGGAATTTTTGATGTATTGATTGGTGTGAATTTACTTCGTGAAGGTTTGGATTTACCGGAAGTTTCGCTTGTGGCAATACTCGACGCCGATAAAGAAGGCTTTTTAAGAAGTCATCGGTCGTTGACACAAACAATTGGTCGTGCAGCGAGAAACCTCAAAGGAAAAGCAATTATGTATGCGGACAAAATCACCGTCAGCATGCAAAAAACCATTGATGAAACCAATTATCGACGGGAGAAGCAAATCAATTTTAATATTGCGAATAACGTGATTCCGACGGCGTTGAACAAAAAAATCGAGAGTGCTTTTACCAAAATTCCATTGATTGATGCGGAGTTAGGCTATCTGCCGAACGTTGCAGCAGAACCGATCACTGAGTATTTATCTACAGCTGAAATCGACAAACGCATTCGTGAAAAACGCAAAGCGATGGAGAAAGCGGCGAAGGATTTAGACTTTATGCAAGCGGCGAAATTACGGGATGAGATTAAATCGCTACAAGGAAAACTTGTTTAGTTGTATTGCTCTTGAAAAACTTCCAATAGAAAATCTGGTGAAATCATACCTGTCGGCGATAATTCCATCGCTTTCAAAACCCGTTTCATCGCAAATGGATTTAAGCCCATATTGATTCCGATTTCGTGAATAGCGTTCCTTTCTCGCTCGTGCAAAACACCGTCACAGTGCATCAATAATGCCAATCGATAAAATTGTTGAATGCGTTGAAACTCGGATTTAGTAACAGATGGATACAATTCTTGATGAAACAACTGCTTAAAATCTTCCGGTTTGATTTGAAGTTCATCGGCTACTAAAGTCAAAAACTGCAATTCACGGTCGTGCAACTTCCCATCGACTAAAGAAAAGGAAACCATCTCTGCTAATAAGCTTAATTTTTCTTCGTAGCTGTTCATCAATTGTTTATTTTTAGCGAAAATATTCATTTTAGTTGAATTCGAAAAAATAAATCCACTTGAAACTTCTTTTCAAACTCTTTCTTTTCTTCGTCGTCCCAATGGTCTTCGGTCAAGAAAGCACAGCATCAAAGCAGGTGTCAACGTTTACCCTGGAAGCGCCACAATTGCAATCCACCAAAAAAATCTGGTTGTATTTGCCTAAGAACTATACAACATCAACCAAAAAATATCCAGTCATCTACATGCATGACGGGCAAAATTTGTTCGATGCCAAGACATCCTTTATGGGCGAATGGAACATTGACGAAAAACTCGACAGTCTCAACGCACAAGTCATCGTGGTAGGCATAGAAACTATCGACAAACGTTTGGAAGAACTGACACCATTTGTAAACGCAAAACACGGCGGTGGAAAAGCCAATAACTATTTAGATTTTATAGTCAATACTTTAAAACCAAAAATCGATGCCACGTACAGAACCAAAACCAATGCAAAAAACACGATGATGATTGGAAGTTCTTTGGGCGGAATGACTTCCTTCTACGCACTATTAAAATACCCCAATGTTTTCGGAAAAGCAGGCGTATTCTCTCCCGCCTTTTGGTTTAATAGAAACGAACTAGTCGACTTGCTCAAACAAACGAAAAAATTTGATGCTAAAATTTACTTCCTTCATGGCGATAACGAAGGAGATCCAGATATGATCCCCGATCTAAATCAAATCGAAAATCTAGTAAATACAAAACGATGCGAATGCAAAAAATTGAATAAGAAAGTCCTCGTCAAAGGCGGGCAACACAACGAAAAATTATGGCGAGATGGTTTTGTAAAAGCGTATCTTTGGCTGAATTAAGAAAGAGAAAAGAGCCAAGAAAATAGAATCAAGAAAAAAAATTACAATTTAATTCTGTCTTGTTTCTTGCAGCGCAGCGGTCTATTCTCTTTTATCTAAAAACAAAAAAATGAATAACAACGATATCTTCAAAAAACTCCGTGTAGCACTCATGTTGCGCGATGATCAAATTATTGAAATTCTTGAACTGGTAGATTTCCGCATGTCGAAAGGCGAGATTGGCAATATTTTCCGTAGCCAAGACCATGCAGATTTTATGGAATGTGGCGACCAAGTGTTGCGTAATTTCTTAAACGGTTTGGTGATTCATCTTCGCGGGACCAAAGAAAACCCTAAAAATCCTAATGAAGTTTTAGCAAAACACCGCGCTGAAATTCCAGTCAAAGAAAATGCAAAACCGCGCGTTGAATTTAAAGCAACTCCGAAAACGGATTTCAAGAAAAAGCCAGCTTCAAAAAGCAATTCACGCGACAAGAAACCAGCGCCAAAAATTCAAGTGGTAGAAAAGGTAAAATTTAATAACGGCAAAAAGAAGCCTTAATTTTCTCTGGAATGGAAGCACTCATTCATTTAGTAAACAAACTAGAAAACAACATCGATTCGAAAGATGCTGTCAATAAAAAAGTGTCGCAAGTGAACGTTTCTTGGCATCTGGCGCATAGCTTGAAAGTCATTCACAACATCATCAAAGTGTTGCAAAGTTCAAACCCAGACGACTACCGCTGGAGATTCAATCGCAGCAGAAGCTTTGTTTATTTTATAAATTTCATCCCCAGAGGAAAAGGAAAAGCCCCGAAAGCAGTGATGCCAGCGGAGGAAATTTCAAAAGAAGAACTTCATAAAGACATTGCAACGGTCAGACAACTTTTGGAGGAACTGCAACATTTAGATGCTAAAAGTAATTTCACGCATCAGTACTTTGGACAATTGAATTTAAAGCAAACCAAGAAGTTCTTAGCAATTCATACCAAACATCACCTAAAGATTATAGAGGATATCATTCAATCTTAAAAAAGTTAGCCACGAATTCCACGAATTTAAATTTATAATTCGTGAATTCGTGGCTAAAAAAAAATAATACTTTTATTTAAGAACCTAAAGCCTTTTGCACTTGATCAGCGGCTTCTTGAAATTCTACCGCAGACAAAATTGGCATGCCTGAATTGTCAATCAATTCTTTTGCAATTTCCGCATTGGTTCCTTGCAAACGCACGATAATCGGTACTTTAATCGCATCGCCCATATTTTTGTATGCATCAACAACACCTTGCGCTACTCGATCGCAACGCACAATTCCACCAAAAATATTAATCAAAATTGCTTTTACGTTTGGATCTTTTAAGATGATACGGAACGCTAATTCCACACGTTTCGCATCCGCAGTTCCACCAACGTCTAGGAAGTTCGCTGGTTCAAAACCGGCATATTTAATCAAATCCATCGTAGCCATCGCCAATCCAGCGCCATTTACCATGCAACCTACGGTTCCATCCAAATCGACATAGTTTAATCCCGCTTCTTTGGCTTCTACTTCAATCGGATTTTCTTCTCTGATGTCTCGCATGTCGGCATATTTCGGCTGACGATACAACGCATTATCATCAATATTAACTTTGGCATCAACCGCCATTATTTTGTTATCAGACGTTTTCAAAACTGGATTGATTTCAAACATCGACGCATCACAACCTACATAAGCATTGTAAAGTGAATCGATAAATTTCACCATTTCTTTGAAAGCATTTCCAGAAAGCCCTAAATTAAAAGCAATTCTTCTCGCTTGGAAACCTTGCAAACCAACCGACGGATCAATTTCTTCATTGTGAATCAAGTGTGGCGTATGTTCTGCCACTTCCTCGATATCCATTCCACCTTCTGTAGAATAGACAATCATATTTCTTCCTGTCGCTCTGTTCAACAAAACCGACATATAGAATTCAGATGTTTCGCTTTCACCAGGATAATACACATCTTCCGCAATCAAAACTTTGTGCACTTTTTTACCTTCCGCTGAAGTTTGCGGCGTAATCAATTGCATTCCGATGATTTGCTCAGCTAACTCAGTCACCTGATCTAAGTTTTTAGCCAATTTCACACCACCACCTTTTCCACGGCCACCGGCATGTATTTGCGCTTTCACCACATACCATTGTGTTCCGGTTTCTGTCGTGAGTTGTTTGGCGGCAGCCACCGCTTCTACTGGACTATTCGCCACTATGCCACGTTGTACGCGTACGCCATATTTTGCTAAAATCTCTTTTCCTTGGTATTCGTGTATGTTCATATGGATGTAATTTGACTTTTTTAAAGTGCCACAAAAATAATAAAAAATGGCAAACTATTGATGGCGTTTTTTAGTTTTTATTTGAGAAATTTTAGGAGCTAGTTCCCGCTTTCCGCTATATCTTTTGCGCCGAAAAAACGGCACAAAAGGATACCGCTACAATCGGGGCTAGGGTGAGACTTTAAGATTGCAAGACTGTAAGACCGAGGCAGTAAAATATCCATTCTTAAAATCCGATAGTCCAATCGTCTTAAAGTCTAAAAATCATTCAATCTTATAATCTTAAAGTCCAAAAATCCTACAGTCCAAAAATCTACATCGTTTGAATTACATATTCTTCCCCAATTATTTGCAAGTCAATCGCAGTAACAATAGATTTGCGAAAAAGATACGACTATGCAACCCAAAGAACTCGTCGATTTAGCTACCGAATTCGGATGTCCGTTATATGTGTATGATGCTGCAAAAATCGAATCGCAATACCATCGTTTGACTTCGGCTTTTTCTAAAGTAGAACGCGTTCGCATCAATTACGCGGTAAAAGCATTGTCTAACCTTGCAATATTGCAATTGTTCAAAAAGATGGGAGGCAACATCGACACGGTTTCTATTCAAGAAGTACAACTCGGATTGCACGCGGGTTTCGAGCCACATCAAATCATCTACACGCCCAACGGTGTTTCTTTTGAAGAAATCGAAGAAGCTGCGCAACTCGGCGTTCAAATCAATATTGACAATCTTTCTATTCTGGAACATTTCGGCACCAAACATCCAACGATTCCAGTTTGCATTCGAATTAATCCACATGTCATGGCAGGTGGAAACACGAATATTTCTGTTGGCCATATCGATAGTAAATTTGGGATTTCCATCCATCAAATGCCGCATATATTGCGCATTGTCGAAAATACCGGCATGCACATCAACGGGATTCACATGCACACTGGTTCTGATATTTTAGATATTGAAGTGTTTTTGTACGCAGCGGAAATTTTGTTTGAAGCGGCAGTTCATTTTAAAACTTTAGATTTTCTTGATTTCGGTAGCGGATTCAAAGTGCCCTATCACAAAGGCGATATCGAAACCAACATCGAAGAATTCGGGCGTAAACTCACCAAGCGATTCAACGCTTTTGAAAAAGAATACGGACGACCACTTACTCTAGCTTTTGAACCTGGCAAATTTTTAGTCAGTGAAGCGGGTTTCTTTTTAGCGAAAGTAAACGTTGTCAAACAAACTACTTCTACGGTTTTTGCGAGCATCGACAGTGGTTTCAATCATTTGATTCGCCCTATGTTATATGGATCTCAGCATTACATCGAAAATATTTCTAACCCAAAAGGAAAAGAACGCTTTTATAGCGTGGTCGGTTATATCTGCGAAACCGATACGTTCGCCAATAACCGTCGGATTAGTGAAATCAAAGAAGGCGATGTTTTGTGCTTTAGAAATGCCGGTGCTTATTGCTTTGCCATGGCATCAAATTACAATTCACGCTATAAACCTGCAGAAGTTTTGTGGAAAGACGGCAAAGGAATTCTGATTCGCGAGCGAGAAACTTTTGAAGATTTATTGAAGAATCAGATTTTGTTGGATTAATTACTCTTTTGCAAATTTTGCAAAGAAAGAATTTCCAAATTGTTGCACTGTGATAAAGTAGATTCCACTGCTTAAATGCGAAACATCGAGTATATTGGTAAAGTCCTCTTTAGAAGTTTCTTCCAAAATTAGTTGCCCAACACTATCAAAAATTTGAATAGTTGCATTATCCTTAAATTTTCCTGTTAATCTTAATTGATTTGCAACTGGATTTGGCGAAACTACTACTTGATTTTCTAATTCAGAATTATCATTTGAAAGTAATTCACAACTTCCATCTGCCACAAAATTGGTAAACAACCTGATTGCATCTTGCCTAGTCGACGATGATTCCGAGGCCTCTACATCGCGACACAACCACGCATTCATGGTTCCGTTTTCTGGACATTTGGGAGTCAATGCAAATCCCTCAATATTGTCATTATTGCCGGTTGGATTGGTAATGAGGTAATCTTTTGAATAGACAAATTTCCTAGAAACTCCAATTAATGTTGTCGATAAGTCAGTCACTTCTAATCGGTTGTTGCCTGCGATATTATGCAAGATATATAAAAGTCCTGTCGATCGATCAAATGCCAAATCGCAGCTTTCGGTATGATTGGTTTGGTATTTTCCAACATACGCAAAATCGTTATTGGTATTCGGATTAACATCAAAAACCCATACATATCCTTCATCTTGGTGTGCTACAAAAAACAATCCTCCTAATCCTTTGACGGAAGTATATGGTAGTCCGGTTTGTTGGCTAATAAATCCGCTAGAAGCTAAAAAACTATCGGGGATAAATACGATTCCTTCTGGACCAGTATTCCCGGTATCTTGCATCGGCGAAGGAGAATTCAGAAGATTCCAATGTTTGAATTCAGTCACCGTCGAAAAACTAGCGTTATGTGTATAGCGTCTTATTTCATAGTTATTCTCATCGATGGTATAAAATTCATTCGCAAACAAATTTGCTTGGGTAATGCCCTCTGGACCGCCATCAATAATTTTATTAGCAATTTGTGTAAAAGTACTCGTCGTTGGATTCCACTGCAAAACGCGCACGCGACCATCTCCTTGAACAGCATAAAGTCGATTATTGGCGGAATTGAAATGCAAACCGCTCAAATCTGTAACTCCACCTGCATCCATAGTGCTTGTCAGATTTGTCGCCGTCGACCAAGTTGACGCTGGCCAAACCTGAGCATTCAAGCCCTGCAACGAAAAGAAAAATACAAAGGCAATTAGTTTTGACTTCATTATTTGATTTATTTCGAATTTAATATTTCAGTCAAAACCTGCGCTTCTGTGCCATTAGGAAAGCTGATGTTAATTTTTTGTGCGATGGTTGGTGCAATTTCTGTAATTACTTTTCGATCATGCGTTTCACCCGGCTTAATATTCCAACCAAAGAAAATAAGCGGAACATGGGTGTCATAAGCATAAGTGGTGCCGTGCGACGTGCCAGTTGCGCCATACTCAATGTAGCCTGGTTTATCGATGACAACCAAATCACCATCTTCTGACGGATCATATCCTCGAGCAATGCAATGCAAATGGAAGTCATTACCATTATCCGCCAAGATTTCTTCCTCGGAATAAACTCTTTTGACCTGCTCTTGTGTCATCAAGTACTCTTTGAATGATTGCTTCACTTTTGCTAAATCGAGTGATTTTGATTTGATCTTCTCTTTGTCAAAGTAGATATTGAAATTTGAGTAATTCAGTATCAAATCCTCGCCATAAGTATCAGATGAAAACTTTTTCAAACCTTGAGTAATTTCTTTTGGTTCGACATTCGTCACGTTGTATTTGTTGTCTTTCAAAAACTGAACGTTCTCTGCTCCAGCATGATCGGCTGTGAGGAACAGCAAATAATTTCCTTTTCCGACAGTTTTGTCAAGATAGTTTAAAAAGTCAGCAATCGTCTCGTCTAGACGTAAGTAGGTGTCTTGCAATTCAATTGATCTTGGTCCTAAGATATGTCCTACATAATCTGTAGACGAAAAGCTCACCGCCAAGAAATCAGTCACGTCATCTTTTCCTAATTCTTCTTTTTCGATTGCTTTTTTGGCAAATTCTTCCAACAAATTATTACCGAAAGGCGTTGCTCGAATTACCCCGGTGTCATTTTTATCATACATGCTTTTCAAATCGTAGGGAAAAACAGGTTTGTCTGCTTTATACAATTTTCCTTCATACGGATTATCATCAACTAAACTTTCATCGTAGGTTGCTAATGGCTTGAACAATTCCCAGTTCTTACTCAAATAAGGTAAATAATGTTTTTCATTGTTAAATTCATTGACCCAATTAGGCAAAGTTGATCCGTAAAATGTACTCGAAATAAAACTTCCTGTTTTACTGTACCAGAACGCCCAATTCGCAAAATGTCCAGCCGGAAGAATCGCACCTCGATCTTTTAAACTCATCCCAATTACTTTCCCTTTAAAATTGGTAGACAAACGCAACTCATCGGTAATAGTTGTGGACAATAGATTTTTGGGAGACATCGGATCATCTCCTTTACTGCTATTGCCTATGATCTGAACGTTGGTGTCGTCTGTGCAATATCGTTCTTTACCTAATCGTCGGCTAAACCATTCGTTGCCAACAATACCGTGAATGGATGGCGTTGTCCCGGTATAAATGGAAGCATGTCCTGGTGCCGTATAAGTTGGTAAATAATTGTAATGTGTATTGTGAAAAGTGTAACCTTCTTTGAGTAATCGCTTAAAGCCATTTTCGGAAAAATCATTAATAAAACGCTGGAGGTATTCTGGTTTCATTTGATCGACAACAATACCTACTACTAGTTTTGGCCTTTGTTGTTGTTGTGCATACATCGAAGCTGTTAGCGATAGTAAAATCAAATAAATAATTCTTTTCATGTCAGTAGCATTTGAATTTAAGACTATAAAGATATACTACTTATTATGTTTAGAAGTAATGAAATTGTAATATTTACACATCGCTTCATTTTTGCCCTCGAAGTACGAAATAAAAAAAAGCCACTATCCCTAGTGGCTTTTTAACCCAATTTATTTTAATATAATGAACTCACAACGCCGGTTAATGGAATGTTCTTGTTCGGTACACGCACTTCCACATCTTACTAGTAGAACTGTTTCCCCAAATCCCTTAGACCGTAGTCGTTTTCTTTTTATGCCATTTGCTACGAGGTACTCTAAGGTAGAGGTAGCACGTTTGTTGGATAGCATAATATTATAATAGTCGGATGCACGTGAGTCGGTATGTGCACCAATTTCAATTTCCATTTCAGGGTATTTCTTTAAAAAATCGACCAAAACATTTAGAATTCTCTCTGCATCAGGTTTAATGTTCGATTTGTCTAAATCGAAATAAACGTTTTCTAAGACAATTTGCACTTTTCCATCCTGACGTTTGGTGATGATTTCCTCGGCATCATCATAACATTCCATAAACAATTCAATGGTGTAACGCAGTTTTCCATCTTCATTAGTCATGAATTCTTCGCTGTGCGGAATATAAAAATCACGCATGGCTTCGATTCGATATTTTTTGTTTGGCTCCGTTGCGAAGACGTAATCTGCTTCTCCGCCAACAACCATTTGTCCGATCAAAATGTTATTTTCGTCATAGAGAGAAACCAATGTTCCAGGTAGTAAATTCTGAGTGTTTTTATCTCTTACATCGCCTTCAACAACGTAGCGTTCCTGGTTTTCAGCACGTGTAAAACTGTAAAGCGCATCTCCCATTTTTCGATTAGAAGAAAAATAGCCAAGATTCTTTTTCTCATCTACAACATAACTAAAATCATCCATATTGCTATTGATGGTCTCTCCGAGATTAAGCGGTTTTGCAAATGGACCTCCATTCAGTGATTTGCTCATGAAAATATCTAAGCCTCCCATTCCTTGGTGACCGTCAGAGGCAAAATATAAGATGCTGCCATCGTTTGATATTTCAGGGAATTGCTCTCTGTGTATTGTATTGATGCTTTCTCCTAAATTTACCGGAGTTCCGTAGGTTCCGTCTTCATTCACATCAACTACATATAAATCAAATGACCCAATAGAACCCGGCATATCGCTAGAAAAATACAACTTCTTCCCGTCTTTGGTTAAGACTGGGTGCTCCGTGGAATACATGTCACTGCAAAATGGCAGGGCATTAATGTTCGTCCAAACGCCATTCGCAAACTCAGCTTTATAAATCTTAATATTCGCAATCTTTTCGTTTCCAACTTTAACCATTTTGGCATTGGTTCTGTTGAAATACATGATTCTACCATCTTGGCTAAAAGTCACAGAACTTTCGTGTGTTTTTGTGTTAATCTCTTTTGGAAATGGTTCAATATCTACTAACAGTCCTTTATCATTAACGTTAGCGCTAAATAAATCTAGATAAGGTTTTTCATTCCATCCAAAGGATTTTGTACCTGCATTTCTTAGCGATGCGAAAGCCACTTTATCTCCATAGAATGACATTCCGAAATCTCCGTTTGAGGTATTCTTAGACATCGGCTGCACCACATAATTAAAGGGCACGTTGGTCTTTAGGTTCGCAATAAATTTTGGTGTACTTACATTGTACTTCAAATACTCTCCCATCACTTGATCGGCCTTTTTATAGTTGGCTTCACCAAGCAACGCATGAGAAAACTTGAAATAAAATTCTGGTTTAACACTATCTTTAAACGTTAGAAACAGTTTGCCGTAGGCGCGTACGGCATCTTTCATCTGCGAATTATTGTAATAACAGTCTCCCAAATTTTGCAATACCAATTGACTTTCGCCAAGTTGCTCGTACATCTCAGCGGCTTTTACATAAGCTTTCTTATCAAAAAGTACATTGGCTTTCTTTACAGTTGCCTTTTGCGCAATAAGTCCACTGCAGAAACAAATTATAAAAAGTATAGAATAAAAATTTCTCATTTTCTTAGTTGTTAGAAGAACCTTGGTGATTTTTCATAGCCTTTAGATTTTAGGTTCGAAGTATCTAAATCAAACAGTAAAAATATTTCGTGTGAACCTGAATTAAAGTCTCCTAAATTGGTCAGGGTATAATCGTACGAGTACCCTATTTTGAAGCTTGGTGTAATTGAAAAAGCTGCTAAACCGCTTACGGAATCGTCTAATCTATAACCGGCACCAAGCTCGAATTGATTATTAAACAAGAAATTAGCTGTTAAATCCATTGAAAGTGGCGCACCCGTAACTGCCTTTGTCATAAACGCAGGTTTAAAGCGAATGCTCTGACTTAAATCAAATACATAACCTCCTGTAAAGAAATAATGCACTTCTTCGACACCAGTAGCTTTTAGTCCATTCTTAGATTCCAAATGCTTTGTCGTTAACAAATTAGGTGCAGAAAAACCCAAATAATAATTCTCGCCAAAATAGAATGCACCCGCTCCTACATTCGGGAAACTTTGGTTGATATTGTCTGCAAATGCTTGGTCTGGCGTTGCATCTGTATACTTGAACCCATTAAAATCAGCGTCAAACAAGGTAATCCCTGCTTTTACCCCGAACGACAATCTTTTAGTCTCAGAAAGTGGAATTACATAAGCAACATCAGCATAAATGTTATTTTCATGCACCACATCACCAATAGCGTCACTTACCACAGACAATCCAACTTCAACTCTCTTAGCGATTGGTGTATGTGCAAACAAAGTTCCTGTTCTTGGTGCTCCAACTACGCCAACCCATTGTGTCCTGTATAATCCTCCAAGATTAATTACCCCTGAATTATCAGTTGCATAACCTGGATTAATCACACTCATGTTGTACATATAGTGCGTAAACTGCGGGTCTTGCTGTGCCTTAACCAATAATGAGACAAGCAAAAACACGATAAGAAATATATAGTTAAAAGGTTTTATTTTCATCTTGTTATTCGTTGGATGATACTCTTATTTTTTTTGAGCAATACTTTTGCATCGTTTTGTTTCTAATTCAAAATCCAATTAGTTCATTTTAGTTTTGTTATCTACTCAAATAGAGTCGGCCTTGTTTTGGATTCCTTGCTCCATCATTAAATTCGAGGATGTAGAAATAAACTCCAACAGGCACCACATTACTTCCTAATTTTACGCCACCAACTGTTGTTGTTCCATTCCAATTTGGCGTATTAATATTTCCTTTATATAGAATATTACCATATCTATTATAGATTTCCAGTGTGAATCTAGGATAGGCAATTTCAATATCTTTGATTACAAATTCATCATTAACCGTATCGCCGTTTGGAGAAAATCCGTCAGGAATTAATATGTCCTCGCACTTAGTTAAATCTACTGTTACTGCCAGTCTAGTGCTGCTTTCACATCCCGAAGCAGAAACATAAGCACCATAATAGGTTGTTGTATCGACTAGTAAATCAGTGTCGGCATAGGCCGTTCCTCCAGTAGATGCATTATACCATATTACAGCTTCTGTCCCAGAAACATTGCTACTTAAATTAGAAATAGTAGGATTGTCAGAAATACAAAATTCATTTCCTTTTGGCAATAAGACCACCGTTTCTAATTCTAATACTTCAAAAGTAATAGGATCGATTCCTACATTTAAGGTTGAACAACCGCCAATAACTGATTCAATTTTGGTAATCGTTATGGTAACGTTTCCTGCCAAATTTAAATCGCTAGCCGGAATTGTGAACACACCATTATTATTGTTAATTGTAACTGTATCAATATTCGTTGCAGTACTAGCGCCTGATAATTCGTATGTAATTATATAGCTACCATCAATTAGCGTTTGATTTAGTTCATTTGTAAAAGTCACATCATTTGAAAAATTAATACAAGCAGGTTCAGCAGAAATTATTGCATTTGATAAATCTGGAATTGCGTACACATCGAAAGTTACTTGAGCATTCTCATTCAAATTATTACAACCACCTGACAGACTTACGATCGAATTAATGGTTAGCGTGTAACTTCCCGCATTTGAAAACACTGAATTTGGAATTGTAAACTCACCCTGACCACCACTTAAGGTGACCACATCGGTCGTTCCAGTGCTTGGTGTTCCATTTGGAATATCATAAACAAATTGATAATCTCCGTCAACTAGCCCAGTCGCTCCAGAAATTTGAATAAAGGCATCTTCACCGAAACAAACACCTTCTGCAATTAAATTCACACTATCCAAATTAGAGTTTGGTTTCACAATAAAGTCAGCACTTACATTAGGATTAATAGCCGTTGCACAAGTAGTATTTGCATTGGTTATGTTTAGAAATGTAATTCTAGTTGTTCCAACAACAGGAATCACTGCTGCATCTATTGATAGGGTTCCTACCCCACCCAAAATTGTCACATTGGCATTCTGATTCAATAAAATATTTGCAAGCGTCAAATTGTAATTCAGAATGTAGTCGCCATCAATCATATTTGAAAAACTTACCACTACATTATCTCCACTACAATTTGGAGAAGAAACAGCAATATTGCTTGAATCAAAAATTGGATTTGATAATACCGTAAACTGAATAGTTTCACTATCAGCGGGCAAGCAAGAATTGCTTACAGTATAAGTATAGCTATAAGAATTCGGTGTCAAAGCAGAAATGTCGATTGTACTTGTAACAGTTTGGTTTGTCACGTCAGTCCAAAGCCCTCCTGTTTGATAGCCACTCAATAGTGAGAACAAATCAAAAGTTCCTTGTAAAGTACAAACATCTTGATTCCCAACAAAAGTACCTGCATTCGGAACGGGATCTACGGTAACTGTGACTATTGCAGTATCATTGTCACAAGATTGGTTACCGCTTAAAGTGTAAGTATAAACTCCTGCTGCGTCAACTGATGGATTAAAAATACCGGTACCGCTAGCCAATGTTGGAGTCCAAATACCACCGGTTTGAGGACTACCTCCTAAATTCAAGAATAAATCTGAAGGTGCATTTGTAGTACAAAAAG
This sequence comes from Flavobacteriaceae bacterium, assembly GCA_947456815.1. Taxonomy (GTDB): domain Bacteria; phylum Bacteroidota; class Bacteroidia; order Flavobacteriales; family Flavobacteriaceae; genus Flavobacterium. The sequence continues at coordinate 25,346 of CANGTL010000011.1, forward strand.
TTACAGAACCTGAAGTTCCTGCCTCTGGTCCAGGTACAATTGTAACCGTAAGTAACGCAATATCCGGAGTACAAAACGGAGCACCAACAGAATAAGTATACACTCCCGGCGCATCAACAGCAGGATCAAATAAGCCAGTTCCGCTCGCTAAAGTCGGTGTCCATGTTCCACCAGCTTGTGGCGTACCAGCAAAATAAGTAATCAAATCAATAGGTGCAATATTAGAACAAATCGCAACATTCGAATCCTCTCCAGCATCAGGTAATGGATTTACTATAACCGTTACCGTCGCTGTATCGTCATCGCAAGGTTGATTACCACTAAATGTATAAGTATAAACTCCTTGAGTGTCGATTGCAGGGTCAAAAAAACCTGTGCCGCTTGCCAATGCGGGAGACCATGTACCTCCAACTTGAGGACTTCCACCTAAACTTAAAAACAAATCTTGCGCTGGACTATTTACACAAAGTGTAGCACTTCCTGAAGTACCTGCATTCGGACTTGGTGTAATTGAAATAGTCACTGTAGCGGTATCATTTCCGCAAGGCGCATTACCATTAACTGTGTAAGTATAGACTCCTGCTAAATCACTACTAGGATTAAAAAGTCCTGAGCCACTTGGCAATATAGGCGACCATGTTCCTCCTGGTTGTGGCGACCCTCCTAATAAAGTAATCAAATCGACTGGGTCAATATTTGAACACAGATTTGCATTGCCATCAGTACCTGCATTAGCAGCAGGAATTATCGTTACGGAAACCAAAGAAGTGTCATTCACACACGGAGGTGTACCCGCAACAGTATAAATATAATTTCCAGCGGTATCAATAGTTGGATCAAAAATGCCTGTGCCACTGGCTAAAAGTGGCGACCAAGTTCCACCAGACTGAGGGCTTCCTCCAAGCAAAGCAAACAAGTCTTGAACTCCGCCATTACTACATAGTGTAATTGTAGCGTTAATTCCTGCAACTGGCGGCTGAACAACATTTAGCGTTGTTGAACCACTTAATAATCTGGTGCAACTCGGTGGATTTGATAACGTAACACTAACCAAATTGAAAGTTGACGTAATTAACAAAGGCGTAACTAAAGTAGCAATACCTGAACTACCTATAATAATAGGTACAGTTGCGCCATTATTGATATTGTACAATACAACGCTATTTGGTGTTCCTGTGAAAGTTACTGTAGCGCTGCTTCCAGAGCAAACAGTTCCAGAAGATGATACAGTGGCTGTTGGCAAAGGATTAACAATCAATGTACTTGATGCACTTACGCTAACGCAACTAGTGCTAGTTTCTGTAACTACAACACTATAAGTACCTGCAATGCTTGTAGTGAAACTAGGTACACTTCCTGGATCTGTAACACCTGCTGGCACAGTCCAGACATAAGAATAATTACCAGATGGGTTAGGAATCGCCGTAACAGTTGAAATGTCTCCTAAACAAACTGAAGGACTAGTAACCGTTACTGTAGGAGTAGGATTGATTATCACATTTCCAGAAGCACTAGCACTAACACACGTTGTTGTAATGTTGGTAATCACTACGCTATAAGTCCCTGCGATTGAAGTTGAAAAAGTAGATACATTTCCCGGATTGGTAGCTCCTGCGGGAACTATCCATACGTACGAATAATCAGAGGCCGAGCCACTTCCTGGCGTGGCGGTTATGGTCGCATCGTTACCCGAGCATACGGACGCATCATTTACAGTAACGGTAGGAACCGGGCTAGAAACAATTATTCCTGAAGCACTGATACTTTGACAAGTAGTAAGGATATCTGTAATTACAACACTATAAGTTCCCAATACTGATGTAGAAAATGTAGCAACATCTCCAGGAGGCGTTGCGCCGTCTGGCACGGTCCATGAATACGAATAAGTTCCAGGTATTCCAGGTGTAGCGATGATTGTTGCATCAACTCCAGGACAAACGGATGGATTATTAACTGAAACAGTAGGTAGTGGATTTAAAGTAACTGAACCAGCAGTCGTGCTAACGCAATTTGTTACCAAATCGGTTACCACAACACTATACGTTCCCGGCACAGTAGTATCGAATGAGTTTACATCCCCTGGATCTGCAACACCAATTGGCACTGTCCACACATAAGAATATGTTCCTGGTAATCCTGGTGTGGCAGTTATTGTCGCAGTGCCACTTGCACAAATTGAAGAACTAGCTACAACTACCGTTGGTGTCGGATTAATCACGACCGTTACAGAAGCACTTGAACTTGGACAGTTGGTTACACTATCTGCCATTATAACACTATAATCACCCGCTACAGAAGTATCAAATGAGGCGACATTTCCAGGATTGGTTGCTCCTGAAGGAACGGTCCATGTATAAGTATATGCTCCTGGAATTCCAGGTGTAGCGGTAACCGTTGCATCTGTTCCAGAACAAACAGGCAAACTTACTACCGAAACGGTTGGTAAAGGATTAATTACAACTTCGATAGAAGCACTTGTACTGCTGCAATTAGTAGTAGTATCTGTAATCACAGCGCTGTAAGTCCCAGTAATTGAAGTAGTAAAACTTGGGACATTCCCTGGATCAGAAGCTCCAGCAGGAACTGTCCATACAAATGTATTGTTACCCGGAGTACCAGGGGTAGCAGTCACCGTCGCAGCTGTTCCTGTACATACAGGCGGCGAACTTATGATCAATGTTGGTAATGGACTTATTGTTAATGTCCCTGAAGCACTAATGCTAATACAATTAGTCACTGTGTCTGTTATTGTTACACTATATGTTCCCGCAATTGTTGCTGTAAAAGTTGCAACATTTCCAGGTGCAGTTGCGCCCGCCGGAACTGTCCATGTAAAATTATAATTATCTGCACTTCCCGGCGTTGCTGTTACTGTAGCAGAATCTCCTGGACAAATTATTGGGTTTACAATCGAAACGGTAACTATCGGTAATGGATTGATTACGACAACAACTGAAGCGCTTGCACTAGGACAATTTGTAGTTAGATTGGTCATTACGACATTATAGGTACCAGCAATTGCAGTTGAAAAACTAGCGACATTTCCAGGATTTGTAGCTCCCCCAGGAACTGTCCATGCAAAACTATAATTGCCTGCCACACCCGGCGTCGCTGTCACTGTCGCATTAAGACCCGAACAAACCGGTGGACTCGCAACGGTTACTGTAGGCAGTGGATTTATGACAACAGTAGTTGAAGCGCTGGCACTTTGACAAGTTGTAACCGTATTTGTCATTATTACACTATAAGGCCCCGCGATCGAAGTTGTAAAAGTTGCTACATTACCAGGATTTGCGGCTCCTCCTGGAACTGTCCAAACATAAGAATATGTTCCCGGTAACCCCGGCGTTGCTGTAACAGTAGCACTTGTCCCTGTACATACAGGAGGTGCGCTTACAGAAACTGTTGGCAGTGGACTAATAATTAAAGTCCCTGATGAACTTGCGCTTACACATGTCGTTAATGTATTGGTGATAATAACACTATATGTGCCGGCAATTGTTGTATTAAAGTTAGGAATATTTCCAGGAGGAGTTACCCCAACTGGAACCGTCCAAGCATAACTGTAAGTTCCCGCTACTCCAGGAACAGCAGATATGGCAGCAGTTTGCCCTGGACAAATTGGTGAATTTACAACCGTTACACTCACAGTTGGAGGTGGGTTTATTATTACGTCAACAGGCACGCTAGTACTTGGGCAAGTAGTCGTCAAGTTTGTCATTATAACACTATATGTGCCGGGAATTGTCGTTGAAAACGTAGCTACATTTCCAGGATTCGTAGCACCTGCAGGAACTGTCCACGCGTAGCTATAATTTCCAGGAGCTCCTGGTGTCGCGGTAACAGTCGCGTTAGAACCCGCACAAACTGGTGCACTTACAACCGTAACTGTTGGCAATGCCACGACTGTAAAACTAACCGAACCAGTCGCCGCAGTAGTACAGCTGGGTATTCCTGCCGACGACACACTTATCAAAGTGTATGTTGTATTCAAAGTAAGAAATGCTGTACTTAAAGCAAAAGTCCCTGCAGCATTTAAAGTTACATTCTGATTCGGACCACTGCCTGTTGAATAAGTTACAGTAGCATTAGGCGTTCCTGTAAAATCCACTACTCCATTTCGACCAAAACAAACATTTGTATTTGTAGTACTTATTGAAGCAGTCGGTAACGGTAAAATAATAATAGTAACTGTGGAAGTTACGTTTGGACATGGAGTCGTTGATACTGTATAGGTAAAAGTATAAGGACTACCTGCTAAAGTCAAAGTGGAAACATTTACGGTCCCAAGGTTACCACCGTTAGTTGTTAATGGACCACTCCAAGTTCCTGTTGCATCTGGTGTTCCAGAAAGTTCGTCAAATAAATTAAACGCAGGAAAAGTAGACAATTCATTTACACATATTCTTTTTACCCCACTCGTTCCTGCATCTGCCGGCTCTACCAATTGGACTTGCACCACTAAACGCGCAGCGCTTTCACAAGGCAAATCAACTGTGGTCGCGAAATAACTTTGGCCGTCTACCAAAGGCGTAGTAACATCAAGCGGAATAACCGATGAAATCGTCGCATACCAATTATTATTACCGTTAGCCACAACATCATTTAGTGTGGGAGGATCTGCGGGGTCATTACAAAAAAATTGAATCGAATCTCCAGTCGGAACAGGCACTAATCCAACATTCGCCTGAACAGCTCGTCTTGAAGTTTCACAACCGGTAAAAGGATTTGTTTGACTGCAATAGTAAAACCCATTATCAATTAACACCGCTGTAGGCAACAAAGGCGTGCCGCCGGAAGGAGTAAGATACCACTGCACGTTATTCCCGACTGCTTGTAATTGAGAAACTGTTGCCGATGATTGTAAATCAACGCATGGCCCTTGAAAACTTTGTGCATCAGGCTTACCATAAATAGTAACTGTCACACTTTGTCTAGCGCCACAGGTCCCAGAGTTATCATCAGCAAAATATGTTGTTCCGGTAACCAATCCAATAGAATTCAACAACGGAGTGGTTGATGTAGCAGTTGCATACCAAACAATTCCGCCACCGTTATCTGTAGCTGCAAGATTAGCAATCGTTGGTGAAGCAGGGAAAAATTGAATATCACAAAATGTCTGTGGACTAACAACAGTCGGACATTGACCATAAGTAAAGGTCGTAATTCCAAAAAACACAAAAAACAAAAAAGTGCGAACGATTTTTTTTCTACTAAGAGTATTAATTCTCATAAGCATAACAAATTGACCAATTAAGAAATTCAAAAAGACTATTTAATAGCACTTTTATAATAAAATCTAATATCTTTAAATCATAACTACCCAACAAACTAGAGGCAATCATCCAAAAAACTATAGTCTAAATTACAGTACTATATTAATTCATTTTATCTTTTCAATTTTTTGCTTTTTTTTATATTATGAACAAAATCATTAACAATATGTTAATAAAGTAAAAATAAAATTTATAGCGTAAGTATTTGATTTTTAATTTATTGACATAAATATTGAAATGTTGTCAACACAAAACAGAACCTGCAGAAGTAACAGAATAATAGAATTATTTCATTGGCAGGTCCAAAAAAAAACTCTAAAAACAAGTTCTAGAGTTTGAATAATGTAATATATTTTGAATTTACTCCTAAGAAATAAGTTACTGAAAGACTATCGCTCTCCTTTCTCTGGGTAATTTACAATATTATAAACCACAATAAATTTTTGATGATTTATATACAATTGCTTTCTGTTATTCTGATTTTTCCTAGTGATGATTGACAAGGTAAAAGGGACACCATCATCATCTTTGCAAGTAAAAGGATAAATCAAATCCGTTGCATTTTCCTCTTTATCTTCGTAACTTAAAATATCATATAATTGAATCTCCTGGGAATAAATAACAAATCGGTTTTTAGTCGTATCTAATGAAATAATCAGCGAAGTATCCTTCATGTCAGACCATTTGCCCCATTCTCCTTTTTCATCTTTTTCCATCACACTAAATCCAGTAGATAGAAATTTATAGGTCTGACTTTGCACCTGCATTGATGCAAGGAAAAACAGAGCCGCAATAAAGCCGTACTTTAGTCTCATATAATTAATCTTTATTTTTCTAAAAATGCAATAATTTGACGGCATCCTTTGCCTTTTCAAATTCCATAATGACATCATCTATTATTTGACGAACTGGTTTGACTTCATCTATCAGTCCCGCAATTTGTCCAATTTCCAATTCACCTTCAACCAAATCACCTTCGAACATTCCTTTTTTTGCCCTAGCTCTACCTAAAAAATCTTTTAGTTCCTCTTTTGTGGGACAATTAGCATACAAACTTTGCAAATCATTATAAAATTTGTTCTTGATAAGTCTCACTGGAGCAAGTTCTTTCAATGTCAATTGAGTATCACCTTCTTCCACATTAATAATGGTATTCTTGAAATTTTCATGAGATGAAGACTCGACCGAAGCTGCAAAACGGCTTCCCATTTGTACGCCATCCGCTCCCAAAACAATGGCCGCAAGCATACCATTACCTGTAGCTATTCCGCCAGCAGCAATCAGTGGTATTGTGATATTTCTCTTTACCATCGGAATCAATGTCATTGTAGTTGTCTCTTCACGACCGTTATGACCTCCAGCTTCAAAACCTTCTGCTACAACCGCGTCTACTCCGGCTTCTTGCGCCTTTAATGCAAATTTTGAACTACTCACCACATGCACGACTGTAATTCCATTATCTTTCAGTAACGTGGTCCAAGTCTTAGGGTTTCCGGCTGACGTAAATACAATCTTGACCTCTTCTTCAATGATTATGGCAATAATTTCCTCAATATTGGGGTATAACATTGGGACGTTTACACCAAAAGGTTTGTCTGTTGCTTTCTTACATTTTTGAATATGCTCTCGCAGCACGTCGGGATACATCGAACCTGCGCCAATCAGCCCTAGGCCACCAGCATTACTAACCGCGCTTGCAAGTTTGTAGCCACTATTCCAAATCATTCCGCCTTGAATAATCGGATATTGAATATTGAAAAGCTGCGTTACTCTATTCATTATTTCTTCCCAATTTTTCCAGATTGTGTAATTGCCCCGTTTGTGATTTTATATAAATAAACCCCTGATTTAAGACTACTAATATCAACTCTTGTATTTTCATTTGATAATTTCTCCGAAAGAACAATTTGCCCAATTGGATTCCAAATCATAAGCGTTGAACTTTGCAGATTGCTTGTCGTTGAAATAGAAATGAAATCACTAGCAGGATTCGGATAAAACAAAAATTTATCTTGGGATTGGTTATTTATTGCTAACAAAGCGTTATTCAAAGCCAAATCAAAATCTGGAATTCCGTAGCCAAGTTCACTTGTCGGATTGTTGTAAATACTTGCAGACTCTTTCACCAACTGGATAATTTCAGTGTTGGTTTTATTCGGAAGCGCTTGCCACAAACAAGCGACCATCCCAGCAGTGATAGGCCCTGAAAACGAAGTCCCGCTAGCTGTTGTTATATTACCAGTAGTAGAGGAAAGCACTGATTGTTGTCCTTGTGCAACTACATCTGGCTTTACTCGTCCGTCAAAAGATGGTCCTTGTGAACTGAAGCTAGCGTAATTTCCAGCAGCATTAACTGCACCTATTGCCAAAGCATTTATTGCATCTGCCGGCGCTGAAATATAAAACCAAGGATCATTCCCTGAATTTCCAGCAGAATTCACACAAACCATTCCACGACTAAAAGCAATGTCTAATCCTTTTGAAATAAAGGTCGACGTTCCATTCATATCTTCGTACGTAAAATTATAAGCAGGATTATCAAATTCTGTGTATCCCAAAGATGTTGTAATAATATCCACTCCCAATCGATCCGCTTCTTCAGCAGCTTCTACCCATAATGACAGTTCTAAAGGCCATTCGTTAGTCCCGTCTTCGGTTATAAATAAATAATAAGAGGCGTCTGGTGCCGTACCAACCAACTGATTATCCTTGAAGCCACCCATTGTAGACAAAACCAACGTTCCGTGTGAAATTCCAGTGTAAAAGTTTGGATTGCGATTGACATAGTCATATCCTCCTAAAATCTGATTGTTGTCTCGCAATCTAGAAAAAGTGTTTGCAGTATTAACGCCTGGAAATCCGCCATCCATAACTGCAATTATTTTGCCTGCACCAGTGTAATTTTGTTGATGAAGCAAATGTCCATTAAGCATTTGAATTTGATTGGCCGAATTTCCGTAATTGAAAACAACTTCAGTTTCAAAAGTTTTATTGACTTTTTTGATTTTTTTAGGTACAACTGCAGTTCTATTAGGATTATTCAACGTACGATTTGCAAAATCAACACGCTCTACAAAACTCAAGGTTGTTAGTGCGCGGATCGTTTCTTCAGCTCCTTGAACATGCAAAGCATTAAACCACTTTGACTTTGCCAACACAACTATTCCATTTGTAGCCATAATTTGATCAATATACGACTGAAAAATCGGCACATCTTTTATATCTAATGGAATATTTTGAGCTATTCTTCTATCTAAAGAACGTTGCGACAATTCCGTTATCGGGTTGTCAAAAAACGTTTGCGCATTTGGTTTTGCATTGAAGTAAACCCAAGCATCTTCTTGCGAAAAAATCGAACAAGAAAACAATAAAACAAAAATCAAAATAATTCTCTTCATAACTAGCACATTTTAAAGTGAGTAAACTTACGAAATAACTCCAGATCCAACTAATTCATCATCAATATACCATGCAACAAATTGTCCTGAAGTAATCGCCGATTGCGGTTCATCAAAATCAACGTACATCCCGCTTTCAAATTGGTAAAGTGTTGCATCTTGTAGCTCTTGTCTATATCTGATACGGGCTTTCACGCGCATTGTTTCACCATTTCTTACCGTTAAATCTTCACGAATCCAATGAATTTCATCTGGTTTTATAGACAGTGCTTTTCTGAATAGCCCTGGATGATGGTGTCCTTGCCCGGTATAAATTGAATTGGTTTCTACATCTGTCGCAATCACAAATAAGGCCTCTGGCGTGCCACCAACGTTCAGTCCTTTTCGCTGACCAGTGGTAAAATAGTGAGCTCCCTGATGCTTCCCGACAACTTTGCCCATCGCAGGAGAATAATCAATAGACTTAGATTCGATTGCTAAACGTTCTTCAATTGAATCGGTTTCAAAATGCGGCTTTCCGTAAAGTGCAAGATCCGATTCAACTTCGAAAATGAGACCCGGTTTTGGTTGTAATTTTTGTTGTAAAAAATCTGGTAGTCTAACTTTTCCTATAAAACACAAGCCTTGAGAATCTTTCTTTTCCGCTGTAACTAATTGCATTTCAGCAGCGATTGCACGCACTTCAGGCTTGGTTAATTCGCCGATGGGAAATAGTGATTTTGACAACTGATCTTGTGACAATTGACACAGAAAATAAGACTGGTCCTTGTTAGCGTCTACACCAGCTAATAATTGATATACTAGTTTTCCGTCTTTTTCAATTTCGCCCTTTCTGCAATAATGTCCTGTAGCTACATAATCAGCACCCAAACTCAAAGCAATTTTCATGAATAAATCAAATTTGATCTCACGATTGCATAAAACATCTGGATTGGGCGTTCTGCCTTTTTCATATTCGTTGAACATATAATCGACAATCTTTTCTTTGTATTGTTCGCTTAAGTCAACCGTTTGGAATGGAATTCCAAGTTTTTGAGCAACGAGGAGCGCATCGTTACTATCTTCTAGCCATGGACATTCATTTGAGATCGTTACGGAGTCGTCATGCCAATTTTTCATAAAAAGGCCAATAACTTCGTAGCCTTGCTGTTGCAAAAGATATGCTGCAACACTAGAATCTACTCCACCGGAAAGGCCGACAACAACTCGTTTCATTCTGCAAAATTTGGAGCAAAAATACGATAAAATTTTATTTGGATTTTCCTTTTACAACTTTCTTAACCTTTGACATATTTTCTTCGCTAACCAACTTACCGTTCGCAAAAAATTGCCACGTTCCAACCTTCTTCCCATTAAGGTACATGCCTTGAGCAACTATATTTCCTTTAGGGTCGCGATAAATGGCTTTACCATCAAATTGCCCATTCTTATAATTGGATTCCTCCAAAATAATACCTTCGATGGTGTACTTCTTATATGGTCCAGATTTAATTCCTTTGCTATAACTAGTTTGTTCTGCTAATTTGCTATTTGGATAAAACACACTTCGAACTCCTTCTAGCTTTCCTTTCACGTAATTCTCTAAAGTCATAATTGCTTTAGAATTTTCGTGGTAGTACTTCCATACGCCTTCGTATAATTTGTTCACTACTTTACCTTCGCTTACCAGATTGTTGGATTGATTGTAGAACATGGTATAAGCTGAATTATCCTTCTTGTTGAATTCTCTAGTAGCAATTATAGTCTGTGCTTGTGTATCGTCATAATACCTAAAAACACCCACTTCTTTGCCATGTTCAAAAGTACCATCATATCGCAGCCTTTTTGATTCCGGATAATAGCCTTTCCATACGCCATTCTTATTTCCTTTTTCATCGAGTTTGTTGAAATCGGATTGAGCATGTGAAAGTGAATAAATAAAGATTACAAAAAAGCAGGCAAATTTAGAGGTCATTATTGCAGTTATTAATTATCGTTATAGTAACAGATTATGTCAATTTTTAGTATGCAAAAATACATTAATATTTGTAAGTCGACTAAGAAAGCACTCTTGTTCCCTGACTTTATAATGTATCATATGATTTAAATTTATTTTGTTTAATCATTATAGTTTGATAATAAACATAAAATTTAATGCGATTTGCAATTAAAATATACACACAACACTCATAAACAGCTTTTTAAATAGCTAAAAGTAATAGTAAACACATGTTAATAAAACAATAAAATTTCATTTTGTTTAATTATTTTAAGAAAATTTTATACAAATTCTTTAAATCGTTTGATAGATTTGCTCCCATAACCAAACAATTATAAAATTATGAAAACAAATCTTAAATTTTTAGTAATTGCACTTGTTGCTTTTACTTCATTCACATCAATTTCATGTAGCAGTGATGACGATGATTCAACTCCAACCGTTGACAACACCATTTCAGGAATTGCGTCACGAAATGCTGACTTATCTCTATTGGTAAAAGCATTAACCAAAGCAAGCTTAGTTAATACGCTGAAAGGAACAGGACCATTTACCGTTTTTGCTCCAAAGAATCAAGCCTTCATCGATGCTGGGTACACTGCTGCTGTTATAGATGCATTACCAGCAAACGATCCAGGTCTAACTCAAATATTATTAAACCATGTTGTAAGCGGTGCTGTTCAATCAACTGGGTTAACTAACAACTCTTACATCAAAACACTTGCAAAAGGAAGCGCATCGACAACTAATACTTTAAGCATGTATGTTACGACAACATCTGGTGTGAAGTTAAACGGTATGTCGACTGTAACAACGGCAAACGTAATTGCTTCTAACGGTGTAGTGCATATTGTAGATAAAGTAATTACACTTCCTACTATTGCTGACCATGCAATTGCCAACCCGAATTTTTCGACATTGGTAAGTTTGTTAGCACGACCAGGACAACCTGACTATGCAACAGTTTTAGACGAATCTGGAAAATATACTGTTTTTGCTCCTGTGAATTCTGCCTTTACTGCGCTTGACGCAGAACTTGCTCCTGGTGGAATTGCTTCTGTATCTGCAGATGACATTACTAAAGTATTGCAATACCATGTGGTAAGTGGTGCAAATGTTTTATCAAGCACATTGACTGAGGGTCAAGTTGTTACTCCAATACTAACACCTGCGCAAATATTTACAGTTTTATTGAGTGGAGGTCCAAAACTTAGAGACGCTTCTACCAGAAATTCAAACATTATACTGACAGATGTACAATGTTCTAATGGTGTTGTACATGCTTTGGGTGGTGTTTTACTACCAACATTGTAATACAAAAAAAATAAAAATTGCTATGAAAAAAAAAGAGGAAATCAATGATTTCCTCTTTTTTTATTCCATTTTATTTTCACTCATCAATTCGCTCTTATTCTTTGCATAATTAAATCCCTGTTGCCACCATTCTCTCATCTTTTCTTTATTAAAAATCAAAGCATTATCCGTCAATTGAGTCGGCGTGTAATATAAATTCAATTTCACATCCTTATTTTTTGCCGCTAATTTTCCGATGGTAATATCGTGTTTTTCAACTTGAACCAAGAGTGTTTGAAACAAATCGACCATCAATGAAAATGGATTCTTACCGATACTTCGTGGCTTGGTTTGCACTTCCATTTCTAAAATAACGACATCTATTTCAGTAGCACCGCGTTGAATCGCTTCCCGTATCGGCACCAAACTAGAAAAACCGCCATCTCCGTAATCGAAACCTTCTTTCGTCACCAAACTCATAAACGGAATATAATTACAAGATATCCATATCCATTCACAAAAATCATCGTACTCAAAATCACGAATACATTTATATTCCACTTCATTTTTAGAAAGGTTGGTAACCGTAACCACAATGTTTTTCGACGATGCTCTTAATTCGTTAAATTCAGCAATAGTAAAATTTTTCTTGATGTATTTCAGCAATTGGTGACTTTCGCCAAAAGTTCGATGCCCTTTTAGGAATTGCTTTGCAACATGAAAATGATTGATGCCTACTGTGTCAATTCCATTTCTGTGTTTAACGACAAATGGATTCACATCAAAAATATGCTGCATATCAACGTTGGTATAAATATCCCTAATCTTGCCGACCTTTCCTAAGGCAAGGTGCGGAAGCAAGAGACTTCCCGTAGAAGTCCCAATCAAAATTTCATACTCATGCCTTTTTTCATGCAACAAGTACTGCGCAACTCCGCCACCAAAGGCGCCTTTACTTCCTCCTCCCGAAATGACTAACGCTTTCATCTACTTTAAATACTTTATTCGTCTAACAATCTTTGTAAATGTGTTTCTTCCCGAATGGGTAATTTGGCTTTAATTGCGATAAAAATTTCCCTGTTCTTTGGATCTTTTATTAAACTTCGAATATTGTCCTTACAAAATTTCACAAATTGCCAACGGTGATGAGCGGTTCCATAGGCCAAACTTCGAAAAACATCTTCGGTATGTACTTTCAATAATAATAACCGCTGAAGCGCTTCTTGTTGTACATTCGAATCGAAATCGGTGCCTGTATAACGCAATAATTCCAAATAAGGTTCCATTTTTTTCTTCGAATCGGTGTAGGTCAGAAACGACAAATACAAATGCAACATCTTTAAATTCATATTCTGAAAACCAATCCATTCTTTTGACAATTCAATATAATGGGTTCTTCGCTCAGGAAACTGTTTCCACAGATTATAAAGTGTCGCTTCTTTAGTTTCATAGCTACCATCATTTAGTAAACTTTCATAAGAATCTCTGAAGCTTTCCGGAATTTCTGTCAATGAATTCGCCACGGCTTGTCGAACATGCAAATCATTGGTATTTAAGGCGGCCTTTAGAATGACTTCCTTACTTTCAAATGGAGCTGAAACCGTTTGAAAGACCAATAATTCCTTGATCGGATAATAAGCTGAACTGCCAAAAATTTTCAAAATATCTTCTTGATTCTTTGTCAAATCAAGTGGCTGATCTTGAAGTGACAAATACTGCTTTATAAAATCATTCTTCAGCAGTAATTCTCGAGCTTCTTCAATAGGAAAGACCGTTCCGTCTAACCATTTCGCTCTAAAAATTGTGGTGTCAAAATCACTTACAAGGTTAATTTCATTTAAAAAATCTGTAGTCGTTACGCTCTGATATGCATTATTCTTTAGATAGTTTTTGACCGCCTTGTTGAACTTATCAGCACCAATACGCTCGCGAAGAACATGCAATGCCCATGCTCCCTTTTGGTAAAAGGACAATGAACTTGCTTTTGCGTTCAACAATGGAATCGTATCTGTTTTTGAAGCTTCCATTAACTGACCAGCCATTGTATACAATTTTTCATAAAAATAATCGTCTCCAAATAGCTCGCGTTCTGCCAGCAAAGCATAGTAAGTAGCAAATCCTTCTTGCAACCAATGGTCTTTTCCTGATTGAGCCGTTACCAAGTTGCCAAACCACTGATGTGCCAACTCATGTGCTCCCACATTAACGAAGTTTCTATCAACAAATGCAATATTATCAACTACAAAATCACGTGAAAATAATGTTGAAGATGTATTCTCCATTCCTGCATATAAGAAATCATGCACGGGAATTTGTCGGTAGATTTTCCAAGGATAAGGAACGCCAATCTCACGTTCTAAAAAGTTAAATATTTTTGTCGAATAGCGGTAGGTCGGCTCGATGTGTGCAAGGTCTTCATGATCAAAATAATTAATCAAAGGAACTCCAGAAGCAGCGCGCAATTCTTGTTTCTCAAAATGCCCAATGGCTAACATGACCAAATAACTGCTCATGGGATTCTTCATTTGATAATTCCATCTGATATCGTCGCCAAGTAATTCTTTCTTTCGCAACTCACCGTTAGAAATTACTTCAAAACTCTTTTGGAAAGTAATCGTTAAACCAAAAACAATCTTTTCATTTACATCGTCGAAACTCGGAAGCCAGTGGCTGGTGTATTTACCTTGTCCCTGTGTCCAGATTTGACCTTTCACTTCTTCAGGCGTATCAATTTCTTTAGTAAAATCCCAATTGACGAAATACATCGTTTGGGTTGGAAAAGCTTCGTAGCTGAACGTAAGGGTATTTTTACCTTTTTTATATCCTTCAAACAATAACAATTGCTTTTTGTTTTCTTTGAAGTTTGCCTCTTTCCCATTAATCTTAAGATTTGAAAAAGTCATTTTTTGAGCATCAATTCGAATCGTATCAATCTTTTTCTTTACGTCAAAAGTGAATGTAACATCACCAATCACGTTGCGTTTGATGGGATTTATCCCTAACGATGCATCCAAGGTCAAAAAATCTACAGACTGAAGCTGCTGCGAAAACGCAACGGAACTAACCAATAACAAAAAAAAATACCGCATTGTCTCGTTTTTAGTTCATATGAATTACAAATATACTGCGAGAATATGCAATTATATTCATTTGAAATTTTCAAATTTTCAAATTATAAACTATCTTCGTTCTCGATCGTTTAAGCCATACAAAAATCCTATAATATCAGCATCCGAAATGTCGAATTTGCTAGAAACTCCCATCGAATATCTAAAAGGCGTCGGTCCTAATCGTGGCGATTTACTTCGCAAAGAAATAGGGATTCGCGTTTATGAAGATTTAATCCAGCATTATCCCAACAGATATATTGATCGTACCAGATACTACAAAATCAATGAGTTGCGCAACCAACCGGCAGAAGTTCAACTGATTGGAAAGATTATTAACATCAAAATGGTCGAACAAAAGCGGGGCAAAAGATTGGTCGCAACCTTTGTAGATGAAACTGGGCAAATGGAATTGGTTTGGTTCCAAGGTCACAAGTGGATAAAAGAAAGTCTGCAACTCAATGTTCCTATTGTCATCTTCGGAAAGTGCACCTTATACAATTACGTTTTTAGCATGACGCATCCAGAAATCGAGTTGCTGGCGGAACACGAAAAAAGCTTGCGATCGGCATTGCAACCGGTTTATCCATCAACAGAAACACTCACCAATCGAGGCGTGTCAAGTCGTGTGGTTTCTAAAATGATGCAACAATTATTTCTGGAAACGCAGAACCTCTTTAGTGAAACATTGCCCACATATTTGATTTCAGAATGGAAATTGATGTCGAAAAAAGAAGCGTTATTCAACATTCATTTTCCCACCAGCAATGATGCCCTAGCCAAAGCGCAATTTCGATTAAAATTTGAAGAACTATTCTTTATTCAATTGCAATTAATAACAAAAAACCTAATTCGAAAACACAAAATTAAAGGCCATCCTTTTACCCAAGTTGGAGCGTATTTTAATGATTTCTTTCAAAACCACTTGCCTTTTGAATTGACAAACGCACAAAAGCGGGTGCTCAAAGAAATTCGAAACGACATGGGAAATCCCGCGCAAATGAATCGACTTTTGCAAGGCGATGTAGGTTCGGGAAAAACAATTGTGGCGTTTATGACCATGTTGTTGGCGTTAGATAATGGCTTCCAATCCTGTTTGATGGCACCCACGGAAATCTTAGCTAATCAACATTTTTTTGGCTTAAGTGAATTAGCTAAAGACTTAAATATCACTATAAAAATTCTAACTGGCTCAACCAAAACTTCCGAAAGAAAAATTATTCACGAAGCATTAGAAAACGGAAGTTTACACATACTGATTGGAACGCATGCTTTGCTAGAAGACAAAGTGATTTTTCAAAATTTGGGACTTGCTATTATTGACGAGCAGCATCGCTTTGGGGTAGAACAACGCTCTAAACTGTGGAAGAAAAACACTATTCCGCCGCATGTTTTAGTCATGACCGCCACGCCTATTCCGCGCACTTTAGCGATGAGTTTGTATGGCGATTTAGACATTTCTGTGATTGATGAATTGCCGCCGGGACGAAAACCCATTCAAACCGTTCATCGCTTTGATTCGAACCGCTTAAAAGTGTGGAAATTTATTCGAGATGAAATCGAAAAAGGAAGACAAATCTATATTGTTTATCCTTTAATTCAAGAGTCCGAGAAAATGGATTTCAAAGACTTAATGGATGGATATGAAAGTATTTCTAGAGATTTTCCATTGCCAAAATACGCCATTTCCATCGTGCACGGTAAGATGAAACCCGCCGACAAAGACGCTGAAATGAAACGATTTTCGGAAGGCAAAACCAATATCATGGTAGCCACCACTGTGATCGAAGTTGGCGTGAATATTCCCAATGCTAGTGTCATGATTATCGAAAGTGCCGAACGTTTTGGCTTGTCACAACTTCACCAGTTACGCGGTCGCGTGGGTCGCGGCGCTGAGCAGAGCTATTGCATTCTCATGACATCGCACAAATTGTCCAGTGATAGTAAAACCCGCATGGAAACCATGTGTGCGACCAATGATGGATTTGAAATTGCCGAAGTCGATTTGAAATTGCGTGGTCCAGGAGATTTAATGGGCACGCAGCAAAGTGGCGTTTTGCAACTTCAAATTGCTGATATTGTTCGAGATAAAGATATTCTACTTTTGGCTAGACAAGAAGCGATGAAACTTTTACGTGCAGATCCATCTATGGAAAGACCAGAACATGCCGCTTTGAAATCCGTTTTTATGGCACTCTCTAAGAAAAAAAATATTTGGAATTACATTAGTTAAAGCAATAATTTGAATACAAATACCACTGAAAATGATTTCCTACAACACTAAAGATTGGTTTACTTTTATTTTTCGATTTCACAAAGCGGATACGTTTCGGACGTTGTTTCCGATTATGATTGCCATTGGGATATATGCAGGGATTGTGGGCTATATGGAAGTTGTCTATTGGAAACTGGCAGATACGAGTTACATCAAAAACATCACAATCATGCACGGGATGTTGGGTTTTGTGATTTCGTTGTTGCTCGTTTTCCGAACCAATACGGCTTATGACCGTTGGTGGGAAGGCCGAAAATTGTGGGGTGCGTTGGTGAATAACAGTAGAAATTTCGCATTGAAACTCGCTGTCATTCTAAAAGACGGACAGGATCAGCATTATTTCAAACGCATGATTCCAACGTATGCTGCGGTGTTGCACCAGCATTTGAGCAATGATGACACAAGTCAACAATTGTTTGATGATGTTGATTTGGAAATTGACCATCATTTGCACAGACCCAATCAAGTGGCGAAAAAGATGTTTCAAAAATTGAATGATTTGTACGACGAAAAAAAAATCTCCGGCGATCAATTGATTATTTTAAATGCCGAAATACAATCGTTTACCGACATTTGCGGTGCTTGTGAAAGAATAAAAAACACGCCTATTCCCTACTCGTACAGTGCGTTTATCAAGAAGTTTATTTTCTTTTACGTGATGACTTTGCCTTTTGGTTATTCGTTTAGTTTGGGTTATTATACGGCACCGGTTGTGGTATTTATCTTTTATGTATTGGCGAGTTTGGAACTAATTGCCGAAGAAATTGAAGATCCGTTTGGTGGTGATGCCAATGATTTGCCCACGCAGAAAATTGCTGAAAATATCAAAAAGCATGTGGGTGAACTGATGCCATAGCCCTGATAGCAGCGGTATCCTTTTTTGTTTTTGCAGAAAGTCCCTCGACTGCGCTCGGGATGACAAAACAAAAAAGATATAGCGGATAGCAGGTTCCCGGCTCCTAAAAAAAATGCTTCAAAAAATTACCATTTTCTTTCGAACTCCAAAGCGCAATGCTTATATTTGCGACCTTTAAAACAGACGGACAACACTCATGAAAATCTCTTACAACTGGTTAAAACAATTTATCAAAATCGATTGGAAATCTGATGAAACAGCCGCTTTGCTGACTGATTTGGGTTTGGAAGTGGAAGTAGTCGAAAAATACCAATCTGTGAAAGGTGGATTGGAAGGAATTGTAGTTGGACATGTTTTGACTTGTGTGCAACATCCGAATGCCGATCGCTTGAAAGTAACAACGGTTGATCTTGGAGATGGAACTCCTGTTCAAATTGTATGTGGCGCTAGTAATGTAGCTGCTGGACAGAAAGTACCTGTTGCCACGATTGGATCGACTTTGTATGACAAAGATGGAAATGCATTCGTCATTAAGAAAGGGAAAATTCGCGATGAGGAAAGTCATGGTATGATTTGCGCCGAGGACGAAATTGGACTCGGAACCAGTCATGATGGGATTATGGTTTTGGATGCCAATTTAAAACCTGGAACTTCTGTTGCAAAAGTTTTTAAAGTTGAAAATGACGAAATCTTCGAAATTGGTTTAACACCAAATCGCGCCGATGCGATGAGTCACTTAGGAACTGCAAGAGACTTGCGCGCGGGATTAATTCAAAGTGGCGTGAATGTAGAATTGATTACACCTTCGGTTAGTAATTTTAGAATAGACAAACGTACTTTAAAAATAGATGTCAAAGTAGAAAACGGAAAATTAGCACCGCGCTATTGTGGCGTGACCATTTCTGGAATCACCGTGAAACCTTCACCGGAATGGTTGCAAAACCGATTGAAATCGATTGGACTGAATCCGAAAAACAATATCGTCGACGTAACCAATTACGTTTTGCACGAATTGGGGCAACCGCTACACGCTTTTGATGCTGCGAAAATAAACGGCAAGATATTGATAAAAACGATGCCTGCTGGAACCAAATTTACGACGCTTGATGACATTGAAAGAACCTTGCACGAAGAAGATTTGATGATTTGTGACGAAAAAGGTCCGATGTGTATTGCCGGTGTTTTTGGAGGAAAGAATTCTGGAGTTAGCGAAAGTACGACGAATATATTTTTAGAAAGTGCGTATTTCAATCCAGTAAGCGTTCGTAAAACAGCGAAAAGACATGGTTTGAGCACAGACGCTTCGTTCCGTTTTGAGCGAGGAATTGACCCGACCATCACTGAGTTTGCCTTAAAGCGTGCGGCTCTATTAATACAAGAAGTAGCTGGTGGTGAAATCACTTCTGATGTTATCGACATTTATCCTAAAAAAATAGAAGATTTTCCTGTTTTCTTGAATTTTGCCAAAACCGCGAGATTAATTGGTCAAGAGCTTTCCAAAGAAATCATCAAGAAGATTTTGGCTTCATTGGATATTAAAGTTAATAGTGTTACCGATGCGGGTCTTGGTTTGACCATTCCTGCTTACCGAGTAGATGTTCAGCGAGAAATTGATGTTATTGAAGAAATCTTGCGCGTTTATGGATACAACAACATTAATTTTACTAAGAAGTTGAATGCAACCGTTTCTAACTCAGCGAGAACAGAAGATTACAAATTGCAAAATATTGTTGGAAATCAACTGAATTCCTTAAGTTTCCATGAAATGATGGCAAACTCCTTGACGAGTCCGGAATATGTGGCGCTCTCGGCCATGCTCAAAGAAGAACATAATGTTACGATGTTAAATCCGTTGAGTGCTGATTTGTCTACAATGCGTCAATCGTTGTTGTTTTCGGGATTGGAAGCAATTTCGTATAATATCAATCGACGAAATTCAGATCTCAAACTATTTGAATTTGGGAAGTCTTATCACAATTTTGATACAGGTTACGAAGAACAAAAACATTTAACTTTATTTCTTAGCGGTGATCGAAATGCGGAAAACTGGACCAACGCTCAGAAACCGACCGATTTCTTTTTGTTTAAAGGATATGTTGATGCCATCCTCTCGAGATTAGGCATTGCTAAAATCAAAACGGAACCGCTAAAATCGGATGTTTTTGCAGAAGGTTTGCGCATGTCGGTAGGAGAAGAAACTTTAGTTGAATTTGGCACCGTTAAAAAAAGTATTTTAAAGCATTTTGACATCAAGCAAGAGGTTTTTTATGCCGATTTTAATTGGAATGTTGTGCTGAAGATAGTCAGTACGAAAATCAAATTTGTAGACATTGCGCGTTATCCTGAAGTACGCCGTGACTTAGCACTTTTGGTTGATGAGTCGGTGAGTTTTGATTCTATTTATGCTATTGCAAGACAAAGTGAAAAAAGCCTCCTAAAAAGTGTCGTTCTTTTTGATGTGTACACAGGAAATAACTTGCCTGAAGGAAAAAAATCCTATGCAGTGAGCTTCACAATACAAGATACTTCAAAAACACTAACCGACGAACAAATTGACAAAGTGATGGGAAAAGTACAGAAGAATTTAACCACTGAACTTGGTGCCATTTTGCGATAATTTGGATATATTTGTAAGTAGAATTTTAACTTTAAAAAACATAAAAATGAAAATGAAATCCTTAGCCATAGTACTTTTTGCAATGGCAATTAACACGATGAGTGCGCAATCAACGTTCGACAAGTGGCCAGCTATTAAAGAATTTCACGGAGTAATGTCGCAAACTTTCCACCCGTCTGAAGAAGGTAATTTAGAGCCTTTAAAAACACGTTCGGAAGAAATGGCTACGAAAGCTGCAGCGATTTTAAAATCGGATATTCCAGCAGAATTTAAAACTCCTGCGATTTTAGCTTCGGCAGAAAAATTACAATTGAAAAGTAAAGCATTGCACAAAATGGTAGTGGCAAAAGCATCTGATGCAGAATTGACAAAATCATTGGCAGAGCTTCATGATGTATTTCATGAAATTGTTGGGCTATGCTCTGAGAAAAAGTAATAGAAAAGCCCACGTGGATAATAATAGTTAGCCACGAATTCACGAATTTTTGAAAATGAATTCAAATTTTTATTCGTGAATTCGTGGCTAAAATCTTTTCAACAAATCCGAAATCCGAAATCTAAAATCTAAAATTAATTTTACCTTTGGGCTTTCAAAAAAAATAAAAAAAATGGTTTATAAATTCAGAGTTATTCTCGATACGGAAGAAGATATTTTTAGAGACATCGCCATACTTGATGAAGACACCCTAGAAGACTTACACAACGCTATCGTTAATGCATTCGACTTTGATGGATTGGAATTGGCGTCTTTTTATACCTGTGACAACCAGTGGAATCAAGACGAAGAAATTCCGCTTTTTGACACAGGCGATGTTGCTGGTGAAATGAAAACGATGGCAGATTATCCTTTGTCTTCTATTCTCGATAAAGAACATACGAAGATTATATATGTCTATGATTTTCTGAATATGTGGACGTTTTTGGTTGAATTAGCGGCCATTGAAGAAATTGAAGTCGGAGAAACCTATCCGAGTACTTTATTTTCTCATGGAATTATGCCAATGGATGCTGGAGACAAATCATTTGAAGCTGATATGACCGATGATATTTATGGTGAATTTGAAGACGATCTAGATGAAGATGATCTAGATATGTTTGACGATAACGAAGGTGGAGAAAGCTTTGAAGATTATGGGTTTGAGGAGAATTGGAATTAAATTTTAGTTACTAAGGTTCTGAGTTGCTGAGGTTCTAAGGTTTTGATTATCTTTGATATATCTAATCCATACAGCCATGAGTAATTTTAGGAATCTATTAGTGTGGCAGAAAGCCATGTCATTGACTACATTTATTTACAATTCAACAAACCATTTTCCAAAAGAGGAAATTTTCGGTCTAACTTCTCAAATCAGAAGGGCATCCATCTCAATTCCGAGCAATATTGCTGAAGGATTTGGAAGAGACAGTAACAAAGAGTATTTACGCTTTTTAAACATTTCCATCAGCTCACTTTTTGAATTACAAACGCAGTTAGAAATAGCCAAAAATATTACTTATTTAAACGAAACAGAATTTAATACGCTTTATGAAGACAGTCGTGAACTCGAACGAATGCTTGTTTCATTCACAAACAAAATCAAAGAACGAAACTAAAAACCTCAGAACCATAGCTCCTTACATCCTTAAACCTAAGTGCCTTAGAACCTTTAACCTTAGAACCTTTCCATAAAAAATGATTAATCTCTACAACGCCCACATCGAAAACCTATCCATCCACAGAGTGGGGAATAAAAGTCGAAACGAAGCCATTTTCCTATCAGAACAACAATACAATTTGAACGATGAGATTGTACCATTACTGAAAGAGTACTTTCTGAAACCATTTAGAGAAAAAGAAGAAAACTATTTTCAATTTGCGCATGAAGTCGACTTGGATTACAACGACATGTACAAAATGGTTAGCGAAATATTTGACAATCCATCTACGATACACGATGCTTCTAAAAAAATTACCAAGCATTTGTTTGAGCAATCCAATCATCCGCACATCAAAAATGGGGAAGTATATGTGGCCTATTTGACCAATTTGAATATCGACAATACGATTGTAGATGCAGTAGGTATTTTTAAGAGTGAAATTCAAACTGATTTTATGCAATTTGAAGAGAAAGGTACTACGCTCGAAATGATTCTACAACAAGGAATTAACCTCAACAAATTAGACAAAGGCTGCTTGATTTTTAATCACAAGAAAGAAGAAGGTTACAAGATTTTGTCAGTTGATAGTAACAGATACGATGCGCGCTATTGGTTAGAACATTTTCTTTCTGTGGATGCTTTTGAAGACGAAAATTTCATCACAAAAAAGTACTTGAAGTTTTGTCAAGGATTCGCCAAAGACGTTGTTTTTCCAGCAGAAGACAAAAAAGAAGAAGTGATGTTTATGAATCGTTCGGTGAATTACTTTGCCAAAAATGATCAATTTGAAGAAAGCAATTTCCTGAATGAAGTTTTAGACAATCCAGATTTGATTCCTGAGTTTAAAAACTATAAAGTCGATAAGGGAGAAAAATATTCTATCGAAGACGTCACCACTTTTCCGATTGCCAATGCGGCGGTTTCAGATGCGAGAAAATCAATTAAGAACGTTATTAATTTGGATACACATATTCAAATCAAGATGGATTTCATCAACCCAGAAAGTGCAGAAAAATATGTAGAAAAGGGCTGGGATGAAGAAAAGCAGATGTATTATTACTTGGTTTATTTTAATAAAGAACAAAAAAGCTAGTTAACAAATTTGGACTTATAGCGTCTCCAATTCTGTTTTTGATTGGAGATTTTTTTTGCCATAAAGTTTCAAAAACTTTTAAAACGGATATAAGAGGTAACTTTTTCCTATCTTGTTCGACCTATTCCCAATCTAAAAAACATACACTTTGGAAACCATTCTTTCTATTGAAAATCTCAACAAGCGTTTCGGTCCAGTGCACGCCGTAAAAAACGTTTCCCTCGAAATACAAAAAGGCAATGTTTATGGAATTTTGGGTCCAAATGGCTCCGGGAAATCAACTACATTAGGAATTGTACTAAATGTGGTCAACAAAACATCTGGAAATTACAGTTGGTTTGGTGGCGCAATGCAAACACATGAAGCATTGAAAAAAGTAGGTGCCATTATCGAGCGTCCGAACTTCTATCCGTACATGACTGCTCGAGAAAACTTAGAATTGGTATGCAAAATAAAAGGCACACCAAATGCAAAAGTTTCTGAAAAACTCGAGCTTGTAGGTTTACTAGATCGCGAAAACAGCAAATTCAAGACTTTCTCTTTGGGAATGAAACAAAGACTTGCCATAGCTTCTGCCCTACTGAACGACCCGGAAATCTTAATTTTAGACGAACCTACCAACGGGTTAGACCCACAAGGAATACATCAAATTAGGGATATTATTAAACTCATCGCCTCGCAAGGCACAACAATTTTATTGGCTTCTCACCTTTTAGATGAAGTTGAAAAAGTTTGTTCTCATGTTTTGATTTTGAGAAAAGGCGAAGTTTTATATTCAGGAAGCGTTGATGCTATGACTTCAAACGAAGGTTTTTTCGAACTAAATTGCGACAATAATCATCAATTAATGTCTACGCTGTCCGCTCATGAAGCTTTCGAAAAATTGGCAGAAGAAAATGGAAAAGTCCTCGCTTATTTGAAAAAACCAATTGATTCTAAAGAACTTAACCGTTTTCTATTTGAAAAAGGAATTGTTTTAGACCATTTAGTCAAACGCAAACACAGTTTAGAAGAGCAATTTCTCGAATTGACTAACAAATCCAAAATCTAAAATCCCAAATCTAAAATGAAAAGATTGCTCGCCATCGAATTACAAAAAATTTGGAAAAACAAAGCAAGTCGTGTTTTGACCCTTGCGTATTTCGTCATTCTGTCCTTTATAGCATTAATTGCATCGGTAAAATTTAATATTGGGAGTTTTCAATTGCGAATCGCCGACGAAGGCATTTTTAACTTTCCATATATCTGGCACTTCAATACTTATATCGCTTCTATTCTGAAGTTTTTCCTGGCAATTGTAATTGTATCAATGATGGCTAATGAATATAGCTACGGCACATTAAAACAAAACCTCATCGACGGTTTGAGCAAGAAAGAATTTGTTTTGTCTAAATTCCTAACCGTCTTTGTCTTTGCGGCAAGTTCTGCAATTTTTGTTTTTATAATGTCGTTGATTCTAGGTTTGTCCTTCTCATCCTATACAGAAATCGGAATTATATTCTCTGAATTGGATTATATTCTTGCCTATTTTATAAAACTCATGGGCTTTTTCTCGTTCTGCCTTTTCTTGGGTGTCCTAGTGAAGCGTTCTGCTTTTGCACTGGGATTCTTGTTGATTTGGAACATACTAGAGGGAATTGTACATGGCATTTTAACTTTCAAGGTGTTTCCGGATAGCAACACTTCGTCTTATATAATGATGTTTTTTCCATTAGAATCCATGTCAAATTTGATTGTCGAACCGTTTAGCAGATTGTCTATTGTAAAAACGATTGGAACGCAAATAGGAGTTACTGAAATTAAGGACTATGGTGTACATTGGTATGGAATCTTGATTGTTTTGGCATGGACATCTATTTTTATGTTATTATCCTACAAGTTACTTCAAAAAAGAGATTTGTAGTATCTTTGCCGATGCTATGAGATTTTTTAAATTTTTACTACTAATTGCTTTGTTCATTTGCTCCCGTAGCAATTGTTTCGCTCAATACATTCAAGTAGACGACACTTACTCGGTTCAACAGCTGATTCAAAACGTTTTGATCAACAGTCCATGTGCCAACGCAACTAATTTCACGTCAAGTGGAGACACTTTCAGTCCAGGTGCGCAAAGTTTCGGATACTTCAATGCAGGAACAAGTAGCTTTCCATTTGCTGAAGGCATTGTGATGAGCACCTCTAGAGCAAAAAGAACCGAAGGACCCAACAACAATTTAATTGATGAAGGACTAACTTCATGGCCAGGTGACCAAGATCTAGAGCAAGCACTAGACATTACGGGGACTTTCAACGCAACAATTTTAGAATTCGACTTTACACCGGTTACCAGTAAAATCAGTTTCGATTACCTTTTTGCGTCTGAAGAATACCAAGGAACTGCGCCCTGTCGCTATTCAGATGGATTTGCTTTTTTACTCAAAGAAGCAGGTTCTATTGCTCCGTATAGAAATCTAGCACTAATTCCAAATACAACGACTCCTGTCTTAGTAACAACGGTGCATCCAGATATTCCAGGAAGGTGTCCAGCGATCAATGAAATATACTTTGGAGGTTACAATATTTCTAATGCGCCCATCAATTTTAACGGTCAAACTACAGTCTTGACTGCTCAGTCTGACGTGATTCCTGGAAGAACGTATCACATCAAACTAGTCATAGCTGATCATGAAAACATACGATATGATTCTGCTATTTTCTTAGCTGGAGGGAGTTTTAAGGTTGGAACTGACCTCGGACCAGATCGACTAATCGCTACCAATACGGCAATTTGCACCGGAAAAACTTTTGATATCGTTACTACGGAAACTGGCGTAAATTCATATAAATGGTTTAAAGACAATAGTCAGATTGTTGGAGCAACCAATTCTATTTTGACAGTTTCTGCGCCAGGAACTTATCGCGTAGAAATCACATTAGGTACTACAAGTTGCGTTGCAGAAGGAGAGCTAATCGTTGAATTCCTTCCAACACCTGCGCTTACAAACACTACGATTGTGCAATGCGACGAAGATCAGAATGGGACTGCCTTGTTTAATTTAACAACGTTAGACGCAATTGTTACCAATAATGACAACTCATTTGGACCAGTAACGTATTACGAAAATTTAGCAGATGCTCAAAATCAAAATATTGCCAATTCAATTCCAAATTCAAGTGCTTACTCTAGCGTTCCAAAAACAATATATGCCAGCGCCAGCAATAGTTTCGGATGTATTGGAGTAGCAACTATTGTATTACAGATTTCAAATAATACTTTTCCATTTGTTCTCGATTATGAAAGTTGTGATTTGGATAATAACATTGATGGTTACTATGCATTTCAATTGAGTGATATCGACGCGCAGCTATTGAGTGGCTTACCTACAGGATTAATCGTAAATTATTATCCGACCTACAATGACGCACTGTTACAAACGAATATTTTGCCTGCTTTTTATGTAAATGAAACGCAGTTCATTTCTAGAATTTATGCCAAAATATTAAATGGTAGTGATTGTTATGGAATACGAGCAGTCGATTTATACGTGAATAACAATACACCACCAAATTTTGAAGATGTCGAAGTCTACCTTTGTGACAACATACCCTATCCCGTATCAATTGCAACTAATTTTTTCTCCTATAATTGGAGCAATGGTGATACTGATTTCGCAACTGAACTAACTGCTGCGGGAACATATACTGTAACCGTTACAAATAGAGATGGTTGTGAAGCGACGAAAAATTTTATCGCAATTACATCGGGAGCTCCAACAATTACATCTGTTTCTATAGATGATTTTCAAGGTAGTAGCAATTCTGTAACAATTAATGTCTCTGGACTTGGAACTTGGGAATATTCTATAGATGGTGTCTTTTACCAAAGTAGCCCCACTTTTAGTAATGTTTCACCAGGCGAGTATACCGTATTTGTCCGAGATATCAATAATTGTGGTCAAGACTTTGAAACCATTCTTGTGCTAGACTATCCGAATTATTTTACACCAAACGATGACACATACAATGATCTATGGAAAATTGAAAAATTAGATTTTTACCCAAATGCTATCATTAGAATCTTTGATCGTTTCGGCAAGTTACTAAAACAAATTGCTCCACAAAATGGTTGGGATGGTACCTACTTGGGAACAAAATTACCTTCCGATGATTATTGGTTTGTTATTGACCTGAATAACAAACGAAGTATTAAAGGGCATTTTTCACTCAAACGATAATATTTGTATTTTATTTGCTAATTTTATCCAATGAAAAAGATAAACCTACTATTTTTTCTACTTTTCTCATTGGGATGTTTTGCTCAATTTAGCAAGATCCACTATATCCCACCCTTATCGGGAACTAATGATCTATCTGGAAGTGCTCAAGAACAATATCTATATATTTCGACACCAACAGTTGCCCCGGTTAATTTTCGCATAATTCAGCTTGGTGGAACCACAATCAATGCAACGGTATCTAAAAGTACTCCATATATATTCAATGCAGGATTTGGAAGTAGTACACAATTGATGGTAAGTAAAACAGATGTCAATACTATTCAATCAAACAAAGGTTTTATTATAGATGCCGACGATTTAGTATATGTATCGGTCCGAATTATTGCTGGAAACGGAAATCAATCTGGTGCAGTAGTGTCGAAAGGATTAGCCGGATTGGGTACACAATTTAGAATTGGTTCATTACAAAACACCGACCCAAACCTGTCCTTCGGGCAGAGACATTATACCTTTGTCGCCATTTTAGCCACAGAAAACAATACTACAATTCAGTTTGATGATATCAAACCTGGTGTTGTATTAATTAACAATGCCTTAGCAGGAAATACGCCCGCTCCAATAATTTTAAATAGCGGAGAAAGTTTTGTGATGGCAGTTGAAGGTCCAATAAATCCGCTTGCGCCTGACCAACTTACTGCAAATCGGGATGGATTAATCGGTTCATTAGTAAGTTCAGATAAGCCAATCGCCGTCAATTGCGGGTCTTTCGCAGGGACAAATGCCGATAACAACTTAGACTTAGGGTTCGATCAAATTGTTTCCGTTGAGCGAACTGGTAAAAACTACATCTTTATCAAGAGTACAGGACAAGATGTTGTTGAACGTGTACTATTGGTTGCTCATACTGATGGAACTGAAATTCGGTTAAATGGAAATGTTGGCGCTCCTGATTTTGTAATCAATTCAGGAGAATATTTAGACTTAAATGGCAGTAATTTTAGTACGCAAGGCAATCTATACGTACAGTCGTCTGAAAATGTTTTTGCTTATCAAACGATAGGTGATGATAGTCGAACAGATTTTGCGAACCAAGAGTTGTTTTTTGTTCCACCTTTAAGTTGCGAAACTCCAAAATTGATTGATAATATTCCACAAATCAATCAAATTGGTACCAGGACATATTCCATTTCAAAAATAACATTGATTACAAAAGCGGGAGCCAATTTAACTTTCCAAATTAACGGTATAAGTACTCCTTTGGCCGCGCTACCTTCGCTGCCTGGAGTTACGGTTGCAGGACCAACTTTGGTTGCAACTTCTCTTGGAAATTATGACACTTATATTATCATCGGATTAACAGGGAACATCGGCGTTTACTCAACTGCCGAGCTTTATTTAGCAGCCTATGGAACTGATGGCGCTGCTACTTTTGGAGGATTCTATTCTGGATTTATCTTTAAGCCAGAAATCACCTTTAATTTACTAAATGTTGCCCAAGATAATTGTATTCCAAATGCTGAACTTCGGGTCAATTCGCTGAGTTCTTTTGATACATTTCAGTGGTATTTTAACGGAAATCCAATTCCATTAGCTACTCAAAATTTTTATAATCCGTTAATAGCAGGATATTACTATGTCAAAGCCGCTATCGGAAGTTGTGGTACAAATGAAATTTCCTCCGATGAAATTCCAATTAGTTCTTGTCCAATTGATACTGACAATGACGCGTCAAATGACAATATTGACATCGATTTTGACAATGATGGAATTTCAAACTGTGAAGAATCTGCTGGAAATGTGGGTATCGACTTGACTAACAATAGTTCTATAACGGTATCGACTGCTGGCAGCAACACGCCCGATCCAATTCCGTTCACAGGGAACATAAACGGTGATTTTGTTACCAGAACTCCAATAGGAAAAAATAATTCTGTTACTTTTCAAAAAACTTTCACGACTCCGACCAACATTTCTGTTGAATATGTCAATACCGCTGCTGCTGCTGCTAACTTAGTTAATTTTAATGGCGATTTTGTTCTTACATGTAATGTCAGCAGAACTATTTCTGTTCTAAATCCAGATAATCAACTGCTGATCGACACAAACTACGATGATATTTACGAAAGTGGTGTCACCTCTTATTCTTCCTATGAAGTGCGCTTTCGCATTAATAGTGCAACACCTCTTGCCGCTGGGACAGGTACCTTTAGATTGAAGTCGGCAGCTGCAACTAGCATTACATTAAAGCACACCAACTTATCTGACTTTGAAGCCAATAACGCTACTTTTAGATTAATCACCACCTGCGTTGCTCGAGATACCGACTCAGATGGAGTTGAAGACGCTTATGACCTAGACAGCGATAATGATGGAATCTTAGATCAAGCAGAAGCACTTGGTACCAATCCAATTACAAAGCTCAATACCGATACCGATTTTAATGGTATGGACGATGCTTTTGGCACTGGAATCATACTGGCGGATACTGATGGTGATGGAATTACAAATAATCTGGATTTGGATAGCGACAACGACGGGATTTTTGATCTTGTTGAAGCAGGTAGTTCGGCAAATGATAGCAATTCAGATGGTAGAATTGATGGCGTTCCCGCTAGTTTTGGAGCCAATGGTCTTTTCAATGGAATTGAAACCGCAGCTAATTCTGGAATTTTAAATTATACCGTTCGAGATACGAATGCCGATAGCGTTGCCAACTACCTTTCGATTGAAAGTGACGGAGATGGCTGTAATGACGTCATCGAAGCGGGATTCGCTGATCCGAATGATGATGGTAAGCTAGGAAATATACCCATCACTGTCAATGCGAACGGTATTGTAACTAGTGCCGCAGGTTATACCGCTCCAAATGCGAATTACCTTACAAGTGCGCCAATAATTATCACGTCGCAACCAAGCGTCGCTCCATTTTGTGCATTTCAAAATTCAACGATAAATATTACGACATCACCAGTAGATTCGTACCAATGGCAAGTGCAAATCGGAGGAATTTGGACCAATATTGTAAATGGGACTAATTACGGACAAAGCAATACCAATTCATTACTATTAATTGCGCCGCCTTTCAGTTCCAATGGACTAAAGTTTCGCGTTATTCTTCAAAAAAATGGAAATTCTTGTAATGTAATTTCAGACGAAGTAACTTTGGCTTTGTATGATATTCCCAATGTTATCTCTCCAATCAGTTTGGTGCAATGCGACAATGACAATAACGGGTTTACCACAGTAAATTTAAGGCAAAACGAAAGTGATTTTACTACGACTACAAACCGTGCTTTTACTTATTATAAAACCTTTGCTGCCGCTCAACTTGGAAATGAGAGTTCAGCAAACTTCATCAGTAACCCTTTAAGTTATTTTACAAATTCCGCTACAATTTGGGTTAGAATCGTCGACCTCACACAAGGATGCTTTACTGTTGCGGAATTGGATGTAGTGGTATCCAATACACAAATCATCAATACTTTTAGTAAACGATTCTTTAAATGTGATGATTTTCTCGATGCTTTTGGGAACAATAATAGCAACAACAACGACCGTGATGGAATTGCAACATTCAACTTTAGTACTGCGACGGCAGATATTATCGCCTTACTTCCAGCAACTTCAATCTATCGAGTGAAATACTACCGGAACTTTCAAGATGCTTCCGCCGAGGTTGATGCTTCGGGCAATTCTTTAGAGATTTCACAATTTATTGCCGCACCAGAAAGTATTTATAATTTTAGGAATAAAGATTATCCAACGCAACAACAAATCTGGGTTCGCGTAGAGAGTATTTCAGATAATGCCTGTTATGGAATCGGGCCTTATGTAACGCTAAATGTAGAATCATTACCTATCGCTTCTCCGTACAATGACACCAATATTATTCGTAAATGCGACGACAATCATGACGGAATTTTTGGTTTTGATACTTCCGCACTTGACAGCATCATTTTGAACGGACAGACCAATGTGAACATCACTTATTTTGAGGATAATGGCACTCCTTTGCCTAGTCCGCTTCCCAATCCGTTTGTTGTAAATACAACCAAAACAATTATAGTTAGGGCGACTAATGCGATTACTTTTGACCCAAGCGGTCCGTGTTATGACGAAGAAACGTTGCAATTTATCGTGGATGATTTACCACAAGCTTTCCCTGCAGATACTAGCCTATTTACAGTATGCGACGACGAAGACAATCCAATTTTGCAAGATGGAATGTACGACTTTGATACTGCTGCAATTGAATCGCAAATTCTAAACGGGCAAACTGGACTGGAAGTAAAGTACTATGATGGCGCTGGACTACCGATTCAAAGTCCACTTCCGAATCCGTTCTCAACAATTTCTCAAAACGTAACTGCCGTAGTATCAAATCCACTAAATAGAACTTGTCCGGCGAGTATTCAAATTCCTTTTGTTGTAAAGGCCGTACCTAAAATTACATTACTGGGAAGCGATTTGATTTGCTCCGACAATCCAGCATTTACAATTACAATTAATGCTGCGATAGTTGACGGAAGTTCACCCTCGAATTATACTTACCAATGGTATTACAATGGTACTCCTGTTGTAGGTGGAACCAATTACGAATTGGTGATCAATACAGAAGGCGTTTATACAGTTGATGTAACCAACGGTCAAGGTTGTCTAAAAACAAGAATTGTTGACGTCACTGCATCCGAAATTGCACAAATTCAAGAAATTAAAATCAGTGACCTAGCAGAATCTAATACGGTCGAAATCCTTGCAACGGGCAATGGCGATTTGGTGTATTCGATTGATGATTTGAGTGATTTTCAATATTCGAATATCTTTACTAATGTTCCCTATGGAATTCACCAGGTGTATGTAAAAGACATCAATGGCTGTGGTCTGGTTGGTCCAATCGAAATCTACGTTTTGGGAATTCCAAGATTTTTTACTCCCGATGGAGATGGCGTTAATGATACGTGGAATTTAGCTGGAAGTAGTTCAAAGTTCAACAAAAATGCAGAAATTCTCATCTTTGATCGACATGGTAAATTTATCCACCAACAATTTGGCGACGAAGCTGGATGGGACGGTACACTAAATGGCAGACAATTACCTTCTGATGACTATTGGTACGTCATTACATTAGAAGACAAAAGGGTTTTTAGAGGACATTTTAGTTTACGACGATAAGTGATTGTTTACGTATAGATTGTTTTTAACTTTATTTTTTCGGAAAATGAACAGCAAGTACATTTCTTTTGTCATAGTTTTTTTCTTCAATTCAGTCTTTATGAATTCTCAGACAACTTCATTATTAAAAGAAAAATTTGAATCCCTGTCCTTTGGTTCGATCAAACCAAAAGGCTGGATTGAACTTCAAATGAAAAAAGACCTAAGCGGATTTGTTGGAAATTTAGACAAACTTGTTCCAGATTTGATTCAAGACCCCATTTATGGTAACGCAAGATTACATAAAAATAGTCAAGCCAAAGATTTAGGAAATCTAAAGGCAGGCGATGCTGAAGGAAGTGAACAATATAAATGGTGGAACTCAGAGACCCAATCCAATTGGTGGGATGCGTACATTCGAAATGTCTATCTTTTGGATGACCGAGCAGGAAAAGAGAAAGTAAGTCAATATATTCAACAAATTCTAGCGACACAAGATACAGACGGCTATCTCGGAATTTACGACAAAGAACTCCGGTATAAATTCAATGGCGAAAATGGCGAATTATGGTCGAAAACATCCTTATATAGAGGCTTATTAGCCTATTATGAAGTAACGAAAGATCCAAAAGTGTGGAGCGCAATTGTCCGAGCCGTTGACAATGTAATGGTGAACTATCCAATTAATTCTTCGAGTCCTTTTTCTTCAGGTGATAAATTTAATGGCGGTGTCTCCCATGGACTCACTTTCACAGATGTATTAGATAAAATGTATCAAATAACAAGCGATACAAAATACCTAGATTACGCTGTGTTTTTATTTGATGATTTTTCAAAAACGTATCAGTCCGAAAAAGACGTTCAGTTGGCAAATATTCTAAATCCAGCATACAAATTACAATCGCATGGCGTTCATACATTTGAGCACATGCGCCCTTTGATTGTTGCTGCTTACCGATCTAATTCGCCTGAACTTAGAAAAGCTTTGACCATCTATTTGGAGCGAATCAAAAAAGCCACGACAGTTACTGGTGGTGCCATTGGCGACGAATGGATTGCCGAAAGAAATGCAGACGCCACTGAAACTGGTTACGAATATTGTTCTTTGCAAGAATTGGTCGATAGTGACGCGCTTTTGCTTCAAAAGAGTGGAGATGCTGAGACTGCCGACGCCATAGAAAACACATTTTACAACGCTGCTCAAGGAAGCCGCGATCCGAATCACTCCTGTATTGCCTATCTTAAAACAGATAATTCCTATGAAATGTTAGGAACAAAAAACGGCGAAAAAGAACCCGACAGAAAACAAACACGCTATAAATATTCACCAGCTCATCAAGATGTTGCGGTTTGTTGCAATCCAAATGCAGGAAGAATTACACCGTACTTTGTTCAAAACTCGTGGATGAAGGAAGGCAAAAACACATTGGTAGCGACACTGTTGTGCCCCAATGTTCTTGAAACGACTGTTGCTGATCATTCAATCCGAATTGAAACAATTACGAATTATCCATATGAAAACTCGTTTGTTTTTAAGATAAATAATCCTAATGCCGTTGCACCCATCATTAAAATAAGAAAACCAGCTTGGGTAAACAAAATAGAAACAAACGAAACCTACACGGAAGAAGACGGGTTTATTATTATCAACCGAAAGTTTTCGATAGAAGATGAAATTAGATTGGATTTTAAAACTAATGTTGTCATCAAAGAAGATGCAAAGAAAGAAAAGTACTTTTTCTGTGGAGCTTTGGTATATGCGAAATCCATCAAATCAAAAGAGCTGAAAGGAAAAGAATACCAAACAGGTTTCTATGATTTAATGTATGAGCCCGTTGAAAAAATCAGATACTCATTTGTAGAAAATAATGGTGCAAAATATGAAAATGGTCAGATCTCAGTTACTTTAAGAAATGATGAAACGAAAAAGTTGGAACGAATTGACCTAGTCCCTTTTGGTAAAACGATTCTAAGACAAGTTTCATTTAAATAAGCGCTATGAAAAAAATGGTTTTCTTATTTGCTTTCCTTACGCTCATGACAAACGCCCAAACCATAAAAGTTACGACAGGAAAAGTAGAACGTTTGGAAAAATTTGCATCAAAATTTGTCGATCCAAGAAATGTCGATGTTTGGTTACCAGAAGGATATTCAAAGTCTGAAAAATATGCAGTTTTATACATGCATGATGGGCAAATGCTCTTTGACCCACAATCAACTTGGAACAAGCAAGCGTGGCAGGTCGATAGTATTGCTGGAAAATTGATGGCGGAAAATAAAATTCAAAAATGTATTATAGTTGGTATTTGGAATAATGGTCAAAAGCGACATCCAGAGTATTTTCCAGAAAAAGTCTACCATACCTTTTCCGTTGAACAAAAGAAATTCATTTCGGATATTTTGATTAAAAGAAAAAAAAAAGACAGCGAATTCAAGCCAATTTCCGACAACTATCTAAAATTTTTGGTCACTGAACTCAAACCTTATATTGACAAAACCTACCCTACTTACACCGATCGAGAACACACTTTTATCTCGGGTTCAAGTATGGGCGGATTGATTTCGTTGTACGCTATTTGCGAGTATCCGAAGATATTTGGCGGCGCTGCTTGTCTTTCTACACATTGGACTGGAATATATCAAAACAATGACAATCCTATTCCAAATGAACTGATTTCGTATTTCAAGAATTACCTTCCGAATCCCAAAAATCATAAGATCTATTTTGATTATGGCAACCAAACTTTAGACAGTTTATATCGACCTTGGCAACTGAAAGTGGACGTCGTTATGAAATCGAAAGGATACACTAGTAAGAACTGGACAACGCAGTTTTTCTCAGGCAAGAACCATTCTGAAGAAGCTTGGCGGGAGCGTTTTTATTTCCCATTAGAATTCTTATTGAAGAAGGATGAAAAATAAAATTTTATTATTTAGCTTTTTTATTCTTTCATTGCCTTTTTACGGGCAAAAAAAGCCATTGAAAAAGACAGTTGACTTTTCCCAATTCGTCAATCCGTTTATAGGCACAGACGGGACTGGACATACTTTTCCCGGCGCATGTTTGCCTTTTGGTATGGTGCAAGTTAGTCCAGATAATCAGGACAAAAGCTGGGATTATACTTCAGGTTATCAATTTAAAGACCCGAAAATAATGGGATTCTCGCAAACCCACTTGAGTGGAACCGGAATATCCGATTTGGGCGATGTGCTCTTGCTGCCATTTGTAGATATTAAATCAAATCAGTTTGAAGCGGGTTACAATAAGAAGTCGGAAAAAGCAACTCCAGGATACTACGGTGTTACATTAAATGACGGTGTAAAGGTAGAATTAACGGCGACAGAACGCGTCGCTTTTCATCGTTATACTTATCCTACGAATAATGCGAATTTGCTGATCGACCTACAACATGGTTTACGCTTTTTGACGGATAGTCTAGTTATAGATAGCAATTCAAAAATCGAAAACAGGCAAACGATATCGGGCTATTGTCACAACAAGAATTGGGTAGATCGAAAATACTTTTTTACAATACAATTTGACGTTCCATTCAATAGCGTCAGTATTTTGCCAAAAAAAATTAATGAAAAAGCAAATCGTTATGTATTAAAGTTTAATCCAACAAACAAAATACTTCAAACAAAAGTATCATTATCTACAGTCAGTATCGAAGGTGCCAAAAACAACTTGAAAGTAGAATTACCCAATTGGAATTTTAATCAAACTGTTACTCAAGCGAAATCCAAATGGAACTCGTATTTGGGCAAAATTGAAATTGATGCGCCTCAAAAACAGAAAGAAATCTTTTATACTTCGATGTATCATTTGTTTACACAGCCTAATAATATTGCTGATGTTAATGGCAATTATCGAGGTGCCGATGACAAAATAGCATTGGCGAAAAACAACGAATACTATTCTACTTTATCGCTGTGGGACACCTATCGCGCTGCGAATCCGCTATATACGATCTTGATTCCAGAAAGGGTAAATGGTTTTGTAAATACCATGTTGGCGCACTACAAAGCCAATGGATATTTGCCGATTTGGACCGTTTGGGGACAAGAAAATAACTGTATGATTGGCAATCACGCGATTCCAATTATTACCGATGCTTATAATAAAGGGTTTAGAGGATTTGACGCGAACGAAGCTTTGCAAGCCATGATCGAAACTACTTCTAAGAATCACCTTAATAATGATTGGGAGTTGTATAATCAATATGGGTATTATCCTTTTGATAAAATTGATAATGAAGCTGTTTCAAGAACACTAGAAAGCGGCTACGACGACTATTGTGTGGCTCTGTTAGCCGAAAAATTGGGCAATGCTGCAGTTTCAGAAACCTATTCTAAAAGAGCGAGTTATTATAAGAACCTATTTGACAAAGCTAGTGGACTGATGCGCGGCAAAGACACCAAAGGCAATTGGCGTACTCCTTTTGAACCTTTAAAACCCACTTCACCCATGAACAATCCCGGTGATTATACCGAAGCCAACGCTTGGCAATATTCCTGGGCTTCGACGCAACATGATGTGAACGGATATATCGATTTGTTGGGTGGAAAAGAAAATTTTGCCAAACAGCTGGACACTTTTTTTACCATTGATGGTGCCGCTGACAACAAACATTTGGGTCAAGAAGGGCTTATTGGTCAATATGCACATGGGAATGAGCCAAGTCATCATATCGCTTATTTATATGCGTATTCCAATGAGCCAGATAAAGGTAGAAATCGTATCACTCAGATTTACAACCAGTTCTACAACAATACACCAAACGGAATCACTGGCAATGACGATTGTGGTCAAATGAGTGCTTGGTATTTGTTTACCACTTTAGGATTTTATCCCGTAAATCCAGCGACTGGGAAATTTGTATTTGGAATGCCACAAGTAAAAAAAGCCGTGGTTCATTTAGCGGGAAAAAAGAAGTTGACTGTACTTTCAACTGGAAAGAATTACCAAAAAGTATTTTGGAATGGACGTGAAATAAATGAAATTGAGATAGACTATCAAACCCTGATGAATGGTGGCGTTTTGAAATTTGAATAATTAGAGAAGAGATTCATTCTCATTCTGTAGCCCTAGCCCAGATGGCAGCGGCATCCTTTTTTGCTACGAAAAGCCTCTCGACTGCGCTCGAGGTGACAAGCAAAAAAGATATAGCGAACAGCTGGAATAGCTTCACACGAGCAAAGAGAACTGGCGAAGCAAAACAAAAAAACCCATTCCGTGACGAATGGGTTTCTTTATTATTACAATTCAAGATTAGATTTTAAATCGTTTTCTATCGTTTTCTGTCAAGTAAATTTTTCTCAAACGAATTGATTTTGGCGTCACCTCTACATATTCATCTTTTTGAATATACTCTAACGCTTCTTCTAATGAGAAAATAATTGGAGGAATAATCCTTGCTTTTTCGTCATTCCCAGACGAACGAACGTTGGATTGTTTTTTCGCTTTGGTGACGTTGATACTCATATCGTCGCTACGAGAGTTCTCGCCGATTACTTGTCCTTCGTAGATTTCGTCGTTAGGATTCACAAAGAATTTACCTCGATCTTGTAGTTTATCAATTGAATATGGAATGGCTTTTCCGTTCTCCATAGAAATCAAAGAACCATTGTTACGCCCAGGAATTTCTCCTTTGTAAGGTTCGTAGCCAATATAACGGTGCGCCATGATTGCCTCACCTGCGGTAGCTGTTAAAAGTTGATTTCTCAATCCGATAATACCACGAGATGGAATATTAAATTTGATAATCATACGTTCCCCTTTTGCTTCCATAGAAAGCATTTCACCTTTACGAATCGTTACGAATTCGACCGCACGACCAGAAAGGCTTTCTGGCAAATCGATAGTTAATTCTTCTATCGGCTCACATTTTTTACCGTCAATTTCTTTGATGATAACTTGTGGTTGACCGATTTGTAATTCGTATCCTTCTCTTCTCATAGTCTCGATTAAGACTGACAAGTGCAAAACACCACGTCCGAAAACCATAAATTTATCGGCAGAATCTGTTTCGCCTAATTTCATCGCTAGGTTTTTCTCAAGCTCTTTGGTTAGACGATCTCTGATGTGTCGTGAAGTCACAAATTTTCCTTCTTTTCCAAAGAAAGGTGAATCGTTGATGGTGAATAACATACTCATCGTTGGTTCATCAATAGCAATAGTTTGCAATGCTTCTGGATTTTCGAAATCGGCGATAGTGTCCCCAATTTCAAAGCCTTCTACTCCAACAATGGCACAAATATCTCCAGCGATTACGCTTTCTACTTTCTTACGACCTAAACCTTCAAAAGTGTGGAGTTCTTTAATTCTAGATTTCATGATTTTGCCATCTCTTTTTACCAAAGAAATTGGCATACCTTCTTTTAATTCGCCTCTTTCCAAACGCCCAATCGCGATACGACCGGTGAAAGAAGAGAAATCTAAGGAAGTGATTAACATTTGAGGTGTTCCTGTTGAAACCTTTGGTGCAGGCACATTCGAGATTACCATGTCTAATAGCGGTTCGATATTCGTCGTTGGATTTTTCCAATCGTCAGCCATCCAGTTGTTTTTTGCAGAACCATAAACTGTTGGAAAATCAAGTTGCCATTCTTCAGCACCCAATTCAAACATCAGGTCGAATACTTTCTCGTGCACTTCTTCTGGGGTGCAGTTTTCTTTATCTACTTTATTGATTACGACACAAGGTTTCAAACCTAAGTCGAGTGCTTTTTGCAAAACGAAACGCGTTTGTGGCATAGGTCCTTCGAAAGCATCAACTAAAAGGCAAACACCGTCGGCCATGTTAAGGACACGTTCTACTTCACCGCCAAAATCCGCGTGACCAGGAGTATCAATAATATTGATTTTTGTTCCTTTATAAACTACAGAAACATTTTTTGATGTAATGGTAATTCCACGCTCGCGTTCGAGGTCATTGTTGTCTAATATTAGATCACCGGTATTTTCGTTATCGCGAAAAAGTTGACAGTGATACATAATTTTATCAACCAAGGTAGTTTTTCCGTGATCGACGTGTGCAATAATTGCAATGTTTCTGATAGATTCCATCTGTTATTTTTAATGGGTGCAAAGGTACACTTTATTTTTACATAAAAAATCATTAAAAATTAGTTTACCATTTGTTAACTCGAGCATAGAAAAAGCAGAAATAATAATTAAGTTAACAAGCATTATTTTATTATTATGAATTAATCTCTATATTTGAGTAATGAAAAACAAGGCGAATAAAATCACACTTCTTTACATCCTTTTTTCCATAGTGCTGGCGGTTGTTGGCTATTACATCTTAGATAAATTCCACACAACGAATGACTTAGTATTTCTCAATTTTAGTTTTCTAAAGGATGTAGTTTTTATCGTTTTTTCCGGGATTATTTTTAAGGTAGTTCTAACTAAGAATGACCATCGAAATAATTTGATTTTTGAGAGATTAAAAGAGACCAATGAAGAAATAAAAGAATCAAACGAGCGCTATGATATCGTAGCAAAAGCCACGAGCGATACTATTTGGGATTGGAAAATTCAAGAGGACAATTTTATTTGGAATAAGGGAATTCAAGGTGTTTTTGGTTATAAGAAAGAGGACGTTGGTACAACTTCTAAATGGTGGTTTGACAGGATTCATCCTGAGGACAGTATCAAAATGTCAATAAAATTATATTCTTTCATTGAACAAAAAACGGAGAAATGGCAGGATGAATATCGCTTTAAGTGCGCTGATGGCACTTATAAGTATGTATTCGATAGAGGTTTCTTGGTAAAAGACGAAGATGGTAATGCGATACGAATGATTGGAGCCATCCAAGATGTCACGAAGCAAAAAGAAGAAGAACAGCGATTGAAACTATTGGAAACAGTGATTACTCAAACGAAAGATGCGGTTATAATTACAGAGTCTGAAAACACCAACAAAACCATTCCAAAAATTGTGTTTGTGAATCCAGCTTTTACGGAAATGACGGGCTACAAATCGCAAGACGTTATAGGAAAAACGCCGATTGTTTTTATGGGCAGAAAATCGGTTAAGAAGGATATTTCGAATTTATCAAAGGCCTTAAAAGGAAGAGAAGAATTTAAATTTGAAACCTTAAATCATAAGAAAAACGGCGAAGAGTATTGGGTGAATTTTTCAATGATTCCAATCACCAATCAAGAGGGCAATCATTCTCACTGGATATCCATTCAAAGAGACATTACCGAGGAAAAGAAACAAGAAAAAGAAAAAGAACAATTGATTCGCGAATTGACGCAAAACAATAAGGATTTGAAACAATTCTCTTATATTACCTCTCATAATCTAAGAGCACCGTTGTCTAATTTGACCGGCTTATTAAATTTGATGCAAGAATATCCTGTTGAAAATCCGGAGTTACGCGAAATTATTAATGGATTTGCGACTTCAACTAATTTGTTGAATGAAACCATCAATGATTTGGTAAAAGTGGTTATCATTAAGGATAATCCTTCTATTGATAAAGAAGAAGTTTTGATTAAAGACGTCTTTGAAAATGTATTCAATCAA
This sequence comes from Flavobacteriaceae bacterium, assembly GCA_947456815.1. Taxonomy (GTDB): domain Bacteria; phylum Bacteroidota; class Bacteroidia; order Flavobacteriales; family Flavobacteriaceae; genus Flavobacterium. The sequence continues at coordinate 66,788 of CANGTL010000011.1, forward strand.
TTGAGTTACCTTATCAGTTTGCATAAGCCAATCCTGAAAATTGAATTAGAAAAAGTCTCCATTCTAAACATCAATAAAGCCTACTTAGAAAGTATTTTGCTCAATTTGTTTACTAATGCTATCAAATACAGATCACCAAAGAGAATTTTGCGCATTTTTGTGTCTTCAAAGGAAGTCAACAATATGATTGTGTTGACGTTTAAGGACAATGGAATCGGAATTGATATGGAGCGCAATCGAGACAAGATATTTGGACTATATCAGAGATTCCACAATTACTCGGATAGCAAAGGTTTAGGGCTTTATTTAGTGAAATCTCAAGTCGAAAGTATGGGAGGAACAATTACGGTAGAAAGCGAAGTGGATAAAGGCACAACCTTTACAATAATATTTAAAAGTACATTATAATGTTGGACTTAATTTTATGTGTCGACGATGATCCTATTACATTGATGCTTTGTAAAATGGTCATTACTCGTTCGGAGTTTGCAAAGCAAATCATCACTGCGCAAAACGGAGAAGAAGCGTTGAATTATTTTGATGATTTAAGATTAAATAGTCTTGGAACTTCAATTGTGGATTATCCAAAACTTATATTTCTTGATTTAAATATGCCTGTGATGGGTGGCTGGGAGTTTTTGGATCATTTTTCTAAAGAAGAATATCGCAACGCATTTGGTGACACCAAGGTTATTGTACTGTCCTCGACGATTGATCCTGATGATATTGCAAAAGCAAAGACTTATCCAATGGTGCTTGACTTTTTGTCAAAACCTATTTCAAAAGAAATGTTAGAAAACTTGAAGTCGATTTTAGTATAAAAAAAAACTCTCCGACATCGGAGAGTTTTTTTTTATACTAAAAGACACAATTACAATTTCGCAACGTGCTTTGTTAATTTAGATTTTAGGTTAGAGGCTTTGTTATCATGGATAACATTTTTCTTAGCCAACTTATCAATCATTGATATAACAGCAGAAAGTTTTGCTGAAGCACCTGATTTATCTGTTTCTAGACGTAAAGCTTTGATAGCATTACGAGTAGTTTTATGTTGATAACGATTTAAGACTCTTTTCTTATCGTTACTTCTGATTCTTTTTAAAGCTGACTTATGATTTGCCATTTTGTTTTTTTTCTAAATTTATTTTATTGTAGCCCGTAGGGGAATCGAACCCCTCTTACCAGGATGAAAACCTGGCGTCCTAACCGATAGACGAACGGGCCATACTTCTGTAATGCGGATGCA
>CANGTL010000012.1 GCA_947456815.1 Flavobacteriaceae bacterium
AGTTAGCCTTTACACTTTCTAATGGATTTACTTATGTGGAGTATTACTTAAGTCGCGGAATGAATATCAATGATTTTGGTCCGAATTTGTCCTTCTTTTTCTCGAACGGAATTGATCCAGAATATGCCGTAATTGGTCGAGTGGCTCGTAAAATATGGGCAAAAGCACTCAAGAATAAATATGGTGCGAATGAAAGAGCGCAAATGCTGAAATACCATATTCAAACTTCTGGGCGTTCGTTGCATGCACAAGAGATTGACTTTAATGATATACGAACGACATTGCAGGCCTTGTATGCGATTTACGACAATTGCAATTCTTTACATACGAATGCTTATGATGAAGCCATTACGACTCCGACTGAAGAATCTGTGCGTCGTGCGATGGCTATTCAATTGATCATTAATAAGGAATTGGGATTAGCGAAAAATGAAAATCCGATTCAAGGTTCATTTATTATTGAAGAATTAACGGATTTAGTTGAAGCAGCGGTTTTACAAGAATTTGATCGTATTACGGAACGAGGCGGCGTATTAGGTGCTATGGAAACAATGTACCAACGTTCTAAAATTCAAGAAGAAAGTTTGTATTATGAGACTTTGAAACACACGGGAGAATTTCCGATTATTGGTGTAAATACATTTTTGAGTTCAAAAGGTTCTCCTACGGTCATTCCGGCGGAAGTCATTCGTGCGACAGAAGAAGAAAAGCAATATCAAATTGATATGTTGGAAAATCTGCATCAATTTGGTGCGGAGAAAGTACATCAACATTTGAATGCTTTGCAAGAAGCTGCCATCAAAAACGAAAACTTATTTGAGCGTCTGATGGAAGCAACCAAGGTTTGTTCGTTGGGACAAATTACCAGTGCTTTGTTTGAAGTAGGCGGTCAGTATAGACGGAATATGTAGGCTAAAAATTTTAGAATAAGCCACGAATGCACGAATTTACAACACTTTAATTCGTGCATTCGTGGCTTATATAATTAATCCGTTTTCTATTTTTTGCTTGAGTTGATTGAGCAATATTTGGAATTTACTTATTTCAATTAAATCTGCATCTTTTTTTGAAAAGTCTAATAATTCATCGAGGTATTCTGCTGCATCGCGTAATTTGAAGTTGGCTTCAATGAAATCTTTTTTAGCCATCAAGTCAATAATTTCCTGGACTTGGTTTTTTAGATTGCTGAATTTATTGCTATTCATTGTTATTTGGATTTTCAGTATTGAATTTTTTTAAAATGGCTTTCAATTTTTCTTTTCGAAGCAGTTCTGCTTGCTTGGCTTTATCCTGTGCCTTGTGTAATTTATCGTTATGCTTTTTGATATTACGTTCGTTGTTTCTTCCCATGAGTATTTGCTATCTTGTTCAAAAATAGTCATAAATATTTGCCAAATTTATTTTTTGGATTGGTATTTGACGACGCGAAAACAAACCAATTAAAAATTAATATTATGAAACGAATAACTTTACTCTTCATTGTTGTCTTAGCAACAAGCTTTCTCAGTTGTGAAGGGCCAGAAGGTCCGCAAGGTGCAACAGGATATAGTGCTGAAGCTACTGTTTACGAAACACTTCCAATTAATTTTTTAGCACCTAGTTTTGGCGTTTTTTACGTGTTTCCTCAAGCTGCTTTACCTTCAGATCACGTATTAGTTTATAGATTGTCTGGGGTTGACAGTGGTGCGGATGTTTGGCAATTGATTCCTCAATATAGATACTTTTCTGATGGAACTTTTGATTTTGCTTATAATTTCGATGCAACAAGGTTTGATGTAAACATCTTTTTGGAAGGAAACGACTTGCAGACTTTAAACGATAATTTTAGATTAGGTCAAATATTTAGAATTGTAATAATCCCAGGACAATTTGCTAATAAAGGAGGAAAAATCACTCTTGATTTAAATGACTATAATGCAGTAATTAAAGCCTACAATATTGATGAAAGAAAAATCAAAACAATTCAATAAGAATATTGAATCAAATAAAGACCGTCTTTTTAAGGCGGTTTTTTTATGCTTCATTTTTTGAATAGCTACCTAGAGACACTAAGATTCCAACCAAAAGTGATACTGCGATAAATCCTAAAGAAGCCCATTCAGGCACTTCAACAAAATCATGGAATAGCATTTTGAGCCCAACGAAACTTAGTATTGCGATCAAACTGTATTCTAAATGACTGAATTTTTCCAGCATATTGGCTAAGAAAAAGTACATCGACCGCAATCCTAAAATAGCAAAGATGTTAGAGCTGAAGACAATAAATGGATCAGAAGTTATTGCTAAAATAGCAGGAACGCTATCAACCGCAAACAAAACGTCCATGACTTCAATTACAATTAAGGCGACAAATAGTGGCGTAGCATGTGTTCTCGAATCCTTAAGAATAAAGAAATGTGCTTTATCGGTATGACTTGTTATTGGAATAATCTTTCCTAATATTTTATAGACTAACGATTCCTTTGGATTGAACTCGTCTTCGTCTTTCTTAAACAGCATCTTAAATGCGGTAAATACCAAGAAAGCACCAAACAAATAGGTAGTCCAATTGAACTTATTGATGAGCAATACTCCGAAGAATATCATTAAGCCACGAAACACAATAGCACCAATGATTCCCCAAAAGAGAATTCGATGTTGGTATTTTTGTGGAATTCTGAATGCGCTAAATATGATAGCAATGACAAAGATGTTATCAATACTGAGTGACAACTCAATTAAATAGCCAGTGATATACTTAATTGTGGCGTTTGTGGCGCTGAGATTGGATGGGTTTTCTATGTATTGATGCTGATACAGCCAAAACACCACGCCAGAAAATAAAAACGAGAGTGTTACCCAAATTGCAGTCCACTTACTAGCTTCTTTTGTACTTATGATGTGTGGCGTCTTATTAAAAATACCTAAGTCAAGAGCAAGAAAACAGAAAATCATTACAAAAAAAGAAATCCAGACAATCATATATGAAGTTTCGCTTAGTGAGGCAAAGATAAATCATCGCGAAAGAAGAATAACATTTTACTCGAAGTTTGTCGTTTGTCTATAAAATTATTCATTTTAACTATTATATCATTTTTACCCCTAAAAAAATAGGGTTAATTTATTTGCGGTATGATATTTTTATATATTTGCATCAAATTAATAGGGTATAACTCAAAAAATTAAATTTTATATGGCAACATTACGTTTTCAAGCTTTAAAAGAAGCGTCTAACAGAATTCCAGTTAAATTTGAAGAAACCGACAAAAAATCAACATTATTCGGATCTAATGTGTTTAATGAAAAAGCAATGAAGCAATATTTGACTTCAGATGCTTTCAAAGGTGTTCGCGATGCGGTGCAGCATGGAACAAAAATCGACAGAAAATTAGCTGACTATATTGCCATGGGTATGAAAGAATGGGCTTTGTCTAAAGGCGTAACTCATTATACACACTGGTTTCAACCACTGACTGGCGCAACCGCTGAAAAACACGATGCCTTTTTCGAAACTTCTTATGACGGAAGCGATCCAGTTGAAAAATTCGGTGGTGGACAATTGGTACAACAAGAGCCAGATGCGTCAAGTTTCCCAAATGGTGGAATTAGAAACACTTTTGAAGCAAGAGGTTATACGGCTTGGGACCCAACATCTCCAGCTTTCATTTTCGGAACGACTTTATGTATTCCGACTGTTTTTATCTCGTATACTGGAGAAGCTTTAGATAACAAAATTCCATTATTGCGTGCGTTATCTGCCATGGATGATGCGGCAACGAATGTTTGTAAATATTTCGACAAGAACGTTAAAAAAGTTACTGCCACTTTAGGTTGGGAACAAGAGTACTTTTTAGTAGATAAATCATTAGCACAATCTCGTCCAGACTTGATGATGACTGGAAGAACTTTACTTGGACACACTTCTGCCAAAGGACAACAGTTAGATGATCATTATTTCGGTTCTATTCCAACTCGTGCCCTAACTTATATGAGAGATTTGGAGCAAGAATGTATGTTGCTGGGAATTCCAGTAAAAACGCGTCATAATGAAGTAGCGCCAAATCAATTTGAGTTGGCACCTATTTTTGAAGAAACTAATTTAGCGGTTGACCACAACTGTTTGTTGATGGATGTGATGCAAAAAGTGGCAGAACGTCATGACTTCAAAGTGTTGCTTCACGAGAAACCTTTTAAAGGAGTAAACGGATCGGGTAAACACAACAACTGGTCTCTTGCTACTGATACTGGTGTAAACTTGTTGAGTCCAAGTAAAACGCCTATGAGCAATTTACAATTCTTAACTTTCTTTATCAACACCATCAAAGCAGTTCATGATTATGAGGCTTTATTACGCGGATCAATCGCAACAGCTAGTAATGATCACCGTTTGGGTGCGAACGAAGCGCCACCGGCTATCATTTCTGTTTTCATTGGAGAGCAGTTGACAAAAGTATTGGCGGAATTAGAAGGTGTAACTACAGGTAAATTATCTCCTGAAGAAAAAACCGACTTAAAATTGAACGTGGTCGGTAAAATTCCAGATGTATTACTAGATAATACAGACAGAAATAGAACTTCTCCATTTGCTTTTACCGGAAATAAGTTTGAGTTCAGAGCGGTAGGTTCTTCTGCCAATTGTTCTAACGCAATGACTACATTAAACACCATCGTTGCGAAACAATTAAAAGATTTTAAAGTGGCTGTTGACGCCTTGATTGATTCTAAAGGGTTGAAAAAAGACGAAGCAATTTTTAATGTACTTAGAGAATACATCAAAGTATCGAAAAATATTCTTTTTGAAGGTGATGGATATAGCGACGCTTGGGAAAAAGAAGCGGCGAAGCGTGGGTTGAGTAATTTCAAAACAACACCACAAGCTTTGAAAGCGAGAGCGTCTAAACAAGCTTTAGCTTTGTTTTCTGAAATGGGCATCATGAACCATGTTGAAGTAGAAGCTCGTTACGAAATTGAACTTGAAGAATACACCAAAAAAATTCAAATTGAAGGTCGTGTGTTGGGAGATATTGCAAAGAATCATGTGATTCCAACGGCAATTCGTTATCAAAATACATTGATCGAAAATGTCAAAGGTTTGAAAGAAATATTCGCCAAAGACTTCGAAAAAATTGCCAAAGAACAAATCGTTCTCATCAAAGAAATTTCGGCTCATATCGAAGCCATCAACACGCAAGTAGAAGCGATGACCGAAGCAAGAAAAAAAGCCAATGCTTTGCCCGATGCTCAAAAAATGGCGGATGCGTATTGCGAAAAGGTAAAACCATATTTCGAAATTATCCGTGAACATTGCGATAAATTAGAGCTATTAGTTGACGACGAAATTTGGACATTGACCAAATACAGAGAATTGTTGTTTACCAAATAATTCCTGACACGTATTAAAGAAAGCCTGTTTCATTTTGAAGCGGGCTTTTTTGTTTTAGGTCAGGAGCTGTTCCCGCTATCTGCTACAATCTTTTGTGTCGAACACCGCCACAAAAGGATTTTCGCTACTATCGGGGCTAGGGCATTTCGTTACAAAGAACTTCAACTTACAACCTATAACTTTTTTACGTAACTTCCGTTCTCCAAATAAACACCAGATGAAACTTGTCTTTCTTACTTTTTTTTGCATTGTTTCGACTGCTTTCGTTGAGGCTCAGGAACAATTCTCCGTTTATTTCGATAGCAACAAATTCGATTTGACTGCAAAAGAAACCAAAACCATCAATCAATGGATAGTGGCAAATCCAGATATAAAAATCCTAGGTATTCATGGTTTTACGGATGAAGATGGATCAAGCGGTTTTAACGATACGTTAGCGAAAAACAGAATTAATTTCATTTATAATCTAATAAAAGACAAAATCAAAATCAGAGAGGATTTCAAAACCAGAAGCTTCGGCGAGTTGCATCAGTTGTCTAAAATAAAAGCGGAGAACCGAAAAGTGACTTTGTTTTATATCGAAGCGAAAGATATAGAACGAGAAAATGAAATTCTCGGAATCAAAGAAGTAGCTCCCATGGCTGAACTTAAAGAAATTATTCGATATCCCGAAAAATTGGTTTTCGACAATCCCGATGGGACAAAGTCAGAATATGCATTAGATGTCAATTTTATGAAGAAAATTGCCGAAACACCAGTCGGGGAGAAGCTCAAAATTGACAATTTAAATTTCAAAATCAATACGTTTATTGTCGTGCCAGAATCGAAAGGAAAGATGTATGAATTGCTTGTGGTTCTGCAAAAGAATCCAGAACTCAAAATTGAAATTCAAGGTCATTTGTGCTGCATGCCAGTCGATCGATTGGATCTATCAACACAGCGTGCAAAAGCCATAAAGAATTTTTTGATTGCTAATGGAATCAAAGAAAATCGTCTCACATATAAAGGATTTGGAAGTTCGAAACCTGTTTTTCAATTGCCCGAAAAAGACGAATCGCAACGAGCGGCCAACCGCAGGGTTGAAATTGAAATAGTTTCAAATTAGAAAGTAACAAGATGAAATGGTATTTTTTCCTCGTAGTAATTCTAAGCTTTCTTAGTAGTAGCGCTCAAGATAAGCTAATCGTGTTTTTCGATTTCAACCAATCTAGTTTGAATGAAGTTGCAAACACTCAATTGCAAAATTGGGTAAAAGAAAATCCAGATATCGAGGTCTTGAAGGTATATGGTTTTTGTGATTGGAAAGGAACAAATACCTATAATGATTCTCTTTCGCTTCAACGAGTGAAGACAGTTTTAGACTTTATTAAATCGAAACAAATCAAAGTCAATGAAAATTACGAAATCAAAGGATTCGGCGAAGATTTTGAGCAATCGAAAGTGCAAGCTGAAAATCGCAAAGTCTTGATTGTATATGATAAAATAAAGATAGAAAAGCCAAAGACAAACGCTTATTTTGATGAAGATACACCGCTGGCAGAACAGTTTAAGAAAGCAACAGTTGGTACAGTAATCCGACTGAAAAACATTAATTTCTATAATATGACACCGCGAATTTTGCCGAAATCAAAAACGGTGCTCTATGATTTGCTTTGTGCTTTGCAAGACAATCCAAAATTAAAAATCGAAATTCAAGGTCACATTTGTTGTCAAAAGCAGTTTGATATCAACGAGTTATCCGTCATGCGTGCCCGCGCCATTTATAATTATCTTGTTGGGCAAAAAATCAACAGGAAACGTTTGTCGTACAAAGGATTTGGGACTAGTAAGCCGCTGCATCCCATTCCAGAAAAATCTTCCCAAGAGGAAGAAGAAAATCGCCGGGTTGAAATATTAATTCTAGAGAATTAGTACTATAATTCCCTAATCAAAATAGTATATTTGCCACACAACAACACTACCATAGAATGAGTTCAGATACTTCCAAACGATACGCTGGCCGAGGCGTTTCAGCATCAAAAGAAGATGTTCATCAAGCCATACAGAACATCGACAAAGGTTTGTTTCCAAAGGCTTTTTGTAAGATTGTTCCAGACTATTTAACTAATGACGATGATTATTGTTTGATCATGCATGCCGATGGAGCGGGAACAAAATCATCGTTGGCGTATATGTATTGGAAAGAAACAGGTGATTTATCGGTTTGGAAAGGGATTGCACAAGACGCTTTGATTATGAATATTGATGATTTGTTGTGCGTTGGCGCCACTGATAATATCTTATTATCGTCCACGATTGGAAGAAACAAAAACAGAATTCCAGGTGAGATAATTGCGGCAATCATCAACGGAACTGAAGAACTTATAGCTGAATTACGATCTTACGGAGTAACAATTCACTCTACAGGCGGCGAAACTGCTGACTTAGGTGATTTGGTGCGAACTATCATTGTTGATTCTACCGTGACCGCGCGTATGAAGCGTAGAGATGTAATTGACAATGCGAATATTAAAGCGGGAGATGTTATTGTTGGTTTGGCTTCATTCGGACAAGCAGCCTACGAAAAGACTTATAATGGTGGAATGGGCAGTAATGGATTGACTTCGGCACGCCATGATGTTTTTAGCCATGATTTGTCAAAAAAATATCCGGAAAGTTACGACGATTTGGTGCCTAAAGAACTGGTGTATTCTGGCGCAAAACAGTTGCTTGATAGGGTAGATAATAGTAGTCTAGATGCGGGTAAACTCGTGCTTTCGCCAACGAGAACGTACGCTCCCATCATCAAGAAAATACTAGAAAAATATACTTCTAAGGAAATTCATGGCATGGTGCATTGCAGTGGCGGAGCACAAACCAAAATCCTGCATTTCGTTGAAAATCTTCACATCATTAAAGATAACTTATTTCCAGTGCCGCCTTTATTTCAGATGATTCAAGAGCAATCCAAAACAGAGTGGAAAGAGATGTATCAAGTGTTTAATTGCGGTCACAGAATGGAGTTGTATGTTGCGGAAGAAATTGCGAACGATATAATCGCTATTTCGAATTCCTTTAATGTAAAGGCTCAAATTGTCGGAATGGTAGAAGCAGCAGATTCGAAACAACTAACGATAAAAAGTGAGTACGGTGTTTTTAAATACTAATAAAGCCACTTATTTTTCAATTAGTCCATTATAGCTTTCATATCTATTTAGGAGTTTGCCTGTAAAAGCGTCAAGTTCAATAATCTCGAGCTCAACAACCTTATTGCCGTTGTTTGTCTTAAGTGATTTGCTTGCGATAGAGTAGATATATTTCTCTATTTTCTTACTATACTCCAATTTGGCATCACTTGTTTCATTGCGTTGGTCTTTTACAAGTTTTTCAGCAAAAATTCTAGCCTGCTGCTTGCTGATAAAATTTGACGGCAGCTCTTCTATAAGAAAATTAGGTACTGCGTTAGTGTTTGGTTCTTCAATCAATTGCAAATTTTGGTCTAGTTTAATCCAAATACCAGCTTTGACACCCTCTATTCTTGTATAATTGAATTTGTATAGAATCCAAACTTCGGTAAAGTTCTTCTTTATTTTTTTCTTGTCTAAGATAAGTTCAGAGATTAATTTCTTGTTATTTGACAGGTAATTATAATGGGATCCTTCATTCGACACTTCAAAGTATGGACGCAAATGTTCTCCTACCTTTGAAATCATTATGCTGTCTGTTATCGCAACAATTTTCTTGGTAGGAATGCTTCCCGCAATAGCACAAGTAGATATAAGAAAAAGACATAAGAATGATCTGAATTTCATAAGCAGGTATAATACCAAACAGCTTTTGTACTCGAAGTGCAAAAAACTCATTTGTAAATAGTTATCCAAATTTTGTACATATTCTAGACTAAACCTAAAATACTCGATAAACGTCGAATAAATCTCTGTAATTGACACAAAATTATGCGCCAAAGCGATAAATTACTGGATCGATTGGTAATTAGTTTGAATAATTGTCTTTTATAAAGGCTAACTTTACCGACATTAATTGAAACAATAAACGATGGAAGTAAAACTGAAATTCGGGATGGACAAGTTGCTGTTTGGAATGAAACAAGCGGACGTAATAAAGCTTTATGGCGAACCAGATAAACAGTTTAAAGATGAGGACAAGAATTTTATTTTGGTGTACAACCAATTACAATTGCGTTTGACATTCTACGATGATGAAGATTTGCGCTTGGGTTATATCATTAGTTCTAATCGTAGACTTACCATAAATGATAAAGTTGTAATCAATGAAACTGTCGAAGAGGTCAAAAAGCAACTTGAAGCCCATAAAATTAAATCATGGGAAAAAGAAGATTTTGATTTAACAGAAAATCATTTCAATGAAGAAAACTGGTTGATTTTGCAAAGTGAATTCGGACTGATTGTCAAAGTAGAAATAGGAGCAATTATCAATAATAATGATGAGTTTGACTGGAAGTATTAAAATAAAAAAGGGATTTTCATATGATTGAAAATCCCTTTTTATAAAAACAGAAATGAATTACTGTTTCGCTGTTCCTTCCACTGTTGGTAGTGATTCAAAAAGTTCCACTTCAAAAATGATATTAGAATTTGGTGGAATTACATTTCCTGCACCACGTTCTCCGTATCCTAATGCAGACGGAATAAATAATACCGCTTTATCTCCAAATGATAAATTGCTAATACCTTCTAAAAATCCAGGAATCAAGCCATCTTTCTTTCCCGCTTGAAAAGGAAAGGGATTGTAGCCATTTTGCTTTGCACGGTTTTCGTCGTATTTTCCATAGGTTTTGCAAACATCAGCATAACTACTGTCAAATAAAGATCCATCTTCTAGGTAACCTGCATAGTGAATATAAAACGTTGAACCGTCAACAGGTTTTTTTCCACTTCCAGCACTAGTAATTTTGTATTCTAATCCAGTAGCTGATTTGGTAGCACCAGCTTTAATTCCTGCCAAGTATTTCACCTTGTCAGCCATTACCGGAGCATATTGAGCATTATAAGCTTTCTTTGCCTCAGCCTCTAACGCAGCTTGTTTTGCTCTTTCTTCAGCTTGTGCTGCAGCCAATTTCTTGTCGTCTTCGCCTTTGTTAGCGTAATAGTCAGAAAATACTTTTACAGCATCAAAAGCCATCGCTTGCTTTCCTTTACGAACAATTGTTACTTTATTCATCAAATCATCTTGCGCAATATTGTTGACAACATCTTGTCCAGAAACAAGGTATCCAAAAATCGTGTGTTTACCATTCAGCCAAGGCGTGTCTTTATGCGTAATAAAGAACTGACTACTATTTGTTGCAGGTCCTGAATTAGCCATTGCTAAAATTCCAGCTTTGTCAAAAACGAATTCTGGTACGATTTCGTCTTTAAAACTATAACCACAGCCACCAGAACCGTTACCTGCTGGATCGCCACCTTGAATCATGAAGTCTTTGATAACTCTGTGAAATTTAAGACCATCATAATATGGTTTCCCTTTTAATTTTTCGTCTGTAATGAATGTGTTTTTTCCTTCTGCCAACGAGACGAAATTAGCTACTGTAATAGGTGTTTTTTGATATTCTAAACGAATAACAATTTTACCTTTTGCCGTTTCAATCTCTGCAAATAGTCCCTCTACAGCTGGTTTTGCTTGAGCTTTCGGTGCTGTTTTTTTAACTGTTGTTGCGGCTGCAGGCTTTTTAGCTACAACAGGTTTTGTGTTTTTTTGAGCGTAACTACTCAATATACCCACAAACAATAACAAGATAACTTTAATTTTCATTTTCAATTGATTAATAATTTCCTTACTTATTTCGCTTCATGCAGGGATTTTCAGGTTTATTCCCTTTTTATTGATAATTATTTTGGCATAGACTTCAACAATTCTATTTCAAAAATGATATTTGCATTCGGTGGAATAACACCGCCGGCTCCTTGTGCACCGTATCCCAAATTTGATGGGATAAAAATTACCGCTTTATCACCAAATGATAATTTTTCAATTCCCTCAATAAATCCAGGAATCATCCCGTCTTTTTTGCCTACCTCAAATGGAATTGGGATGTACTGTCTAGCGTCGCATTTTCGTTGGTCAAATTTACCAAAAATTTTAGAAACGTCTTGTAAACTAGAATCAAACAATTCTCCATTCTCAAGAAACCCAGCATAATTAATGAAAATAAGCTCACCGTTTTTTGGTTTTATGCCATTTCCTTTGCTGATTATTTTGTAGGCTAATCCTGAGTTAGTTTTGCTTGCGACAGTCTTTATTTTCTCAAAATAAATTGCCTTGTCCTCTTTTATTGATGCGTATTTCGCGTCGTATAATTTCTTATTCTCAGCATCGATTAACGCTTGTTTTTTCTGATTTTCCAATTCCTGCGAAAAATAATTCGAAAAAACTTTTACTGCATCAAACTTCTTTGCGTCGGCACCATTTCTGATGATTGTAATTTTAACTATATCATCATTTTGTTGGATGGCATTTACCACTTCCATTCCTTTATCAACTACATGTCCGAAAATAGTATGTTTTCCGTCTAACCATGGAGTGGCCACATGTGTGATAAAGAATTGACTGCTGTTTGTTCCTGGGCCTGAATTTGCCATCGCAAGCAATCCACCTTGTTCGAATCTCAAATCAGAAATTTCATCCTTAAACAAGTAACCCGTATCGCCCGAACCATTTCCTAAAGGATCGCCTCCTTGTATCATAAATTCTGGAATCACCCTGTGAAATTTCAATCCATCATAAAATGGTTTACCCTTAAATTGTTCGTTTACAAAAGTGTTTTTCCCTTCAGTCAAGGTCACAAAATTGGCAACTGTAATTGGTGCTTTTTGGAAGTCTAACGCAACAATGATATTTCCTTTATTAGTTTCAATTTCGGCATATAAGCCATCAGGCAAATTATTATGCTCGCTTTTGCATGATGCCAACAAGGCAATCGTTAATAAAAAGAAGAAGTGCTTTTTCATCAATATTAATTATTCGGTTTTTATTTTACTTTCTGGATTAAAATCTGTCAAGGTAACGGTGCACATCAGCGGTTGATTATGTCCGATTCGACGATCATCACCATGGTAGCCGTAACCCATATGAGAAGGAAAAAGAAAAGTAATGGTTTCGTCTTTGCGCATTAGCTTTATTCCATCTCGCAATCCCATAATAATCTTTTGCTCCTTGTCGACGTGGTAAACCTGCGGACGTAATTCGAGTTCTGAATAAATTACATTCCCATCAAGGTCTTTAATTTCGTAATTGAAATTAGCAATATCTCCTTTTTTCGGACGCAAGGTGTCTAGTAAATTTTTCTTGTCGTATCGATACCAATACCCTTTCTTCGATGCTAGATAACTAACATTAGGATCGCTTTTAATAATAGAATCGATTTTTCTTTCTTCTCCCGAAATCAACTTCTTGTTACGTTCGGCTGACTCTCTAAGAAAAGAACCGGAAGATTGTGAAATTGGTCTGCGTGCCTTCTGTTGTGAACAACTTCCGAAAATCAGCGCTGCTGCAACGGTTGCGATAATTTTAATATTTATTATTTTCATAAATCAAATAATGCTAGTTGTTAGTAACGTTTTAAATTTAGAAATCGTTTCTTGCATCGTTTGATACGATTTCCCTCCAGCTGCATTGATATGACCGCCTCCGTTAAAATGTTGCCTCGCGAATTGATTAACGTCAAAATCACCTTGCGATCGAAAAGAGATCTTAATAATATTTTCGTCTTTATGTTCAATGAAAATCGCAGCCAAATGAATTCCCTTAATTGATAAACCATAATTTACAATACCTTCAGTATCTCCTTTTTGGTAGTCAAATTCATCTAGTTCTTTCTGACTAAGTGAAATATAAGCAGTTTTATATTCGGATAGTACAATCATATTTTGTAAAGCTCTTCCCAGTAATTTAAGACTGTTTTCAGAATTATTATCGAAAAGCAAAGTTGGAATCTTCGTGTTTTCAACCCCAAGGTCTATGAGTTCAGCAATGATGCGATGTGTTGTTCCTGTTGTCTTTGGAAATCTAAAGGACCCTGAGTCAGTTAGAATTCCTGTGTAGATACAAGTTGCAATAGTTTTATCAATTTGCTCTTTTTTACCTAGGAACGAAATGAAATTGTAAATCATCTCACAAGTAGAGCCATATTGTGTGTCAGAATATGCATAAGTAGCGTAACTTTCTGGTGCTTGGTGGTGATCAATCATGATGAATGGCACATTCAACGGCATGAGTACTTTCTCCATTTCACCAGTTCGATGCAAAGCGTTAAAGTCTAAAGTAAAAATAACATCACATTCGTTGAGAATCTTGGTAGTGCTTTCCTTCTGATTTTCGAAAATTAAAACCTGATCACTACTTGGCAACCAAGCTAGGAAATCTGGAAATTCATTGGGTGCAATAACAATTGGTTCGTGTCCTTCTTTTAACAGGAAATGATAGAGTGCCAAAGTGGATCCCATGGCATCTCCGTCGGGACTTCTATGGGGAATAATGGCAATTTTCTTAGGATTGGCTAGTAATTGATTTATAGAAAGTATGTCCTCTTTTTTCATAGAGTGCGAAGTTACATTATTTTCGCAAAAATGAAAGAAATTAACAACATGTTACAAATTTATTTAACAAGGGTTAATCCCAGCCAAACCGAACCCAAACCTAGGATAACACTAGTGCCAATATATGCAAATGCTAATGCTATGTTACCGTTTTGCAGTAAACGAATATTCTCGTAGCCAAATGCAGAAAAAGTGGTAAAACCACCGCAAAAACCGGTCACTAAAAACCACTTTATATTAGAATTCATCAATTGATTCTTTTCTAACCACCCGATGGTGACGCCAATCAAAACGCATCCTAAAATATTAACTATCAGCGTTGCATATGGGAAAATTGTAACAAAGTATTTTTCAACAACGACACTAGTTAAGTATCTGAAGATACTGCCAATACTGCCTCCGATACCAATTATTACAAGTGTTCTAAGCATAAATTTGTATTTGGCGTAAATATAACTAAATACTACTTATTTATTTTAAATTCTGTTTTCAATTATAGAATTTTAAAAGTATTTTTGCACATGCAACACAACGTACTTATTTTAGATTTCGGATCACAATACACACAACTTATTGCCCGACGCGTTCGCGAATTGAATATTTTTTGCGAAATTTTTCCCTACCATCACTTTCCATCTGATTTATCAAGTTACAAGGCGGTTATTCTCTCAGGCAGCCCTTTTTCTGTAAGAGGAGATGATGCTCCTCATCCTGATTTATCGCAAATCAGAGGTAAATTACCTTTGCTTGCAGTATGTTATGGTGCACAATATTTGGCACATTTTAGTGGCGGTGAAGTGGCTCCCTCAAACACTAGAGAATACGGACGAGCGAATTTATCTTATGTCAAAAGTGACGAAATTTTCTTTGAAGGTGTCGATCAACATTCACAAGTTTGGATGTCTCATAGTGATACCATTAAGACATTACCGACAAACGGGATAAAACTAGCAAGTACTCACGATGTAGACAATGCAGCTTATAGAATTGAAAATGAAGTAACTTACGCCATACAATTTCATCCAGAAGTTTACCATTCTACTGATGGAAAACAAATGTTAGAAAATTTCCTCGTGAAGATAGCCAAAGTGCCTCAAAACTTTACTCCAAACGCTTTTGTAGAAGAAATGGTTGGTGAACTTAAAGTCAAATTGCAAAATGATAAAGTAGTTTTAGGGCTTTCTGGCGGTGTCGATTCGACCGTCGCAGCTGTGTTGTTGCATCAAGCGATTGGCAAGAATCTGTACTGTATTTTTGTTAATAATGGCTTACTTAGAAAGAACGAATATGAAAATGTTCTTGATCAATATAAGCATATGGGTCTCAATGTAAAGGGAGTTGATGCTTCAAATAGATTCTTAGATGAGCTTGAAGGTATAAGTGATCCTGAAACCAAAAGAAAGATTATTGGACGTGTATTTATTGAAGTATTTGATGATGAAGCTCATAAGATTGAAGATGTAAAATGGTTGGCTCAAGGGACTATTTATCCGGATGTTATAGAATCGGTTTCTGTCAAAGGTCCCTCAGCAACAATCAAATCACATCATAATGTTGGTGGATTGCCCGACTATATGAAGTTAAATATTGTTGAGCCATTGCGTATGCTTTTTAAAGATGAAGTTCGGAGGGTTGGCGCAACATTAGGAATAGATGCTGCGTTATTAGGAAGACATCCTTTTCCAGGGCCTGGTTTATCGATTCGAATTTTAGGTGAGATTACTTTAGAAAAAGTTCGTATATTGCAAGAGGTTGATTCAATTTTTGTAGAAGGTTTAAAATCATGGGGTTTATATGATAAGGTCTGGCAAGCTGGCGCGATTTTGTTGCCGGTAAACAGCGTTGGTGTGATGGGAGATGAGCGGACATATGAAAAAGTAGTGGCTCTTAGAGCGGTTGAATCGACTGATGGAATGACAGCTGATTGGGTACATTTACCCTATGAGTTCTTAATGAAAATTTCAAATGAAATCATCAATAAAGTAAAAGGCGTCAATAGAGTTGTTTATGATATTAGTTCTAAGCCGCCTGCCACAATAGAGTGGGAATAAAGAATATTGTTATGAAAAGAATATATATTACTATTCTGATTTTTTTTGTTTTGTGCACTAGCTTTGGTCAGGGAAAGAAAAAAGATCAAGAAGTTGACATCATTAATCATGAAGTCAAGTTAGGAGAATCAGTAAGATTACTCTCTAAGAAGTATTTAGTAGATCCGTCAGAAATTTATAAATTAAATAAATTTGCTGTTGATGGCATTAGTGAAGGTATGACCTTAAAAATTCCGGTTCCACGAAAATTAGGTGCACTTGCAAAAGAGCCTGTGGTGCAAGGGGAGAAAGAATCCGTTAACGTGGAGTCAGTAAAACAAGTTGATACAGGAGAGAAACCAATAAGTCAAGAGATAATTAAAAAACCAGATACGGAGATCAAACAAATAATAATCACAGAAGACAAAACAGAAATAAATCATAAAGTACTTCCCAAAGAAACGCTTTACAGCTTATCAAGAGATTACAATGTTTCGGTTGATGAAATCAAATCTAACAACCCTGAAGTAGCTAAAAATGGATTACAAGTCGGACAAGTCTTAAAAATTGTGACAAACAAAACAGTCGATATTAAACAGTCGACTAAAATTGTCAAACCAGTTCCGCAGAATTCAAAAGCCACGACCGAGCAACCTGTTGTAAATAAATCAAATAGCGAAGGACAAGTCATAAAGCATAAGGTCGAGCCTAAAGAAACTTTGTATAGTTTATCGAAAAAATACAACGTCACTGTCGATGAGATAAAAGAGCAAAACGCAAGTTTGTTAATAAACGGTTTACAAATAGGGCAAGTGTTAGAAATAAAAGCCAAGAATTAAGTGTTAAATTTGTTTTGATTAACGCAATGTTCTAACACAAAAGGAAACTTAATGAAACAATATTTCTTATTCTCTTTGCTCATTTTACTTATTAATGCAAATGTCTTGTTTGCTCAGGATAAGAGTTATACAAAACACACAGTCGCGAAAGGAGAAACCATATCTCAAATTGCAACAAAGTACAATGTAACGCCTTATGATATTTATACTTTAAATCCAGATGCTCAGAAAGGAATCCGAGAAAATGATTTGATCTTAATACCAGCTTCAACTATTAAGAAAGCAGATAATGCAACTTCAGCTCCAAAGAAAAATGCCACTTCAAATAGAACACATACCGCAAAACCTAAAGAAACATTATACAGTATCTCACGCGACTATAATGTCAATGTTGAAGACTTAAAAAGCTTAAATGAGCAAGCATTGCTTAACGGCTTAAAGATTGGTCAAGTTATCAGAATCCCTGATGTTGCAGCGGATGCTAGTGAAGTGAAATCAAAAGATATGATTACAGAAACTCACGAGAAACCTCAACCAAAAGCACCTGAAAATCAAGTAGTTGCTCCAGTTGCATCAAACTCAAGTCAAGATAATAATGTAGTTCACATCGTTGAACCCAAAGAAACTAAGTTTGGTATTGCTAAGAAATACGGAATGACGGTTCAAGAACTAGAACAACGCAACCCGCAAATAGTGTCTAATTTGCCTGTAGGTTTTAAATTGATTATCAGTGGAGCGGCACAAAAATCAGAAAGTTCTAAGGTGGCCACTGAACGACCGATAGTAGAAAAACCAAAACCAGTAGTCACTGAAATCGTTAAAGATGAAATTGTAGAGACTAAGACAATTCGAACACTTACTAAAACAGGGTACGCAAATTACGAAGTAAAACAAGGCGATACGATGTACAGTTTATCTCAGTATTTTAAAATAACGGAAGACGAATTGTTGCAGTTAAACCCGACACTTAAAGACGGCGTAAAAGCAGGAATGATCTTAAAAGTGCCCGGAAGAGGAACTATAAAAACAGATGTTGAGCAAACAATTGCCTTGAAAACGGCAAGTAAAACTATAGTGCCGAATTCTTCTAGAAAGTCATTAGTATTGCTATTGCCCTTTAATGCAGTTAAAATTCAGAGCGACACGTTAAAGACCATGGATATTCGTCTAAAGAAAGATGCTTTTTTGAATATGACACTCGATTTCTACTCGGGAGCATTGATGGCGATTGATTCCGCAAAAACGCTGGGTTTGAATGTTGATGTCAAAATTTTTGATTCTGAAGAAAGTAAAATAAGTTCAAATGTCGAGAATATTGTTAAGAACAATAATCTTCAGGATGCCGACGCAGTTATTGGTCCGTTTTACCAACAATATATCGAAAAAACGGCGGAACTGCTTAGCGCTAAAAATGTTCCCGTAATTTCGCCACTTTCAAAAGAAATAGGAAAGTCATTTCCCAATCTTTTCCAAGCAATGCCTCCGAGTGATTATGGTAAAACTGCAATGTTTGCGTACATGATGTCGAAAAATGGAAACATAATAGTCGTGAGTGATCCAAAAAGAGTTTATAACAAAGATTTCATTTCAAAAAATTATCCTGCTGCGAAGTTTGTTACTCTTTTAGATAATGGGGCATTAGATATTACAAATCTGAAGTCTATGTTTGTAAAAGGAGTTCAAAACTATGTAGTTCTAGATTCTGAAAGAACAGGGTTAATTCTTGGTACCACAAATGTCTTACTAAATGAATTATCAAATTTTCAAATACAGTTGGTGATTATTGAGCCAAACGAAACACTAGATTTTGAAGAGGTTTCCATGAAAAGACTTACTATTTTGAAATTGTTGTATCCATCATTAACTCGCGATAATAATTCAATTGAAGCCACTCATTTTGATAAAAACTATAAGGAAGTTAATAAAGTGTTTCCAAGTCAATATGCTGTGCGAGGATTCGACGTTACTTTTGATACGCTAATGAGAATCACTCAGAGCAGTTCATTTATGTCGTCTGCAGACCAGATTAAGTCCGAGCAAATTGAAAGCAAATTCGAATATTTCAAAAAAGGTACAGAAGGTTTCGTAAATAAAGGTGTCTATATTTTGGAATACCAAGATGATCTGTCTGTAAAACAAGTAAACTAATGACTTCAAGAATAACATATTTAGGTGAATTAAGAACTTCTTGCGAACATCTGCAATCAGGAACTACGATTCTTACCGATGCGCCTACCGATAATCATGGAAAAGGAGAGGCATTTTCTCCAACAGATTTAGTTGCGACCTCGCTCGGAAGTTGTATGATTTCAATTATGGCAATCAAATCAAAAGATTTAGAAGTTGAGTTGCTACATTCGACGATAGAAGTGACCAAGATCATGCAAGCAGAACCTCGAAAGATTGCTAAGATAATTGTGTCGCTGAATCTCCCAAGCACGAGCGATAAAAATAAAGTCATCCTCGAAAGAGCAGCGATGACCTGCCCAGTATTCTTGAGTTTGCATCCAGATATAGAAAAAGACGTTACTTTCCATTGGAAATAAATTGTAAAGAGATATAAGAGCCAAGAATCAAGAAAGTACGTTGTCTTGATTCTTGGCTCTTTTTTTTATCTTCATCAACATGAACCAAGACCAAATCAAACTCATTCAACTGGCACATACTAAGATGCCTTTCGGAAAATACGAAGGTCGATTTCTTATCGATTTACCAGAATATTATGTCGTTTGGTATAGTAATAAGGGATTTCCAAAAGGAACTTTGGGCGAGCAAATGCAGCTGGTCTATGAACTCAAATTAAATGGGTTGGAAGAACTTATTCGAAATATCAAAAGACAGTATCCGAAGCAGGACTTTTAGATCGTTAGCTTTTGAATGCTTTTTTCTATAATAATCTAACAATCTAAACATCCAATAATCCATTTTAAATTCCTATTTTTGCCTCGTTTTTTACACAACAACAACGCAACTACAACAACAAAACAATGAATCAAACGAAGTATATTTTTGTTACCGGCGGTGTGACTTCTTCACTCGGTAAAGGAATTATCGCTGCTTCGTTAGCAAAATTATTGCAAGCACGAGGCTATAGGACTACAATTCAAAAATTTGATCCGTATATCAATGTCGACCCAGGTACTCTAAATCCATACGAACATGGCGAATGTTATGTAACCGACGATGGCGCAGAAACCGATTTAGATTTAGGTCACTATGAAAGATTTCTAAACGTTCCCACTTCACAAGCGAATAATGTAACCACTGGAAGAGTTTATCTTTCGGTTATTGAAAAAGAGCGTCGTGGCGAGTTTTTAGGAAAAACAGTTCAAGTGGTTCCTCATATTACCAACGAAATCAAAGAACGCATGCAATTGCTTGGAAATTCGGGCGATTTCGACATTGTTATTACTGAAATTGGTGGAACTGTCGGCGATATAGAATCATTACCTTACATTGAATCCGTACGTCAGTTGGTTTGGGAATTAGGAGAAGGCAACGGAATTGTAATTCACCTCACTTTAGTGCCGTATTTGGCTGCTGCTGGTGAATTAAAAACCAAACCAACACAACACTCCGTTAAAACTTTGATGGAAAGCGGAATCAAAGCCGATATTTTAGTATGCCGAACAGAGCACGAAATTTCAGATGAATTGCGTCAAAAGTTGGCTTTGTTTTGCAATGTGAAGCGTGAGGCCGTTATTCAATCTATCGATGCTTCAACGATTTATGAAGTTCCGAACTTGATGTTAGAAGAAGGATTGGATGTGGTTGCATTAAAGAAATTGAATTTACCTAAAAAAGCTGCTCCAGATTTAAAAAACTGGAACACTTTCTTACATAGATTAAAGAATCCGAAACATACCGTGAATATTGGTTTGATTGGGAAATATGTCGAATTACAAGATTCCTACAAATCTATTTTGGAGGCTTTTATTCATGCTGGTGCTGCAAACGAAACGAAAGTCAATGTAGTGTCGGTGCATTCAGAGTATATCGACGCCGATAATGTTGCTGAAAAAATGCAGGGACTAGACGGTATTCTTGTTGCACCAGGTTTTGGTGAACGTGGTATCGAAGGAAAAATTGAAGCAGTTCGTTATGCTCGAGAAAACAACTTGCCGTTTTTTGGAATTTGTCTGGGAATGCAAATGGCAGTAATTGAATTCGCTCGAAATGTCTTGGGTTATAAAGATGCGAATTCAACTGAAATGAACCAAGGAACATCTCATCCTGTGATTGATTTGATGGAAGAGCAAAAGAGTATTACAGATAAAGGCGGAACGATGCGTTTGGGCGCATGGAAATGTGATCTTAAACAGAATTCATTGGCTTATTCTATATATGGGAAAACTAGTATTTTAGAGCGTCATCGTCATCGTTATGAGTACAATAGTGATTATGCACAAGCACTTGAGAAAGCTGGTTTGATTTCCTCTGGAATTAACCCAGACACCAAATTAGTTGAAATTGTAGAAATAGCCAATCATCCTTTTTTTATTGGCGTTCAATATCATCCAGAATACAAAAGTACTGTAGCCAATCCGCATCCATTGTTTGTTAGTTTTGTGGCGGCAACAGTAAAAGCAAAAAAGAAATAATTAATTAGTTTTAGAAAAATAGAATGGAAGAAAAAAAGTTAGACCTCAATTCAATCATAGGCTTTGCATTGATTTTTGGTATTTTGATTTGGATCATGTATCAAAATCAACCTTCAGAAAAAGAAATAGCAGCAGAAAAGGCCAAGAAAGAATTGGTTCAAAAACAGGCGACAGAAAAAGCCAAAGTTGCTAAAGTACAAGCAAATACGATGATTTCGTCTGTAAAGGATTCAACTCAATTGTCTGCGTTGAAAGCCACATTAGGAAATTTTGCCTATTCCGCATCGCTTCCTTCTGCCAAAGATAACTTCACCACTATCGAAAACAATTTAATTAAAATTGTAATTGCCAATAAAGGAGGTTTTATTACAGAAGCCACATTAAAAAATCAGGAAAAATTCAAGAAAGGCTCTGGTCAGTTGGTTTCTTTAATCAAAGACAATAATACTGATTTGAATATTAGTTTGTTGACTCAGGACAACCGAACACTGCAAACAAAGGATTTATACTTCGAGCCGACAGTGTCAAAAGTGGGGGATAAGCAGATTGTATCGATGCGATTGAAAGCTGGTGAAAATGAGTATTTGGAATACAAATACGTATTGAACCCCGATGATTATATGATTGATTTTGACGTCCGTTCTCAAGGGTTGAATAAAGTCTTAAACACTAGTAAGCCATTAGATTTAGAATGGAAAGCGAAAGCCATTCGTAATGAAAAAGGCATTGCTTATGAAAATAGATACACTGAAATTTATTTTGAATATGAAGACAGTAAAATTGACTATGTTGGACAAGGTGAAAACAAAGAAGAAAACCCCAACAAGGTTAGTTTTATAGCCTTTAAACAGCATTTTTTTAGCGCTATTCTTTTGACAAAAACTCCTTTTGAAAATGCTAAACTTCATTCTCAAAATCTAGTTTTGGATGAGAAAAAGGACACGATTTTTACCAAGCAATTCAAAGCCAATATGCCATTAGCATTTAACAATGGCGAGTTGGATTATAAAATGAATTGGTACTTAGGTCCAACGGATTATACTTTATTAAAGTCGTACGACAGAAATATCAATAAGATTATTTCATTAGGTTGGGGAATTTTTGGATGGATTAATATGTTCATCTTTATTCCATTATTCGGATTCTTGAGTTCATACATCGCGTACGGAATTGCAATCATCATCTTTACGATTATCATCAAGATTGCGATGTCACCTATTACCTACAAATCATTTTTGTCACAAGCTAAGATGAAAGTATTGCGTCCGGAAATCAACGAATTGAATGACAAATTCGGAAAAGACCCGATGAAAAAGCAACAAGAAACCATGAAGTTGTATAACAAAGCGGGTGTTAATCCGATGGCCGGTTGTATTCCTGCGTTGATTCAAATTCCTTTTATGTATGCTTCGTTTCAGTTTTTCCCTTCTGCTTTCGAATTAAGACAAAAAGGGTTTCTTTGGGCGGATGATTTATCTTCTTTCGACCAAATTGCGAAATTGCCGTTTCATATTCCGTTGTATGGTGATCATATAAGTTTGTTCCCAATCTTGGCAGCAATCGCTATTTTCTTTTATATGAAAATGACGTCTGGCGATCAACAAATGGCAGCGCCGCAGCAAGAAGGAATGCCAGATATGGGGAAAATTATGAAAATCATGATTTACGTTTCTCCGGTGATGATGTTGATTTTCTTTAATAGTTATGGTGCTGGATTGAGTTTGTATAACTTCATTTCGAATCTAATTACGATTGGAATTATGTTCGTGATCAAAAACTATATCGTAGATTCTGAGAAGATTCATGCTCAAATTCAAGAGAACAAACTGAAAGAGCCAAAGAAGAAAAGTGGCTTCCAGCAAAAACTGCAAAAAATCATGGAAGATGCTGAAGCGCAGAAGGCACAGCAGAAGAAGAAATAAACAATTGAGTTGCTAAAAAAAATATTTAAGTAGACAACTTCATTTATGTAGAAATCCTAAAAGAACTGGAATACGGTTAGTTTAGGATTTTTTTTGAGCTTGACTTTCATTAAATCAGCGATGCATAAACCTTCATAAAAGCATATAAGAATGTTTTGAGTGGCATTGAGGACGATAAAGACGAAGTCCTAACGAAACAAAAAAAAACCTAATCAATTGAAATTCAATGATTAGGAATTTAAAATTGTGACCTCGACAAGATTCAAACTTGTAACCTTCTGAGCCGTAATCAGATGCGCTATTCAGTTGCGCCACGAGGCCATTTTTGTGGGTGCAAATATAAGTATATTTGACGATTATGCAAATGAATTTTAAAATTAAAAACTGTTTTTTTTAAATATTGACTCCTTTTATTTTAATGCGCGTATGGTTACAAAATAACGCCAACCAATGATAGCCAGTTGCCATTTCTTCGCTTTGGAAATATCAAGTCGACGTTTTGTGAAACTAGGAAGTATGAGCTTGTTAAGCTTTGCAATTAATATATACATATTGTAAGTCTGTCACAGCAAATATAAAAAAAAAGACTGCCGTTTCTGACAGTCTTCCTTTGATCTTATTTTTTCTCTTTCTTCTGTTCCGCTCTCAACTTCTCTAGTTCTGCCTTAGATTTTTCAATTTCAAGTCGTGCTTGCTTCAGTTCTTCTTTTGCAGCTTCCATTTCTTTTTTGGCTGCTTCTAATTCAGGTTTTGTACTTTCTGCATCACGACGAACTTTAATAATTTCTGGTTTAATACGCTTCATTTCTGCTCTAACACGCTCCAGTTCTGGTTTTGCTTTTTCAATCGAAATTCTCGCTTCTCGTATGGCTCTCTTTTTAATCTTACCTATTTCTTTTGCATCCAGGTCAAAGCGCAATTGGTCTAAACTTGATAAGGAACTATTAAGCATCGGTTCTAATTCCGCAATGATTTTATCAGAATCCAAATCGATAATCTCATCATTAACTACAATTTGGATTTTGTTTTTTCCATTGCCAAATTTCTTAATCATGACTTTCTTGTCTCCTTTTCTAGGTGTAGCAGGCATGGGTGCTTCTGGTGCCTCAGCAGCTTCTGGAACTTCTGGCGCCTCGGGAGCTTCCGCTGCTTCTGGTGCTTCTTCCGTGTCTTCATCATCACCAAAAACGGTTACTGAAACATCATTTTCTTCGTCACCATCGTTCATGAACTTATAGACAAATCTTTCCGATTCATCCGAAGCATTGGCGAAACCAATCGCACCATCATCATTTTTGTAAAAACGGATTGGCTTTATTGGCTCGTCACCACTGCATTGCGACACGCCTTTTGAACCTTTGGCATCGTCATATTCGACTTTAATAGCGACAATTTCACCTGCCGAATTTCTTTTTACTTTAGAGAATTTCAATTTGATGTTGTGTTCTTTCTTGAGCAACGCAGCGTCTTTCTTCAATTGTTCATCGGTAGAATTCTTGTTGATTTCAACAGCAATTTGGTCTTGTTCAACGACTGTTCTTCGTATATTTTCTGTTTTCTTTTCTTGCGCAATTACCTTTACTTGAAAATAAAATAAGAAAGCTGCCAAAGCTGGAATCATGATAAAGTACTTCCAGTAATTCGATTTTTTTGATTGATTTTTGTTTAACATAACGATTCGTTTTTTGATTAATGATTGATAAAATGGATTGGTGATTGCTACACAATTGTGCTGTGTAGTAACTTTTAATAAAGTGATTTGATATGATTTTTTGTCATCTAAAGTTTTTAAGGCTTCGGTATCGGCGATAAATTCCAAGTTTTGCATCATCGCTTTTTGATAAAACCAAATGATTGGATTGTACCAAAACACGATGCAGAAAAGTCGAGAAATCAATACATCAACAGAATGTTTTTGCTCGCAATGCACACGCTCGTGCGCCAAAATGTGCGTCAATTCAGATGCATTAAACAACTCAGAATTATACACGATATAATTAAAGTAGGAGAAAGGCGCCACTTTTTCATTCACGTCAATTAATTTATAATCTTGAATTTGCTGAATATTTTTTCCTTTCAATAAAGCTCGTAAATGTTTAAAGTCGAAAAGCAACTGAAACAAAAACAACAATAATCCAATGCCGTAAATACAACTTAAAACGAGCAGCCAGTTAATCTCAAAAGTGTCGGCTACCGCTGGCATGGGTTCGCTAATCGTTTCCCATTGCTTTACAGCTTGCGTCGTCTCCACCCAAATTACTTTCTTAAACGTTACCAACGGCAATAGTACAGAAGTAATTAATCCCAACAACAAGAACCAGCGATTGGTTTTAAAGAAAGTTTCTTTGCGCAGTAACAAAGTATAAGCGAGAAAAAATACTGCAGTTAAGCCACTCGATTTCAGGATATATTCCAATAGATTTTCCATAATCTTAGTCTTTTTTATTTTCGATCATCGCTAAAATTTCTCGCAATTCCTCCGCAGATATTTTCTCTTCCTTCGCAAAATGCGACACCATATTTTTATACGAACTATTAAAATATGTTTCTATTGCGGAGTTCATAAACTTCTTACGATAGTCCTCTTTATCCACAATCGGATAATATTGATGCGTGTTCCCGTAGGCATTGTGCGCAACAAAACCCTTTTCCTCCAAGTTTCTAATAATCGTAGAAAGCGTGTTATAATGTGGCTGTTCCTCTATAATTTCTGCCATCACTTCCTTTACAAAAGCCTTTTCAAGCTTCCATAAAATGTGCATAATTTCTTCTTCTTTGTTGGTGAGTTTTTGCATCGCAAGTTTTATTAGAATTATTTTTTGAGCGTTGCCACAAGGGCCGGGCTATCCACTGCAATCTTTTGTGTCGAACACCGCCACAAAAGGATTTCCGTTACACACGAGCGATAGCGAACTGGCGAAGCAATCCCTAACGCAGAATTGTCGTCAAATCTAACGCAATTCAAACATACAACTATATTTTTAGTTACACAACTATAAAAGTAGTTATTTAACTAAAATTTAAGGAACGGAGGAGTAATTGATAATTGATAATTGACAATTGACAATGAAGACAAAGTACTAAAGAAGGGTTAATGCATTATGGAAGGCGCATGTTTCAAAAACTAAATTACTTAAGTTGCCTTCAATCAAGATGCTCAAAACGTACCAGATGATTGATGATAAAGTAATTATCAATTATCAATTATCAATTATCAATTATCAATTGCTAATTATTATCCGGTTTCAGATTGGCAAACGCAAAGTTGCGCGATTTTTTAGGATACAAATTATAAGATTTGTCGCTAGGATTGACAATGACGGTTTTGATAGTAATCTCGTCTCCAACGATAAATCCTTTCAAAACCATTTGATAGTCTAACAAATATTCGCCGCAAAAGAAATTGCCATGTTCATCTTTTTCTATAATCCCAGTGTAAATTCCTTTCGACATTGTATTTTTGTTTAGCGTTGCTACAAAACTACACAATTCATGATTAGCAAAACCTACAATCGATTCAATTTTCATCGACATACTTTCTGCATTTTTACGGAAGTCCCAGTAGATTGCATCGATAGCAAGAAAGTCGACTATAAAAGCAAGTCGGGTAGCAGCTACTACTTTACGGAAGAAGGTGTTTTTCGTTTGTCCAATCATTGGGGCAGAGCGGCGAATTGCAAATGGCGACTGCAATCCATTGGCGTGAATAATTCAAGAACCAAATTGGGTTATGCCGATTGGACTGCTTTTCATCCTGACAACGACAACGAGCAATTGTATTATGTAACGGTAGATTTTGAGCATCAAACAGCAAATTACCAACATAAATGCAGTGCCGATTATCAAGAAATTTTTGTTTTAAGAACGGCTTCCGAAACGACAAAAGTGATTAAAAGTATTCGTGATTTATTGTCAAACGATTCTTGGGCGAAACACTTTCAATTTGAAGATATAACGGATTTACGCAAAAACATCATCGAAAAGCTCATCACCACCAACCAATCACTACTCGAAATCAAAAGACAGTTGTCTTCTAAATTATAGCAGTTGTTCTTTCCGAATTAACTTCATTAACCAAATACAACAGCTCACAGAGAGAAGTCCTAAGAGCGCCATAAACAGCCAGTTCACTTGATAACCCACATGACTGATAATTTCCATTCCGGTTTTTGAACTCGCAATATGTGCCAAGCTAAAACTCATCGTAAATAGAGCCATATAACGTCCTTCGTGGCCTTTCGGCGCTCGACTCAACGCAAAGGAATTGGAGAAAGGAAAAATAAACATCTCTCCAAAAGTGATAAAAATAATACTCACAATTAAGATTCCCGCATATGGATTATAAAGTAAAACAAAGAAACTAAGTGACATCATCAGTGATCCCCAAAGGATAATCTGCAGTTTTGGAATTTGTTTCCGCTCAAAAATAGAAACGATGGGCATTTCTAAAAAGAAAATAATCAAACCGTTGAGCGTCATTAAAAGTCCAGTTTGAAACTCGGTCAAGCCATATTGCTCGTGATGATACAATGGCAAAGTGGTAAAAAGTTGGAAAAAAATGACCGCAGTGGCAAAACAGACAAATAAGAAAATCCAAAATATCTTGTCAGTAAAAACAGATTTGACTTCTATTTTTTCGACAGGGAATCCATGTTCATCTACTGGTTTTTTCTTCTCTTTTACCAATAAAGCAAATGTCAAGATCGAAACGATACAAGTTGCACCGTCTACCCAAAACAAACCTTTGTAGCCAATGCCCATAATAATTAATCCGCCCAACGCCGGCCCAGCGGCAAACCCTAAATTGACCGCCAATCGCACCAAAGTAAGCGCTCTGGTTCGGTTTTCAGGTTTGGCATAAACACCCAATGATACAAACATCGCAGGGCGAAACATATCGGCAATCGACATAATGACAAACATCGAGGCACACAATCCCCAAAAAGAGGTAATAAATTGTAGTCCAAAAAACAACACACCGCTGGTAAACAAACTAAAAACCATGATTTTATAAAATCCGATTTTATCTGATAATTTACCTCCAAGCCAAGAGCCTAACATTGATCCTAGTCCAAATGACACCATAATCCAACCCACTTCAGAATAAGAAAAATGCAAATCTTCTTTCAGGTATTTTGATAAGAAAGGGAAGACCATTGTTCCTGCCCGATTGACAAAAGTGATGATAGTTAAAATCCAGATTTCTCTTCTAAATCCTTTAAAATTGTTGATATATTTTTGAAATGCTGTTTTAATCATAGCGAGGAAGAATGTAACAAAGGTAAATACTTTGTTCGTTGTAGCTTTGCAACTTTTAACCTAATTTTGAAAAAAAATAGCGATGACGAAATTGTGCCTTTACTTTCTATTAATGACGAGTTGTGTCGTAGCTCAAAAGGACTGGACTATCGCGGATTCTGAAAACTTTCAAGTAGAATTGAATAAGCAATATGCAGATCCTAAGGAAAGCCCTTTGAATTCTGATGACTTGAAGATTTTTAGAACCTTAGATTTTTTTCCAATCAATGAAAAGTTTGCGGTGGAAGCTCGTTTTGAGAAATCAAAAAATGAAAAGGCTTTCAAGATGAAAACCTCAACGACGCGACTTCCAGAGTACATTAAATATGGAGAATTGCATTTTGTATTGGACGGAAAAGAATTGAAACTAAACGTATACCAAAATGTAGATTTGATAAAGAAAGCGGGTTTTGAAGATTATCTTTTTCTCCCATTTTCAGATTTAACTTCTGGAAAAGAAAGTTATATCGGCGGTCGTTATATCGACTTACGAATTCCGAAATCTTCGACGATGATTCTTGATTTCAATACGGCTTACAATCCATATTGCGCCTACAATCATGCCTATTCTTGCCCACTTGTTCCTTTAGAAAACGATTTAGACGTTGCGATTGAAGCTGGTGTCAAAAAGTTTCACGACTAATGAAGTATATTAATTTACATACGCATATATTTTCAGATCGTGCTGATATTTTGGAAATTGTAAATCAATATCCACAGGAATTTGATGCTTCGATTCCACATTATTCAATAGGAATTCACCCGTGGTATATCGTCGAAGACCGCATTAATGAAGACTTGGCAATTATTGAAAGTAAATTGGAATTAGAAAATTGTCTCGCAATTGGTGAGTGCGGATTAGATAAGCGTATTGAAATTCCGTTCGATTTGCAAATCAACGTTTTCGAGAGACAACTGATTTTAGCTGAAAAATATAAAAAGCCAGTAATTATTCATTGTGTGGCGGCTTTTCAAGAAGCAATCGAAATCAAGAATCGACTAGAAATTAGTGTTCCAATGATTATTCACGGGTTTTCAAAGAATATAGAAACTGCACAGCAATTGCTCAACAATGGATTCTATCTTTCTTTTGGTAAATATTTATTGAGAAATCCAGAATTAGAAGCGGTATTCAAGGCAATTCCAGACTATCGTTTTTTTCTGGAAACAGACACTATGGAAGAAGGCATTCGTGAAGTATATCAATTGGCGGCAAAGCACAAGAACATGGAATTGGAAGCAATGCAAAATCAAGTACAACATAATTTTGAAAGTATTTTTACAATTAACTCATAATCTCACAATCAAATAATCAAAATGGCAGCATGGACAGAACGAGCCGAACTTTTGTTTAAGAAAGAAGGTTTAGAAAAATTAAGAAACTCGAATGTATTAATTGTAGGCGTTGGCGGCGTTGGTTCTTTCGCTGCGGAGTTTATTGCACGTGCCGGCGTTGGAAAAATGACCATTGTAGATGGCGACGTTGTGGACATTACGAACATAAATCGACAATTACCAGCACTACATTCGACTGTTGGAATGCCAAAAATTGACGTAGTTGGAGATCGTCTTTTGGATATTAATCCAGAGTTAAAATTGACGAAAGTGAAGGAATTTCTTTCACCAGAACGCGCTTTTGAAATTGTCACCGAAGAATATGATTATGTTTTAGATTGCATCGATAGTTTGACACCAAAGCTCAATTTGATTATGGCGGCCAAACGAAAAAGAGTCAAGATTATTAGTAGTATGGGAGCGGGAGGGAAGATGGATGCTTCTAAAGTGAAAGTAGCAGACATCAACAATACAGTCAATTGTTTCTTGGCCAAAGCGATGAAAAAGAAGTTGCGAGCGGTAAAAATCGATAAATTGAAAGTCGTTTTTTCGTCTGAAATTCAAGATGAAAGTAGTTTGAAAACAACAGATGGTAGTAATTATAAAAAATCCTTTTACGGGACGAATAGTTACATGCCTGGACTTTTCGGTTTACATGCAGCGGAGACTGTGATTCGACATTTATTGCAATCTGATCCAAAATAACGATGATCAAAACTGTTATTTTCGATATGGATGGTGTGATTGTCGATACCGAGCCCGTGCATCATTATGCTTATTTGCAGCACTTCAAAGCATTAAATATTGATGTTTCGCCAGAGATGTACGCATCTTTTACGGGAAATTCAACTAAGAATATTTATGAAAAGCTGAAAGCTCTTTTTGATTTGAAAGAGAACGTCAATGATTTGGTAGAAACCAAAAGAAATCTTTTTAATGACGCATTTGACAGCAAAGAAGACTTGTATTTGCTGGATGGTGTCTTAGATTTAATTCAAGATTTGCATCAGAAAGGAATGCAGCTGGTTTTGGGTTCATCATCGGCTAAAGTCACGATTGACAGGATTTTTCGTCGCTTTGATTTGCATCAGTACTTTTCACATATTGTCTCTGGAGAAGATTTTCCGAAATCGAAACCACATCCAGCTATATTCCTTCATGCCGCCGAAATTTCACAAACCAATACAAGGAATTGTATTGTAATTGAAGACAGTACTAACGGCGTTTTAGCAGCCAACGCGGCGGGAATTTATTGCATTGGATATGATAGTGTGAATTCTAAAATGCAGGATTATTCGACAGCGAATAGGGTTGTGAGTCATTTTGGTGAATTGAATTTTGAGATGATAAGAAGTATTGTTGGGTAGGCTTCCCCTCCCTTGGAGGGGTGTCCGCAGGACGGGGTGGAAAAATGCATAAAATCAAGAGCCAATTAAAAATATATCAGCCATGAAAAAAGATCTATTTCTAACACACATCAATGAAATTCCAATTGCAAGACATTTTGTAAAAAACCTTCCATACGAATATCAATTAAAAACTAGAGCGAAATCATTACGAAAAGCCGGAAACCTTTCAGAAGTTATTTTTTGGAAACACGTACATAAAGGAAAATTTTGGAAAATTGACTTTGATCGACAAAGAATAATTGGCAATTACATTGTCGATTTTTATGTAAAAGCATTAGGATTAATTGTGGAAATTGATGGAAACAGTCATGACCATAAAGAAGAATATGATTCAATTCGTGAAACGTTTTTACTATCTCTTGGATTGAAATTATTTAAAATTTCTGATTTTAGAGTTTTGAATGATTTAGAAAATGTCATGAAAGAACTAGAAGAATTTATTATACAGGAGTATTCACTGAAGTAGAATTCCACCCCGCCTTTCAGGCACCCCTCCAAGGGAGGGGAAACTTAGCCAACAGCTTCTTTATAAACCCGCAAACACCGTTCTCTTGCCAATTTATGATCAACAATAGGTTCAGGATAGGACAACTCATTCAATTCAGGAATCCATATTTTGATGTAAACTAAATCCTTATCAAATTTCTTGATTTGTTCTGTTGGATTGAAAATTCTAAAGTAAGGCGCCGCATCCACGCCAGAACCTGCGGCCCATTGCCAATTCCCAACATTGCTTGCTTGTTCATAATCAAGTAGTTTTTGAGCGAAGTACGTTTCACCCCAGCGCCAATCAATAAGTAGATGCTTGCAAAGAAAACTAGCGACAATCATGCGAACACGATTGTGCATATGTCCAGTTGCGTTGAGTTCACGCATTCCCGCATCAACAAAAGGATAACCCGTTTTTCCTTCGCACCATTTTTGAAATTCTTCTTCGTTATTATTCCAACGAATGGCGTCGTATTTTGGTCGAAAACTATTCTTTGAAGTATGTGGATAGTGCCAAAGGATTTGCATAAAAAACTCTCTCCAAATGAGTTCATTTAAGAATGTTTCATTTTTTTCTTGTATCGCTTTTACTACAATTTTTCGAATGCTTACCGCTCCAAATCGCAGATGAGCACCGAGATGTGAAGTTTTATTTACCGCAGGAAAATTTCGAGTTACCTCATAATTTTGAATGATATTTTTAGATACATCGAAGGGTTTGACTTTGATGGACGATCTTTCAAAACCGATTTCTTCTATGCTTAAAAAAGGATAATCATGAGCGAAAACATTATCTAAATAGTCTTCCGAAGCAAAGAATTGCAATTGATTTTTCTTGAAGTTTTCCTTCCATTTTCGGGAGTATGGAGTGTAAACAACATAAGGCAATCCATCGTCTTTAGTCACTTCGTTCTTTTCAAAAATCACTTGGTCTTTGTAACTTTTGAATTCGATGTTATGAGATTGCAATAATTCGTATATCGCCTTATCACGTTGGCGTGCGTACGGTTCGTAATCTCTATTTGCGAAAAGACTTTTGATGCTGTTTTCAGTAATTAGCTTTTCAATAATTGCGATTGGTTCGCCGAAAAAGACCGCTAATGATTTTCCTTTTTGTTGCAATTCAGTATTTATATTTACTAGTAAATCGTGAATAAAAGAAACGCGCGCATCATCTTTTGAAAGTTGATCTATGATAAAGGAATCAAAAATAAAAATAGGTAAAACAGCTTCTCCACTTTGCAAGGCTTCGAAAAGTCCTTTATTGTCTTCCAGTCGTAAATCGCGGCGAAACCAGTATATATTCATAAAATAAATTGCAAACGAATTTAATTAACCAGCAATGTCGACATACCTCCGTCGACGTGAAGAATCTGTCCTGTAATCCAAGATGAATTGTCGTTCAATAAGAAACATGCCATCTGAGCTAAATCTTCCGGTTGTCCAAAGCGTTTTAATGGGTGCCTTTCTGCTGATTTCTCTTGCTTGGCTTCATTGTTTAAAAACTTGTCTGCGAGTGGCGTATTGGTTAGTGAAGGCGCAATTACGTTCACCCTAATTTTTGGAGCATATTCTGCGGCTAAAGCCTTTGCAAATCCTTCTACTGCGGCTTTTGATGCGGCTACACTCGTATGGAAAGGCATTCCCATCGACGCAGCGACTGTGCTGAAAAGCACAATACTTGATTGATTAGAAGCGGTTAATTGAGGCAAAATAGTTTGAACCACTTTGACCATATCGATAAAGTTAATTTGTAAATCACTTTCAAATGTCTCTATTTTTAAACCTTTGAATGGACGGAGATTGATGCTGCCGGGACAATAGACTAAACCATCAATTACTGAAGGTAATTTTGCTGCGTCTAAAGTATCAGTAGTGGCATCGAAATGAATGTGTGCTACGTTGAGACCATTTAAATTTTCCGAAGTTCTAGAGGCAACAAAGACATGATGTTTATCTTGTAGTTCTTTGGCAATTGATAATCCAATTCCATACGATCCGCCAATGAGTAGTATATTTTTCATGTTATTTAAATTCGCCAAAAAGTTCAATTAGTTTCTTACGTCTATATTCAAAAATTTCATCTAGTTTCGGCTTAACAATTAAAGGATGCACCAATTGACCGATAAAACCCATTGGTACTTTATAGTCGATGATGTCTTCCATTTCTACACCGCCAGGAATCTCTTTTAAAAAATGTTTGTGATGCCACAAAGAATAAGGTCCAAATCGCTGCTCATCAACAAAATACCGTTTGTCTTGAACATGCGTAATTTCTGTTACCCATTTGGTCTTTATCCCCAAAACAGGTGTGACAATGTATTGTATTATTTGTCCGGGAAACATGGGTCGATCTGCTCCAGATTCAATGATGAATCCCATATATTCTGGGGTTATAAGCTTTAGGTTTTTTGGGTCAGAAAGGAAATCCCACGCTTCATTTAATGAGATTGGTAAATTTTGTAAGCTTTTCTTTGTATAGATTTTCATGGAGCAATTTAAAAATGTTTAGCAAATGTAAGTAAAACTTAAACAAAAATAATTTGAAATTATGCATTAATTAACACTATTAAATACATGAATTACTATTTTTGAACAAACAAAAATTTAACTGACATGAAAAAAATTATTTTAGCAATTGTGATGGTATTGGTATCATTCCAAATTCAAGCGCAAGTAAAAACACCAGCTCCTAGTCCGAAATGTACATTAGAGCAAAAAGTAGGTTTAACAGATGTAACTGTAGAATACTCTCGACCAAGTATGAAAGGAAGAACGGTATTCGGCGATTTAGTTCCTTATGGAAAATTATGGAGAACTGGCGCAAACCAAAATTCCATGATTACATTTTCAGATGATGTATTAATTAACGGGCAGACTTTGAAAAAAGGGAAGTATGCAATTTTTGTAACTCCAAAAGTCGATATGTGGGAAGTTGTTTTCTATACGGATACTGATAATTGGGGAACACCAGAAAATTGGAATGAGAAAAATGTTGCTTTGAGCACCAATGTTGACACCAAGATTTTAACTGCTCCAGTAGAATCATTTACCATTGGCATCAATAATTTGGATAATAATTATGCTCATTTAGAGTTTTCTTGGGAGAAAACATACGTAGCACTAAAGTTTGAAGTACCAACTCAAAAAACTGCGATGGCAAGCATAGAGAAAGCTTTGGCAGGTCCGACAGCAGGTGATTATTTTTCTTCAGCGCAGTATTTTTATCAATCTAATGGTGATCTGAATAAAGCGCTGGAATATATTAACAAAGCCTTGGATTTGAATAAAGAAAAACCATTCTGGTACACACGTCAAAAATCTTTGATACAAGCAAAACTTGGTGACAAGAAAGGTGCTATTGAAACAGCTAAGATTTCTATGGAAGCAGCGAAAACTGCCAAGAATGATGACTATGTAAAAATGAATTCGGATAGTATTGCTGAATGGAGCAAAAAGTAATGATTCAAAATAGATAAAAGAAAAACGTCTCCAATTTGGAGACGTTTTTTTTTATGCAGTTATTTCTTTTTTATTTCCAATGACATACTGCAAAATGGAAGATAATATGATCGTTAACATGGCTCCAATGAAGTTTAGCCAAAGGAAACTAACCACGTCTAAGTAATAAATGTAGAAGATTGTTAATTGGCTGATGACTGCACCAACAAAAATAGCCTGTGCCTTAACAAATTTGATATAGAATCCAACCAAGAAAATTCCCAACACAGTGCCGTAAAATATCGAACCTACGATATTTACCAATTGAATTAAGTTTTCAAATAGTGTTCCCACACAAGCAAAAAGAATAGCGATGATTCCCCATAGCAACGTAAAGAACTTAGTAGCATTTACAAAATGCTTTTCAGATTTGCCTTCTCGAACATTTCGTTTATAAATATCAATTGCCGTGGTGGATGCTAAGGCATTTAACCCAGACGCGGTCGAGGACATGGCGGCTGAAAGAATTACTGCTAGGAGCAAACCGATTAGGCCTTTAGGCAAATAGTTCAAAATGAAATGGATAAATACATAGTCCTTGTCATTTGTCTCGGACTTGGGATCTGCTTTGGAAATAACCTCTCTGGCTTGATCGCGTAAATCATTTTCTTTGTTAGAAATGGCAACCAATTCTTTCCTCAAGATTGGATTGTCGTAGTTTTGATTAAGGTGATCAATATAAATCAAATTGATTTCTTTTTTCTCTTCAGATAACTTTGTTAGTTTATTTTCTAGGGCATGGTATTCGTCTTTATACTTCGAGTTCTCGATAATAACTTTGTTGTTTGGATTAAAATTGAGTGGCACTGGATTGAATTGGAAGAACACAAATACCATCACGCCAATTAATAAAATAAAGAACTGCATAGGCACTTTCAGGAATCCATTCATA
The DNA here is from genome assembly GCA_947456815.1 of Flavobacteriaceae bacterium. GTDB lineage: Bacteria > Bacteroidota > Bacteroidia > Flavobacteriales > Flavobacteriaceae > Flavobacterium. The sequence goes on from CANGTL010000012.1 coordinate 36,234, forward strand.
ATTAATCCCATTTGACTTTCTCGGATAGACTTACCAGAAAGATAACGCCCTACTTGAGATTGATCTGTCCCGAAATAGGAGAGAGCTAAGAAAAAACCACCTGTGATGCCGCTCCAAAAAGTGTAACGAGTTTCAGGATCAATCGAAAAATCTACAATATCCATTTTGTGATTGGCGCCCGCTATGTGCAAGGCATTGCTAAATGTCATATCATTTGGAAGTAAATGTAAAATCAAGAAAAAAGTAATAAACATACCACTCATAATGACAAACATCTGCTGCTTTTGAGTAACATTGACCGCTTTTGTACCGCCAGCAAAAGTGTAGATGACAACCAAAACTCCGATGACGATATTCATCAAGGTCAGATTCCAACCTAGCAAAGCGGAAAGAATAATTGCTGGAGCGTAGATGGTGAGACCTGTACCTAGTCCGCGTTGAATTAGAAACAGTATCGCAGCCAATGAACGCGTTTTCAAATCAAATCGCTGTTCTAAGTATTCGTAAGCGGTAAAAACTTTGAGTCGGTGGTAAATAGGAATAAAAGTAACGCAAATGACGACCATCGCTAACGGTAATCCAAAATAAAATTGAACGAAACCCATACCATCATGATACGCTTGTCCTGGTGTTGATAGGAAAGTAATTGCACTGGCTTGCGTAGCCATAACGGAAAGTCCGACCACATACCATGGTGTCTCGTTATTTCCGAGAATATAGTCTTCGACGTTCTTGCTGCCTTTGGTTTTCCATACACCGTAAAAAACAATGAAGAGTAATGTGACCGATAAGACAATCCAATCTAATTGCTGCATATTATGAGAAAATGATCATCATTAAACAAAAGAATAGAATATAGAAGAGGTTTGCGATGAGCACCCAAGAGTAACTTCTTTTCCAAGTCGTTAGTTTTTCGTTGTCCATAATTTTTAGTTTTTGGGTAATGAAATCATATTTGCCATCAATCTGAATGCACCAGAAACACCTTCAGGTAATTCTCTAAAGAAGCTTAAACCTGTATAAATATAATTTCCTTTCCCGTATTTAGCGACTAAAATCGCGCCTTTCTTTGGTGTTTCTCCTTTGTCGTTTGCTTCAATAATTGGCGTAAACGCAGTATCCCATTCGTTTGGATAATACAATCCTTGCTCTTGCTTCCAACCGCGAAAATCTTCAGAAGTAAGTATGTTTGGCGAATTTAGAATCGGATGTTTAGGGTCTAAAAATGTTACAATTGCATTTTCATCGGTGACACGATCTCTTGATATTTTTAGTGGATATGGAGCAATATCAGTGGTAACAAAATCATCTAAGGTGTTATATTGAACAATCATGTTATGTCCTTCCTTAACAAAATCAAACAGGATTTTTTGCTTGAAAGCCAAAGCCTGAATAGTGTTATAGGCGCGAATACCGGTTATCACAGCATTAAAATTCTTGAGTTTTTCCACGGTAATTTCTTGCGGATTCAAAACAGAAACGCTATATCCCATTTGTGTGAGACACTTGGGAACTTCATCGCCAGCTCCCATGATATAAGCTATTTTTTCTTTATTTGTATGTATATCGAGTTTTATGAACCTCGCTTCTGAAGTTTTCAGAACTTGTTGCTTAGAAATATGTTCATAATTGATCGAGAATTGTTCATTGTCAAAACGTTTAGAATCAACTGTGGCAATGCACTTAGCAACCACTTCATCTGCTTTTTTTGACGGGAAAATTTGAAATGAAACAGTTTGTTCTTCTCCTTTTTTCGACAAATTGAATGGAATAGACTGTGGGCTAACTTTCCAGGTTTCGGGAATTTCTAGTTGAATTGATCCAATAACGTTGTCTTTTCCAGCTTTGACTTTTACTTCAATTGTTTTCGAACTATTATCATTAAAAAGAACTACTTTATTTTGAATAGAGGTAGTTACTTCTGGCACAATATCAAGCGGTTTGTAAACTTCTCCTTTTACGTCGTCATTGTATTTGTAGATGACTTCACGTTCAAACGGAATAGTAACGCCTTGAATGACAATATTGAAAATAAGCTTAACCTCTCTGATTACATCTGGTTTACCGATGTTGTTTTGTTGCTCGACTTTGTACATACCAATCGTTCCTTTTTCAGCGAGCCAATAGGGTTGCGTATAGTTGAAATTCTCTGATAATTTAATTTCAAAATCTATACTTTGATTTGAATTCGTTTTTAACTCCAGGTCTTTTGGAACCACTTCACCTGAAATTAGATTTTTAATGCTCTTCAATTGCATTGGTATAATGCTTCGATTGATGGTTTCGAGTTTTAATTTTAAAGTAGTACTATTGGCAGTTTCTTGTGTGTTGGATACCGCTTCAAGATAAAGTCCAGCACATCCTGCAATAATTTTTTTGATTTCTTCAGTTTTAATTGCTTTCCAATGTTCATCCTCAAGTTGTTGGATGAGTGTATAAGCTTTTACCAGGTCAGGAATACTTGCAGACGGATTTCTGAAATTGAAATTAGTTTCAACTGTGGTAAGTAAATCTCCAATTATCTTGCCTCCTTTAACGCGATTCCAGCTAGTATCTATTCCTTCAAAAATATTGCTATTGTCTATGGATGGCTCGCCTTTCAATAATTCTAAATATTCTTGCTCCTCTCCGCGAGTGCCTGTACTGCCAAAGCCTTGCGACTCGTGCTTGCTTCTACTTAACGCCGCTATTTCTTGATTTGATTTTCCTATTGACTGATAGAATGCGCCTGTTTTTAGTTGAATAAGATTCGACTTGTCCGCTTTTTCAAATTTCTCCTTACTACCGTAAAACCACCATGAGGTATTAAAATACACACGTTTGGGTTTCCAAGTATTGACCAATTTCAGTTGTTCCGTAAATTTATTCGGATCATTTGTAAGATCAAATGCTTCCAAACTAAGCAATGCAGAGGAAGTATGATGGCCGTGGGTAGTGCCTGGAGACCTCGCATCAAAGCGATTGATTATCACATCAGGCTGAAATTTTCGGATTATGTAAACTACATCGCTTAAGACTTCATCCTTATCCCATATTTGTAAAGTCTCCTCTGGATTCTTTGAATAGCCAAAATCGTTGGCTCGTGAAAAAAATTGCTCGCCGCCGTCAATTTTCCTAGCTTCTATTAATTCCTGTGTTCGAATAACGCCCAATAGTTCTCTAAGTTCTGGTCCGATTAAATTTTGTCCTCCATCACCACGAGTGAGTGATAGATATCCAGTTCGTGCTTTTTTTTCATTCGATAAGTATGAAATTAAACGTGTGTTTTCATCGTCTGGATGTGCTGCAATATACAATACTGAACCTAAGAAATTCAGTTTTTGAATTTGATTAAAAATCGCTACAGCGTCTGGTTTTGCAGGTTGTTGGGCAGAAGTTGTGTTAAAAAATAATAAGGAAATGAGAAAAAATAAAAAGGAAAGCTTTTGCATATAGTTATCTTTAGAAAGCAATAGCCTCAAATGTACTAATTTAATAAAACAAGCGATTTTATTTAAATGCACTTTAACATACTGGAAAAAGGAAAATTTGGAAGGCTAAATTTAAAGTTAATTAGTGATGTCCGTCAACATTTTCATATTCCCTCGTTTTGTGTACGGATATTTTTTCTTGTGAAGATCTACAAATTGAGTAATGATATCATCGTCATAATCAGTTATAAAGACGTAGATTTTGTTAAACAAAGAATAACCTCTGTAACCTTCAGGAATTTCCTCACCAGTAGTCCATTCGGAATTTTCTTTATAGTAATAGATTCTCTTTTGGGTATCGTAATACGCCTCTAGATTAGGGTAATAATAATAACGTAATTGACAGTTTGAAATCGGGTCAATTAGTGGTGGACTATAATCTTGTTTTTTACTTTTTTGAGCAAAACTTGCATTAAAGAAAAATAGTACCAAGAATATTGTTGATAGTATTTTTTTCATATCATCAGTCTTTGTGTTCACGGAACGTTCAAAAGTTGATGTAAAGATAATATTAAATTTTTAATATAATCGACAAAAGGTTGTTTTTTATCGATAAAATACTTTATTTTATATTTTTTGTAGTAAAATTGGCACAATTTGTTATTTACGCACAAAATTCTTAAATGAATCTTATCAAAAAACGGAACAAATTAAAGTTGATTTAGAAAATGGTATACCTTGTCTGTAGGCATTCCCATTACATTAGGATAGGAACCTTCGATTTTGGCAACACCGATGTAGCCTATCCAGTCTTGAATACCATAGCTTCCAGCTTTGTCATACGGACTGTAATTATTCAAATAATAATCAATTTCTTGATTGGTTAATGGATGAAAAGTCACAGAAGTTGTTTCAGAAATCACCTGGGTTTTATCCGCCGTTTTAAAGCAAACAGAGGTTATTACTTTATGAGTTGAATTGGATAATGACTGTAGCATTTGGAACGCATCATCATAGTCTTTGGGTTTTCCTAGTGCTTTGTTTTGATGCCAGACAATAGTGTCGCTAGTCACTAGGATTTCATTTTCTTTCAGTTCGCCTTCAAAAGCATCGCTTTTCAACACCGCCAAGTAATCGGTAATGTCCTCTTCAATGAGATTCGGCGGATAAACTTCGTCTATTTCTTTCAATCGAATTTCAAAATCTAAATCCAAATCACGAAAGAACTGTTGCCTTCTAGGTGATCCGGAAGCAAGTATGATTTTATAATTTTTGAGCTTTTCTCTAAGCATGGTGTTTAATATTATAGGCGACTACCGAAATCGAAAGGATTCCAAACAAAAGCACGATTTTTAAAACCAAACTCAAAAGATGAAATTCTTTTCTCGTTTTCGCTGGCCAGCTTTTGATTGTAAAGAAGAGTAGAGGTCCGACTAGCGTTAACAAACTATAAATTGTTGCGAGGTACAAATTATTTGACGCAAAGTACTGATTAGTGTAGTACAATAATATGATTAGTGGTACAAAGCTCAGCCCAAAAACGACTTTTGTAGTTCTTTGAACTCCAAGAATAATTGGTAATGTATTCATCCCTTGGTTATAATCACCGTTAACGTCTTCTAAATCCTTGACAATTTCGCGAATAAAATTGAGTATGAAAGCAAATACTGCGTAATCAATTAGAATTGAAAAAAGTACTCCCATTTCCTTTTGATTTCCTTCATAAGTTGCTGGGTACAGATCGAATATTCCAATAATAATAACACTGAATGAAAGCAAAAAAGCTACTATAATATTACCAACTAGAAACATTTGCTTCAAACTTGTAGCGTAGATATACAACAACGAAGCAATCAAAATAAATATCGTTGCGAAACTGGGCTTCAAAATCACATTTGATAAGTAAAATCCAATCCCGACGCCAGCTACCGTTAATGCAACATAAATATTATAACCCATTGATTCAGAAATTGAACTGCCTATAATTGTTCGACCGTGTCTATTTTCTGAATCTGTACCTTGATCAAAAATATCATTAATGACATAACCTCCAGCAGCAATTAACACTGTAGAAAGTACCAATAAACAGTATTGCCAATCTGCCAGTGATAACGGCACGTTTTGCCAATTCAGAAAACCATATCGGAAAATAAGCTGCATAAAAGCCAACATTAGTAGATTTTGGTAACGTATCAATTTAAAAAAATGAACCATATTTAAAGATAGAAAGTAGTGAAATAAAAAGCTAGTTAATCGTGTTTACCATCATAATACAAATGCCATTTTCCTTGCACTTTCATCACTTGCTCAATGACTTCGCGCACGGCACCTCTCCCTCCATTTTTATGGGAAATATATTTGGATATGGCTTTGATTTCTGGACTCGCATCTTGCGGGCAAGTTGGCAATCCAACCAGTTGCATCACATGATAATCAGGAATATCATCGCCCATATATAGAACTTCTTCAGGTTTAATCGTATACAAATCAACATATTCGTTAAAAGTCTCCACCTTATTTGGGGATGCCAAATGAATGTCGGTGATGCCTAAATTACGTAATCTAATGCGCACACCTTCATTGTTTCCTCCAGAAATGACACATACATGATAGCCACTTTCAATCGCCGCTTTCATAGCGAATCCATCGCGAATGTTCATAATTCGCAACATTTCACCAGATTCAGTCACATGCACTGAGCTGTCGGTTAATACACCATCAACGTCGAAAATAAACGTCGTAATGTGATTCATAATTTCTTTATAGCTCTTTTTCATGGGATTGTATAGATTGCGTCATTAATTTATAGATGTCTTTTTTATTTTGATCTTTCAAGAATTCTAAATGAGTTGAAATTGTTTTCATGTCTCTTCTTTTTGCTGGGCCAGTTTGCGCTTCTGTGGGCGTTAAAGTTTGAACTTTACGCGCAGTTTCGTCAATTAACGGTTTCAAAATGTCGAATGAAATATTATTTTCATGACATATTTCATATCCGACTTCGTACAATTCATTGACAAAATTATTGACAAATACCGCGGAAACATGTAATGCTTTTCGTTGTTTGGTGTTTATTGAATATACAAGTGTTGAAATTGAATTTGCTATCTTTTCAAGAACATTATAATCATTTTCATTTTCACTTTCTAAACAAATTGGAATCTTTGAAAAATCAACTTCTTTATGCAACGAAAAAGTTTGAACTGGGTAGAACACCGCACGCCTGTTTTTAGCAGACAAGTCATTCATAGCAACACTTCCAGAAGTATGAGCTACGATCTTATTGTCAAACGGAATGGATTCAGAAATCTTAGAAATCGCCGCGTCTGAAACTGCAATAATGCAAACATCAACTGTTTTTAATTCTTCAACCTTGGAAATAATTTGACTAGAATCAACAAGATTTTGGATGTTCTTTTTATCTCGACAACAAACCTGAATCAGCTTAAATTCAGGTGTTTTATTCAAAACAGAAATTAAGTGAAACGCTACATTGCCAGAGCCAATAATGCTAACTGTAATCATGCGGCTAAATTATTGAAAAATCATCAAATGTGAGAAATTATAATTGAGAGAAATTTTCTGTAGTGGAATCATGTCAACAGTTCTTAATTCTGACATAAATGAAGAAACTTTCAAATTTAAAACCAAACATTTTTACCTATTTTTGCTGGAGTTTTTAAAATAGCAATTCCACAAATAATGGAAAAAAAAGTACTTTCCTTTCTATTCTCAACGCGCTTAATGGCTTTCTTGTTCCTTTCATATGCTGCATCGATGGCGATTGGGACTTTTATTGAAAGCGAATACAACACCGATACTGCTCGAATTCTCATATACAACACTAAATGGTTTGAAGCAATTCACTTATTTTTTCTGATTAATTTCTTTGGAAATATTAGACGATATCAGCTTCTTAAAAAAGAAAAGTGGGCAACTTTATTACTTCACTTATCTTTCATATTCATTATTATTGGAGCTATCATTACTCGTTACGTGAGTTACGAAGGGATGATGCCTATTCGCGAAGGTGCTGCTGAAAACCAAATTTATTCCGACAAGACATTTCTTACACTATTCGTAGATGGTGAGTACAAAGGCCAAATGAAACGCAGAATATTCGAAAAATCGTTGTTGCTTTCACCAGTGACCAACAATGATTTTGACATTTCAGATGATTTTGCCGATATTCCTTTCGAAGTTTCCTATAAGAACTTTATCATGGGAGCCACTGAGTCGATAAAAGAAGATCCCAACGGAAAAGTATATCTTAAAATGGTCGAATCAGGCGATGGCTCTCGACATGAACATTATTTAAAGGAAGGCGAAATTCAAAACATTCACAATACCCTTTTTGCTCTAAACAAATATACCAAAGGAGCTATAAATATCAACACGACAGGCGAGACGTATACGATGGAAACACCGTTCGAAGGCCAATTCATGCGAATGGCTGACAAAATGCAAGGAAGAGTCATCAAAGATTCTGTTCAACCGCTGATGATGCGTTCCTTATACAATGTTGGCGGCTCTCAATTTGTGTTTCCCGAACCAGCCAAAAAGGGATTCAAAACATTTGTCTCTAACAATGATTTCAAAGCAAAAAAGCATGATGATGCTCTTGTGATAACTATTCAATCTCAAGGTAAAACAAAAGAGGTAACACTCACAGGTTCAAAAGGTAAAGTTGGAGAACCTCAAGTGATTACTCTTGGTAAATTAGATTTTACTTTGGCATTTGGAAGTAAAGCGTATGAGCTTCCTTTTAAGGTACAACTTAATGATTTTATCGCCACTAAATATCCAGGAACCGAAAAAAGCTATGCCGCATTTGAAAGTCAAGTAACGGTTTTGGATGGCAATAAAAAGTCTGAGGCTCGCATTTATATGAATCATATTTTGGATTACGGTGGCTATCGTTTTTTTCAATCTTCCTTTGACCCTGATGAGAAAGGAACCGTACTTTCTGTCAATCATGATTTCTGGGGAACTTTGATTACCTATATTGGCTATTTCATGCTGTTCTTTGCTTTGATGTCAATATTATTTACCAAACATTCGCGCTTTGCCGACCTCAAACGAAAATTAGAAGTTGTTAAGAACAAAAAAGCAAAATTGCTCTCAATACTGTTGCTATTATTGAGTTGCAACGTGTTTTCTCAAAACCACATGAATCACGCTCCAACGCAAAACCAAATAGATTCGTTGTTGAATCGATACAAAGTAACCGAAGAACATGCCGCGAAGTTTGGACGATTGATCGTGCAAGATGAAGGCGGACGAATGAAACCAGTCAATACGTTTTCATCTGAATTGTTGCGCAAAGTCAGCAAAAGCGATACTTACAAAGAAATGAATTCAGATCAGGTCTTTTTGTCGATGGTTCAATTTCCGAGAGTTTGGTTCGAAGTGCCATTGATTTACATCAAAAACGGAAACGACAGCATTCGGAAAATTATCGGTCTAAATTCGAAAGAAAAATATGCGTCATTCATCAAGTTTTTTGATGAAAAAGGCAATTATAAATTGTCATCTTATATCGAAGAAGCCTATAAAGCTTCGATTCCGGATCAGTTTCAAAAAGACTTTATCGAAACCGATCGTAAAGTAAATTTGTTGAATTCGGCTTTAAGCGGCAGTATTCTTCGAATTTTCCCGATCCCTAAAGATCCTAACAATAAGTGGATTTCGTATTTGGAATTGAATCAAGCCAACATTCACGGAATCGATTCTACATTTACCAAAAATATTCTTCCTTTATATATGAGTGCTTTGGATAGTGCGACAATTAAAAAGGATTACGTCAACGCCAATTTCTTTTTGCAAAGTATCGAAAACTACCAGAAAAAGTTTGGAAGTGCTGTTCGCCCAAACGATGACAAAATTTCTTCTGAAATCATTTATAACAAATACGACATTTTCAAAAAGTTGTATTACTTATACATGTTGACTGGTGTGCTCATGTTACTTTTTACTATCGTCAATATATTCTTTGAAAAGAAAGCTATTCGTTATGTGATTAATGGTTTTCATATCCTTATTGGAGTTCTATTTCTGCTTCATACTGCGGGATTAATCGCGCGTTGGTATATTTCTGGACATGCGCCATGGAGTGATGCCTACGAGAGTATGATTTATGTGGCTTGGGCAACGATGTTTTTTACGTTGGCTTTTGATATCAAATCGAAACTGACGGTTGCATCTGGAACTTTTGTCGCTTCGATGATCTTGATGATTGCGCATTGGAATTGGATGGATCCGTCTATTGCGAATTTGCAACCTGTACTCAATTCGTATTGGTTGATGATACACGTGGCAGTTATTGTCGCTAGTTACGGTCCATTTACGTTGGCCATGGTACTTGGAGTGGTAGCATTGATTTTGATGTTATTCACCAACAAGAAGAACAAAGCCAAAATGGATTTGAATATTCAAGAGATTACTTATATCAACGAAATGGCGCTAACGATTGGATTGGTGATGCTTACGATTGGAAACTTTCTTGGCGGTCAGTGGGCGAATGAAAGTTGGGGACGTTATTGGGGATGGGATCCAAAAGAAACATGGGCTTTGATTAGCATTATGATTTATGCATTTGTAATTCACGCGCGATTTGTTCCAGCTTTACGTGGAAAATGGATTTACAATTTGATGAGTGTTATTGCTTTTTATTCGATTATGATGACTTATTTCGGAGTGAACTTCTACCTTACTGGAATGCATTCGTATGCTAGTGGAGATAAAGTAGTGACGCCAAGTTTTGTTTATTATTCGGTGGCTTGTGTCGCAGTTTTAGGGTTCTTTTCGTATTTGAGTTATAAGAAACATTTAAAAAAATAATATCATGAAAAACTTACTTCACTTTGCATTGGCATCTTTTCTATTTTGGAATTGCCAAGGACAAACTCAAAACAAAACTAATTCAACTATAGAAGCTATGGAAAAGCAAAACATCTACCAATTTAAAGTCGAAGATCTCTCTGGAAAAACTTTTGATTTTGCGACTTTAAAGGGAAAGAAAATCTTGGTGGTAAACACCGCGTCCAAATGCGGATTGACGCCGCAATACAAAGATTTAGAAAAAATCTACAAAGAATATAAAGACAATGGTTTTGTGATTATCGGTTTTCCTGCAAACAATTTTGGACAGCAAGAACCAGGAACGAATGCTGAAATTGAAACCTTTTGCGAGATGAATTACGGCGTGACTTTCCCGATGATGAGTAAAATCTCTGTGAAAGGAAGTGATATGCATCCGATATATCAGTTTCTAACTCAAAAAGCGAAAAACGGTTTACAAGATTCCGAAGTAGAATGGAATTTTCAAAAATATCTCATCAACGAAAAAGGTGAATTGGCTAAGGTGATTTCACCGCAAGTACTGCCAACAGATGATGCCATTGTGAGTTGGATAAAAGGATAAAAAAGAAAAGGAATTTCATATTGAAGTTCCTTTTTTATTTTAAGATTAACTGCATGAACTGCAAGTCCAACCATTTTCCAAATTTGAATCCCACTTCTTTTAGAATTCCAGTTTCTACAAACCCGAATTTTTTGTGAAAAGCAATGCTTCCTGTATTGGAAGCGTCTATGCCACCAATCATGGTATGATAGCCTGCATCTTTTGCAATTACAATTAAAGCAAGTAGTAGCTGTTTTCCAATTCCTTTTCCGATAAAATCTGGTGCGACGTACACGGAATGTTCTACGGTATATTGATATCCAATCTTTTCACGAAAGGTGCCATAAGTTCCAAAACCAACCGCGGTTCCATTATGATCAGCAACAATGATGGGGAATTTTTTTGATTTCTTATCTTCAAACCACTGCAACTGATTTTCCAAAGTTTGCAAATCATACAAATAGTTTGAAGTGGTGTGCAAAATGGCATGGTTGACTATTTCTAGGATTTGCGGTATATCTTCTAAAGTAGCATTTCTAATGATTACATTCATTGTTTAATGCTTTGAATTTAGTTCGAGTAATAATTCGTCCGCCTCTTTGGTGCTAAACCCAATCGACCCATTCTTGTTTTTCGCAGCAGTCGCATATTGAATGGCTTCCTTTAGATTTTTATTTTTTTGATACAAACGCGCCAAAAGTATTTGGTTATCATAGTTTTCAACGATGGAAACCGCTTTTTTAGCCCAACCAATTGCAGTATTTAAACCTGCGGAATCGTTGATGTTTTTCAAATAAACACTCGCCACATCTTTCAACGTTTTAGGGTCTTTAGCGTAATATTTGTCAACAGTTGCTGTCGTAATCTGTTTATATTTCCTCCAGTTCTTGGTGTGCTCAGCCATTTGCATATCGAATGAATTTACCAAAGAGTCATTCTTTGCAGTTTGAATAGTTTTTGCGATTAATCGTTTCTTGGCGTATGTTATAGTGTCTTTGTATTCAAGTGCTGGTGACAGCAATTCAACGACAATATTTTCGATTTTTCGTTGTACTCTCTTGGGCGACGCCACCGCTTCAAATTCCTTTTGGTGATTTAAAACATATTGAAATTCTCTCGACTGTGGGTCAGTAATGGCATTGGCAATAATTTTCCAATTGTTTGCTGTGACGAGTTTGTCCTCGTTTTGCGTGGCTAAGTATTGATGCGCAATTGGTGATAATAAGGTGCGATCCCGTCCTTTATTCAAAGCCATTAGATATGCTAGACATTTATCGCTATTGCTCACATCGGCGAGGAATTGTTCTGCGAGGTACGGCAATTGTTTTTCTTTAGTTAATGAATTTTGTGCTTCACTTATAAAGGTCGCAGAGGTAAATTCGCCACTAATATTGTATAATTCTTTGCCATCTTCGTTCAGAAATAGGAATGTTGGATAAAACCGAATGCCAAATTTCTTTCTAAAAAAATCACCTTCGCCTTTCTCTACATCTTGCCATGCACAGACGAAATTTTTATTCATAAAATTAATTACCAGCGTATCGGTAAATACTTCACTTTTCATCTTGTTGCAATGCGTGCACCATGAGGCATACATCATGTAGAAGATTGGTTTGTGTTCCTTCTTAGCGCGAGCCAAAACAGATTGATAGCCACTTTCGTCAAAATTAATTTTGGTTTGCGCAGGAACTTGCAAGCAAGAGAATAAAAGAAATACAATGAGAAGTCTAAACTGAAGGTTTTTCATTGAAATAAAATTTGATCTGGCATTTTTTTCAAAGACAAATATATTCCGTTTTTTTAGAATTATGCTCTTAAAGAAACGCTAAATTAGGCTTTTACTTTGTATTTTTGCGCTTCATTTGATGATCCAATGATATATTCCAAGATTCCTTTAGCGCAAAGTATTATCCAAATTTGTTTGGCTAAAGGTGTTGAACATATTGTGATTTCTCCCGGTTCTAGAAATGCACCACTGACAATTGGTTTTACAAACAATCCAAATTTTAGATGTTATAGTATCGCGGATGAACGGTGCGCTGGGTTTTTTGCTCTTGGAATAGCCCAACAAATCAACAAGCCGGTAGCCGTGGTTTGCACTTCGGGTTCTGCATTGCTGAATTATTATCCAGCATTTGCGGAAGCTTTTTACAGCCAAATTCCATTTATTGTGATTTCTGCAGATCGACCGTTGAGTAAAATTGACATTGGTGATGGACAAACCATTCGTCAGATGAATGTATTTCAAAATCATTCGCTATACAATGCAAATTTGACAGAAGGTGAAACACCTGAAAATGATTACAAAATCAACGAAGCGATCACAACGGCTCGCACTCGAAAAGGACCGACGCACATCAATGCGCCTTTTGAAGAGCCTTTGTATTTAACTACAAAAAAATTGATTGTAGATCCAACGTTGTCGGGTTTTGCAAAAGTTTTTAAAAGTATTTCAATAGAAGACATCATCGCTTGCACTAATATCTGGAATTCTTCAAAAAGGAAATTGATTCTTATTGGTGTAAATAATCCAAACGAAATAGATGAAGAAATTATCAGAGCGGTAGCCAATGATCCTTCTATTGTGGTGATGACTGAAGTAACTTCAAATGTCTCGCATCCAACATTTTTGAGTAACATCGATACTATTATAACCCCGTTCAAGGAAAAGGATTTCTTGGCATTTCAGCCTGAAATTCTAATCACTTTGGGAGGAATGATTGTTTCAAAACGAATCAAAGCGATGCTGCGAACCTACCGACCGGAGCATCATTGGCATATTGACCCACTTAGAGCTTACAATACTTTTGGGGCGCTGGCGCATCATTTTGAAGCTACTCCTAACGATTTTTTCCGTCAAGTGTTACCATTTACCAAAATAGTAAAAAGTGATTATGCCCAAAAAGCGCAGAAGATTCAGGAGACCAGGAAAGTAAAGCATGAATTGTACTTAGACAAAATAGCTTTTTCAGATTTCAAAGCATTTGAACTTATAATCCCTAGATTACCTAGGAATTCGCAGCTACAAATTAGTAATAGTTCAGCGATTCGATATGCGCAGCTGTTTGAAATAGATCCAAGTATTGCGGTGTTCTGTAATCGCGGAACCAGTGGTATCGACGGAAGTACTTCAACAGCCATTGGTGCTGCTGTTGCCAATAATATTCAAACGACTTTTATTACTGGAGATATTGGATTTTTGTACGATAGTAATGCATTGTGGAATCAGTACATCCCAAAGAATTTCAAAATCATTCTGATCAATAACGGTGGCGGTGGAATTTTTAGAATTTTGCCAGGGCACGAAGAAACACCACTATTCAATACTTTTTTCGAAACGGCTCATTGTTTAACCGCAGAACATTTGGCAACGATGTATGGATTAGAATACATTACCGCAAGTACTGAAGAAAACCTTGTACAAGGTCTTACTAATTTATATGCTCAAGACGAAAAGCCTGCTATCCTAGAAGTTTTTACGCCAACGCTTCAAAACGAAAAAATATTATTACAATACTTTAAAGAATTGGTTTAACGGCTTCGTACCTTTGCCAAGATTCTTAGAACATCCAAACTACTGCACATGATTGAAATCGGAAAATACAACACTTTAACCATTCTACGAGATACAAAAGTTGGTTTGTTTCTAGGAAATGAAATTGAAGACCCGGAGGGAATTCATGATATTTTATTGCCTAATAAATATGTTCCGAATCAATTTGAGATTGGGGATGAATTGACTGTTTTTGTTTATTTAGATCACGAAGAACGTCCGGTTGCGACAACTTTAGAACCGTATATACTGTTGAATGAGTTTGCGCTTCTTCGCGTTAATTACGTGAATCAAGTGGGTGCTTTTATGGATTGGGGAATGGAAAAAGATATCTTGGTTCCTTTTAAAGAGCAAGCACGTCCGATGGAGAAAGGCAAGCGTTATTTGGTCTATTTGTACATGGATGAGAAAACCAATCGTTTGGTTGCTTCTAGTAAAACCAATCAGTTTTTAAATAACGAGAACTTAACCGTTGAAAATGGGGAGGAAGTTGACTTAATCGTTTCGCACATTACAGAGATTGGAATCAACGTAATTATCAACGAAAAGCATAAAGGCTTGGTCTATAAAGATGAAGTTTACGACGATGCGATTCGCACTGGAGATAGAATGAGAGGTTATATCAAGACGATTCGTCCCGACAACAAAATTGATGTGTCACTTCATAAATTAGGGTATCAAAATATCGAGCCCAATGCACAAAAAATTCTAGATGAACTCAAAGCAAGCAGAGGTTTTTTACGATTGAATGACAACAGTCATCCAGAAGACATCAAAACCGTTTTGAAAATGAGTAAAAAGACTTTCAAAAAAGCGATTGGATCTTTGTACAAAGACCGCAAAATCGAAATGAAAGATGATGGAATTTATCTTATTTCAGAATAACTTACGTAAGGACCTTATTTTGCTACCTCAATTCCAGGGTTGATTTTTAGCAATTCGGTTAAAAAGGCATCTCGGTTTACAGGTGAGACATAAACGTCTTCTATGTTGTTGTAGGTAATAATAAAACCTTTTGTATCTAAGGCTGGTTTCATTGTTACAGGAACATACAACCCAGAAAAATATTTTATCTTTTTGATTTTTTCAATGTCAATTCTTCCTCTGAACGGACCAGATCGATAAAGCAAAAAATGCTGTTTGATGACGTATCTCGTATCTAGTAATGTCCACAAAATCATCGCTATTACCAAGCCCAATATGACGATAGGCAAAAGCGTTACGTGTTCTTTCGTCATGCCCACATATAAAAGCGCAACCATAACGATAACAATCGTCCACAAGATGGCAATCGTATAATTATTTTTAGATGACAGAAATCGATTCATAAACTTAATTTGAACGCTCAAAAATACTATTTTTTACGTAACTATTTAATTAATTTAATGTTAGTAAAATATAAAAAATGGTTTATTTTTACGCTAAAATAATACAATTACCCTTATGATTGATTGGACTACAGCAAAAGAATTTGAAGACATAACATACAAAAAATCAAATGGGGTTGCGAGAATTGCATTTAACAGACCCAATGTGCGCAATGCTTTTCGTCCGAAAACCACATCTGAATTATACCAAGCCTTTTACGATGCACAAGAAGATACTTCTATTGGAGTAGTTTTGCTTTCAGCAGAAGGTCCATCAACCAAAGATGGCGTGTATTCTTTTTGTAGTGGTGGCGATCAAAACGCACGCGGTCATCAAGGTTATGTGGGAGAAGATGGCCAGCATCGACTCAATATTTTAGAAGTGCAAAGACTTATTAGATTTATGCCGAAGGTTGTCATAGCCGTAGTTCCTGGTTGGGCAGTTGGCGGTGGACATAGCCTACATGTAGTTTGCGACATGACCTTGGCAAGCAAAGAACACGCGATTTTCAAGCAAACTGATGCCGACGTTACAAGCTTTGACGGCGGTTACGGTTCAGCGTATCTAGCAAAAATGGTAGGGCAGAAGAAGGCTCGAGAAATCTTTTTCTTAGGAAGAAATTATTCGGCACAAGAAGCTTTTGAAATGGGGATGGTTAATGCTGTTGTGCCTCATGCAGCGTTAGAAGATACGGCTTATCAATGGGCGCAGGAAATTCTGCAGAAATCGCCAACTTCGATTAAAATGTTGAAATTCGCAATGAACTTGACCGATGACGGAATGGTTGGGCAACAAGTATTTGCTGGTGAAGCCACGCGATTAGCCTATATGACCGAAGAAGCCAAAGAGGGAAGAAATGCTTTTCTGGAAAAAAGAAAACCAGATTTCGGAAAAAACAAATGGTTACCTTAAAATCAAAGCAAATGGAAAACTTTACCAATGATCTTCTAGACACAAAAAAGCTTCCTCGATTTGAAGAAGTTACTTTTTCTAAATTAGAATCTGCCTATTGGAAAATCATTTGGATTGAGTTGGTGTTTGTTTTTGCAATAATTACTACTGCTGCAGTTATTGGCGTCTTCAACGATGAAAAATTGGCTGAAAAAGCTGCTATTATTTACGGATTAATTCCAGCACTTTTTTTAATCATCCTTGGGTTTTTACGACTGGGTTTTGTAAAAAAGGGATTTGCTTTTCGTCAGCACGATGTTTTGTACAGTTATGGTGTCATTGCCACAAAAACAATCATTATTCCTTACAATAGAATTCAGCATGTTTCATTGCATGAAGGACTGTTATCGCGTTATTTTGGATTGGCGAAAATTGAAATCTTTACTGCTGGAGGAAGCTCAAGCGATATTGAAATTCCCGGTATTCTAAAGAATGAAGCGGAAAATATCAAGCAATTACTGATGGGCAAAATACAAAAAGTACTGTAATGGAAAGCCTTTTTGATAAACCGCAAAGACAATCTTCGATTGGAGTTTTGGTGCTGTTTTTTGATACGTTCTATCATTATGGCAGAGCGTTCGGACCTTTGCTTGTTATCTATATTCTTAAGTTTCAGGAAGTCAACAAATTGTATTTAATTTTGAGTTTATTGGCTCTAGTGCTTTGCATCGGAATAATTGCCTACTTAAAATTTCTCAATTTCACCTTTTATCTAGACCACAATAAAAACGAGTTTATTATTCAAGAAGGTATATTCAATAAGACCAATACAACGGTTCAATTGTATAAAATTCAACAAGTTAACATTACACAAAACTTGCTACAAAGGGTTATTAATGTGTATTCTTTAGAAGTAGATACTGCTGGAAGCAATGACAAAGAAGGCAAGATTAAAGCCATTTCCCATGATTTGGCTTTAGAATTAAAGTCGGCATTGCTTCAAAATGAATCTAATAGCACTAAAAACGATGTGCAGTCCGTTGAAAGTGAGGAAACAATTTCACCAAATCTTCCATTTTTGAAAATTAGTTTGCTGAGCTTAATGAAAATGGGTATTACATCTAATTATATTAAGAGTTTTTCTTTACTTCTAATTTTCTTTTTTACCCTTCTGGATTATGTAGAGAAAGTATTTGGTGAAGAATTGTATCAAAAAGAAACTATCGAGAATTACGTCAATTTTGAGCTAATGGTTCAAAGTATTTTTATACTGTTCTTGATCTTTATTTTGCTGATAATCGTCATTAATCTTGCTCGAATGCTAATCAAGTATTTTGATTATTCGGTTAATAAACAAAAAGGTTCATTGTTGATCTCATATGGCCTCATCAATAAGCATAGCACAATTGTAAAACCTGAGAAAGTACAAATTACAACTATATCGCGAAATTACTTTCAAAAGAAACTCGATGTTTTGGAACTCAAGATTAAACAAGCTACTCATGGCGATAAAGCGGAACGAGAATCAAGTATCGATATTCCTGGTTGCAACGAAACCGAAAAAAATGCGATTTTGAACCTGATTTTTTCGAAAATCCCTGAAAAAGGAGTGATGCTAAAACCCAATTTCCGAAAATTAGGATTTGCTGTATTTTTGACTATTTTTTTGCCATTGTTGTGTTTTATTCAAGTGAGAAGTATCATTCCTAATTTCGATTATCATTACGATTATTTAGTTCCGGTTTATGTAATTTTTGTTGGACTTGTCCAGTATTTTAAGTATAGAAACAGTCGACTTTTTATTAATCACGACTTTATCATTCTGCAAAGTGGTGCCTGGGATATTAGCAATGAAATTCTTGAACCAAATCGGATTCAAGCCATTACAACTTCACAGCTGTTTTGGCATAAGAATATTAACATAGGTTCACTAACTTTGCATACGGCAGGCGGAAATATATCCTTTCAGTTGGGAGATTTTACAAAAATCAAGCAGTATGTCAATTTGTGGCTGTATGAACTCGAAAAATCCGATAGCAATTGGATGTAATCAATTATTCTTTAATTATGAAACACTGGATTCAAGCAGCACGATTACGAACCTTACCACTTTCGGTATCAGGCATTATTGTCGGTAGCTTTTACGCGATGTCGCAGTCACTTTTCAACTGGAAGATTGTGCTTTTCGCTTTATCAACAACTTTGGGATTGCAAGTACTTTCAAATTTCGCTAACGATTATGGTGATGGCATAAAAGGCACGGATAATGAAGATCGTGTTGGACCAAAGCGCGCTATTCAAAGTGGAGCCATTACGCCAGCCGCGATGAAAAATGCCATGATACTAACTGCCGTATTTACGATGATTTCTGCTATGGCGTTGATTTACTTTTCGTTCAAAGACACCAATTATGTCTATTCACTGTTTTATTTAATGCTCGGAGCACTAGCAGTTGCTTCAGCTATTCGTTATACAGTCGGAAATACCGCCTATGGTTATCGTGGTTACGGCGATATCTTTGTTTTTGTGTTCTTTGGATTGGTCAGCACGATTGGGATTTATTTTATGTTTTCAAAATCGATAGAAGAGGGCTATCTTTTATTCCTGCCAGCTTCTGCGATTGGACTTCTAAGCGTTGGCGTATTGAATCTAAACAATATGCGCGATGAGCTCTCTGATCGAAAAGTGGGAAAAAACACAATTGTAGTTAAAATAGGCGGTGCTAAAGCTAAAATCTATCACTACTTTTTAGTGATTACCGCAATGATCTTGGTGCTCGTATTCGCGGTGTTAAATGATTTCCATTTCGACCAATATATTTTTGTAGTAGCTTATTTTCCGATGATTAGTCATTTAATAACAGTATATAAAATTAAAGACCCAAGAAACTTAGATCCAGAGTTAAAAAAGCTTGCAATCAGCACATTTCTCATGTCTGTGCTACTTTCTTTATGTCTCATTTTCTTTTTGTCTGATATTATTGTCAATAATTCATAAACATCAATTATTATGAAAATAACTTTCTACGGTCATGCGTCAATCGGAATTGAAGTAAGCGGAAGATCGATCTTAGTAGATCCTTTTATCTCTGCTAACCCAAAAGCGAGTCATATCAATCTCGCAGACCTGAAACCAGATTATATATTTATTACACATGCGCATCAAGACCACACGCTCGATGTGGAAGCGTTAATCGAAAACAATCCCAACGCTATTATAGTATCGAATGCGGAAATAGTAACCTACTATTTGGCAAAAGGCTTTAAAGGGCATATGATGAATCACGGCGGTTCTTGGAAATTCGATTTTGGACGCGTGAAATACGTCAATGCAATCCATTCTAGCTCCTTTGCAGATGGTACTTACGGCGGTAATCCTGGTGGATTTGTCATTGAAGGCGAACATAAAAACATCTATATTGCCGGTGATACTGCCCTTACATGGGATATGAAACTAATTCCATTGCGCACCAAACTAGATTTAGCGATTCTTCCAATAGGAGATAACTTTACGATGGATGTACAAGATGCTATTCTTGCTTCGGATTTCGTTGACTGTGACAAGATTTTAGGTTGTCATTATGATACTTTTGGTTTCATCGAAATCAATCATCAAGAAGCGATTCAACAGTTTTTTAATAAAGGAAAAGACCTAATGTTACTCGAAATCGGACAAAGCATCGAATTGTAAAGATTAGGAGCTAATCCCGCTATCCGTTGCAATCTTTTTTGTTTTTTTTATACTTAACGAAGTTGTCATACGTTTTTTATAAAAAACAAAAAAGGATTTACACTACTATCGGGGCTAGGGCATTCAAAATCGATACAACTCTAATTTAACTTTGCGCCTCCGCGTCTTGACGAGCAAAAATAACTATGCAAAACAAACTCACATTTATATTTCTACTAATTACCGCATTCACGTTTGCCCAAATCGACGGCTATTGGGATAAAGAACGCGCTACCTCAAAGCAAGTTGTGGTTAGCGCTCGAGATCGAATTATCATTCCACTTGATGAACTGCCTGAAGGAACAACAGAAATAGTATACAGAATCACGCTTTTAGACGAAAATCAACAATTGTCTAGCAGTCTGGTTTCCATTCTTAAAGCAATTCCAGATCCAATAGGAATCAGCCAAGGTTCTGCTGGTGCTATATTCTTGTTATCCAAAATTACGGGCAACGATGAATGTAAATACGCAATTTTTACAACGAAAGAAAAAGCGCTCACCTACAAAAAAGACGGAATATCTGAGAAGGCCTGTCTTTATCAAAATAAGCCAATAAACAAAGATGCCAGACGAATAACTATTGATGGAACAACTTGCTTCCAAAACAACGCCATGTGGTTTGGTTTCGAAAGTAAAAATTGGTTACTCAATCAGAAAATCGTCCTCGAAGTAGTGCCCTGGGTAGATGTAAAACTAAGTAGCGGTTGGAATACAGCACACAAACAAGAACTAATTAATGTTGTAAAAAATCAAAAAATCTATAAGGCTTTAAATAAGAAAGAAGAATTCTCGGCTTGCTATCTCGAGAGCATTACTAAAAAGTACAGCTATAAGGAGTATAAAAGTCTTTTGGGAATCGAATTAAAGAAAGAATCGGATGCGATAGTAGAAGCCTGTATATTGCAAACTGGAGAAACTGCCAAATTGGTAAATCTTATCAGGGACAAAGCAGCAAAAGCTTTTGAAAGTGGTCAGTATGAAACGGCGATTGAAATTATTCAAACTCAAATCATCAGTGCTAACAAGGCCGTCGCTATGGACTATTTTACGTTGGGCGATTATTTTTTACTCACAAAACAGTTTACCAAAGCAGAAGAAGCGTACAACACGGGAATTGCGATAGACCCGAACGAAATCAATTTAAAATTAGAATTGGCGCATTTGTATCTTTTTACTAATCGCGTTTCAGAAGCCAAAGAAATTCATAAGACATACAAAAATGAGAATGTTTTTCCTAACATTTCTTGGAAGCAGCAGGTAGAACAAGATTTCGAACTATTCAAGAAATATGGTTTACCGTCTAAAGACTTCAAGAAAATCCTTCGAACTTTGAGATAAATCAATAATGATCGCAACTTACCAACAGTATTTCCTTCAATTCAAAAATCCATCTGGAACATCTCGTGGCATATTGACTGAAAAAGAAACTTGGTTTATTATCCTTGAAGAAAACGGAAAGAAAGGAATCGGTGAGTGTGGTTTACTTCGTGGTTTGAGTTATGATGATTGTCCAGATTATGAAGCGAAACTGAAATGGGTATGTGAGAACATTTCCTTGGGAGAAGAAAACTTGTGGCAAAGCCTATCAGAATTTCCTTCTATACAATTTGGAGTGGAGATGGCATTTCAATCTTTGAAAGGTGAAAATCCATTTTTGTTATTTCCTTCTGACTTTACAAATGGCCGAAATAGCATCCCAATTAATGGCCTTGTTTGGATGGGAAACGAAGCTTTTATGAAGCAACAAATTGACCAAAAATTGGAAGATGGCTTTCATTGTATTAAGCTCAAAATTGGAGCTATTGATTTTGAAAAAGAACTACAATTATTACAGTATATTCGACAAAATTACACTTCTGAACAAATCGAAATTCGAGTCGATGCCAACGGCGCTTTTGATTCAGAAAGTGCTTTAGTAAAATTAAATCAATTGTCTGGTTTTAAATTACATAGCATAGAGCAACCTATAGAAAAAAATCAGCATGACAGGATGTCAGAGCTGTGCAAAATCACTCCAATTCCAATTGCACTTGACGAAGAACTTATCGGTGTGTTTTCATTGGCTAAAAAAGAAGAGTTATTGGTAAAAATCAAACCGCAATTCATCATTTTGAAACCTAGTTTTATAGGTGGATTTCGAGGAACAAAACAGTGGATTGATTTGGCTGAAAAATATCAGATAGGTTGGTGGATTACTTCCGCTTTGGAAAGTAACGTTGGACTAAATGCGATCGCTCAGTGGACCTATTTGCAAAATAGTCCGATGCCTCAAGGTTTGGGTACGGGTGCATTGTATACAAACAATTTTGATTGTCCGCTGGAAGTAAGAAGTGGGCAACTTCATTACAGTAACGGAGTTTGGAATTTTAATCTATAGATTTTTTGCTTAGGTTCTTTTTTACAGAATTGAAGATTTAAAATTTTTAAATACTCAAAATAAATCCTATTTTAGCCTATCAATAAAGCAAAAATGATTTCAGAATTACAATTTCAGCAAGAATTAATTGGCATCATTGAAAACGGCATTCGGGAAGATATCGGCCCTGGAGATTACAGCTCGTTGGCTTGTATTCCAGCTACGGCGAAAGGCAAAGCTAAGTTATTAGTCAAAGACAATGGAATTATTGCTGGAGTTGAATTTGCGAAAATGATTTTTCAACACGTCGATCAATCATTAGAAGTAGAAATTTTGATCAATGATGGCTCGACTGTGCAATATGGCGATATCGTTTTTTACGTATCAGGAAGTTCCCAATCTATATTAAAAGCCGAACGATTGGTATTGAATTCAATGCAGCGAATGTCTGCCATAGCAACAAAAACAAATCATTTTGTTAAATTGTTAGAAGGAACTGGAACTAAAATTTTAGATACTAGAAAAACTACGCCAGGATTTCGCGCTGCAGAAAAGTGGGCGGTGAAGATTGGTGGCGGTGAAAATCATCGTTTTGCATTATATGACATGATTATGTTGAAGGACAATCACAATGATTTTGCTGGAGGAATTACAAATGCAATTCATAAAACAAAGGCATTTCTCAAAGAGAATAACCTCGATTTACTAATTGTTGTAGAAGCGAGAAATCTCGATGAAATCAGTGAAATTTTAGAAAGTGAAGGCGTTTACAGAATCTTAATTGATAATTTTAATTTTGAAGATACTAGAAAAGCTGTGGCCATGATTGGTTCGAAATGCTTAACGGAATCATCAGGAAATATTAATGAGAAAACCATTCGTGAGTACGCCAACTGTGGCGTGAATTATATATCTTCAGGAGCATTGACGCATTCTGTGCATAATATGGATTTAAGTTTAAAAGCAGTTTAAATGAGCAAAGAAATAGAAGCCTCTATTGAGAAAATCCCAATCTTGCGGAATGTTGTGAAGCCGCTTCAGGGAATCAAGTTGCCGTGGTTGCAAGGATTATCTCTTTATGACTTGCTTGAACTGTATGGTTTAGGAATCGCGGAAGGAGCATTGTCCTATCGTGCAGGTGCTATTGCGTTTAGTTTCTTTATGGCGTTGTTTCCGTTTGCCTTGTTTATTCTGAACTTAATTCCCTATATCCCAATCGAAGGTTTTCAGCAGGATTTTTTGAATTTTGTTTCTGAAAGTGTGCCGCCTAATACTTATGACGCGATTGCTTCTATTATCAATGACATTCTCAATAATAGTCATTCTGGTTTGTTGTCATCTGGATTTATAATGGCAATTTTCTTAATGGCCAATGGATTGAATGCCATTCTTGGTGGGTTTGAAACTTCTCATCACGTAATCATAAAAAGAGGGTTCTTTCGGCAGTATTTTGTAGCGCTTTGTATTTCGCTTTTGCTTTCTTTTTTGCTTTTAGTAACGGTAGCTATGATTGTTGTTTTTGAGGTGTTTATACAAAAAACAATCATTCAGGATGTTTTGAGTGATCGTATTCCACTAATCATTTTGGGAAGGTATGCATTTGTAATTTTGATGATATTAATTACTACTTCCGTTCTATTTAAATTTGGAATTAAACATGATAAGAACAGATCATTTATTTCAATTGGGTCCGTATTTACTACAATTCTAATTATCTTATCATCTTATGTTTTTGGAATATGGGTCATCAAGTTTTCCAAGTACAATCAGTTGTATGGATCTATTGGTACGCTTTTGATTATGATGTTTTATATTTGGATCAATTGTATGATTTTATTGTTAGGATTTGAATTGGATGCGGCTATTAATAAACTGAAAAGGCATAAATCACATGAATAAGTTCGTTTTAGTAAGTTTTCTAATATTTATGACAGATCTAACTGTTGCCCAAACACATTCTGTTTTTGGTCGATGGAGGACGATTGACGATGAAACAGGAAAAGCAACTTCAGTGATTGAAATTTTTGAGAAGCACAATCGGGTTTATGGAAGAATCATTGAATTGTTGAATTCGAAAGCAAAAAACCCAAAATGCGATAAATGTGATGGCGAAGATAAGAACAAGCCAATTATTGGATTAATTGTTCTTAAAGGTCTAAAAAAAGAGAAAGACGGTAGCTACTCGGACGGTAAGATTCTCGATCCAAAGCATGGAAAAGTTTATAAATGCAATATGTCACTAGAAACTAGAGATAAATTAAAAGTTCGTGGATTTATAGGAATCAATCTTCTGGGGCGAACGCAATTTTGGGAGAGAGTAAAGGGATAAAATTCGTCCCAAATAATCACTAATTCATTTCTGATGTCATTCTTTGCCGAAGTAATTTTACCTCTGTCATTATCGAAAACATTTACATATCGTGTTTCTGAGGCAGAATTTCATTTCCTAAAAAAAGGCATGCGCGTTACTGTTCCTTTTGGAAAAAGTAAAATATATACTGCACTAGTTGTCGATACACATCAAAATCAACCTTCAACATACGAAGCGAAGGAAATACATCAGATTATTGATGAATTTCCGATAGTAAATGAGATTCAAATCGAACATTGGAAATGGATTGCATCCTATTATATGTGTGCTATTGGAGATGTTTATCGCGGCGCCATGCCAAGTGCGTTACTATTGGAAAGCGAAACGATTATTTCGAAAAAAGATAATGACTTTGTCGATGAATCATTATTGACCGATGATGAATTTCTAGTTTTTGAAGCGTTGAACCATCAATCTTCGTTAAAAGTTGCAGACGTAGTTGGAATTTTAAATAAGAAGAATGTTTTTCCTGTAATTCAAAAATTGCTAGATAAAGGCATTTTATCCGTTCAAGAAGAAGTCGTTGAAAGTTATAAACCCAAAGTAGTTCAATATATTCGATTACACCAAACTTATCAGTCTGAAGCGCAATTACTCGAACTGCTGGATTCACTTAGAGGAGCAAAGCAAACTGAGATGATTTTGCAGTACTTTCAACTGCAGGCCACTGATCAGAAACCAATTTCTGTAAAAATCTTATTAGAAAAATCTGGTTCGTCTTCAGCCACACTAAAAGCCTTGATTGACAAAAGTATTTTTGAAGCGTATTTCATTCAACAAGATAGAGTCAATTATGAAGGCGCGATTAATGATGAAATATTAGAATTAAGTGTGTTCCAACAAAAAGCACTTGAGGAAATTCAAACTAAATTTGAAGAAAAGGAAGTATGTCTCCTGCATGGTGTTACTTCTAGCGGCAAGACTGAAATATACATAAAGTTAATCGAACAGTATTTACAACAAGAAAAGCAAGTTTTGTATTTGTTGCCTGAAATTGGATTAACCACGCAATTGCTAGATCGACTTCGTTTGCATTTTGGCAACAAAGTGGCCGTTTATCACTCTAAGTATTCTAACAATGAAAGGGTAGAAGTATGGAAACAAGTTCAACTGCGTTCTGAAAAAGCTCAAATTGTAATTGGAGCAAGGTCGGCACTGTTTTTACCGTTTTCCAAACTAGGTTTAATAATAATCGATGAAGAACATGAAACTACTTTTAAGCAACAAGATCCTGCGCCACGTTATCATGCTCGAGATGCTGCAATTGTCCTAGCAAGCAAACATAGTTCGAAAGTATTATTAGGTTCAGCGACACCTAGTATTGAGACCTATAGTAATGCCCAATCTCAAAAGTATGGATTGGTTGAAATTTCAGAACGCTATGGAAATGTTCAAATGCCAGAAATTGAATCGATCGACTTAAAAGATAAATACTTTAGAAAAAGAATGACGGGTCATTTCAGTGATTCACTTATTGATGAAATAACAAAGTCATTGTCATTAAATGAGCAAGTAATTTTGTTCCAAAATCGAAGAGGTTTTTCACCTATAGTAGAATGTATAACTTGTGGACATGTTCCTCAATGTATTCAATGTGATGTTAGTTTGACCTTTCATAAATCAAAGAATCAATTGCGATGTCATTATTGTGGATATTCAATTTCAAACCCAACGCACTGTCATTCTTGTTCAAGCGTTCATTTATCAACAAAAGGTTTTGGAACTGAGCAAATTCAACAAGAATTGAACGCACTATTTCCAAATTCCAAAATTGGACGAATGGATCAAGACACCACGCGCGGTAAGTTTGGATTCGACAGAATTATTGATGCTTTCAAAAATCGTGAAATCGATATTTTGGTAGGAACCCAAATGCTTGCGAAAGGGTTGGATTTTGATAATGTCACGTTGGTCGGTATTATGAATGCAGACAATATGTTATACCATCCCGATTTTAGGGCGTTTGAAAGAAGTTTTCAAATGTTGACTCAAGTGGCAGGAAGGTCCGGAAGATCCGAAAAGCAAGGTAAAGTAATTATTCAAACGTATAACCCAGCTCACAATACCATTCAGCAGGTCACCCGAAATGATTATGTGGGTATGTATAAAGAACAAATGCATGAAAGACAATTATATCATTATCCACCTTTTTACAGATTGATTAAACTCACGTTGAAACATCGAGACTATGAAAAGCTCAAGCAAGGTTCGGTTTGGTTAAATGAAGTATTGTTGCAAAATCTAAAATTACCTGTTCTTGGGCCGGAAGAACCAAGCATAAGTAGAGTCAGAAATGAGTACATTAGAACAATCCTTATAAAGATACCTCAGGAACAATCATTAGTAACCATAAAAAAAACTATCCAGAAAATCCTGGATAGTTTTGAAAGTGTTTCACAATTCAGAGCAATTAAAGTTGCTGTGAATGTTGATTTTTATTAAGCTATTGCTAAAGCGCGGACAAGATCTTCTTTCTTGTTTCTACTTAATGGTATTTTTGTAATCCCGATTTCGGCAAACTTACTATTAAACCTCTCTACTTTATCAATATTAATAATGTATGACTTATGAACGCGTATGAACTTATCTTTGGATAAATCCTTCTCAAAAGACTTCATTGTTGATAGCACTAAATTACTATCTTCTTCAGTTACCACTTTTACGTAGTCTCCAAAAGCTTCAATCCATTTGATTTTAGATGTGTACACTTTTAATTTTTTAAGATTACTCTTAATAAAAATGTGCTCACCTTCTTCTTCTTGGTTTTCTTTTTTCAACATGTGAAAATCCATTGCACGTTTTACAGAAGCGTTAAAACGATCTAATGCAATCGGTTTTTGTAGGTAATCCGTTGCATCATAATCGAACGCTTTCATAGCGTACTCGGCTTTTGACGTGATAAAAATGATTTGCGGTTTTGTTTTTAAACCGTCAAGAAAATCAAAACCGCTAATGACTGGCATCTCTATATCTAGAAAGATTAAGTCCACGGTATGAACAGACATGCAATTTTTTGCTTCAATTGCATTAGAAAAATCACCAATTAAGTGTAAATTTGGGTGATTATTCACTAACTTTGCGATGATCATCCTTTGGATGGAGCTATCATCTACGACAACACAATTTAGTTTCATAATTTTATTTATTATAGATTTGGAATGACGAAAGTAAAATGTTTTTTCTAACCAGCCTAATCTTTATCGGCTTTTTTTGCGTTTAAACGATAAAAAACGCATTTTTCTTGTTTATTTAAAAAAAATGTTTACTTTTGCAAAATTATTAAAATTTATACCTATAAGTATTATGAATCATTATGAAACTGTTTTCATTTTAAATCCCGTTTTATCTGATGTTCAGGTAAAGGAAACAGTGAGCAAATTCGAAGAATTTCTTACGTCCAGAGGAGCAGAAATGATATCTAAAGAGGATTGGGGTCTGAAAAAGATGGCCTATGAGATCCAAAACAAGAAAAGTGGGTTTTACCATTTATTCGAATTCAAAGTAGCAGGTGAAGTGCTTATCGCATTTGAAACTGAATTTAGACGTGACGAAAGAGTGATGCGTTTCTTAACTGTAAGTTTAGACAAGCACGCCATCTCTTGGGCAGAAAGAAGAAGAACTAAATTAAAAGCAGCAAAAGCGTAACTATGGCAACTCTACAACAATCCGCTTCAGGAAAAAAAGATGGAGATATCAGATATCTTACACCTTTAAACATTGAAACCAACAAAACGAAAAAGTATTGCCGTTTCAAAAAATCTGGAATCAAATACATTGATTATAAAGATGCAGACTTCTTATTGAAATTCGTAAACGAACAAGGTAAA
>CANGTL010000013.1 GCA_947456815.1 Flavobacteriaceae bacterium
GGATAGTTACCAAAGATTCCAGCCAAGTAAGTAGATTCCCAAATGATGTAATCTCCAAAGTCAACCAATCCATCTCCATTCAAATCCGTTGCCTGTACTCCGTAAGGTGTTTCAGAAAGATAAATTCCTTCCCAAACAACATAATCACCGAAGTCAACCAAATCATCTGGTGATAAATCTCCTTGATACATCGCAAATACACCTGGTTCTACTTCGAACATATTATCTCCATAAGCTTGTGAAGCCGAAGTAGAGAAATCATAGCTCAACGGTGTAGTACCCACAGCTTGTGGTGTAGCACTCCAAGTTTGAACCAAGTTGCTTCCTTTCACTGCAACATAATAAGATCCTGCAGCAGCAGTATTGAAGGTTACAGAAAGCGAACCATCAGTATGTAAAGTACCAACTGCAGTATCAACTAAAGAATAGTCTACAGCATCGTGCAACTCAACAGTCATATCCTCAACATCTAAAGCAGATGGCTCGGCACTAACTAAATCCCATTGATTGTACTTAACAGAAGCCATCGTAGAACCACCTGAATAGTAACCTTGAACAAACATCGTCAAATTAACCACTTTTCCTGTAGAACATGGATTCGTTGGATTCAACAACGCATCAGTGTCATCACAGTCAAGGTTGTTTACTGAATAACCTGAAGGCGCTACATTAGCCGCTGTACACAATTGTGTTACACCGGAAGCAATCGCTCCATAAGTATCTAAATCAGCATCAGTGTAGTAAGGATACGTAACTGTTTTAGTAGCGGTAGTATCATCACAATCAGTACCAACTGATGTAGCTGAATATCCTGCTGGAGCTGTTAATCCTGAACAAACAGAAGCACTTCCGTTATCAAATCCGTCACCATCTGCATCTACGAAGAACCCAGCAAACTGATAGATATTAATGTTTGTATCATCACAATCTGAACTATTAGCTACATAACCTCCCGGTTGAACGCAAGCAGATAAGGTTGTAGCCAAATCTCCAAAACCATCATTATCAGCATCTGCATACCACAATGTTGGAGTGTTAACAGTAATAATAGCAGAACCTGTATTACCAGTTCCAACCAAATTATTTGCATCTGTTACCGAAACTAAAGTATAAGTTGTTGAAATTGCTGGCGTAACAGAAATGTTAGTTCCGCTTACATAACCACTTACTGTAAAGTTATTCGCACCATCTGTATAAACCACTGTAAATGGAGAAGTTCCACCTGTTACAGCAACACTTAAGCTTGTAGAGGCTCCAGCACAAATAGTAGCTGAACCAGAAATAACTGAAGCTGTTGGAGCAGTTGCCAAAGTAAAGCTAGTTGTATTAAGCGTTACCACACCAGCACCAGCACCAATCGTCCAATTCGCTGAATTCGTTACCATAGCTTTGTAGGCGTTGAATGTAGTTTGATTGCTTCTTGATCCAATATATTGACCTCTAGAAGATAAACTTCCAAAAGCAATGTTTCCGTTAGCAACATTCAACTGCGATGGCAAGTAAGAATTGTTTGAAGTAGCAATTCCACTTGTAATCCATGATGCAGTAGCTGATGTACCTTGAGCGTACAATCCGAAAAGAATCGTTCCGTTGAAAGTCGTTGGATTTGTATTCGTTGCCCAATCAGGATTTGTTCCTGAAGTAGCAGCACCTTGATAAGCAAAGATGTTATCTCCAGAAGCTGACAATCCGCTTAAGTTTCCTGAAACGATAGTTCCGTTATTGGTGATTGACGCTGTAGTATTATCAGTAATCGTAATCACAGATCCAGCAGGAATAGTTCCACCGTTGTTTCTCCAAATCACAAAGTTCTCTCCTCCTCTACCGTTATTAGTAGCATTAGCAGAACCTGCGCTTAAGAAAGCGTTATCTGTAAATTTGATGTAAGTATTCGGATTAATATCTACCCAAGTTGCAAAAGCAAATGAATCAGGTGAATTCAAATTAAATCCAATAATCGAAATGTCACCTACAGCCAATGTAGTTGGAGCAACAGTAATATTTGCTGTCAAACCAGTTGGTTGTGTCAATGAATAGTTAGCCGCAGCAGCTCCTGTCAATGTAGAAGTAGAGGTTACAGCGATTCCAGTTCCAACCGCTGAAGAAGCGAATGTTCCTGTTCCTACCAACGTAACTACATCTGGAGAAATGATTCCAGTTAAAGTTCCTGTAATTACAGCAGCAGTATTACCATCAAACACTTTGTTTGAAGCAGCAGCACTTGAAATAGTCAATGCTTTTGGAGTGATATCCGCTACTAAACCTGCTGGTTGTGTTAACGTATAATTTCCAGCATTAGCACCACCAATCGTTGATGTAGAAGTCACAGCAATGGCAGTTCCAGCATTAGCCGTAGCAAATGTTCCTGTTCCACTAAAAGAAACAAGATCAAGACCTACGATTCCAACTAAAGTACCAGTAATGGTTGCAGCAGTTGTACGATCATACACTTTGTTATCAGCAGTTGCAGTAACTGTAAGTGCTTTTGGTGTAACTGTTAATGTTTGATTTACAACTGGAGCAGCATCGTAAATTCCATCACCTGCTTGTGAAGCGGTAATCGTTGTTGTTCCAACACCTACAATCGTAACTACATTTCCTAAAATGGTAGCCACGTTAGTATTTGAACTGATATAACTTACGGTCAAACCTGAACTTGCAGTAGCAGTCAAGTTGAAATTAGCGTCACCATAAACCACATTCGCTAATGCATTGAATGTAATCGTTTGTGGCAATAAAGGCGCAGCAGTAATGTTAGCCGTTAAACCAGTTGGTTGTGTTAGTGAATAATTAGCAGCATCCGCTCCAGTTAATGTACAAGTAGATGTTACCGCAATTCCAGTTCCAACAGCTGATGAAGCAAATGTACCTGTACCGTTAAAAGAAACTACATCCGGAGCAATTACTCCAGTTAATGTTCCTGTGATAACAGCAGCATCAGTACCGTCAAAAGTTTTATTTGAAGCAGCAGCACTTCCAATAGTCAAGGCTTTTGGAGTAATGTCCGCAGATAAACCTGTTGGTTGTGTTAGTGTATAACTAGCAGCGTTTGTTCCGCTTAAAGTTAATGCAGCAGTTACAGCAACAGCAGTTCCAGCATTAGCAGAAGCAAAAGTACCTCCGCCTAAAACTGTGATGATATCGCCATTTACAGTTCCAACAGCCGTAGCTCCTGAAATAGTGGCAGCAGTGGTTCTGTCATAAACTTTGTTATCAGCAACAGCACCAGTGGTAGTAATCGCTAATGGACTCACGGTACTTGCTACAGTAGCCACATTTACAGTTACCGCTGGAGCAGAAACACAAGTGATGTTTCCAGAATAAGTTCCAGCAACAGTCGTAGCAGCCAAACGAACAGAAATCGTTATTGAAGCTACCGTTCCGCTTGATGGAACTAAAGTTTGTGTCGTTGCATAAGAGAAACCGTCTTGAGAAATCTCAAATCCAGCTGGAGCAGTTAAAACTAAATTGTTAGTTAAATCATTCGCAGCGATTGTAAATGTTGTTGGTGTTGCCGAAGCAGTTCCATAAACTGTATCTACAGCAGAAAGTGTTCCCGTTGCAGTAATAGCAGCAGGTGACATCAAGGTAAATACTGTTGTATCTAAAGTTAATGTTCCAGCACCAGAAGCAGTAGTCCAGTTAGCTGTATTCGTTACTTGCGCTTTGTAAGCATTGAAAGTCAATTGGTTGTTTCTTGCACCAATATATTGACCTCTAGAAGCATTACTAGCTAAAGCAATGTTACTACTTGCGGCACTTAACAATTCTGAAGGAAGATAAGAATTAGAAGTTACACCAGCTCCTGTGGTTTGCCAAGTAGTAGCAGTACTACTGCCTTGCGCAAACAATCCGAAAAGAACTGTTCCGTTGAATGTTGTTGTAGTTGTTACACCAGCAAAATCAGGATTCGTACCAGAAGTAGCCGGTCCTTGGTAAGCAAAAATATTATCACCTCCTGCAGCCAATCCGCTTAAGTTTCCTGAAACAATTTGACCGATACTTGTAATACCAGCAGATACGTTATCTGAAATAGTGATTACCGTTCCAGCAGGAATAACACCACCAGTATTGTTTTTCCAGATGATAAAGTTTTCACTTCCTCTAGCATTGCTTGCCAAATTAGCAGATGCATTTGATAAGAACGCATTGTCAGTAAATTTCACTAAAGTTCCATCAGTGATGTCAACCCAAGTTGCAAAAGCAAAACTATCAGGCGCATTCAATTGGAAACCAATAATAGACAAATCACCAACAGCAAAAACTGTTGCAGCAGCAGTAATGTTAGCAGTCAAACCTGTTGGTTGTGTTAATGTATAATTGGCAGCATCCGCACCACTTAAAGTAGAAGTAGATGTTACTGCGATTCCAGTTCCGATTGCTGAAGAAGCAAAAGTACCTGTACCTACTAAAGTTACTACATCTGGAGTAATAATTCCAGCAAGTAATCCGTTAACGATAGCAGCAGTAGTTCCATCGAATGGTTTGTTTAAAGCTGAAGCCGCAGTTACTGTTAAAGTAGCAGGCGTAATATCAGCAGTAACTCCAGTTGGTTGCGCTAAAGTATAGTTTGTAGCATCAACACCAGAAATCGAATAACCTGTAATAGTTAATGGTTTTGCAGTACCAGCATTTTTGTTAGCAAAAACCGCTACTGGAGTTCCAGAAAGAACTACATCATCAACACCTTCAATACCTACTAAAGAACCTGTTCCGATTAAAGTTGCAGCAGTGTTTCCGTTATACAATTTATTTCCTCCAAGTAAACCTGAAATAGTCAATGCTTTTGGAGTAATGTTCGCAGACAATCCTGTTGGTTGCGCAGCAATAGTATAGTTACTCGCTTGTGCACCAGCTAATGAAATCGTAGCTGTAATGGCAATTGCAGTTCCTACATTTTTAGTAGCGAAAGTTCCTGTTCCATTAGCAGTAACGTCGTCAGATCCGATAACACCATCTAAAGAAGCGCCGTTAATGGTAGCAGCAGTAGTTCCGTCATACACTTTGTTAGCTCCAACAGCACCAAGTACTGTTAATGCTTTTGGTGTAATGTTCGCGGTTAAACCTGTTGGTTGTGTTAAGGTATAATTGGCAGCTTGTGCTCCGCCTAAAGTCGAGAATGAAGTTACATTAATTCCATTTGCAGCATCTGCTGAATCAAAAAGACCCAATCCAGTGAAAGTAACAACATCAGCACCAACGATTCCATTTAATGTTCCAGAAATCGTTGTGATTGTATTTCCATCGTACACTTTGTTGTCAGCTGTTGCTGTAACTGTAAGTGCTTTTGGAGTTACGTTAAGGTTTTGATCTACTGGAGTAGCAGAATCGTAAATAGCATCACCCGTTTGTATCGCAGTAATAGTTGTTGATCCAACACCTACAATCGTTACAACATTTCCTAAAACAGTTGCAACGTTCGTATTTGAACTTGAATAACTAACTGTCAAACCTGAGTCAGCAGTAGCAGTCAAGTTGAAAGTGCCACTTCCATACTCTACATCCGCTAAAGGATTGAAAGTAATGGCTTGTGGTAATAAAGCAGCAGCAGTAATATTTGCTGTTAAACCTACTGGTTGCAATAAACTATAATTTGCAATATCACCACCAAAAAGTGTACTTGTTGAAGTAACCGCAATGCCAACACCTACCGCTGAAGTAGCGAAAGTACCGGTTCCATTAAAATCCACATCATCTGGAAAAACAACTCCAGTTAATGTTCCTGTAATAATTGCAGCTGTATTTCCATCAAAAACTTTGTTTTGTGCAGTTGCACTAGCAATAGTTAATTGTTTTGGAGTAATATCAGCAGACAAACCAGTTGCATCAATAAGATTGTAGTTTCCGAAATCTGCACCTGAAAGTGTTGAATTGGAAGTTACTGGAATAGCAGTTCCAACACCTGGACTATCGAAAGCAGCGCTAGTTGAATTCAAAGTCACATCATCTGGAGCAATTACTCCTGTTAATGTTCCTGAAATCGTAGCACTTGTAGTACCGTCGTATGCTTTATTGTTAGCAGCAGCACCAGCAATCGCCAAATCTTTTGCAGTGATGTCAGCCGTTAAACCTGTTGGTTGTGTAAGTGTATAACTAGAAGCGTTTGTTCCGCTTAATGTTAATGCAGCAGTAACTGGTTTTGCAGTACCTACATTAAAATCAGCAAATGAACCACCACCAGAAACAGTAATCACATCACCATTTACAGTACTAGAAAGAACCGCACCAGAAATAGTAGCTGTCGTTGTTCTGTCATATATTTTATTGTCAGCAACCGCTCCAGTTGTTGTAAGTGCCAATGGGCTTACAGTACTTGCAGTTGTCGCAACATTAACAGAAGTAGCAGGAGAAGAAACACAAGTGATGTTTCCTGAATAAGTTCCAGCTAATGTAGTTGCAGCCAAACGAACAGAAATTGTTGTTGAAGCTACTACGCCTAAAGTTTGTGTTAATGTTTGCGTAGAAGCATAAGAAATACCATCTTGAGAAATCTCGAATCCTGCAGGTGCAGTTAAAACGATATCTGTACTCAAGTTATTTCCAGAAACCGTAAATGTACCAGGCGTTGCAGAAGCAGTACCGTATGTTGTATTAACAGCTGCTGGAGAACCGGCAGTTGCAATAAGTGGCGCATTAGCAGCAATTGGAGCAAAAGCAATACCTCTAAAGAAAGTATTGGTTGGAGCCGTTACAATGGTTGAAATTGTACCAGCAATAGTTGCATTGAATGCCGTAGCATCTGTCAATTTCAAAATAGATGAAACTGTAGTTGCGTATAAATCAACGCTGGTTCCATTATTTGCAGCAGTAATACCGTAGATTGGAAGTACATTTGAAACACTTCCTCTTGCTGTCCAAGTGGCACCGTTATCTGTTGAAGACCATTTGTAAATTCCAGGAGCACTATCTGTTCCAGCGTAGCAGTTCCAATTAGAACCACCACGGTTTACCATTTGATACGCATACATACCGTTTTGTGGTAAATTAATAACACTAGTTTGACCAGTAGTAGTCGGCACACCAGTACCAACTGCGTAAATACCTTGAGAACCTGAACCTGTACTTACATACAATTGGTTATTGAAAATGTTAACCGTTCTAAGATTGGTTAAAGTTGATGAAATTGTCGTTGGCGTTACAGGAGTTGTATTCCCTTGGTGAAGTAAAGAAGTTACACCTACTCCATTTCCAGCAGTCCAATAACGAGATCCATCAGTAGTAACTACCGATCTAAATCCAGTAGAGTGAATGGTACTTGTAAGGACGCTTGTAGCAATGGCACCTGCACTATTCACACGAGCAATTACTCTTGGAATTCCAGCAGTACTGTTTACAGAAGCCTGTCCAACAACAGCATCATATCCTCCAACAGTCAAATACTGACCATCCGTTGATAAAGCCAATTGACCTTCTGAAGTAGCTGTACCACTATTCAAAATTCTATTAACATTTCCACTAGTAGTAGAAGGCAATGCTACAGTAATTCCAGCAGTTCCTGCAGTTGTATATTCACTTAAGAAAATTGGATTTGCAGCATTTGTTAAAGGAGCCGCACCAGTTCCAATTCTATTTACAACTAAATTACCGTAAGTAAAAGTAGGAACAGCAATAATATTCGCAGTTAAGCCTGTTGGTTGTGTTAATGAATAGTTAGCTGCATCAGCACCGCTTAAAGTAGCAGTTGACGTAACAACAATTCCAGTTCCAACCGCTGAAGTTGCGAATGTACCTGTTCCGTTGAAAGTTACTGCATCCGGAGCAATTACTCCAGTTAATGTACCTGTTATTGTAGCAACATTCGTTGTATCAAAATTCTTGTTTTGAGCAGCAGCACTTCCAATAGTCAATGCTTTTGGAGTGATATCAGCGCTTAAACCAGTTGGTAAAGTTAAACTGTATTTTGCAGCATCAGCACCACCTAAAGTTTGAGTCGAAGTTACTGCAATAGCAGTTCCAGCATTAGCAGCAGCAAAAGTTCCTGAATTAGAAACTGTTACATCATCTGCACCAACGATACCTACTAAAGTAGAACCAGAAATAGTAGCCGTTGTTGTTCTGTCGTATATTTTAGAATCAGCCGCAGCACCAGAAACTGTTAAAGCTTTTGGAGAAATAGTATAAACCAAAGTAGCATTTCCTGTTCCACCAAGATTGGTAGCAGAAATGTTTACATTGAAAGTACCCACAACGGTAGCAGTTCCAGTAATTTCACCATTAGAAGTATTCACCGTTAATCCAGCAGGTAATCCTGTAGCATTAAATGAAGTTGGTGTTTCTGTAGCCGTAATCGTATAGGTAGCAGCAGCTACACCGTAAGTTGCCGAAGCGGTTAGTGAACTGTTGATAGTTGGAGGAGCTAACGCAACGATATCAGCAGTTAAACCTGTTGGTTGAACCAATGTATAGTTACCTGAAGCAGATCCTGAGATGGTATAACCTGTAACAGTTACAGCAATTCCAGTTCCAATCGCAGAAGTTGCAAAATTAGCGACTGGCGTTCCACCTAAAATAACGTTTGGCTCATCACCAGGAATAATTCCTGATAAAGTAGGTGTACCGCTTAAGGTAGCGGTAGTTGTTCCGTCGAAAGTTTTGTTGTTAGCAGTTAAGCCATTTACTGGCAAAGTAACTGGAGAAACTGTACTTGAAGCAGTCGCAACGTTTACTGCAGCTGCACCAGCACTTGTCAAAGCAACATCTCCAGAATAAGAACCTACAGCAGTAGTTGCTGCTAAACGAACATAAACTGTAGTTGAAGCAATAGTTCCGGCAGCACCAACTGTTAAGGAAGAAGCATATCCTGAACCTGCAGTTAATGACACTTCAAATCCTGACGGAGCGCTTACGAAAATTCCATCCAACATATCAGCACCTGAAACGTCAAAAGAAGTTGTTGCCGAAGCGGTTCCGTAAGTTGTTGTCAATGCAGCTAATGTTCCTGTTGTAGAAATAACTGGAGAAGGAGCAGCGGTAACTGTTCCGTATATCGTCACATCATCCAATCTGAAAGTTCCAGTAGTAGATGAAGCACCAGTTAAGTCCGCACGTTGTGTTCCGAAAGGATAAATTCTAAAAGTTACTGTTCCAGCAGTTGGCGTTGTAAAATTAGTAAAATCCCAAGTAGCTACTGTTCCTGTAGTTGGACTTACTGGAGCAGCTCCCCAAGTTGTAAATGTTGCAAATCCATCAGTACTGTAACGCACTTCCATTTGGTTTGGAGCAGAGTTACTCGCTTGTCTAAAGAAAGAAACTGAATTTACATTTAATACATTTCCAGCAGTAGCAGTAGCAGAGAATTCGATATAAGAAGTTGCTGATAAACTTGCTGTTGTATTTAAAGTAGTCGAATTAAATACGTTTGCAGTTGAATTACAAGTGATTGTAGTTCTTGTTACTGGAGTTCCAGTAGCATTGGCAGCCATCGTTGGCACGTTTCCGTTAGTTGGACACAGTGAAGCTCCTGTAAAAGCATTCGCATAAATAACCGTATCTGTGATACTAGCGGTTAAACCCGTTGGTTGTGTCAAAGTATAATTACCAGCATCTGCTCCACTAATAGTAGAAGTTGACGTTACGACAATACCTGAACCAATTGCAGTTGATGCGAAAGTTCCGCTCAAAGAAAGCGTTACCACATCTGGAGCAATTACACCACTTAATGTACCTGTAATTGTAGCAGTATTATTGCCATCAAAAACTTTACTAGCAGCAGCAGCGCCAGAAATTGTCAATGCTTTTGGCGTAATATCAGCTGTCAATCCGCTTGGCAAAGTAACAGTATATTTCGCTGCATCAACACCACCCAAAGTTTGAGTTGAGGTAATCGCGATGGCTGTTCCAGCTGTAGCACTAGTAAAAGTACCAGTGTTAGAAATTGTTACAACATCAGCACCAAAAACACCTACTAAAGTAGATCCTGAAATAGTTGCTGTGGTTGTTCTGTCATATATTTTATTGTCACCAATAGCTCCAGTAACGGTTAGGTTTTTTGGAGTGATGGTGTATACTAAAGTCGCACTTCCAGTTCCTCCTGCATTAGTAGCAGAAATCGTTACATTGAAAGAACCAGGGGCTGCTGTTGGCGTACCTGTGATTTCTCCTGTAGAAGTATTCACCGTCAATCCTGCTGGCAATCCTGTAGCATTATAAGATGCTGGAGATTCGCTGGCAGTAATGGTGTAAGTAGATGCTACTGTACCATAAATAGCAGAAGCTGTTAATGCACTTGAAATAACCGGAGCTGGTGTAGAAGTAATATCAGCTAGTAATGAAGGTTGCGTCAAAGTATAATTTCCTGCACCAGCACCACTAATAGTGTATCCTGTTACTGAAACCGCGATTCCGGTTCCTACTGCACTTGAAGCAAATGTAGCAACTGGAGTTCCTCCTAAAGTAACTACGTCACTATTCACAACTCCAACTAAAGAAGGAGTTCCGCTTAAAGTTGCATCAGTATTACCGTCAAAAAGTTTGTTGTTAGCAGCAATTCCAGTAATAGTTAAAGCTTTCGCCGAAACTGTACTTGAAACTGTAGCCACATTTACTGAAGTAGCTCCAGAACTTGATAAAACAATATTGCCACTATAAGGCGAACCCGATACCGTGGCAGTTGAAGTTAAACGCACATAAACCGGCGTTGAAGCAATAGTTCCTGAAGTTCCAACAGTAACTGTTGCACCGTATCCTGAACCAGATGCTAAGGAAACTTGATATCCAGCTGGTGGTGTTACCAATATTCCTCCAGAAATATTCGTTCCAGAAACGTTGAAAGTAGTTGGAGACGCCGAAGCTGTACCATAAGTAGTATTAACTGCGGCTAGCGTCCCAGTTGATGAAATAACTGGTGTTGGTGCCGAAGCAGAAAATGTAAGGTCATCGATGGCTAAGTTGTCATCGTTTCCTGCATCATTAATATCCGTCCAACGAATATATAATGTTTGACCTGCCGGCCACGAAATTCCAGTTACTGTAAAAGTAATGGCTGTTCTTCTGTTGGCAGCATTTCCATCAGTTACAGCATCGGCAGTTAAATTATTTACAAGCGCTGTAAAATCTAAGCTAGTTACATTGGTATAAGTACCAACAGTCAATGAAGTTGGATTCACAGCATAAGCAAAAGTCAATTTGTTCAGCACAGAGCTAGCACTACCTCCATCTCTCCATTGCTCACCTGTGTAAGAAAGTGTGAACGAAGTCAAAGTAGCACCCGTGCTGTTCGTAAAAACTGCACCGTATTGAGAAGTTAAACTTCCTGAAGAATAAGAACCTAGGGCTCTTTCATTACTTGTAGTAGCACCATCAAAGAAAGTATCTCCGGTTGAAGAGGAACCGTTATCTACTCTAAAGGTAGCATTCGCATTAGAACCGGCTTCGACAAAACTCCATCCTGTCGGCAGAACACTGGCGACGGGAGTGTTATTTGCAGGAACAGTCCCCAGCAAACCATTAAAATCTTGGGTGTAATTCGAACCAGCAGTTGCATAGGAAATCTGTGCATTAGCCGATTGATTCATCCCAAAAAAGAGAATCAAAGTCAATATCCCGAAGGCATTTACTTTGATTAATTTCTGAGAGCTGAGCTTTGTAAGTCCAAAAACAGACACACAATTCTTTTGGATAAATCCAAATAGGGAGTAAAAAAAAGTAGAAAAATACGCTTCAAGAAAAGGCGAATCTTCTACTTTAGCAAACAATCTTGAGTTCCCACCCAAACCGTTTTCAGCAATTACTTCGTTATCTTTCTTTCGAAAAATAGAAGACAATTTACTGACCAAATGGTGTAAAATTGATTTCATAAGTTCATTTAAAAATTAAATTGTTTTGAGCGGTAAAATTATCGTCTAAGTGGGCGATAATGATAAAGTAAAAGTTATCAATAAGTTAACAAAAAACGACCAATCACTTGGTCGTTTTTTTTATGCATTTCGTCGATTTTTTTGACAAAATACAACATAGTAAAACTCAATTTTAATTACTATATTTCTTACTAATTTTTTGATTATCAGTTAATTCTACTGAGATAAGTAAAATAGAATTTGAAGTAAAATCCTTTAGCGTTAATTCACTCGAATTGATGTTTCCTTTTGTCCATAATAGCCTTCCAAGCACATCAAAAACTTGAATACTTTTCATTTTCTTAACACTAGAATTAACATTGATTTTTTGCTCTGAATTTTTGTAAATTACAATAGAATTTGCATTTATATTTGGCTCCGAAACTCCCAAAGTTGAAGGAGTAAAACGAACAACAAATCGTGAATCAAAAGTTCCAATTTCGCTCGCAAACAAATACGGGCTATCTTTTAGATTGTGAATAATATTCAACATATTATCTTCGACAAAAACATCTTGATTTTCAAACAAACCGTCAAAGTCAGAAAGGTTGATTTCAAATGATCCAGCCAAATCAGTTCTAAATCCAAGTGGAATTTGGTCTTCGTTCATAAAATTGACATTTCGACCTTGAATTGCTAATTTTCTTGAGTCCAAAATCGAATAAAAACTAGCGGAATTTCCAGCTTCTAAAGCCTCACCATCGAATCCGTTATCAAAGCCATCGGTTGCATTTTGTATATAGCCGACAAGAATTTGTTTATAAACCCCCACATCATTTTTCAACTCCAACCAAATACGGTTTCTTTCAAGTTCAGTTGCCTGATTTGTTCTAAAGAATTGTCCGTTATTTCCAACTTCTCTCATAGAATTACGAAAAGTTGCAGTAGTCGTTCCTTCAAATATCCCTTTAATCATAAAAGCTTGACCTGCGGCAATCATGCCGTTTGGTGTGTTATTGTTTGCCCCAGGAACTGGAGTTCCAGCTCCCGCCCCACCGGAGAAATTGTAAACGGCGTAATCACTAAATACATAGTTATTTGCAGTTATTGGTGTGTTGTGCGTCCAAAAATAGAGCGTTGTACCATTTGCCAATCCAACATCAAATGCACCTGTATTACCTTCAATAAATTTCTTAGCGCTAATAGCACTTGGGTAAGGATTACCAATACAATTTAAATCGTTGGCACCTGTCTTGACTATATCAACTGAATAATCACCGTTGTTTGGAACACCAATAAATGATGCTGGAAAAATTGCCGCAGTGACAGGATCAAAATTTTGCGGTGCACGAATAATATATCCTTTACCAATATCCATAG
The DNA here is from genome assembly GCA_947456815.1 of Flavobacteriaceae bacterium. Taxonomy (GTDB): domain Bacteria; phylum Bacteroidota; class Bacteroidia; order Flavobacteriales; family Flavobacteriaceae; genus Flavobacterium. The sequence continues at coordinate 13,155 of CANGTL010000013.1, forward strand.
GTGTTAAAGCTGGAGCGGTTACTGCATCCCAACCGTAGCTTGCCGTATTAAACCAGAAATACTTGTCAACTAATGTCAATGGCGAAAGATTAGCTAAGATTTGCAAATCGACTGGAGAAGACCAATAAGTATAATCAAATTTACGAACTGGTGTTGTATTTCGTTTATAGATAATATTGCCGGAATTAGCCACATTATTAACTTGCACTAAACTGGCATTATTTTCAAAAGTTAAAGAACCGCCAGAAACTGTTAGCCCGTTTTGAATAGTCAACGTGTGATTTGGATTGAAAACAACATTTCCAGAATTTACGATGACAGAACAAGCATTAAGATCTATAGACGAACTAAAGTTCCCTGCAAATATGACCGCTGATCCGGAAGTAGGTGCACCATTTGACCAACCTAGACCATCCCAAGTGGTGGTATCATAGGTAACTGTAATTACATTGCTGAATGCTTCACAAGTTCCGTTGGCAACGACAGCTCTATAATACCTGGTGGCTGTTAAAACACCCATTTGAGCAGATGTCAAGGTAGCAGAAGCACTTGCTGGAATATCTATAGGTGTCGTAAAAGCAAAATCGGAGGCATATTGCCATTTGGTTACAGCGGTTGTAAATCCGGTCACGGATAAATCAGAGGGAGGATTTATACAAACCGACTGATTACCAGTAGCTGTTCCTCCAACCGCAGCGGGCAAAACTGTAAATGGACCAGCTACAGCGCTATTAACAAAACCACATGTATTAGTCACTCTTACAAAATACCAAAAAGGACCACCAACAACGTTCGATGGTGGTGTATAAGTCGGTGAATTCGTCAACGGTATGATAGTTATTGTCCCACCAGTATTAGCGGCAATTGTATTTCTGCGCCAAGAATAAGTTAGTGTACCCGAACCAGATGCTCCTGCCGTTAAAGCGGCAAATGGAGTACCTTCACATACCGCTTGCGCTCCTGTTGGCGATGGTTGTGAACTTATCGATGGTGCTATATTGCGAGTAAATGTATAAGTTGAACTAGGGCTTGAACAGCCAGTAACCGAATTAGTAACAATATAAGTAAAGGTCGTTGATGCCCCCAAATATGGACTACCGATACTATAGCTACCAGTATGTCCTAATGGCGGCGCACTGCCTCCTGTCATAGTAAATGCACCAACAGCACATGTCGCTAAATTTGTAGCGGTAGGTACAGCAGGTAACGGATTAATTGTAATGACGGGACTACCGCTATTTCCACTTCCAATTGCCCCATTTGAATTGGTTACTGACACGATTGTATAAGTCCTTGTTCCGGTCGGTATAATTGGAATGTTCGTTCCACTCGTATAATTATTTACGGTAAAATTCGTAACTCCATTAAAATAAACCACAGTAAATGGACCTGCACCACCAGTCATAGTTACTCTAATATTTGCTGTTGCCCCAGAACAAATGGATGTGGGCGCAACCGCAGTTATGACAGAAGCTGTTGGTCCAGGTATCAGTGAACCATTAAAGCTCACATTATCAAATCGCCAAGTTCCCAAAGGATTTGCTACTGCGCTCGGCGTTGAAACTTGTCTGAATTCAGTTGTCCCTTGAAAATAAGAAGCTACTAATCTCACTCCAAAATTTGGATTGTTATTTACAGTAAGAATTGCGCTAAAATTTACTGTTGTTCGTCTGAATTCGTCACCGGTCGTATTCGCTTCAAAACAACCATTAGCATTAATAGTACCATTACAAAAGGTAGTATTTCCTGCAGTCATGGTGAAAGGCGTCCAGGTACTTCCGTCTGTAGTATATTGAAGTCTAACAGTATTAGGAGCAGTATTAGACCATCTTTGATCCCAAGTAAAAGTAATATTTTGATAACCTAGCGTCGAACCATTAAATTGAACGCCATTAGATTCATCAATAGTTCCAGCATCAAACGGATTTAAAGCCCATGCAGTTACACCACTTTGAGGTCCACAACCTGATCCCGACATCCCTGTTGCCACTCCTGGCGTAATAGTTCCGCCACCGAGATTAATCACTGCGGCAGTTCCTGTTCCTATATTTGCAGTTGGATTAATAGCAGTACCTAAAAAGGGATCAAAACTCCAAGATGTGATTTGCGCTTCGGCACTAATGGTGAAAAACAAAAAACCAAGTACAAAAAGAATATTTTTACAAATAAGAAGTAAAGTTGTTTTCACAGTGAAGGTTTCTTTAGTGATTGAGATTAATTATTTCAATTAAACTTGGTGCAAAGTTAGAATCAAATTATCAAGCACTAATTTTGAAAATGTTATGATTTGGTAAAATAATATTCCCTAGAAATTCTAAAAAAACAAAAACTTAGCCGAAGGTAAAAGAGTCTATAACCTCTAATTTTACTGGCTTCTACCGCAACTTGAATTGTCATTTTTTTTAAATTAATTTGTTTACAATAGAAAAGAAAACAAATTTATGTTACGATAATTTTAAGTTAAAGTTAACATCGATGAAAAACTTTACAATCATATAACGTAAATCTAACTTTAAGACTTTGATGTTCAGCTATTTTTGACAAAAATTTCAATGATGAAAAAGAGACTACTTTATTTAGCAATAGCAACAATAGTACTGACTTCTTGTACTGAAGATCGTGCGATTGAAGTAAATAAACCGATCGTAATTGATCCTGCAAGTGAACTAATTTACTATTGGAATTTTAATACATTAGTTGGTACTGCAACAGCAGTAGCTCCAGATTTCACAGCAACAGCAGGTAGCGCTTCTATTACATATGATGGAACAGGACCAGGTTATATGGATGGTGATATTGGCGGATATAGTATTAATGCAAGAAATAATGACTTGGCAGAAAGTCTTCTAAAGGTTAGAAATCCAAGCAATACAAGAAAATTAGTTTTTGGTTTGCCAACCAGTGGATTTAAAAAAGTTGTACTGCAATTCGCATTATCAAGAAGCAACAACGGTGCAACAATCCAAAATTACAGTTATACTACAGATGGCACTAATTATATCTCAACTGGCTTGAGTAAAATTTCACACAATCCAATGCCTGATCCACTGGTAGATTTGATATCTATTGACTTTTCTGCAATCGACGCCGTAAACAACAATCCAAATTTTAAGTTCCAAATCGAATTTGCTGGCGATGCTGCTGCGAATCCAACGGGAAACAACCGATTTGACAATGTTACGCTAGAAGGTATTCCTTTGCTATAAATCTTCCTTTTACAAACGTATTATTAAATATTTTCTACTGATGAATTTAAAACGAAAAATATTGGCTGTCGGCTTTATTTTAGTTGCCATAAATTGTATGGCACAAAAGACAACTAAGTTGAAACCAACCAAGTGGATAACTACTGAAATTCCTGAACCTTCAGACATTTGTTTTGATCCAAAAACAGAGAATTTTTTCGTTGTAAGCGATGATGGAATTCTATTTGAAACAGACAAAGAAGGAAAAATAATTCGTTATGTTAAAGAAAATGACGCCGATTTCGAAGCTGTGTTTACAGACGAAACTAATGTATATGCAGTGAATGAAAGACATCGGAAGATTTACGTCTATGACCGAACATCATTGCAAAAAAATAAAACAATAACCATTCCTTTTGGTGGCGGTAGAAATAGAGCATATGAAGCATTCACTTTTAATAAAGCTGAAAACGCCTTTATTTTAGTTGTTGAAAAAGATCCGATTACACTGTTCGAATTGGATGCTAATTTCTTGATTACAAATCAATTCGACTTATCTAAAATTGCAAGAGATATCGCAGCTTCAACTTTTTACAATGGCTTTTTGTGGTTGTTAAGTGACGAAGACAGGGTAGTTTTGAAACTCAATCCGACTTCGTACGAAGTGATTGAGAAATGGAAATTACCAGTGATTAATCCAGAAGGTTTAGCGTTCGATAAAGACGGAAATCTAGTCATTACTTGCGATGATATGCAGCGAATCTACTATTTCAATAATCCAGAAAAATAATTAAATGAAACCAATCATAATAGCCGCAGCAATATTCTTTACTATTGGAAAGACCAACGCTCAAATCTCTATTTCTAACGGAAAACATAATTTAGAAATTTCTGGAAGTATTTCCACCTATTACAACGATCGTCAATTAAAATTCGGGGAAGAAGATAAAAATAAAAATCGATTCAAACTTCGCGATGCGCAATTAGATATTGAAGGTCGAGTTGGAAGTGATTACGAATACAATCTTAAAGTCGACTTCGCTGATTTAGCAGCCAATAATCAAGGTGCCGAAATAGATCCTGAAAATCCGGGTCTTATGGAAGCGACGATGAAATATAAAGGTTTTAAGTGTTTCGATATTGAAATGGGATACGGAAAAGTTTACTATTCTAGAAGTTCTATGAATCCGTTCAATTTTTCTCCATACTGGCAAAGAGCTGAATTAGTTCGAGGTTCAATTTTCTCTAGAAGAGATGTTGGTATTACCTTGATGAAAAACTTCTGGAAACAAAGAGCCAATTTTTATGTTGGCGCTTATACGGGTTTGGGTGAACTTTCATTAGCTGGAGATAACGATCCAAGTGGTCAATTAGAATACATTGGTCGATTCGATATCTCCTACCCCTCACGATACCGTTATCGCGAAATTGACGATAGAGTTACTCCGATTCCAATGTTTTCACTTGGAGTAAATGGTCGATTTATGAATAAAAGACTACCGGCCGGAGAAGCATTTCCTGACAATGCAACGAGCGAATATGGCATTAAAGTAATCGATGGAAAAAGATATGTTTACGGTTTAGATGCCTCTTTTCAATACATGGGATTTTCGGGACAGTTTGAAATTCATCAAATAAAATCCGAACCGCAAAACGAAAACGATCCGCTATTCCAAAACCTAACGCCGAAGCAAACCAAAGGATATGTGCTTTCCGGTGGTTATATTGCACAAGCCAATTACTTTATCAAAAATATTAAAACAATTGTATCTGCTAGATACGAAGAATTGGATTTGAATGATTTGGTAAAAGGGAATTCGCAAAGATTTTCGACTGCTATTGCCTATCAAATGAGTGGATATAACGCTATGATCAAATTCCAATATTTCAATATTATTAAAGAGGAAAGCATCGATCCCTTAAAATGGGACGAACAATTTAGAATTGGAATGCAGTTTCAGTTTAAATAACAGATGATTTAATTCAACAATACTTTACTTGACTTTACTAATTTTCCTTTTTCAAACAACTGCATAAAATAAAGGCCACTGCTTAAATTTTCTCTTGACAAAATAATTCTTTGCCCGGATAAATTGCTGATTTCACGAACCACTTGTCCAACAGCATTATAAAGTTTCAAGGAAGCACCGCTAAAAGCAATCTCCGACTCGATGGAGAGTTCAGAAATAAACGGATTTGGAGCAATAGTAATTGCATCGCTTGTAATATCGCTTTCTACTGTACCCAATGGTATCGATGAAGAACAATCCGGATTTCCAAAAACATGTTCGCCATTTTGAAAACTACACTTGGTAAAAACCATAGTGCCTCCACTGGCAGAACAAACATTATACATACCATAATTAGGATAAAAAGGATGTTTGTCGCTTCCGACACCTTCGATCCAAACTTGTGTTAGATTTTCTCCGCAATACTGCGCTATGCTTGTAAGGGTAATTCTTTTTCGGCTTCCGCGATTAACAACAACGTAATCAACTGTTGCCGTAAATGTATTACCATATTGATTAATTGAATTTGAATTTTCAAGACTAAAATCATACAATAGCATCTCTGAGCCGCCGACAATCTTATAAACTTTCCTCGCAGCAACATCTTCGCGCAAATAAACCTCATGAATCAAATGAGCGCTAGCATTATAACTTGGAAACGGGTCCATAAATTTCTTGTAAGCATGCGATCCAATAATCACATCTTCTGCTGGTTCAATCATCAGTTCCTCAGAGTATGTGCCGGCTGAAGACCAATCATAAAGCAACCATTGGGAATTATTAAGCAACGGGTGATAATCTTGAGAAAAAACGGTTGTTGCACTAGTAAGTAGAAAAAAAGCAACAAGACTCAAAGTAGCTTTCATAGTCATTGATTAAAATTAAAAAACAAGTAGACTTGGGATCTTCTTTTGATTTCTATGTAAAATTAAAGACTTCTTATTAAGTATCTTCTTTTTTTCCGCAACTGACTTATAAAAACGTTAAAGCGCATCTTTCTGTAGAAATTCATAAAAAAAAGTCCCGATAAATCGAGACTTCACTTTCCTGTTTTTATTTAAGTTTATTCTAAAATAAAACTCACACTTACATTCACTACCAATTCTATTTCCCCTGGTGCTAAGGTTTCTTGTGGAGCACCACCACCATCAGCCATAGCCATCGCTTTCATTTCATACATCGGTCTTGGTGGATAATAAGCTTGCGTATTATCAGATATCGTCATTGCTTTTCCTACTTTTTGATTCAATACCGAAACAAAATCTTCCGCTTTCGCTTTGGCATTTTTGATGGCTAACTTTCTAGCTTCAGCTTGCAAAGTCTCCATTTTTGAAGACTTGAATTCAACATTGTCAATTCTATTGATTCCAACATCTACCAAACCGTCCATTAAGGCATCATATCTACTCAAGTCCTTCAACAGTACAATTACAGTTTGAGTCGCGATATAATTGCTTTTCTTTTTCTCGTAATCATAATTAGGATATAAATTAACACGCTGGGTTTGAAAGTCCTCTTTTGCGATATTCATTTTCTTGATGTACTTTAATACCGCATCAATTTTCGTATCATTTTCTTTCTTAACTTCTACTGCTTTTGCCCCTTTTGTTTCAACTGAAATAGAAATTGAAACTTGATCTGGAGTCACTTTAATCTTTCCTTCACCGGAAACATTAATCAATGGAATTGGTTTCATTTCTTGCGATTGCGTCAATGTTGTAAACAATACGATTAAAATTAAAGCTGTTTTTTTCATAGGATAATAATTTTTTAAAATTCGAACTCGGTTTACCAAAAGACATGCCACTTATAACTTACCAGACTTTGCCATCACAAATAGCAGCACAATTGGAATAGCCAACAAAACGACAATGAAAGTATTCTCAGTGAGCATTTCAGGTTGCTTTAAAATCGTGATCAAATAACCACCAATGGCGCCTCCAAAATGCGCGGTATGTCCAATATTATCATTCTTGGCTTTCATGCCGTAAATAGAATACAGCAAATAACCGATTCCGAAAATATAAGCGGGAATTGGAATCGGAATAAAAAACAAGTACAAATTCATGTCAGGATTCAACAAGATTGCCGAATACAAAACTCCTGTAACCGCTCCAGATGCTCCAATAGCACGATAACTGTAATCGTCCTTATGAAAAAGCAAAGTCAGTAAACTACCAAAAATCAAACTACCAAAGTAGATTACCAAAAAAGAAAAACTATCCATATAATTGATGACTACGGGCGCAAACATATATAAAGTAAACATGTTGAAAAAAAAATGGCCCCAATCTGCGTGCAGGAAAGCCGATGAAAACATCCTTATGTTTTCTCCTGCTCGGATACTACCAATATGAAATTCGTATTTTCTAAAAAATGAAATATCATTAAAACCCTTAAAACTTGTCAAAACAGTAAGGCCAATTAATAGAAGCAGTATCGGATGCATAAGTGTAATTATTTTTGTAAAAATAGAAATTGTTTTTATAGCTTTTGTTAAACTCTTCTTATTAAATAACGCATTAAACGTATCTTTGCCAAAATTATTAAGTACATGCAGTTTTTAGTTTATATTCTTATTTACCCTTTTCTCTGGTGCATTTCGATGCTGCCATTTCGGATTTTATACTTCTTATCCGATTGTATTTATGGACTTATATACTACATCATCGGTTATAGGAAGAAAATTGTTCGCGAAAACCTTGCGATTGCATTACCTCATTTATCTGACAAAGAGCGCCTGGTTATCGAAAAGAAATTCTTTCATCATTTTTGCGACTTATTTTTAGAAATGGCAAAAACGATGACCATTTCACAAAAAGAAATTGAACGCCGTTATAAATTTAACAACCTCGAAGTTTACCTCGATTTAGAAAAAAAACAAAAAAGCATTGCTTTACTATGTGCTCATTATGCGAGTTATGAATGGGCAGTTTCAATGAATTTCTATATCAATCACAAAGGAATTGGAATATATAAACGTATTAGAAACAAGTATTTTGATAAACTTGTGCAAGATATTCGCTCTCGTTTTAAAGCACATTTGGTCACAACCAAAGAAACGATTCCAACGATTAGTAAAAATTTCAGAGACAAAACACTTTGCGTTTATGGGTTTGCCAGTGATCAATCTCCAAAAATAGCAACAACTTATCATTGGGGAAGATTCATGGGAATTGAAGTTCCTGTTCATACTGGTGGCGAAATGCTGGCAAAAAAGTACGACATGAACGTGATTTTCTTAAGAACCAAAAAAGTGAAGCGCGGTTTCTATGAAGCGAGTTTTGAAGTCTTGAGCGAAAATGTAAAAGAAGTTCCAAATTACGAAATTACCGATCGATTTATGAAATTGGTAGAGCAGCAGATTCTAGAAGCTCCTGAATACTACTTATGGACACACAAACGCTGGAAACACCAACGGTAATTTATTTTGAATTTTGAATTATAAATTTTGAATGAACTCAAAGTTCAAAATTGTTTCAAGATCGAAACCATTTCAACACCAAATCTTTTTCGTAAGACTTTGCATTCCTATGAAGAAACTCATTTGAGTTTTTGTTATAATTGTAATCTTTCCCCCAAGCCTCATGATTAGCGGCCAAGGCTTTAATGCTTTCGCACACAAATTGAATTTCAGCATTGGTAGTCGTAGGATGAATTGACATTCTTATCCAGCCCGGCTTTTGAATCAAATCACCAGAATCGATTTGACAAACCAAATTATGTGATGTTTCCTCATCAACACTCAATAAATAATGTCCGTATGTTCCAGCGCAACTGCAGCCACCTCTAGTTTGAATACCAAATCGGTCATTCAGTATTTTTACTCCCAAATTAAAATGCAAGTCGTCTATATAAAATGAAATCACACCCAATCGGTCGCGGTGTTGTCCCGCCAAAATCTTGATATTTGGAACAGCACCCAATTCAGAAAAAACGTAATCCACAATTTCGTGTTCTCGCTTCAAAATGTTCTCAATGCCCATTTCCTCCTTCAATTGAATCGCCAACGCCGTTTTGATTGCTTGCAAAAATCCTGGAGTTCCACCATCTTCACGATCTTCAATATTGTCGATGTATTTGTGTTCACCCCATGGATTGGTCCAAGAAACGGTTCCTCCTCCCGGATTGTCCGGCACCATATTACGATACAGTTTTTTATTAAAAACCAATACGCCGGTCGTACCAGGTCCACCTAGAAATTTATGCGGAGAAAAGAATATGGCATCCAAATAACTTTCAGCATCGTCCGGATGCATGTCAATTTTTACATAAGGCCCAGAGCAAGCAAAATCAACGAAACACAAACCATTATTCTGATGCATGATTTTCGCTACTTTATGATACGGCGTACTAATTCCGGTAACATTTGAACAAGATGTAATAGAGGCAATTTTAATAGTTCGATCTTGGTATTTATTCAATAAACTTCTAAAATTATCCAAGCAAAACAATCCTTTTTCACACGCTGGTACAATAACTACATCTGCAATTGTCTCTAACCAAGACGTTTGATTAGAATGGTGTTCCATGTGAGAGATAAATACAATCGGCTTGTCTTCTTGCGGCACTTTTGTATGCGCTTTCAAATTCTCGGGAACTTTCAACCCTAAGATCCGTTGAAATTTATTGACAACACCTGTCATTCCAGTTCCATCTGTAATCAAAACGTCGTCGCTGTTCGCGTTGACATGTCGCTTGATAATATGACGCGCTTCATGATAAGCTAACGTCATCACGGTGCCAGAGACCGTAGTTTCAGTATGGGTATTGGCTACAAATGAACCGAACTCATTCATCATTTTTTCTTCAATCGGGCGGTATAAACGACCACTCGCTGTCCAATCGGTATAGATGATTTTTTTGGTTCCAAATGGCGATTCGAATTCTTGATTAATACCAATAATATTGTCGCGATATTGCTGAAAATAGCGTTCTAATTCTGTTGGCAAAGTGATCGAATCGTTGGAAATCATAGCTGTTTAATTTGGTTATCAAAGATAAGGTTTAAAATATTAAATTCCCGCCACCTCTTTTATCTCGTTTATAATTCGCTCTGCTAATTGATCCGCGGCATCTTGAGTTGGAGCCTCCGTGTAAATTCTAATAATCGGTTCTGTATTCGATTTTCTTAAATGAACCCATTCGGTTGCAAAGTCAATTTTCACGCCGTCAATGGTGGAAATATCTTCGTGTTGATACTTGGCAGTCATCGCTTCTAAAATCGCATCGACATCAATCTGTGGCGTCAATTCAATCTTATTTTTGCTCATGTAATATTGCGGATAACTCGCTCTCAATTCCGCAACCGTCACATCTAAGTTAGCCAAATGCGTCAAGAACAAAGCTACACCTACCAAACTATCTCGGCCATAATGCAATTCTGGATATATAATTCCGCCGTTTCCTTCTCCTCCGATTATTGCATTGGTTTTCTTCATCAACTCTACCACATTCACTTCACCCACAGCGCTAGCTTGGTAACTACCGCTATATTTGTTAGTAATATCTCGCAATGCTCTTGAAGACGACATATTCGAAACCGTATTGCCTGGGGTTTTGCTCAACACATAATCGGCAACCGCCACTAACGTGTATTCTTCGCCAAACATTTCACCGTCATTAGAGATGAAAGCCAAACGATCTACGTCTGGATCGACTACGATTCCAAAGTCTGCTTTTTCTTCTAGTACCAATCTACAAATGTCGCCCAAATGTTCTTTCAAAGGCTCTGGATTATGTAGAAAATGACCATTCGGTTCGCAGTATAATTTGACTACTTCTACTCCCATTTGCTCCAATAGATTTGGAATAATAATTCCACCAGATGAATTCACGCCATCAACTACGACTTTAAATTTTCGCTTCGCAACAGCTTCGGCATCAACCAATGGCAAATTCAACACTTCATCAATGTGAATGTCCATATAAGCATCATTAATGATAATTTCTCCTAACGAATCAACGTCGGAAAAATCGAAAGCCTCTGCCTCGGCAATTTCAAGGATTTTTGCTCCTTCAGCACCACTCAAAAACTCCCCTTTTTCATTCAACAACTTCAATGCATTCCATTGCTTTGGATTGTGCGATGCGGTCAAAATTATTCCTCCATGCGCTTTTTCTAGAGGTACAGCGACTTCAACGGTTGGCGTTGTCGATAAACCCAAATCAATCACATTGATTCCCAATCCAATTAAGGTATTTACCACCAAATTATGAATCATCGGTCCAGAAATTCTGGCGTCACGACCAACAACCACAGTTAGTTGATCACTTTTAGAGTAGTTTTTTAACCATGTTCCATAAGCCGAAGCAAACTTAACTGCGTCCACCGGAGTCAAATTATCACCAACTTTTCCTCCTATGGTTCCGCGAATTCCTGATATCGATTTGATTAAGGTCATTTTTATATTTGATTTATGAAAGTTAATTTTCGAGCGACAAAGATAAAAAAGTTGCTGAGTTACTGAGTAGCTGAGTACCTAAGTTTTTTTATATATTTACAAAAACAACCTCAGAACCTTAGTACCTTAGAACCTTAGCGACTAAAAATGAATTTCCTAGCACACATCTATCTTTCCGGCGATAACGATTTGATCAAAATTGGGAATTTTATGGCTGATGGCATTCGAGGAAAGCACTATGAATATTTACCGGCCGAAGTTCAAAAGGGCATTGTTTTGCACCGAGCCATAGACACCTACACCGACGCCCATCCGATTTTTAGACAAAGTACCAAACGCCTGCACGAGCGATACCATCATTATGCTGGCGTCATTGTCGACGTCTTTTACGATCATTTTTTAGCCAAGAATTGGGCAACATATTCCAACGAAAAATTAGAAGATTTTGTCGAACGATTCTACCAATCTCTAGAAACCCATCGCGATATATTAACCGAGAAAACTTTGCAACTAAAGCCCTATATGATTCAATACAATTGGTTGGTCAATTATCAGCATAAAAAAGGTATCGCACGAATCCTTACCCAAATGGACCACCGTACCAAAGACGTTTCTCAGATGCAATTTGCAATCGAAGAATTAGAAAAATATTATGACGATTTCGAAACGGAGTTCACAGTTTTTTTCGAGGATTTAATCGCGCATGTGCAACAAAAGAAGACCGAATTATGAAAAGAATACTACTCTCCTACTTCCTTTTTCAATGCGCTGCAGCAGTTCTCGGACAAACTGGTTTGATAACATCGAAAGCCATGGTCGTTTCGGCGCGTGAAGAAGCATCGGAAATTGGTGTTCAAATCATGCAGCAAGGTGGCAATGCGTTCGATGCGATGGTGGCAACAGAATTGGCGTTGGCGGTAGCTTATCCGTATGCTGGCAATATCGCTGGCGGTGGATTTATGGTCTATCGCAAAGCAAACGGTGACATTGGAGCTTTGGATTATCGGGAGAAAGCTCCGCTGAAAGCGAGCAAAGACATGTATCTCGACAATTACAGGGAAGTAATTCCACAGTTGAGTGTCACCGGTGCTATGGCTATTGGAGTTCCTGGCACCATCGCAGGCATTTTTGCCGTACACCAGAAATTTGGAAAATTGCCTCTAAAAACTATCATGGCGCCCATTATTGCTTTGGCCAAAAAAGGTGTTGTCATTACAGAAAAACAATGGAAGCAAATCAGCAACAATCAAAAGGAAATCAATGAAATAAGCGGCAGCGAAACCATGTACTCGAAAACGTACAAAGTTGGTGATACGATCAAGTATCCCAACCTCGCAGACACGCTTGAACGTATTTTGCAAAATGGCGCTAGTGAATTCTATTCTGGCGAAACCGCTCAAAAAATGATCAACTTCATTCAAAAAAACGGTGGTATTCTTTCCATGGAAGATTTGGCAAAATATGAAGTCAAATGGCGAAAACCGACCACTTTTCAATACAAAGATTTGAAGGTTATTTCGATGTCGCCACCCTCTAGCGGAGGCATCACATTGGGACAAATTATGCAAATGATTGAGCCTTATCCTCTCGCAACTTATGGACATAATTCAGAGCAATACATTCAATTACTGACCGAAGCAGAACGACGTGCATATGCGGATAGAAACTATTTTTTAGGCGATCCTGATTTTATTAAAATTCCTACAAACCAGTTGCTTAATAAAAAATACCTCAAGCAACGAATGAAAAATTTTGATTGGAATAAGGCCACAGCATCCGCTCAAGTGGCACACGGAAATATCACGATTTCCGAAAGCAACGAAACCACACATTATTCGATTGTCGATGCTGAAGGAAATGCCATTGCTGCAACCACAACTCTCAATGGCGCCTACGGTTCTAAATTGTATTCCGAGGAATTGGGGTTCTTTTTCAATAACCAAATGGACGACTTTAGCAGCAAACCTGGCACGCCTAATTCCTATGGTTTGGTTGGTGCGGAAGCCAATAGCATTGCACCAGAAAAAAGAATGCTTAGCTCGATGACGCCCACCATAGTTGAGCAGAAAGGGAAACTGCTAATGGTCTTGGGTTCTCCGGGTGGCTCTACAATTATCACGTCTGTTTTGCAAACCATTTTAAATGTGTATGAGTTTAAAATGAATATGCAACAAGCCGTCAACGCAGCACGATTTCATCATCAATGGCTGCCTGATGAAGTATTATTTGAGCCAAATAGTTTTGCTCCAAATTTGATATACAGTTTGCGAAAAAAAGGATATTTTGGTAACGAAAAGAGCGCGCCGGTCATTGGCAAAGTGGATGCAATTTTAAGATTACCTAACGGACAATTAGAAGGCGGTGCAGACAAGCGTGGCGATGACACTGCAAAAGGATTTTAATATGAGTTTTATCAAAGCATTAGAAACTGCATTTCAAGAAAATAGTTCGCGAGAATTAGCCATTCCCATGGAAAACTATATGAAGAATCATTTTACTTTCTACGGCATCAAAACCGAAAATAGAAGATCGATTTTCAAAGCGGTTTGGGAAGAACATCATGATGAAGTCAAACAACATAGTCGTGAAATCGCATTGCAATTGTTTGCTTTCAAAGAACGCGAAATGCATTATTGCGGCATCGAAATTCTCATCAAAAATCTAAAGAAAAACTACCAAATCGATGACATCCAACTTATCAAAAAAATACTCACCACCAATTCTTGGTGGGATTCTGTTGATACTGCAGCGAAATATCTTTTGGGAGAATATCTGATTGCATTTCCAAACGAAACCAAAAAAGTCATTAATCGCTTTTCTGATTCAGACAATATGTGGCTCAACCGCTCGGCAATTCTATTTCAATTGAGCTATAAACAAAAAACAAACGCCGCTATTCTTTTTCGAGAATGCATCAAACATGCTCATTCCAAGGAATTTTTTATTCAAAAAGCAATCGGTTGGGCATTGCGAGAATATGGACGCTTTTACCCCAATGAAGTCAAAGAATTTGTACATCAAACCACTTTAAAACCGCTCAGTACAAAAGAAGCTTTAAAAAATATTCCTTAACTTCATTTTAGTCGTAAATTAGCGTTTTCGTCAAAACAACATGTTTAAAAAAGGTATTCGCAAAATTGAAAGTGTCATCGCTTGGTCTCAAACCAAACTGTCGACCAAGCAATTCTTATTCTTCTCCAGCGTACTGGTGGGGATTTCTGCCGCCTTTGCTGTGATTGCCTTAAAGACATTTGCGCATTGGGTGTTTACGGTTGCAAGCTCCATCAATACGATATTGAAATTAAGCTTTATCAATAGTTTGTTGCCGGTGGTTGGAATTCTGCTCACCGTTTTCGTAGTCAAAAAACTCTTGGGCGGCACCATCGAAAAAGGCACGTCTCAAATTCTCTACGCAGTGGCCAAAAAAGCGAGTATCATCCCACGTAAACAAATGTACGCTCAGATTGTCACAAGCTCGCTTACGGTCGGATTAGGAGGTTCCGCTGGACTCGAAAGTCCCATTGTGATTACAGGCGCGGCGTTTGGTTCGAACTATGCACAACGTTACAAACTCAGCTACAAAGACCGAACACTTTTGATTGGTTGTGGCGTTGCCGCTGGTATTGCTGCCGCTTTTAACGCACCCATTGCCGGCGTATTGTTTGCCATCGAAGTCTTGTTAGTTGACGTTAGTATTTCAGCCTTCACGCCTATTATGATTGCTGCTGCAACCGGAGCTTTGGTTTCGACGATGGTTTTAGACGAAACTATTTTGTTATCCTTCAATCAACAACAAACTTTCAACTATAAAAATGTTCCGTATTACATTTTACTGGGCATTTTCACTGGGCTGATTGCAATTTATTATTCCCGAAACTTTCAACGCATTGAACATTTCTTTTTCAGATTACGAGTAAAACCTTATACGAAAGCACTATTTGGCGCCTCAATTCTAGCCATCATCATCTTTATTTTTCCCACACTTTTTGGCGAAGGTTACGAAAGTATTCGAACGTTATCCGAAAATAATCCACAACAACTATTAGAAAACACGCTTTTTAGTGACTTCAGAAACAATACTTGGGCACTCATTCTATTTATCGGATTGACGCTATTACTCAAAGTTTTTGCCACTGGAATCACCCTGGGAAGCGGCGGAAATGGCGGTAACTTCGCTCCTTCTCTATTTCTCGGCTCGTATGCGGGTTTCTTGTTTTCGAAAACCATTAATACGCTTGGAATTGCACATTTACCGATTAGTAATTTTACTTTGGTAGGCATGGCTGGAATCTTGAGTGGTTTATTTCACGCGCCATTAACTGCCATTTTCTTGATTGCTGAGATTACAGGAGGCTACGATTTGATGATTCCACTGATGATAGTTTCGTCAATCAGCTTTGCAATTTCTAAACGCTTCGAAAAGCATTCCCTCGACAAGAAAAATCTAGCCAAAAAAGGCCAGGCATTCACAGAGAATAAAGACTCCAATATTCTTTCGACTTTAGAAACCGAGAAAATCATACAAACCGACTATTTAACCATCAAAGATGCGGATAATTTAGAGCAAGTCGTCGATTTGATATCGCATTCGAATCAAGTAATTTTTGCCGTAATTGATGATGAGAAAAAACTACAAGGAATTGTTCATTTCAACGACATCCGTGAGATTATTTTTAGCGCTTTCAAAGTAAAATATACACCTGTAAAAGAAATCATGATTCCACCGCTAGAAATTGTCTATCCGTCCGATAGCATGGAAATTGTCATGGAAAAATTCGAAAAAACCAACGTCAATTTTCTCCCAGTGCTCAAAAACGGAAAGTACTTTGGATTTATTTCTAAAGCGAATGCATTAGAAGCGTATCGCGAGAAACTCAAGGCAATGACGATTGAGTAGCGGTTTCGCTCGTACTAGCATACATTGAAAAACAAAACAGCGCCGATAGTACAAAAAAATACTACCGGCGCAACTTCTAATTTTCTTGAAATTTCTAGTTTTTAGTAAATGTCAAATAATCAGTTCCACCATTGCCACCGCTTACATCTCTTAGTTTGATCACAGTAGAAGATTTTTCAATAATTTCCCAATCATCACTAAGTTCTTCAAATTGTGCTGGCGCACTAAAAGCAATGTTAAAATCTAAATCATTAATGCTATCATCATTACTATTACTATCAGTAACTGACCAAGTTCCTTCGTAGTTGTTAGTTCCGTTTGCTGCAGTTAAAACATTATTAGCGCCGAAGGTAAAATTATAACCGCTAAAAGCGGATGTTTCCTCGTGATCAGTGTCGTAATAATAAGTAATTCTCCAAGTTCCATTGCTCGCGATATTGGTGACGTCAGAGGCACCGTTGCTACTCGAACTTGAATTGTCATCACTGCTGCACATCGACGACGTAGTAAGTATAAATAACATGACCATAACAATACTAAATTTGATTCTTTCTACTTTTTTCATAACGTTGGATTTAATTTAAAATTAATTGAGTTTGTTTTATACTAAACAGGCTAGTTTCAATTTACCCTATTAATGTTCGAAATTACAACCTAGCTTTTTTTAATATTTGTGGATTTAAATTCCTCTAAATTAAACGTTTAAAAAACGAAAAAGATGATTATAATCATATAAAATTTAGATTTTTTACTAATTATTTTTGGTTAGTAAGTAGCTAATCCGGCTGTCCGCTCATATCTTTTGCAGCGAACACCGCCACAAAAGGATAACCGCTTCCATCCGGGCTAGGGCATCTCGAAAATCACAACCTTTTTTTAATTGTTAATTATTCATTATTAATTATTCATTATTCTAACTTTGCGCTTTGCCATAAAATCATGCTAGATACCGAAAATACCATTGAAGTCTTAGGCGCCCGCGTCCACAATCTCAAAAATATTGACATTTCCATTCCACGTGAAAAACTAGTGGTTATCACTGGACTTTCAGGCTCTGGAAAATCTTCTTTAGCTTTCGACACCATTTATGCCGAAGGACAACGCCGTTATGTGGAAACGTTTTCCGCCTACGCCCGACAATTTCTTGGCGGTCTTGAACGTCCGGATGTAGATAAAATCGATGGTCTGTCCCCCGTCATCGCTATCGAGCAAAAAACCACGAGTAAAAGTCCACGTTCTACCGTAGGCACAATTACAGAAATATACGATTTCCTGCGTTTGCTTTACGCACGGGCCGCCGATGCCTACAGTTATAACACGGGAGAAAAAATGGTGTCCTATTCCGACAATCAAATCAAGGCTTTGATTACCGAAAATTTCATTGGAAAACGAATCAATATTTTAGCGCCAGTGGTTCGAGCGAGAAAAGGTCATTATGGCGAGTTATTCCAACAAATTGCCAAACAAGGTTTTCTCAAAGTCCGCGTGAATGGCGATATCAAAGACATCACGCCTGGAATGAAACTCGAGCGTTACAGCACCCACGATATCGAAATTGTCATCGATAGAATGCTCGTTGAAGATACTGCCGAGAACGACAATCGTTTGTCGCAAAGCATTCAAACCGCCATGCATCACGGCGAAAATATCTTGATGATTTTAGAACACGACAGCAACGAAATTCGCTATTTTAGCAGAAACTTGATGTGTCCGACTACTGGAATTTCCTATCAAAATCCAGAGCCGAATTTGTTTTCCTTCAACTCACCCAAAGGTGCTTGCGATCATTGCAATGGCTTGGGAACGGTGCATGAAATCAATTTGAAAAAGATTATTCCAAATCCGAAATTATCCATAAAAGCTGGTGGATTCTTGCCGATTGGAGAATACAAAAGCACTTGGATTTTCAAGCAATTGGAGATTATCGGCGAGAAATTCGACTTCAAAATCACCGACGCGATTGAGTCGATTCCAGAAGAAGCCATGGATATGATTTTATACGGTGGCAAGGAAAAATTTGCCGTAGCTTCGAAAACACTAGGCATTACAAAAGAATACAAAATAGAGTTTGAAGGCATTTCACATTTTATCAAAAACCAACACGACGAAAGCGGTTCGTCGAGCATCAAACGTTGGGCAAAAGAATTCATGGACGAAATTGAATGTCCGATTTGCGAAGGTTCGCGTTTGAAAAAGGAATCAATGTATTTCCGAATCAACGATAAAAACATCAACGATTTGTCATCGATGGATATTTCCGATTTATCGACCTGGTTTGATGAATTAGAAAAATCACTTTCCGACAAACAAAAGAAAATCGCCACAGAAGTCATCAAAGAAATCAAAGATCGATTGCACTTTTTGGTGAATGTTGGTTTGGACTATTTGTCGATTAATCGAAGTTCAAAATCGCTCTCTGGCGGTGAAGCACAACGCATCCGATTGGCAACACAAATCGGATCGCAACTAGTCGGCGTTTTGTATATTTTAGATGAACCCAGCATTGGTCTGCACCAACGCGACAACGATAAATTGATTAAATCTTTAGAGCAATTGCGCGATATCGGCAACTCGGTCATCGTCGTCGAACACGACAAAGACATGATCGAACGTGCAGATTATGTCATTGATATCGGTCCACGTGCCGGAAAATTCGGAGGCGAAATCATCAGCATCGGAACACCCGCAGAAACTTTAAAACATCATACGTTGACGGCGCAATATCTCAACGGTGAACTCAAAATTGAAATCCCTAAAAAACGTCGTGAAGGCAACGGAAAATTCTTGAAATTGTCAGGCGCCACGGGAAATAATCTAAAGAACGTTACCATCGAATTGCCATTAGGAAAGATGATTTGCGTAACTGGCGTTTCCGGCAGCGGCAAATCGACATTGATAAATGAAACGTTGTATCCGATATTAAACGAATTTTACTTTAACGGCGTCAAAAAACCAAAACCCTACAAAAAAATCGAAGGTTTGGAGCATATCGACAAAGTGATTGATATTGACCAAAGTCCCATTGGGAGAACACCACGCTCCAATCCAGCAACATACACCGATGTTTTTTCCGAAATTCGAAATTTGTTTACGATGACTTCCGAAAGCATGATTCGCGGTTATAAAGCCGGTCGATTTAGTTTTAATGTCAAAGGCGGACGATGTGAAACCTGCGAAGGTTCTGGCGTGCGAACGATAGAAATGAATTTTCTTCCCGATGTGTATGTAGAATGTGAAACTTGCATGGGAAAACGTTTCAACCGCGAAACCTTAGAAATTCGGTATAAAGGCAAATCGATTTCAGATATTTTGAACATGACGGTGGATGAAGCTGTGCCGTTTTTTGAAAATATTCCGAAGATTTACCGCAAAGTCAAAACCATTCAAGATGTAGGTTTGGGTTATATTACGTTGGGGCAACAAAGTACTACGCTTTCTGGAGGCGAAGCGCAACGTATTAAGTTGGCAGGTGAATTGGCGAAGAAAGATACGGGAAATACGTTTTACATCCTCGATGAACCCACGACTGGATTGCATTTCGAGGACATTCGTGTCTTGATGGAAGTCATCAATAAGTTGGTCGATAAAGGCAACACCATTCTCATTATCGAGCACAATATGGATGTGATTAAGTTGGCGGATTATATTATTGATATTGGTCCAGAAGGTGGTAAAGGCGGCGGAGAAGTCGTTGCTAAAGGAACACCGGAGGAAATTGTGAAAAGCAAGAAGAGTTATACCGCGCAATTCTTGAAAAAAGAGTTGCTCTAAATTCCAATTTTTTAAATTCCACCCGAGGCGAAGCCGAACGGAGCGAAGCTAAATTCCACGAGAGATTGGATTTAGCACTTGGAATTTGGAATTTCGCTATTGTAATTTCGTTTTTTAGTGTATTTTTGCTCGCTTGTTTTCGTTTGAAAACGACTGCCCTAGCCCGGATGGGAGCGGCATCCTTTTGTTGCGGCGTTCGCAACAAAAGATATAGCGTACAGCCGGATTAGCTACTGAAAAAAATAAAAAGATTAAAAAGATGAGATTAGAAGATTTTGACAATGACGAGGATAAAATAATCCAAGATAAACTGAAGCAAAAAACGTGGAATGAGATTCGTACCAACGACAGCTGGGCGATTTTTAAAATCATGGCGGAATTTGTGAATGGCTATGAAAGTATGGGACGCATTGGACCGTGCGTTTCTATTTTTGGATCAGCGCGAACCAAACCGGAAGATCCGTTTTATTTGTTGGCAGAAAAAATTGCTTTCAAAATCAGTAAAGCAGGTTACGGTGTCATCACTGGCGGCGGCCCTGGAATCATGGAGGCCAGCAATAAAGGCGCGCATTTCGGCGGCGGAACTTCGGTAGGTTTGAATATTGAATTGCCTTTTGAGCAGCATTACAATCCGTATATCGATCGCGATAAAAACTTAAATTTCGACTACTTCTTCGTGCGTAAAGTCATGTTCGTCAAATACTCGCAAGGTTTTGTCGTGATGCCAGGCGGTTTCGGAACTTTAGACGAAATGTTTGAAGCGATGACATTGATTCAAACGAAGAAAATTGCAAGATTTCCGATTATTTTGGTTGGCACGCAGTTCTGGGCAGGTCTAATTGACTGGATTAAGGAAGTTTTGGTTGAAAGAGAAAAAACGGTGAGCGAAAAAGACCTGGATTTGTTTAAGATTGTAGATACAGAAGACGAAGTGTTGGATGTTCTAGACAAATTCTATAAAAAATACGATTTGAGTCCAAATTTCTAATACGATTTCTGCTCGTTTTTCGTTTTCCAATGCACAAATTTCCTTTTACTTGAAATCAACACTAACGAGATTTTTATTCCTATTTGTTTTGTTGTCAACCGTTGTGTTGCAAGCGCAGCATACGATTAAATTAACTGCCAATTTAGACACCAAGAGTAATACGTTAACTGTCGAGCAAGACCTCACCTATTTCAATCAAACCAATGACACGATTGAAACCTTGGTTTTGAATGATTGGATGAATGCATATTCTGACAAGAACTCCTATCTAGGGAAACGGTTTTCGGATGAATTTGTGAGAAGTTTTCACTTTGCTCCTGAGAAAGAATTAGGCAACACCAACTCGATTGTCATTTTAGACAATCAGAATCGAGTCGTTAATTGGAGTCGACCGAAAAACCAAGTGGATTTATTAGAAATTGCACTCACCGAAAAGATACTTCCATTCAAAAAAAAAGTGCTGCATCTTTCTTATCAAGTCAAAATTCCATCGGATCGTTTCACGAAATACGGGTATGATTCCGCAACGGGAAGCTTCAACTTAAGAGATTGGTATTTGGTGCCGGCTCGATATGAAAACCATCAGTTTATTCGATACAGCAATGCCGATACCGATGACATCTCGAATGGTATTTGTGATTACGAATTGGTTCTGAATGTGCCGAGTGAATACAAAATTACGACGGACTTGACAGCATCAACTACATTGAAATTAGGCGAACAAACTTCGTATTCTTTTACCGGAACAGAGCGACAAGACCTTAGTTTGTACATCGAATCAAAATCTAAATTTTACAGTTATAAAAACGACGAGGTAGAAGTAATTACCGACTTGAATAGCTCCAACTTATCAGATATTCAAAAAGCATTGGTGATTGATCGAATTGTCAATTATGTTCGTGAAAATGTTGGGAAATATCCGTTTGAAAAAATCACTATTTCTGAAGTAGATTACGAACGAAATCCTTATTACGGATTGAATCAATTACCAGGCTTTATTAATGTATTTCAAGATGAATTTGTCTTTGAATTAAAATTCCTAAAAACTTACTTAAACAATTTTCTAAAGAATTCTATGCGATTAGATTCTAGAAAAGACAATTGGGTTTATGACGGATTTCAAGTTTATTTAATGATGAAATACATCGAAGAAAATCGTCCAGAAATGAAAATGCTAGGTGGACTTTCGCGACTCAAAGTTTTGAAAGGATTTAATATCATTAATTTAGATTTCAATGAACAATACAGTTACTGCTACTTGTTTATGGCGCGAAGAAATTTAGATCAACCGCTGTCAAATTCTAAGGATTCCTTGATTCGCTTCAACGAGAAAATTGCATCGAAATATAGAGCTGGATTGAGTTTGAATTATTTAGACCATTACCTCGAGGAACAAATCGTATCCAATTCAATTAAGAATTTTTATGGTATAAGCACTTCCCAATTAACCGACTCTAACGATTTTGAGAAGTTAGTAAAACAAGGAACCCAGAAAGATATCGACTGGTTTTTCAAATCTATAATTGGCAGTCGAGACCTAATTGATTATACGTTTAAGAATGTCTCCAAAACCAAAGACAGTATCACATTTACCATTAAGAATAAAACAGGAACAACGGCGCCAATTCCTGTTTATGGGCTCAAAAACAAAAAAATCGTATTCAAGAATTGGTACGAGAACATCAAGAAAGACAGCACCATTACGGTTGTTAGACAAGACGCTGACAAAATTGTTCTAAACTACAATAACGAAGCGCCAGAGTTTAATAGACGGAACAACTGGCACGCACTGAAAAGTTTTTTTGGAAATAATAGGCCTTTTAAGTTTGTGCTTTTTAAGGATATTGAAGATCCGAATTCAAATCAGATTGTTTATGTGCCTTCCATTACTTATAATTTGTATGATGGATTAGCTCCTGGAATTCGCTTTGGCAATAAAACTTTGCTCAACAAGCCATTTACATATGATGTAAACCCCGTCTATTCAACTAATACTGGTTCATTGCGAGGATTCTCGTCATTTAGTTTCAACCAATTCCGACGAGACAGCCGGTTGTTTTTTGTGCGTTATGGCATAAGTAGCTCGTATTTTAACTATGCTCCAGACGCTTCGTTTTTTAAGATAAATCCGAATATTTCATTAAATTTTAGAGATAATGACTTTCGTAAAAACGACAGACAAAGCTTAATTTTCAGGTACAACGTTGTACAAAAACAAGAATCAAAAATTGTATTAAACAATAAATTGGAGAATTATTCCATATTCAATTTTAAGTACATTAATAGCAAACAAGAACTTGTCAATTTCTTTAACTTTCAAACCGATACACAACTTTCAAATTCTTTTGGAAAAGTCTCGAGCGAAATCAATTATCGACGGTTGTTTCGTCATAATCGTCAATTCAATTTCCGTTTATTCGCAGGAAGTTTCCTGTATAATAAAAACTCATCGGACACATTTGATTTTGGGCTATCAAACGTAAACGACTATCTATTCGAGCAAGAATTACTAGGAAGATCTGAAAAGTCTGGCATTTTTAGTCAGCAGTTTATTATGGGAGATGGTGGTTTCAAGTCGAAAGTCCTACCAGAATCAGTCAACAAATGGTTGGTCACCACAAACGTGAGTTTTAATATATGGAATTGGATCGAAGTATATGGCGACGTTGGAATAGTGAAGAACAGTAATACTGCCGAAAAATGGGTGTATGACAATGGAATTCGTTTTAATCTTGTACCCGATTATTTTGAACTTTATTTCCCCGTTTACTCTAACAATGGTTGGGAAATTGCGCAAAGCCAGTATGCTGAAAAAATCAGAATTGTAATCACCATCGACCCGAAAGTGCTGATCAATTTATTTACGAGAAAATGGTTTTAACATCGTTCTTTAGTTAATAATTCTATCATTCTAAAAACTAATTAGCTGTTTTGTTGCACATTACTTAATATGACTTGACAATAACGCACTTTGGTTGTAAAAATCGCATTACTTATTTTTTATGTCGAATCGGTAAACTATAAGTTTTTTACTTAAATTTGTTCTCCAAAGCAATATCCTGCCTTTATGACACAAGTTGAAACTACTACTGAACTTTCCTTTGAAGACTTCAAAAAAGAAGTATTAAATGATTATAAAATTGCCGTCATCAGTAGAGAATGTAGTCTACTTGGACGTCGTGAAGTGCTAACAGGAAAAGCAAAATTCGGCATTTTTGGGGATGGAAAAGAAGTACCCCAATTGGCGATGGCAAAAGCTTTTAGAAAAGGTGATTTTAGATCTGGTTACTATCGTGATCAAACCTTTATGATGGCGATCGGAGAACTATCGATCGAACAGTTTTTTGCTGGATTATACGGACACACAGATATCAATTTTGACCCGATGTCAGCCGGTCGACAAATGGGTGGTCATTTTGCCACAAAAAGCAACAATGAAGATGGATCTTGGAGAAACTTAACAGAGCAAAAAAACTCAAGCGCCGACATCTCTCCAACTGCAGGTCAAATGCCACGGCTTTTAGGTTTGGCACAAGCTTCAAAAATTTATCGCAATGTTCCAGGAATTGATACCACCAATTTCTCTGTAAATGGCAACGAAGTTGCTTGGGGAACAATTGGAAATGCAAGTACATCGGAAGGTTTATTCTTCGAAACGATTAATGCCGCCGGCGTAATGCAAGTTCCGATGGTGATTAGTATTTGGGACGATGCTTACGGAATTTCTGTTCACGCTAAACACCAAACTACCAAAGAAAATATATCTGAAATACTAAAAGGATTCCAGCGCGACGAAGAAAACGAAGGTTATGAAATACTCCGAGTAAAAGGCTGGGATTACGCTGAACTAATTGCCACTTTTGAAAAAGCATCGCAAATTGCTAGAACAGAACATGTTCCTGTTTTGATTCACGTAAATGAACTCACACAACCTCAAGGTCATTCCACTTCTGGATCGCACGAACGATATAAAAACACAGAGCGACTAGACTGGGAGAGCGACCACGACTGTATCAAACAAATGAGACAGTGGATGGTTAGTTTTAATATTGCTAGCGAAGAAGAATTGGCCGAAGTGGATGCCAATGCTAAGAAGGAAGTGATGGAAGGTAAAAAAATAGCGTGGACTGCATTTACTTCTCCTATCAAAACCGAGCAAAATGAACTTTTAATTCTTTTAGAGTCGATTGCAAATAAAAGCGAAAACAAAGTATTCATTGATAAGTTTGCCAATGATTTGAAAGCCATCAAAGAGCCTAATCGAAAAGATATTTTGACTGCAGCTAGAAAAGTATTGCGCATGATCGCTAGTGAAAATAGTAAATTTGAGTTGGCAAATTGGATCACCAAGTACCTTCAAAACATTCAACCTAAATTCAGTTCCCACTTATACTCTACCTCAGAAAAGAATATTTTTTCTGTAAAAGAAGTGCTGCCAACGTATGACGAAAATGCGGAAGATGCAGACGGACGCATGATTTTGCGAGATAATTTTGATGCGCTTTTTTCAAAATATCCTGAAGTTTTGGTTTTTGGTGAAGATGCTGGAAACATTGGAGATGTAAATCAAGGATTGGATGGCATGCAAGAAAAATATGGCGAACTTCGAGTGGCCGATGTTGGCATTCGTGAAGCTTCTATCTTAGGTCAAGGAATTGGAATGGCACTACGTGGACTTCGACCAATTGCGGAAATACAATATTTAGATTATTTGCTTTATGCAATTCAAATTATGAGCGATGATTTAGCGACTTTACAATACCGTACTCATGGCAAGCAAAAAGCGCCACTAATTATAAGAACACGCGGGCATCGATTGGAAGGAATCTGGCACTCAGGTTCACCGATGGGAATGATTATTAATGCATTGCGTGGCATCCATGTGCTTGTGCCTAGAAACATGACAAAAGCTGCCGGATTTTACAATACATTATTAGAAACAGATGAACCAGCACTGATTGTGGAATGTTTGAATGGCTATCGATTGAAAGAAAAAATGCCGACCAATTTAGGTGAATTTAAAACGCCAATTGGTGTGGTTGAAACTATTAAAGAAGGAAATGATATTACGTTAGTTTCTTATGGTTCAACGCTTCGATTGGTTGAACAAGCTGCAAAAGAATTGCTGGAAAAAGGTATCGACTGTGAAATTATAGACATCCAGTCTTTATTGCCGTTTGATATAAATAGTGATATCGTAAAGAGTATCATGAAGACCAATCGACTATTGGTTATTGATGAAGATGTGCCTGGAGGCGCCTCTGCATTTATTCTGCAACAAGTACTTGAAATTCAAAATGCGTACGATTATTTGGATAGCAAACCGCAAACATTAACATCTAAAGAGCATAGACCGGCTTACGGAACTGACGGAGATTATTTCTCCAAACCGTCGGTTGAAGACATATACGAAAAAGTATATGCCATGATGAGCGAAGTCAATCCAACGAAATATCCGAGTCTATTCTAGATTGTAAGTAGCCGCAAACGCGCTACTGTTTTTTTTTGTTTCTGAGAGTTCCAATATAAATGAACAAACTCCGTTTATACATGGAATACTAAGAGGCAAGACTATGAAAAAGATTTCGTTCTTATTAATCTTTTGTTTGGCGTTAGCGTGTAAATCTAAAAAAGTTTCAGTAGACAAAACACCTGTCGCCGCTGTGGAAAGAGTATCGGAAAGTCAAATCAATCAGGCGCAAAAAAACAAGACAACAGCGCTTGGTAAACAAATTTTGATGACTTGCAACACTTCTAAGTTTATACCCTTTACAGAAAAGGAAGCTACGATTGAAGTAAGAAAAAATATGACGCTAAAGCGGTTAACTAAAATTTGTTCGAAATTCCAACAAAAATATGGTGATTTTAAGGACCTGAAATTTGTTGAAGCTTATCAAAACAACACAAATCAAACGACTATTTATCGTTTTAAAGCTTTATACGAAAAGAAAATTGCGAATAAAGAACTGAGAATGACAGTCAACAAGACCAACCAAATTACGGCAGTTAATTCAAAAGATTGGAAGGATATTTTCATTAAATAAATAATTCCGGTTTTTGATAAAAACCAAACATTGACATGCTAATAAGCAATAAGCAAAAAACGAATTAGAAAGAAGTATGTGCAAAAAATCAATAGTCTTTTTTTTCTGTCTTATGACGTCTGTGCTTTTTGGTCAAGAATTGATGACCGTACAATCTAAATTATACCCAGCCTCTCCTACTTGGAATTTTATGTCTGACCATTATGTCTTATCTGACGTAACAATTCAAATTGCCAAATCTGACAAAGGTGGTTATCTCAAAATCGCCCTTAAAACCAACGATTCAGCATTTGCTATAACAGGAAATTTGTATGTAGACCTCAAAGATTTTACAGCGATTATTTGCACCGACAAAGGGATTAGAACAACCGAAGGCAATCAAATTGTATCTTACTATGTTTTTTCTCAAGCCGAAATGAGTCGATTACAAAAAGTTGATATCGAGTCAGTTCGATTTTTCATCAATGGTAAACCAACGCCTTTTTCAAGCGCTACTGGATATTTTACTGCAGTTAATAAGAAGAAATTCTTCCATACAACTTATGATAGCAATACAAAATACTACGAAACGGCAACTGCTGTGCAAGACTTATTCCTTAAAAAATGATTATGGACTCCAACATTAGAGAAGCTACTGTACAAGATTTTCCGCAGTTAATGGAAATTAGAATGTCTGTCAAAGAAAACACCCTATCCAATCCTGCATTAATTCCTTATGAAGATTATGTCAAATTTTGTTTCACCCAAGGCAAAGGATGGGTTTGTGAACTGGATTCCATTATTGTTGGATTCTCTATCGTTGACTTATTGGAAAATAACATTTGGGCTTTGTTCATGCATCCTGATTTTGAAAAAAAGGGGATCGGAAAAAAGTTACACGACACCATGATCAACTGGTACTTCGAACACACAAAAACTTCGGTTTGGTTGGGAACTGAACCCAATTCACGTGCTGAGTATTTTTACAGAAAATTGGGATGGGAAGAGATTGGACTACATGGAAAAAATGAAATAAAGTTCGAAATGACGCATCAAAACTGGAATTCATTAAAAACCCAATAGCAAAATTCTAGGTCGAAAATCGACGGTACGGAAAATGTTTACTACTTTTGAAGTAAACTTAGTATGCCATGAATAGCAAGAAAAAGAAAATACTCCTCACCGTTTTGCTCCTACTTTCTTTGGGTAACTATGCACGAATGGCTGGAACTGAAGATATCCGCACTATAGAATTCTTGTCAATTTTTGCCATTGGAGCAATTTCGGCGCTCTTAATTAACGTTGTTTTTGGAAAAGAAAATGAGGAGTAATTTATGAATATCAAACTCATTGCTGTTGGAAAAACAGACCAAAAGAACCTCCAACTTTTGATCGATGAATATCAAAAGAGATTGTCTTTCTACATCAAATTTGAATTGGAAATCATTCCGGATATTAAAAATGTAAAAAACCTCTCTGAAAGTCAGCAAAAAGAAAAAGAAGGGGAATTGATTTTATCAAAACTAACAGTAAATGACCAATTGATTCTCTTGGATGAGAATGGAAAAAGCTTCACAAGTATTGATTTTGCTGCTGAATTACAAAAAAAAATGAACTCCGGAATCAAAACGCTGGTGTTCGCCATTGGAGGTCCTTACGGCTTTTCATCAGATGTTTATAAAAAGGCCCATGGCAAAATTGCGCTTTCTGCGATGACTTTTTCGCATCAGATGGTTCGACTTTTCTTTATTGAACAATTGTATCGAGGATTTACAATTCTTCGCAATGAACCCTACCATCATCAGTAAATTGAATTGTCAAAAACAAAAGGTGAATTCTTGCATTTAGGAGCGTATTTTTTGAAATAATTTAATGCTTTCTACTGCTTCTTTCACATCATGAACGCGCAATATAGAAACTCCTTTCGTCAATGCAATTGTATTCAATGCAGTGGTTCCATTCAACGCATGATCGGCGTCGCTATCTATGATTTTGTATACCATCGATTTTCGAGAAATCCCAGCTAATATCGGCAGTTCTAAATTCTGAAATAGCTCCAATTTTTGTAAGACTTCATAATTCTGGTCGATTGTTTTTGCAAAACCAAACCCTGGGTCGATGATCAAATCGCAAATTCCACAGCTTCTAGCTTTCGCCACCTTTTCGGAAAAATAATAACGTATTTCCTTTACAATGTCGTCGTAATGCGTCAAACTAGTCATTGTTTGAGGTGTTCCTCGCATGTGCATCATGATATAAGGTGCTTGAAAACTTGCAACCACTGCAAACATTTCTTGATCCAGCGACCCAGCGGAAATATCATTGATGATTGCTGCACCTGTATCGAGACAAATTTTTGCAACGTTACTTCGAAAAGTATCTACAGAAATTATCGATTCTGGAAAATGCCTCAAAACTGATTGTAGCGCAGGCATCAAGCGGGCAATTTCTTCTTCTTCAGAAACTAATGCAGCATTTGGTTTGCTAGAATACGCGCCAAGATCAATAAATGTTGCGCCTTCCGTCAGCATTTTTTCAACTTGATTCAATATGATCTCATCACTATTATAGCGATTCCCGTCATAAAATGAATTTGGAGTAATATTCAAAATTCCCATCACTCTAGGATGTGATAAATCAATCAGTTGTCCAAGGCAGTTTATTGTCATTGTATTTCATTAAAATGCATTCTCATGCAAAAAAAATAACTATTTTTGACCCGAAGCCGCGGGGCTAAATCGCACAAAAAAATTAATTTTGAATACAAATATACTGTAATAATAATGAAGAATACTTCAAAAGAATACGACGCCATCATTGCCACCTGCCGAGAACTTTTTGTCAAAAAAATGAAGGATTATGGAAGTGCATGGCGAATCCTAAGATTACCTTCTCTAACGGATCAAATTTTCATAAAAGCACAACGGATAAGAAGTTTACAAGAAAACGAAGTACGTAAAGTTGATGAAGATGAAAGCAGCGAATTTATTGGAATTATTAATTATTCAATTATGGCGTTAATTCAGCTTGAACTAGGGGTTGCAGAACAGCCTGACTTAGACACAGCAAGAGCTACAGAATATTACGACGCAAAAGTCAAAAGTACCAAAGCCCTGATGGAGGACAAGAATCATGACTATGGCGAGGCTTGGCGTGACATGCGCGTCAGTTCATTAACCGATTTAATTCTACAAAAAATACTTCGAGTAAAACAAATTGAAGACAATAAAGGAAAGACTATCGTTTCAGAAGGTATTGATGCCAATTATCAAGATATGATTAATTATGCTATTTTTGCCTTGATTCTGATACAATCGAAGTCTTAATTTTATTATTTTCATTTTACAATTTGCGTAATTTTAGTTTATATTTACCTCTTGCATTTAAATCTTCGACATGAAAAACATTTTAGTCCAATTTTCAAGAATTTTTGTTGGCTTATTGTTCATAATATCTGGCCTAATCAAATTGAATGACCCTGTTGGATTTTCCTATAAATTAGGAGAATACTTTAGTGAACCTGTCTTAAACCTACCCTTTCTTGAACCACATGCATTAGCGATTGCTTTGTTTGTCGTCATATTAGAAACCGTACTAGGTTTTATGTTGTTAATTGGCTTTAAGTCTAGATTTACGATTTGGAGTTTGCTTTTAATGATTGTCTTTTTTACATTCTTGACGTTTTATTCTGCTTATTTCAATAAAGTAACTGATTGTGGTTGTTTTGGTGATGCACTTAAGCTAACGCCATGGCAGTCATTTACAAAAGACATAATCTTATCTGTCTTTATATTCATCTTGTTCTTCAATATCAAAAGCATAAAGCCGCTTTTTAACCGCAATTTTCAAAATGCGCTTGCTAGTTTGGCAGTTGTACTTTGTTGCTTTATGGGTTATTGGGTTTTATACCATTTGCCTTTGAAAGACTTTAGAGCCTATAAAGTTGGTACAAATATTCAAAAAGGAATGGAAATTCCGGAAGGTGCTCCAAAAGCAGTTGTTGAAATGGTTTTTGTATATAATGTTAATGGAGTTAACCAAAACTTTACGGAAAAAGACTTGATGAATTTGCCCGCCGGAGCGACTTTCGTTGATAGAATCGATCATGTTATTTCTGAAGGATATAAACCACCGATTCATGATTTTACAATGGAATTAGACAACTCCGATTATAAAGACGAGCTTCTTCAAGAACCTAAATTACTAATTTTTGTGGCGTATGATTTAGCGAAAGCTGATAAAAAAGGAATGCAAATATTAGAAAGTTTAAATCAAAAAGCCAAATCAAAAGGATACAAAGTCATTGCGATGACTGCTTCTTCCCAAGACGAAATCAAGAAAACAAAAGAAAATTTCGGTTGTACTTTTGATTTTTACTTTTGCGATGGAACAACACTAAAAACAATAGAAAGAGCAAACCCAAGTATTGTAATTTTGAATAAGGGTACAATAGTACAAAAAGTGCATTATAATGATGTAGACTTATTAAAATTATAAAAATCACAAATTTTGAAATCTGATAATATGGTAGATAAATTCAAAACCAAAGCAAGGAGTCAAAGTCAGTCAAGTATAGAAAGAACGAGAAAAGCAAGAAAAAAACGAAACAATATCGCTATTTTAGTCAGCGTACTAGGTTTCTTGGTTGGATATTATATCTTAAATTATGTTGCTGCAATGGAAAAACCACCACTGGGAGCAACTTTTAATATCGTTTTAGGTTGTACAATTATGGCTGTGACGACCATGGTGCTTATTTTTTTGGTAAAGAAACAGTACTTCCCAAAAAAAAGAAAAAGGACAAAGCATGTCTTTCTAGATGAAACCGACTATCGAAAAAGTCGTGAAATTGAAACAGAGGGTTAGGGTATTTACCGCATTCAAGCTCAAAATCATAACAATTATTTGGGATAATTAATTTCTCACAATGCTACATTTGCAAAAAAACTTACCATGAAAAAAATATTGGTTTACTTCACTATCCTAATTTCAACAACTTCATGTATGAATGCCCAAAAATCAGGATTTTCGAAAGACGCATTAAATGAAAACTTGCTTTCTTTAGAAGAAATTCAAATTCCATTTAAAGATATTCTCAAAAAGCACGAAGGAAAAGTAGTTGTAATTGAATGTTGGGCGTCTTGGTGTAGCGATTGTGTCAAAGCTATGCCAAAATTGAAAGAGCTTCAAAATAATAATCCAAATGTAGATTATATCTTTATTTCAATGGACAAAACAGCAGATAAATGGAAGGCCGGAATAGAAAAACATGAACTGAAGGGCGATCATTATCTTGCGAATGACGGGATGAAAGGTGCGTTCGGGACTGCGATTAACCTTGATTGGATTCCTCGCTATATTATTGTCGACAAAACAGGAAAAATTGTACTATACAGAGCTATCGAAACTGATTTTGAAACGATTAACTCGACCTTAAATTCACTTAAATAATGAGACATAAAATTGTAGCAGGGAACTGGAAAATGAACAAAAATGCGGAAGAAACAGAAGATTTACTAAACGCATTAATCGATAAATTACCCGATAATAAAGAAGTTGAAATAATCGTTGCTCCAACCTTTATCAATTTGGCTTCTGCAGTTGATCATTTGGAGTTTACCAATATTGTGGTAGCTGCACAAAATATGCACCAATCAGAAAACGGAGCTTATACCGGTGAAATTTCTGCTGATATGCTAAAGAGTGTTGGAGTCAATACCGTAATTTTAGGTCATTCCGAAAGACGCTCTATTTTTCACGAAACCGACGCAATAATTGCATACAAAGTAGACAAAGCATTGCAGCATCAAATGCGGGTGATTTTTTGCTTTGGAGAAGAATTAAAAGACCGTCAGAATAAGCAACATTTTAATGTGGTTGAGAACCAATTGCGCGATGGATTGTTTCATTTGGATAAATCAGCGTGGGAAAGCTTGGTTTTAGCATACGAGCCAGTTTGGGCAATCGGCACAGGAGAAACAGCTAGTCCAGAACAAGCACAAGAAATGCACGAGTTTATACGGGAAACCATTCGAAAAGCATACGGAAGCGATATTGCGGAAAGTGTTTCTATTTTGTACGGAGGAAGCGTAAAACCAGACAATGCGAAAGAAATCTTTTCTAAGCCTGACGTCGATGGTGGACTGATTGGTGGCGCCGCTTTGAAAGCAGAAGATTTCTCTGCTATTGTTGATGCAATATAAATTTAATAAAATTGGCTAGCCACGAAGTCACGAATTAAGATTCAATATATTCGTGAATTCGTGGCTAACGCTGTAAAAAATACCATGTCAAACGTATATTTAGGTTATCATTTTACCGTCGAGCCCAAGGAATTAGGTTCAGAAATTCTAATCGCGGAACTAGGAGAATTGCCATTTGAGAGTTTTGTCGAAAGCGAATTTGGAGTCACGGCCTTTATCCAAAAGCAGCTTTGGACGGAATCGATTCTTGAAGATGTGTTTGTGTTGAATTCTCCTCAATTTACCATTTCGTATACCATTGAAGAAATTGACCAAGTTAACTGGAATGAAGAATGGGAAAAGAATTTTGACCCCATTGATGTAGATGGTAAATGTCATGTACGCGCACCATTTCATCCTAAGACAGACGCCAAATACGATATCATTATTGAACCAAAGATGAGTTTCGGAACTGGTCATCACGAAACGACTCACATGATGATTCAACATTTATTGGACATGGACATCAGCAATATGAAAACATTAGATATGGGTTGCGGTACTGCTATTTTGGCTATTTTGGCGGAAATGAAAGGCGCCCAACCTATCGACGCCATTGACATTGATAATTGGTGCTATTTGAATTCGATTGAAAATGCAGAACGCAACCATTGCAAACATATTAGTGTATACGAAGGAGATGCCGCTTTGTTAATTGACCAAAAATATGATTTGATTATTGCGAATATCAATCGAAACATTTTGCTGAACGATATGCAACGTTATGTAGATTGTCTTAATAAAAACGGAACGCTTCTGTTGAGTGGTTTCTATGAAGAAGACATTCCGTTCATAGACGCCGCATGTGTTGATCGCGGACTTGCATTTATAAAAAAATTACAAAGAAATAACTGGGTTTCGTTGAAATATGTAAATTAGTATTTTAATTATTAAACAACTGTCAATCAATTATTTTCTATAAAAAAAGAAGGTATGGCAACTATTGAAAAAACAAAAAGACAAACTTCAATTCTTGAAGCTGTCGACGTTAATAATGAAATCATTCTTTACAATGACGATGTCAACACTTTTGACCACGTTATTGATACACTCATTAGAGTTTGCAGTCACACCGCTGAGCAAGCAGAACAATGTGCCATCTTGGTTCACTATAAAGGAAAATGTACAGTAAAAACAGGCTCCTTTGACGAATTAAAACCCCAATGCACGCAACTCTTAGAGGCAGGTCTAAGCGCAGAAATAATCTAAATTAGTTTGGTTTAGTGCGGCAAATTGTCTTTTACAAGGCCATATAAAAAAGTGCCTAAGAGTGCTCCAATTAAGACAAATACTACAGGCAGAAATCCCGCACCTAAAAGAATAAAAATGGGACCTGGACATGAACCTACTAAAGCCCAACCCAATCCAAAGAACAAGCCACCAATCCAGTAGCGGAAAGATCCTTTTTCCTTGTCCGCAATCGTAATTGGTTCTCCTTGGCTATTTTTGATTTGATTTCTTTTTATCAATTGCAATCCGATTACACCAACAATAATTGCTACCATAATAATTCCGTACATATGAAACGACTGGAATTGAAACATCTCATAGATACGATACCACGAAACAGCTTCTGATTTCGTTAGAACGATTCCGAAAACAAATCCAATAAGTAAAAATTTTATCGCCTTCATAGCCTAGAAAATTAGAGGAAAAATAAAATGTGTCATCAATAATCCACCCACGAAAAAACCGATAACCGCTTTTAGTGATTGACGTTGTAGATTGCTCATGCCTGCTATAGCATGTCCGGAAGTACAGCCGCCTGCGTAACGTGAACCAAAACCAATTAGCACGCCGCCAAACAGCAAAATAAGAATCATTTTAGGCGATTGAAAAACATCTGTTCCAAAGAGAGTATTAGGTAGTAATTTCCCATTTGGAGCGTCAAATCCCATCGACTGAAGTTGCGCAATAGTTTGCGGATTTATTGACACATTGGAAGGATCACTCATAAAATGTACCGCCACGAATCCGCCAATCATCGCTCCTATGATTACGGTCAAGTTCCAAAATTGCGACTTGACATCAAACTTAAAAAAGGAAGCATACTTGTCCGCTCCAGCCATCGTGCAAAGCGTCCGTAGATTCGACGACATGCCGAAAACTTTACCAAAATAATTGAGCGTCAGCATAATCACGGCAATCAGAAACCCAGTAATCGACCAATGCCATGTATGAAAAAGTATATCCATCCTACCTGTTTTTTTACAAATTTAATAATTCATTTGATTTTTAGTTGAAAATACCAAGGTATAAAAATAAACTAGTAATTTTGGTCAGCAATAAACCAAAATAAAATGAAGAAGTTTGCGATTGAAATCAGATGGGGAATCCAATTTAGTATCGTTTCTTTGGTCTGGATGATTTTCGAGAAAACAATGGGCTGGCATGATGCGCTCATTAATAAACAAGCAATTTATACTAATTTATTCGCGTTTGTTGCCATTGGACTATACTTCATCGCCCTATCGGATAAGAAAAAAAACTTCTACAATGGTCGAATGGATTGGAAACAGGGTTTTATTTCAGGTATGATACTTTCAACGGTCATTGCGGTTTTGAGTCCAATGGTGCAATCTGTAACCTACACTTATATTACACCTCATTTTTTCGAAAATATTATTCAATATCGTGTTGCACATAAATTTCAAACACAAAGTCAAGCTGAAATGTATTTCAATTTAAAAAGCTATACCATTCAAGCAATTTTTGGTGCTTTTTCATTTGGTGTACTAACTTCCGCTGTAGTTGCGTTTGTAGTAAGAACTAAAATCAATACTAATGAAAAATAGTCTTTTCCTTTTATTTGGATCACTTGTTTTTACGTCCTGCGTGAGCACGCAATCTACATTGAAGAACATCGATGACCAGGCACCTATTCCGAAAGTTAATGCGGTAAATACTTTTGAAATAACCGTATATAGTAAAGACAAAAAGTACGGCTACGACAAAGATTATCCTATTAATGTTTTTTTTAAGAATGTAGCTTTCGCCAAGGAAAATCAGCAGCGATTTTTAAACGCATTAGCAGGTCCAAAAGGAGAAAAAATAAGCTACACCAATACTGGGATTTGTTGCCCTTTTCCAAACACTAAGACTGGCGTGGGAGTCGCTTCTTTAGATGTTTACAATATTACTTGGGAAGGTCTAAAAACACCAATAACATTGTATCTCAATTCCTATGAAAAAGGAGCGCTTATGGTACCTGTAGGCTTCACATTGCAGAAAAGTAAATAAGAAACGAACTGCCCTAGCCCAGATGGCAACGGGAATCCTTTTGTAGCGGTTTTCGCTGCAAAAGATGAGAGTGAACAGCTGGAGAAAGCTCCTTAAAAATATGCCAAAAGTTGCCGATAATACTGACAACCTAAGTATATTTGCACCATTAAATTTAGAACATGAACATAAATACCATACCCCAAATCAAACATACCGATAGTGGAAACTTTTTCTTGTTGTCAGGTCCGTGTGCTATCGAAGGAGAAGAAATGGCGATGCGCATTGCTGAAAAATTGATAGGTATTACCGATAAACTTCAGATTCCATACGTTTTTAAAGGTTCATTCAAAAAAGCAAATCGATCAAGAATAGATAGTTTTTCTGGCATCGGAGATGAAAAAGCGCTAAAGATTTTACGCAAAGTATCGGAGACTTTTCACGTTCCCACAGTTACTGACATTCATACCAATGAAGATGCGGCAATGGCGGCACAATATGTAGATGTGTTGCAAATTCCGGCATTCTTGGTGAGACAAACCGATTTGGTGGTTGCAGCGGCAAATACTGGTAAAGTTGTGAATTTAAAGAAAGGACAATTTATGAGTCCAGAGAGCATGAAACATGCCGTTCAAAAAGTACTCGATTGCCATAATGAAAACGTAATGGTTACCGACCGCGGAACGATGTTTGGCTACCAAGATATGATTGTTGATTTTAGAGGGATTCCAACGATGCAACAATTTGCTACCACTGTTCTTGATGTGACGCATTCGTTGCAGCAGCCCAATCAAATGATTGGTGTGACAGGAGGAAGACCAGATATGATAGAAACCGTTGCCAAAGCAGGAATTGCGGTAGGTGTCGACGGTATTTTTATAGAAACCCATTTTGATCCAGCCAATGCCAAAAGCGACGGCGCGAATATGCTCCATTTAGATTTGTTTGAAGGATTAATGACAAAACTTGTTGCCATCCGAAAAACAATTAATACTTTCTAATACACTCCTTTTGAAAAATTTATTTTACTGTGTCTTAAGCATATTATGCTTTTCTTTTAGCGCTTCTTCGCAAGAATCAACAGCAATACAACCTAAATATACCGCCCATAATAAAGGTAAATTTTTTGTCTCTTGGGGAGGAAATAGAGAAAGTTATTCCAAGTCAGACATCACTTTTACTGGTGCTGACTATAACTTTACACTTCATAATGTAGAAGCTCATGACAAACCCAAGGGTTGGCATTGCGACTACTTGAATCCTGCGCGGATGACGATTCCACAAACCAATTTTAGATTGGGTTATTTTATTTCAGATCATTACAGCGTTACGATTGGGGTTGATCACATGAAATATGTTATGTTTCAGGACCGTGCGGTAAAACTTAGTGGGTATTATCCAAATTATGGGTCTTACGGTGAAGTTTTGTCAAACAATCAAACATTGCTTACAGAAGATTTTTTGACTTTTGAACATACCGATGGATTGAATTATGTGAATACTGAGGTGTCAAGATTTGATGACATCTCCAAACTATTTAAGATTGGAAATACAGATAAAATTCAAATCAATATTACCGAAGGAATTGGTGCCGGTTTTTTATATCCTAAGACCAATGCAAAAGTTCTTGGGAAAGAAAGGCACGATGACTTCCATGTTTCAGGTTACGGCGTTTCAGCGAAAGTGGGATTAAATATTACATTATTCAAACACTTTTTTGTGCAGGGTGAATTGAAAAGCGGATACATCAATATGCCAGATATTAGAACGACCTATGACCCGGTTGACCGCGCGTCGCAAGAGTTTTTCTTTTTTCAGAGAATTATTTCCTTTGGAGGGATTTTCAGAATTTAAGTAAAAATTAGCTTTTACCGGTAATTAATTTTCAAATTCCTTTGTACATTAGCCTATCAATCTTAAACTTTATAAAAATGAAAAAAGTTGTTTTAGCAGTAATTGCTGTTTTGGGATTCGCATTGACTGGATTTGCTCAAGAAGGAGCTAAGAAAGCAGTTAAAAAAACAGAAACGGTAGTTAAAGAAGTAAAAAAAGAAGTAAAAGCGGCTGATGCAAAAGCAAAAGATGCAAAAGTAGTTTTGAAAAAAGACGGAACGCCAGACAAGAGATACAAACAAACTAAGGAGGTAGTTTTGAAGAAAGACGGAACTCCAGATAAAAGATACAAACAAAAATAAAAATTAAAGCCACTGAAAAGTGGCTTTTTTATTGAGATCATTTTGAAAAACATTATTGATCCATTAAGTAAACTAATGAGGCTATCGCAGCGGCACCTAATTCTAATTCTCTTTTGTTGACCGCGTCAAACTTATCGTTTGCGGCATGATGGTAATCAAAATAACGCTGCGAATCTGGGCGCAATCCTACTTTAACCAAGTTCTTACCTGTCAGAGGTTCAATATCAGAGCCACTATGTCCTTTGGTGAAACTATGCAGCAAATAAGGTTCGAAAAGTTCCTTAAAACCAACTATTTTATTAAAATTTAGTTCATCACATTCCATTGAAAATCCACGTGGAGAAAACCCTCCCGAATCACTTTCTAATGCAAAAACGTGGTTTTCATTATTCTTCTTCGACAATTGTTCATACTTATCACCGCCGCGACCTCCATTTTCTTCATTCATAAAAAGAACCACACGAATGGTATTCTTGGGCTTGTAATTTAGGTTTTTGAAAATATGAAGGACTTCCATACTCTGCACCACTCCTGCTCCATCATCGTGAGATCCGTCGGCTAAATCCCAAGAATCTAAATGTCCGCCGACAACCATAATCTGATCAGGATGTTCGCTCCCTTTGATTTCACCTACTACGTTATACGATAGAACTTCGGGCAATTGTTGGCAGGTTTGTTTGAAATGAAATTGTAGTTGTGGGTTCTCTTTTAAAAGTTTGGATAGTAACTCGGCGCCATTTGTACTAATAGCAGCCGTTGGAATGTACTTGTCTTTCGGGATATCGCCATAACTTTGATTTCCGGTGTGAGGAAAATCATCCAAACGCATCGTCATCGATCGAACAATTGTGCCAACTGCGCCGTATTTTGAAGCTTCTCTTGCACCAGCATATCGCTGATCTACCGCCTTCCCGTAGGACTTGAACGTTTCTATATTCTCGGGCTCAAATGGTCGGTTATAAAAAACGATTTTCCCTTTTATTTTAACTTCGCCAAGGACTGCGAGCTCTTCAAAGCTTTTCACTTCAATCACCTCTGCGGTAATCCCATTTTTTGGAGTAGCGACAGAACTTCCTAGTGCGCAAATCGGAACCACTGTTTTTTTTCCGTTATTCAAAATATAAGCGGATTCCTTTTCTCCACGAACCCAATGTGGGACCATGACTTCCTGCAGAAAAACCCGATCAAGACCTAAAGTTTCTAGTTGTTGTTTGGTGTATAAAACCGCTTTTTCTGCGCCTTCCGAACCGGATAATCGTGACCCAATTTTATTCGACAAATCATCTAACCAAGAATAGCATTTTCCTTGTGTTAAGGCAGCGGCATATATTTGCCGTAACATTTTCTCGTCTTGAGATTGAGAATAAGACAAAGATCCAATTAGCAATATCGAATACAGAAAATTCTTCACGGTTTTCTTTTTAAGTTAAATGAATTAATGTCCACCACTTATTTGCTGATCAAAATCAATTCCTTGACTTTTCAATATTTTACTGACTTTCCATGCGTAATAGGCCAAATAGGCAAAGCAAAGTACACCTACAATGTAACTGGCGTGAATGGTAGAAACATCTGCAATATAACCTTGCAGTAAACTAATAAATCCACCACCCATAATCATCATAATCAAGAAGCTACTGCCTTGACTGGTGTGTTTCCCTAGTCCGCTAATGGCTAAAGTAAATATACAAGGCCACAAAGTACTGCAGAACAAACCGACGCTGGTAAAGGCATACACGCTAATCATACCATCTGTTGCCATCCCAATAAGTAATGCTAAAATCCCTAATCCAGAGAAAATAAGTAACATTCTTGCTGGATTACCTTTACTAGCCATATCCGCCACAATCAAAACCAAGATCACTAAAGCGTATACATAAAAAGGCGTCAAATCATGTTTCGCCACTGCGTTTACAAACAAGAAAACACCAAAAGCGAGATAAGGCGCTATGAATCGCAATATTTTTTGTCGATTCATATTATCGGTAAAAGCTTCAACTGCTCCTGTCCAACGACCAATCATTAAACTCGCCCAATACAATGAAATATAAGGCGCAATATCTTTAGTCATGAAACCAAGATTTTTTTCCATATAGGCTGGCAAATTACTAGCAGTAGAAACTTCAACGCCTACATACACAAAAATACCAATCATCCCTAAAACCAATTGCGGATACTGCAAAGCAGAACTGCGCGAAGAAGCTGCTTCACTTTCGGATTCCACTATAGCTTGTGGCTTGTCTGGCAAGGATGAAAACTTGAGTAGAATAGCAACAACCAAAAACGCCAATCCCAAAATCAAATAGGGAATTTTCACACTCTCAATGCTCATGTCTGTATTGCTGGAAGTTGCTGATCCGAAAATGGCAAAACTTACAATAAGTGGACCGATTGTCGTTCCTAAATTATTGATTCCTCCGGCTAGCGTAAGACGTTGCGAACCGGTGGCAATTGGACCTAAAGCAATGGCTAATGGATTTGCCACAGTCTGTTGCAGAGAAAAACCTAAGGCCACAGTAAACAATCCACAAAGCATCAAAGTAAATGAACCGCTATTAGCCGCAGGATAAAATAACAAGGTTCCCAAAGCAGAAATTCCCAACCCCAATGCCAATGAATTTTTATAACCAATTCTATTAATCAAATCGCCTTTGGTTAAGTAGGAAATCAATAAATAGATCAAAGATCCTACGGTATAAGCAATATAAAAAGCTAGGGATACCAATTGACTTTGAACTTGTGTCAAGTCAAATGCTTTTTTAAAAACTGGAATGAGAATATCATTACTCGCTGCCACGAATCCCCAGAAGAAAAAGACACTTGCTAAAGGAATAAATTGTGCCCAGTTGGTTTTCAAATTTTGTGTACTCATAATTTGGTTTGGTTTGGTTTGGTTAATCGATGGGTTCAAAACTAATTGCAGTTCCTCCTCCAGGAGCTAAATGTAATTTAATTTTTGATTTGTTTGTGACTTCTACAGTTTTTATAGCGTATGACTTCGGGTTATTATCCCACGAAGCGTCTTTCCCATCTTCGTAAATGATTGCCTTGTACTTCTTCCCTGCTGATAGAAAATCGCATTTTATCTCCGTGCTTCTAGCACTTTCATCGGTAATTGAACCCAAAAACCAACTTTCTTTTCCTTTGGTTTTTCTTGCCACCGTAATGTAATCGCCAGGTTCCGCTTCGAGGTATTTGCTTTCTTGCCAATCAACCGCTACATCTTTGATGAATTGAAATGCATCAGGGTATTTCTCATAATTTTCAGGTAAATCTGCTGCCATTTGCAATGGAGAATACATTGTAACGTAAAGTGCTAGTTGTTTGGCTAAAGTCGTATGGACTTGGGCTGTTTTGGTCTTATCATACGAACTCATTTTGATTTCAAAGATTCCTGGCGTGTAATCCATCGGGCCGCCGAGTAATCGTGTGAATGGTAAAATAGTTTCATGCATCGGCGGGTTTCCGACACTCCACGCATTGAATTCATTTCCTCTTGCCGCCTCGGCGCAAATGTAATTTGGATACGTTCTGCTATAGCCAGTCGGGCGTGAACTTTCATGGGAGTTCACCATTAATTTATAGTCAGCCGCACGCTTGGCAACAAAGTTAAAGTGATTCACCATCGATTGGCCGTCGTGGTATTCTCCGTATGGAATA
This sequence comes from Flavobacteriaceae bacterium, assembly GCA_947456815.1. Classification (GTDB taxonomy): domain Bacteria; phylum Bacteroidota; class Bacteroidia; order Flavobacteriales; family Flavobacteriaceae; genus Flavobacterium. The sequence continues at coordinate 55,748 of CANGTL010000013.1, forward strand.
ATATAACCTACATAACCTGTTTTTACTGCTGGATAGCCATAATCTTTCATCAAGTTAAAGCCACGATCCAAATGTCTTTCATAATTAGAAACAGAAGCGGAAGTTTCATGATGCATAATCATTTTGACACCTTTTGATTTTGCGTAGTCATTAATTTCTTTCAAATTAAAATCCGGATAAGGCGTCACAAAATCAAATACTTCTTCCTTTCGATCACGAAACCATTCTTCCCAGCCGACGTTCCAGCCTTCTACTAAAACACCATCAAAACCGTTCTTGGCAGCGAAATCAATATAGCGTTTCGTGTTTTCGGTTGTTGCACCGTGTTTTCCACTAGGTTTTAAAACGTCGCTAGGATTGTTTTGAGCATTCTGCGAACCTGCATAATCCCAAGTTGATTTTCCGACATGCATTTCCCACCAAATACCGACGTATTTCATGGGTTTAATCCAAGAAGTATCGTCAATTTTTGAAGGTTCATTCAAATTTAAAATCATTTTAGAACCGACAATATCTCGGGCGTCATTAGTGACCAAAATAGTTCTCCACGGCGAAACACAAGGCGTTCTCAAATTGGCTTTATCACCAACTGCGTTAGGAACCAAATGTGATTTCAATGACAATTTCGCCACATCAACATCCAAGTGCATCAAGGGATAATTGACCACAGCGGCTTCAAAAATATTGAGATAAAGGTTGTCTTTAGATTTCATCATGAGCGGCGCTTGCACGATAAAATGACCCGCAATAGATTTCATGCCGATGCCGTTATTGAGATGTACTTTCTTCGTGTCAATCTCGGAGAACAGCGATTCTTGATAAATATATTCATTGCTATCAAAATCGCCAGGTAACCAAAAAACTTTGTGATTATCGGTTAAATTAAACTCGCTAACTTCTTCTGCAACAGTAAAGTAATTTAAATCTTTTTGTAATGGAAAATCATATCTAAACGCTACTCCTTCGTCAAAAACACGGAAAACAATATTCATTTTTCGACCGGTGCCCATTTGAGAAAGCGACACAATTAACTCGTTATAATGATTAACAATGGTCGATTGTTCTCCCAAAACGGGCTGCCAAGTTTCATTGAAAGTCGAAGTCTTACTGTCTTCTAATTTGAAATGCGAAGCCAAATCGGCTCCGTTCTTCAGTGTAATACCCATATAACTTTGAAGAATAATAGGTTTGTTCTTATAAGTAACTGAGTAGATCGGTTTTCCTTTTTCAGCAAAGTCAAAAGTTAGCGTAATTTGCTTCGATGGAGATTGAACGCTTTGCGCATTTAAAGCGCCAATGAATAACAAAACAAAAAAAGAAAAAAGAGACTTCATAGAAAAAAATTTGACTAAAGATAACAACTTTTTTCAAAGAAAAAATCCTACCTAGTAAAAACTAAATAGGATTTTCTTAATATTTATTTTGTTGATTATTTGCCATCTACATAATCCTGCAAATACTCAAATCGTTTGGTCAGCTTGCCGTTCTCTGTCATTTTTGATCGCTGTAAAATGCCGTCTTTGTCACCATTAAAGAACGCTGGAACAACATACTTCATAAACATTTCACCAAAACCCTCGCTTGCATCTTTGGGTAATTCACAAGGTAAATTATCAACAGACATCACCACAATAGCACCTGGATGTGTATACGGAACTTCCTTGTTTTCCGATGGCAAATAGCCAAAAAACGGATCTGCAATAGTGGATGCTTTTACCGTACAGGCAATTGGACCATCGACGTCGCACGAAATATCAGCCACTACTTTTATTTTGCAATCAACCGCTTGCAGCATAGCTTGCGACAATATTTCCGGTCCATCGTTTCCATAAAAGTGCCCGGCCATAAAGATATCAGAGACTTTAGAAAAACGTTCGAAGTTAGAAGTGTATGCTGTTGGATTCGCGTAAAAGTCTTCTTTGGTTGCTGGTTGTCCGTCTTTACGACGGTAGTAATCGACTACATCAATCTGTGTGTAAACCGGTTCTGAGTAATTCTTAGTAAGGTAATTCTCGATAGAAACTTCTTTGATCTTCATTCCGTCGAGGATTTCTTTGGCACCCATAGCTACTTTTCCGTGGCCGGTGAGTACAATTTTAATTGGTGGCAAAACCTGACGTTTTAATCTCGCCACAAGGTCTTCTTTGCTAGAAAGCGTCTCTGCTTTTGGAATAGTAAACAACTCGAACTTGATACCAAAGGCGCGCAAGCCGTTATAAGCGCCAACAATTCCGGCGTATCGTCCGAAGCCAATTAGTCGCTTATAATGAGCATCTACAATCGTCTCGTGATCATAAAGGTCAATTTTCTTGGCAATAATCGCTTGCAGTAATTTTCGATTGTGCGCTTGTTTTTTGAGGGTATGCGAAAAGAAAAAGTACTTTTTATTTGGAATTAAAGCGTCAACAGGAACTTCTTTGACACCAAAAAGCACGTCGCAATCGGTCATATCGTCGGCAACTTCGATGCCTTGCGCCACGTATTCTTCGTCAGAAAAAACACGAATATCCGAACGTTCCACTTTGATTTGTACTTCGGGATGCTCCGTTTTCATACGCCCTAATTCCTCAGGCGTGAACACTACTCTGCGGTCAGGCGGATTTTTTCTTTCTTTAATAATTCCGAATTTCATAGACTTGGGACTTTTTTAACGGCACCAAATGTAAACCATAACTACAACGTTTTCAAAACTTTTTTTCTTAAAAAAATGTGCTATTCTGAAAACCTAAAAAATGGTTAATAAAATGTTCATAAACCAAAAATTACGTCAGAATTCTCGTAGATTTGATTCTCTATATTTGCTAATAAAGCATTTAAACATGAAGTCTACTAAATTTTTCTACTATATATTCCTTATCAGCATTATCGTTTTGATGATTACGTGCACCAAGCAAGAGCGCAACGAATCGGAAGAAACCGGAGTGAATGAAAAAGGATTACCTACCATGATTGCTTCCAAAGTGAAGTTTCCAAAATTAGTTTCCTCCTATCTCAATAGCAAAAAGGCATCCGTTGAAAGATATTGCAATAAATACTGGAGTAATGAAAATAATAACCTAAGTTTTTTAGTCGCCAAAGATGGTCAAATTATCTACGAAAGGTATCAGGGCGTTGGAAATCGGGAGCAAGATATTGAAATAGCGCAAAACACCCCACTTCATATTGCGTCGGTAAGTAAAGTGCTAACGGCGACTGCATCCCTGCTTTTAATTAACCAAAATAAGATTGGATTAGACCAAAAGGTAAATACCATTTTAGATAATTTTCCTTATCCTGAAATTACTGTTCGCACTTTATTAGATCACAGAAGTGGACTCCGCAACTACGCTTATTTCACAGAAGACAAAGGTGTTTGGGACAGACATAAAACGTTGACTAATCAAGATATACTGAATTTATTTACAGAAAAGAACATACAATTAGAATCAACTACAGATACTCGATTTGCGTATTGTAATACGAATTATGCAGTCTTGGCATCTATCATTGAAAAAGTTACTGGAATGGCTTATCCGCAGGCGATGAAAGAAATGATTTTCAATCCATTAGGAATGAATGACACCTACGTTTTTGAATATGACAAACATTTAGAAACTGCAATTCCATCCTATAAAGCAAGTAATATGCGTTTGGCGTACGATTATTTGGATGCAGTTTACGGAGACAAGAACATTTATTCGACGCCAAGAGATTTGCTCAAATTTGATATGGCGCGCAAAGCACCGACTTTCTTGAAGAAAAAGTTACGTGATCAAATTTATGTTGGCTACAGCAATGAGCATAAAGGAACCAAAAATTATGGCCTTGGAATGCGCATGATTGAATGGGAAACGGGTCAAAAATTCTTATTTCACAATGGTTGGTGGCATGGAAATACTTCTTCTTACATTACATTGATGAAAGAAGGCGTAACGATTATTGCACTTTCTAATAAATTCAACAAGAATATCTACGCGGTTCGAAAACTAGCACCGGTTTTTGGTGATTATCCGTTTGACTTTGCGGATGAAGACTGATTTAATTGATAATTGATAATTAACACCCGAGGCTTTTGCCGAACTGAGCGAAGCTAATTAGGAATTAAAACTTTTCGTTATTGGTGAATTGAATTTCTGTTCTTTTGGCAACTCCTTCGTTTAACGTTTGATTTGGGTTTGCTTCTTAGCCCAATCGTTCAAGTTTAGATATAACCCTAGCCCTGATCAGTGGAAATCCTTTTGCGCCGGTGTTTACTTCGTCAGTTCGCTCCGTTCTTGTGGCGCAAAAGATTGCAACGGACAGCAGGTTCCCGGCTCCTGAAAATAATTCATAACATTTAACGCTTCTCTAACTCCTAAAATTTATAGTTTGAACTATATTTGCAGCCAATTATTAATTCGTAATTCGTAATTAATTTGGGGTCGACTGGTTTTGACAGCAAGTCGAATTGAACAGTAAGCACGTCGAGAACGGAGACAAATCTCGTAAATCCATGTCTCAAAACTTTACACGGCGAAGGAAACTACGCTCTTGCTGCATAATCTGAATTAAAGTAAGATTAGCCAC
>CANGTL010000014.1 GCA_947456815.1 Flavobacteriaceae bacterium
TAGACCAATGAAAAGCTTTCCATTTATTCTGAATTTATTTCAGAATCTAAGGATGGCTTTTTTGTTTTTAAAATAGCACTAGTCTAAAATTTTCTATCATAGCACTACAGTAATTTTTAGTATTTTTGAAAAATAAAACTGTACTTTTATAGCCCATTAATACGCTTTGGATTCGTCTGCAACAATGAGAAAAATAAGACCGATACTTTTTTTACTAACGCTTTGCTTAGGTTCTTGCCAATATTTTAGTCAAGTGCCGAACGAGGATGAACTTCTAAAAAAGGAATTGAAATCCATCAATTGGAGCCAGGTCGACGAATTGCCAACCTTTTCCAACTGCGATTCGGCAGTCGATAAAACCCAGAAAAAGCAATGTTTTTTTGATTACTTAACGCAACTCATTCAACAAAAACTAAGCGTTGATACGCTTTCGGTCTTATATCCACAACTCGACACCATCAACGTAAAAGTGACGATTTCACCCGATGCCACCATGGTTTTCGAACCACAAATCACCGATACCTTATCCTACAATACCACTAAAATCGATAGTATTCTCAAAGCGAGACTCATCGATTTTCCAACCGTTCATCCTGCAATCAAGCGCGGCATTCCGGTAAAAACACAGTTCGTACTTCCGGTGATTCTCAACATCACAGCTAAAAAATAGGCTATATTAATTTTTTTTTAGGAGCTTTTTCCAGCTATCGCCTCTATCTTTCTTAGGATGTGTCCTCCGCTTTGCTGCGGACCAATCCTAAAAAAAGGATGCCGGCTCCATCTGGGCTAGAGCATCGTAGTTCAAAGTTCGTTGTTCGTTATTCAATGTTCAACATTCCTAAATTTAAAACCGCCTTCCTTTCCATTCGTACTTCCCAAACCAAGAAAGAACAGCCACAACGACACAGAAAAAAGGATAAATCACACTACTCAACAACAAATAACGGAGACGTTTCTTTCTCAAAAAGCGATTAGTTTTATGAAGTAAAATAAAGTCCACTACAAATTTCATTACAAACAAAAACGCCAAATTCATCCAAGGCAAAGACCCCACAACCCACAACCCACAACCCACAACTAAAGCAAGGTTCCCCGCGAACACAATCACTGCTAAATCCTTTCCGAACATGCTTTGGTATGAACTCGTTTTAGAAGCCCAGCGCACCCGTTGCTCAACTAATTGCGACCAACTCGATTCTGGTTTGGTGTGCACAATATTCTCTTTCGATTTTAGAAAATGTACCTTCTCAGGAAATTTTCGCATCGCTTTTTGAAGCAAGAAAACATCATCGCCACTTGCGATTTTGTTATTTCCGGCAAAGCCATGCAATTCTTGAAACAAGGATTTGGTATAACACAGATTGGCACCATTGCACATAAAACCCAAGCCCATTCCGAAACTACCGATGGTTGCGCCTTGCAAACTCATCAAATCCAATTGCTGAAAATGATGCAAAAACGACTTCTTGCCATCGTAAGCAACACCACCAACAATCATAGCGACTTCTTGTTCTTGTATATACTGATCCAAAGTCAACAACCAATCTTTTGGTACAAGGCAATCAGCGTCAGTCGTAACCAGCCATTGCTGTTGGACAATCGGAACGGCGCGCGAAATGGCGTCTTTTTTCGGAGAATTAGACAAGCGAATATTCTCTAAAAGCGTGGTTTGAAACGAACCGTTTTCCATCCGCCAATTGTAAATCTGTCGCACCGAATCGTCTTCGGAGAAGTCATCAATCAAGATGATTTCAAATAGTTCAATGGGATAATTCAAATTTCGAATACTTTCCAAAAGAAAAGGAAGATGGGAGCTTTCGTTTCGAAACGGAACCACAATTGAGAAAAAAGTACTTGGAGTTTTGATTGCTGGCTCAAACTTTTTTACATGATTAAAGCCAACAATCAACTGGGCGATTGTAACTACATAAATCAGTATGATTAAAACTAAAACTAAAGTCATGCTATGATTTCAATTTAAAATTCATCACAAAATAACTGCCGAGTAAGACGGGAATGACGACGTTCAAAAACCACATCAAGCTCGTGATAAAAATAACAATCCATTCGTTAATGCCCAACAATCCGAAGAAATAAACCGCAACACTTCCTTTTACCGCAAAATCCAGAAACTGAAAACTAGGTAATGACGACGCTATGAAGTAAATGCTGGTAATTGCCGACATCAAAATCAAATAAGGAAGATGCACATCAAAAGCCCAGAACAAAAAGTAGTACTGGTGCGAAAAAACCAAATAACGACCCAATCCCAAAAGCAAGTTTTTGCGATGAATGCGCTTAGGAATTTGGTTGATTTTATGCACGAGTTTTTCCAACGAATATCCTTTGATTGAAAAAGTTTTTAAGAAGAAAGAACCAAGAATCAAGACAAGTAACAAGCCGAAAATAATCGCAATAGTTTGGGTAGTGATGACATTGAATTCAGCATTAAAATACAACAATCCAAATAGCCCAAAAAACACCGTCAACACCATTTGAATGCCATTGCAAATTAAATTGAGAAAGACAATTTTCTTGGTTTTAGTCTTTTCATAAAAGAACGCTTTCCCTGCATATTCACCCAAACCATTTGGCGTAAAAATACCCGTAGTCAAAGCTCCTAAAACTTCTGCGGTGGCTTGCCATAAGGAAATCGGTTGTAAGGATGAAACCAAATTCTTCCACTTCAAAATTTCTAACAATCGATTCAATACACTGAAAAGTAAGATAAATAATATCCCACCGATGGTCCATTTTCTTTCAAACAGAGCCCCAAATTTTTGCCAATCCAATTGGTCGTTTTGCAGCAGTTGACGGTAGACAAAATAAAACGCTGCCGATACAATCAAAACTTTGATGGTAAAAACAAGGAATTGTTTAGCTTTGTGAGGAATTGTAATCATCGTTGCAAAGTAAAGCAAATCACTTTACAATAACCAATCAATAGTAACTTTGCGCCTTAGCGTCTTAGTGGCAAAAACATGGCAAACGAACGCATCATTTTAGGAATCGATCCAGGAACCACGATTATGGGTTTTGGGATCATTAAAGTTGTTGGAAAAAACATGGAATTTATTCAACTCAACGAATTGATTCTAAGCAAATACGATGACCATTACACCAAACTTAAAGTCATTTTTGAGCGCACCATCGAACTTATCGAGACGCATCATCCAGACGAAATTGCAATTGAAGCACCCTTTTTCGGGAAAAATGTACAATCGATGCTCAAGTTAGGAAGAGCGCAAGGTGTTGCCATGGCGGCGGGTTTGTCACGTCAAATTCCAATCACCGAATACGAACCCAAGAAAATCAAAATGGCGATCACCGGAAACGGAAATGCCAGCAAAGAGCAAGTAGCCAAAATGTTGCAGCAGTTGTTAGGCTTAAAAACCTTGCCGAAAAATCTTGATAGCACCGATGGTTTGGCGGCGGCAGTTTGTCATTTCTTCAATTCGGGCAAAGTCGTCGGCGCCAAAAGTTATACGGGTTGGGACGCTTTTGTCAAACAGAATGAAGAGCGAGTTAAGAAATAGTGGTCAGTGGTCAGAGTAATAGTGATCAGATGAATGGAATATGGATTAGGGTTTAAGACTCTGGTTTTTAGTAATCAATTTAAGAAGATATCGATGACATTTCAGGAATTATTAGCTTACAAGAAATCATTTAGTTTGGCAATGAAAATTTTTGATATGACAAAATCGTTTCCAAAAGAAGAAACCTATTCATTAACAGATCAAATTAGACGTTCCTCTAGAAGTGTCTCCGTTACCATTGCAGAAGCATATAGAAAGAGAATTTATCCGAAGAATTTTTATAGTAAATTGACTGATTCTGACGCAGAAAATTCTGAAACACAAGTTTGGCTAGCATTTGCATTTGAGTGTCAATATATTTCAAAAGGCCTTTTTGAAGAATTGACCTCAGAAAGCCAAGAAATAGGAAAACTAATTAACTATATGATACTAAATCCAGAAAAGTTTGGTTCGAAAAAAGAGTAGCATTCAAATCTGAATCCTACTGAACACTAAGAACTGAACACTGAACACTAAAAGATTGAACACTCAAAATGAGCGGCGTCTACATCCATATTCCATTCTGCAAACAAGCGTGTCACTATTGCGACTTTCATTTTTCAACTTCTATGAAAAAGAAAGACGAAATGGTTTTGGCTTTGGCAAAGGAACTCCAATTACGCGCGAGTGAATTTCAAAACGAAACAATTGAAACCATTTATTTCGGTGGAGGAACGCCAAGTGTCTTGACTCTTGAAGAAATTCGATTTTTACTTGATGCGGTCTATAAAGATTATACTGTTGTCGACAATCCTGAAATCACATTAGAAGCCAACCCAGATGATTTATCCAAAGACCGAATCGTTGAGTTGTCTGAAAGTTCAATCAATCGGCTAAGCATCGGTATTCAATCTTTTTTTGAAGATGATTTGCTGATGATGAACCGCGCTCACAATGCCGGTGAAGCCAAAGCTTGTTTAGCCGAAGCCACCAAACACTTTGATAATATTTCGGTCGATTTGATCTATGGCATTCCTGGAATGAGCCACGAAAGATGGATTCAAAACATTGAAACTGCTTTATCGTTTGGCATTCCACATATCTCCAGTTATGCTTTGACAGTTGAACCCAAAACGGCACTGAAGAAATTGATTCAAACCGGAAAAATAGCACAACCGAACGACGATGCGGCGCAAGAACAATTTTCGATCTTGGTCGAGATGCTTCAGGAGCGTGGTTTTATTCATTATGAACTTTCCAATTTCGGAAAACCGAATTATTTTTCTAAAAACAATTCTGCTTACTGGTTGGGGAAAAAGTATCTCGGCATCGGCCCATCAGCGCACAGTTACAATGGCATTTCGAGAAGTTGGAACGTGTCGAATAATAGTTTGTATTTGAAATCGATTCAAGACAATCAATTGCCGAATGAAGTAGAAACGCTATCCATGAACGACCGCTATAATGAGTATATCATGACTGGATTGCGGACGATTTGGGGTGTTGACCTCAATCGAATTGAAATTGAATTTGGTCTAGAAACATTGACTTATTTAAAAAAGCAATCAGCCAAATTTCTTGATGATGGCTTACTTTCGATGGACGGAGATATTTTAAAAACAACTACAATAGGGAAGTTTTTGACCGATGGAATTGCGAGTGATTTATTTTTGATAAATTTGGAATAGAAAACTAACCGCAAGGTTCGCAAAGGTTTACGCAATGAGCGCAAAGTTTTGAAGGAATAAAGAAAAGTATACGCCACACAAAATATTTATTATGAATGAAAATCAGTTATCTAGTATAGTTTTTAACGACGCTTTAAAAGTTCACAGAAATTTAGGTCCCGGACTTTTAGAAAGCAGTTACGAGGAGTGTTTATTTTATGAGCTTAATAAATCCGGACTTTTTGTTGAACGGCAAAAATCTTTGCCGTTGATTTATGAAGATATCAGATTAGACATCGGTTATCGTGTTGATTTATTAATTGAAAAGAAATTAATTATAGAGTTAAAATCAGTTGATGCATTAAATGACATTCATTTTGCACAGCTATTAACTTACTTAAAATTATCAAATTGTAAATTGGGATTACTAATTAATTTCAACGTTACATTTATTAAAAACGGAATCAAACGCATCGCTAATAATCTCTAGCGAACTTTGCGTAAAACTTTGCGAACCTTGCGGTAAAAATGAAGACAACAATACAACATCAACAAGAAACCTTCGAAGTCGATCTTTCCAAACCCATCGATATTTCTATTCCACTTACCAACACCGATCAAAACCCGATTGCATGGTATCTCGACAAACCAGTCATCGAGCCGGTTCGTTTTGGAGATTGGATCGGAAAAGTTTCAGAGGGAAGTTCATCGACCAATTTCAACAACATTCTCTTTAACCCACACGGACATGGCACACACACCGAATGTTTGGGACATATTACCCGAGATTTTTACAGTGTCAATCAATTGTTGAAACAGTTTTTCTTTGTGGCAGAACTCATTTCTATTGCTCCAGAATGGATTACTGAAGATTGGGTAATCACCAAGAATCAAGTCGAGAAAGCGTTGGCTGGAAAGACTCCAGAAGCACTAGTCATTCGAACATTGCCCAACGATGAAGAGAAATTGCATCAAAAATACTCCAATACCAATCCGCCTTATCTAGAAGAAGCGGCAGCTATTTTTATTAGAGAACAGGGAATTCAACATTTGTTGATTGATTTACCCAGTGTTGATAAAGAACACGACGATGGTTTGCTTTTGGCGCACAAAGCCTTTTGGAATGTCAAAGACATCAACAATCTCAATGCAGATGCGAGATTGAATGCGACGATTACGGAATTAATTTTCGTTGCGGACGAGGTGAAAGATGGCAGTTATTTGTTAAATCTACAAATAGCTTCTTTTGAGAATGATGCGAGTCCAAGCAAGCCAGTATTATATCCCATAAATGAAAGATGATAGAAGTTTCGACAGATAAGACCAAACTTGATATTCCGTTTATTCAGCATTTTCTGAAAGATATTTATTGGACCGCAGGCAGAACCATAGAAGAAGTGCAAACTACTATTGATCATTCTTTTTGCTTTGGAATTTATCTCGACGACCAGCAAATTGGTTTTGCTAGAGTCATTACCGATTATGTGGTTTTTGCCTACATGATGGATGTGTTTATTGATGAAGCACATCGCGGAAAAGGCTATTCCTCTATTTTGATCGAAGCCATGATGAATGAGGCACAATTACAGAACGTAAAAATCTGGCGTTTAGCAACACGAGATGCGCATCATGTTTATGAAAAATTTGGATTTAAATTATTAGCCCATCCAGAACGGATGATGGAAAAAACTATTTAATAATTGATAATTGATAATTGATAATTGATTTTTGAACTTAGAGAAAAGAAAAATGAATATTCAACAATATTTCGAATATTGTCTTTCTAAAAAAGGAGTTACAGAACATTTCCCTTTTGATGAAGATACTTTGGTTTTTAAAGTAGGCGGAAAGATGTTTGCGCTTGCTTCATTGCAAGAATGGGAAAAAGGAAATCCGTCGGTAAATCTAAAATGCGATCCGGAAAAAGCAGAAGAACTGCGAGCGGAATACGATGATATTCAACCGGGTTATCATATGAGCAAGGTGCATTGGAATACGGTGAAAGCAAACCGTGATGTGTCTGACAAATTCCTAAAAGAACTAATCGATGATTCCTATGATTTGGTTTTTAAAAGCTTAACGAAGAAAATTCAGAGTGAGGTTTTAAGTTCGGAATAATTGCCACAAAGACGCGAAGTCACGAAGACTAATAAAAAAACCCGATAGCTAGTTTATCGGGTTTTTTATTTTTAGGCTGATTAAATTCGTGCCTTAGTGTCTTCGTGGCAAAATCACAAAGTATTTTTCTGTTTTTCCAAAAAGCCATTCGCCTGCAACTCCAACAATTCTGTCGCTTTCTTACGTTGTAAATCATAGAGTTTTTTGTCTTGTGAAATGTCATCGTATACGCGATCATGCATGCCAGCGCTGGTTTTGACCAATAATTCTCGTTGGTATTTGTCTTGTGTCAACGTTGCTTTTAAGGCAGTTTCCAAGTCTTCTAATTTAAAATCATATTCTCCTTTTGGCGACAATAACTTGGCGATAATTGGTGAAGTTTCGATCGCGAGGAACAACAACATGATAAATAGAGAAGGAATTAGCGGCAATTTTCCTAATGCATTAATACGCGCCATCAATCCGTCGAAGCCGTCAATAATAGGTTGGGTGTCGGTCACTTTTTTATCTAAATCTGCCTGTAGTGTTTTGCTTTTTTTCTCACGTTCGTCAATTTTAGCTAAGTTACTTTTACGTAAGGTGTCGAGTTCTGCTTTCGCTAAGTCATGTTTGGCAATTTTTTCTTTAAATACTGGACCTTTTCCTAATTTCATGGTGCCTTTTGTGCCTTCCGCTTCGGTAATATACGTTTCGTAAAGGCGATTTACTTCTGTTTCTTTTTTAGCGATTTCCGATTTTAGGCTGTCGATTTCGGATTTGTTTTTATCGAGATCGGTTTGGAAATAATTCGCCACTTCTTTTTTATTAGTCAACGCCATGGCGTTTTTTTCTTTTAATAAGACAGTATTGATTTCCTTTTCAAAAATCTTGATTTCTAATGGTTTTGAAATAACGATAGCGATAATGATAGCAAGGATGATTCGAGGTGACGCTTGTATTAATTCATTCAAAAAAGAGTCTCTTTTTCGGATCGTGGATACGATAAATCGGTCGAGATTAAAAATTAATAAACCCCAAACGACGCCAAAAAGCAAGGCGGGATAAACGCTGTCAAAGACTGTATAAAGTGCGTAAGCACTAGCGATAAAAGCCATAACGGCGGTGAAGAAAACAGTGGCGCCAATTCCAACATATTTGGTTTGTTCGCCTTCGGAGCAACCTTGAAGCAGGTTTCTGTCGACTCCAGAACAGAGTAGAAAAAAGGATTTTAACATGATGATTGATTTAGATGCTAGAACGTGTCTAGCAGTGATGATTTTTTTGCGCTGCGCTCCAAACAGTTCGGCTTCGCCTCGAGTGATGATATTACAATTTTAACGCCAATAAATTCATATTGTTATAATTTGTTGATTTTTATTCGTTTGTCTTGCTTTGTTTTATACTTTTTTGAGTTCTTGTCAATAATAATTTGCTTTAATTTGCAGGCATCAATCGATACATTCACATGCAACAACAACTTCTAATCATTGGCTTTGTTTGGCCCGAACCAAATTCCTCGGGAGCGGGAACACGTATGCTGCAATTGATCGAATTGTTTTTGAAACAAGGCTGGAACATCACTTTTGCTAGCGCTGCCTCAGACAGTGAGTTTATGTTCGACGTAACCAGTCTTGGCGTTGAAAAAGTAGCTATTGCGATTAATGATTCTGGTTTTGATGATTTTGTAAAAGCTTTGAATCCGACGATTGTTTTGTTCGATCGATTTATGGTCGAGGAACAATTTGGTTGGCGGATTGCGGAACAATGCCCGAATGCTTTGCGGGTATTAGACACCATCGATTTACATTCGTTACGAATCGCGCGTCAAAAAGCGACGAAAGAACAAGCGGAATTTCATTTAGATGATTTATTTTCAGATACTGCGAAACGGGAGATTGCAAGTATTTTGCGTTGTGATATTTCATTATTGATTTCTGAAGTAGAGATGGAACTGCTGCAAAAACACTATAAAATAGATGGTGGTCTATTGTATTATTTGCCTTTCTTAGTGGATGCTATCGACCAAGAAACGATTCAAAGTTGGCTTGCTTTTGACGAACGAAAGGACTTTATTTTTATTGGTAATTTTTTGCATGAACCCAATTGGAATGCCGTGCAGTATCTCAAAGAATCTATTTGGCCACTCATCCGAAAAGAATTACCGGAAGCCTCGATGCAGATTTATGGTGCTTATCCTTCTCAAAAAGTATTACAATTGCACAATGCAAAAGACAGGTTTTTGGTTTTCGGTCGCGCTAAGAATGCCTTCGAGGTCGTTTCGAAAGCGAGAGTGGTTTTAGCTCCACTTCGATTCGGAGCGGGTGCCAAAGGAAAACTCATCGAAGCGATGCAATGCGGAACTCCGAGTGTGACAACTGCTGTCGGAGCGGAGTCGATGAACGGAGATTTGGCTTGGAGCGGCAGTATTGCTGATGATCCAGCGGCGATTGCAAAGACAGCAGCGCAACTGTATCAAGACGTAAATCTTTGGCAGCAATCGCAACAAAATGGCGTGGCGATTGTCAACCAACGATATGAAAAATCTCTTTTTGAAAGTGATTTTATAGCGTGGATTTTGTCAATACAAAGAAATTTGGCGCCACATCGAAATGCTAATTTTATGGGTGCCATCTTGCTCCACCACACTACAGCGAGCACCAAATATATGTCGAGGTGGATTGAAGCGAAGAATAAGTAGTTTGGATGGACTGCGTTAGGGATTGTTGCGGCATCCTTTTTTGAGGCACGAAAAAAAGATAGAGCGGAAAGCCCGACCCTTGTGGTAACGCCCTAATATAAAACACGAATTCCACGAATTACCGCTAATTAATTAGTGCTAATCCGTGAAATTCGTGTTAACTTTTACTTACTCAACTCTACAAAATATTTGTAAAACAATGGAATCGTTTCGATACCTTTTAAGTAATTGAAAATTCCAAAATGCTCATTAGGGGAGTGAATAGCGTCACTGTCTAATCCAAATCCCATAAGGATAGTTTTACTCTTAAGTTCTTTTTCGAACAAGGCAACAATAGGAATACTTCCGCCCGAACGCACCGGAATCGCTGGAATCCCGAAGGTTTCTGTGTAAGCCATATTCGCTGCTTTATAACCGATGCTATCAATAGGCGTCACGTAACCTTGTCCGCCGTGATGAGGTTTCACTTTTACGGTAACACCTGCAGGCGCTATGCTTTCGAAATGTTTGGTGAATAATTCGGTGATTTCTTCCCAGTCTTGATGCGGCACCAAGCGCATCGATATTTTTGCGTACGCTTTACTCGCAATGACCGTTTTGGCACCTTCGCCAGTGTAGCCGCCCCAAATTCCGTTGACGTCTAAAGTTGGTCGAATGGAGTTGCGTTCGTTGGTCACATAACCTTTTTCACCATAAATATCGTTGAGGTCTAAGGCTTTTTTATAGTTTTCTAAATTGAATGGTGCTTTGGCCATTTCAGCTCTTTCGGCTGCTGTCAATTCTTCAACTTTATCGTAAAAACCAGGAATGGTAATGTGGTTGTTTTCGTCGTGAAGCGAGGCAATCATCTTTGCCAAAACGTTGATGGGATTGGCGACTGCACCACCGTATAAACCAGAATGCAAATCGCGATTGGGTCCAGTTACTTCGACTTCTACGTAACTCAATCCTCGAAGTCCAGTGGTAATCGACGGTTGTTGGTTAGAGATCATTCCCGTATCGGAAATTAAGATAACATCGCAGGCTAATTTTTCTTGATTGCGTGCTACAAACCAGCCTAGGCTTTTCGAGCCGACTTCTTCTTCACCTTCAATCATAAACTTCACATTACATGGTAGTGAGTTGGATTGCACCATATATTCTAGCGCTTTGACATGCATATACATTTGGCCTTTATCATCGCAAGAACCGCGCGCGAAAATGGCGCCTTCGGGATGAATTTCGGTCGTTTTGATTACAGGTTCAAAAGGAGGCGACGTCCACAAGTCCATGGGGTCCGGTGGTTGCACATCGTAATGTCCGTAGACTAAGACCGTTGGTAAATTTTTATCGATTATTTTTTCACCGTAAACAATGGGATAACCAGGCGTATCGCAGATTTCTACGAAATCACAACCTGCTTTTTCTAGGCTCGTTTTGACGGCTTCTGAGGTGTCGATAACGTCTTGAGCGTAAGCGGGATCGGCGCTTACGGAAGGAATTTTTAGCAATTCGATTAGTTCAGTGATAAAGCGATCTTTGTGCTGTTGCACATAGGTTTTAATATGGTCCATGTTGGTTTGAATGTTTTAGTATTTCAAATATACAAATTGAAATTCCAATAGTGAAGTTCCAAATTCCAAATTTGTTCCAGTTGATGTTTTTTTATTGGAATTTGGAATTTGATGTTTGGAATTTAAAAAGAATATCTATATTTGCACCTCTATTTCGCGGATATGGTGAAATTGGTAGACATGCCAGACTTAGGATCTGGTGCCGCAAGGCGTGTAGGTTCGAGTCCTATTATCCGCACAAAAAAAAGCTTCTCATTGAGAAGCTTTTTTGTTTTACCCATGATACACTCGCGAAAACACAATCTTACCCTCTTTGATTTCCAAGACTTCCGCCACGAGCATATCCGGCTCATTTTCTACCGTTCGCACATATTCCATAAAGACACGATTGGCATCGGCGGTGAGCGAGGTTACGCGATAATGTAAAGTCGGAATCGTTTCAAAAGCACTTTGCCACCAGTCGTGCAAGGCTTGTTTTCCTTGGACCAAACCATTGGTTTCGGGTTTTTTGATTTTTAATTTCGGGCTAAAATGTTCTGCATCTTCATCGTACAAAGAAAGCAATTGCTCTAGATTGTGATTGTTGAAAGCATCAAACCATTTGTGTGCAATCGAAAGATTTTGTTGTGTTGTCATTGTTGTCGTTTAAAAGAAAATTCCCGCAGAAAAAGCAGGAATTCAAAACTTAGTTACTCAGCATCTCAGATACTCAGCAACTTTTTATACATTTTTCAAATTAATGATTTCTTGCTCCGTTAAAAAGCGCCAATTGCCTCGCGGTAAGTTCTTTTTAGTCAATCCAGCAAATACAACGCGGTCAATTCGCAACACATCATATTTAAAATGCTCAAAAATCGCACGAACTACTTTTACATTCGATGTGCGCAATTTTAAGCCAATCTCGGTTTTTGGTTCATTTTCAATATAAGTAATTTCCTCAATCGCCAATCGATGTCCATCTAAAGTAACGCCACCTGAGATTTTCTCCAAGTCTTCATATTTCAAATTCTTATCTAAAGAAACTTGGTAAATTTTAGAAGATTTCTGATTCGGTAAACTAAATTTTCGAATCATATCGGTGTCGTTCGTAAACAACAATAGTCCCGTCGTGTTTTTGTCCATTCTGCCGACAGAAGCAATCTTAGCATTGGTAGCGCCACGCACTAACTCTAATACGTTTCGGTCTTCTTGACCTTCATCAAATGACGTGGTGAAATTCTTAGGCTTGTTCAATAGGATATATTCTTTCTTTTCTGGAGTCAATGTTGCGCCATCAAAGTTTACGACATCGCCAGGCTTCACCATATAACCCATTTCAGTTACTGGAATCCCATTCACTTTTACATTCCCTGATTGAATATAAATATCCGCATCTCTCCTTGAACAAACGCCTGAATTGGAAATGTATTTATTCAAACGAATTTCGTCTGCTACTTTCGGTCTTTTCGGAGCTTGATTTGGTTTGCGCTCTGGTTTTGCTGCTTCGGCTGGCGTCACCGTTTTTGGTTTCACTTTTTTCGGTCCTTGCGCCCGTTTCGCCATGGCAGGCTTTGGCTTATTCGAACTTGGTCTTGAACTCGTTCGCTTGTTATTGCCTTCCTTCTTATTCATAACTGCTGTAAATTTTGTACAAAGATAGGTTTATTAATTTTATGAGGAGCTGATCCCGCTATCTGTTGCAATCTTTTGTGTTTTGTCACCCCGAGCGCAGTCGAGGGGCTTTTATTAAAACACAAAAGGATTTCCACGCCTATCGGGGCTAGGCCATCGCGGTAAAATCTAAATTCTTAAATAGATTGAAGTAATTTTTTGCCATTCCATAACACCGTTGGATCAATCAACACAATCGAAAAAACCCCGGCCACAATGAGCACTTTTAAGATGTTGTGCAGTAACAAATATTGTTCTTTAGAAGTCGATTTCCACAATTGCAAGACGAAGAAAATCATGATGATAAAACCCACATAAAAGTAGATGTCCATATAACCCACATCAAAAACATTGATCAAAAAATAAACGGGAATCGTCGTCAACACTAGTAGAGCAGTGATGCTCGTTTTTGAAGCTTTTTCTCCAAAAGCAACCGGAATGGTTTCATAGCCATTTGCCAAATCGCCTTTGATGTTTTCTAAATCTTTTGTCATTTCACGAACCAACAACAGGATAAAGAGAAAGGTAGCATGCGTAAAAGTTACTGCCAAATCGTTGCTGTGACTTTCAATTTCATTCAAAGGCAATCGAAAGTAATAATATAAGAGGATGCCGAAAAAAGGGAAAATGGCCAAAAAAGCTGCAATAAAATTCCCAAATAAAGCGTACTTTTTGCGTTTGTGAGAGTACAGCCAAATCATAAAGATATAGACCGCGAAGAACAAGCTGGCACGCCAGGACACGAGTAAGGCGAATAATGCTGCTATAAAATTCAGTACAAAATAAACTTGCAACTTTGTCTTTTGACTGACCAATCGGTCGAGCATCGATTTGTTAGGCCTATTGATCAAATCTTTTTTACTGTCGTAAAAACTATTGATAATATAACCCGATGCAATGCTAATCGCGGATGCAAAAACAACAATAAAAAACCGGTAGTCTAAAAGAATGGAAAGTGCGCTTTTATCTGGAGCGAAAATAAAAATGGCGGACAGATACTGCGCTAAAACAATAATGGGAATATTATAGCCACGAACTACAGAAAACAAACTGACGATTTTCATGACGCGCAATTTGTTTTTTCTACTTAGCATTTACAGAATTTGAAGTAGGATGCAATTAGAATTGATAAACGACTTCTAATTTATAGTCTTTCAAAGACAATTTGGCTTTCTCCAGGTCTTCCGTAAATCCTAAGATATAACCGCCACCGCCAGAACCACAAAGTTTTAAGTAGTAATCGTTGGTGTCGATTCCTTTTTGCCAAATGCCGTGAAACTGCTCTGGAATCATTGGTTTGAAGTTGCTCAAAACTACTTTAGATAATTTCTTGGTATTCTCAAACAATGATTTCATATCGCCACCCAAGAAATTCTCTACGCAAGCATCCGTATGTTTGATAAATTGCGTTTTAAGCATGGTTCGGAATCCTTGGTCTTTTAGGTTCTCCATAAAAATATTCACCATCGGAGCTGTTTCTCCAACGATTCCTGAATCTAACAAAAACACTGCGCCTTTGCCATTCAAACTTTGAGTCGGAATTCCAGTTGCTTCTATGTTATCTTGAGAATTGATCAAAATAGGAATACTCAAATAACTGTTTAGCGGATCCAAACCGGAGCTTTTCCCATGGAAAAAGGATTCCATTTGTCCGAAAATCGTTTTGAGTTGTAGCAGTTTTTCACGCGTTAAGTTCTCCAAAACGGTAATTTTATTTTGAGCGTATTTGTCGTAAATCGCAGCTACCAAAGCGCCACTACTTCCCACGCCATATCCTTGCGGGATGCTTGAATCGAAGTACATGCCTGAAGCTACATCGTTTTGCAAAGCAGCCAAATCAAACGTAACAAGTTCGGGTTGTTCTGATTGTAATTTCCCTAAATAGGAAACAAATCGTCCTAAATTTTGATTGGATTTGATGGCGTCATCTGAAGAATTTCCATCTGACTTTAAAGCACCATTGTAAAAGTTGTAAGGAATCGATAAACCTTTAGAATCTTTGATGATTCCGTATTCTCCGAAGAGTAAAATTTTTGAGTAAAAAAGAGGTCCTTTCATATTCTTTAATTGATAATTGATAATTAACAATTGATAATTAATTTTTATTCTTGGTTGTGTTTATGATACTTGTCAGCAACTTTAATTGTTGAGTAATTTGATCTTTGATATTCTGAAATTGAGAAATAGTCAAATATTCGGACTGGTACAATAAATCTAACCAATATTCTGTTTCGTTGGCCTCTTTTAATGCAATTGACAATTTATGAATAAAATCAGCTTTGCTTTCTGCGTGTTCAGCTTCTCTGATATTTGCACCAATTGAAGTTCCTGAACGCAACATTTGTTTTGACAATACAAATTCTCTCTTTTCGAAACTCAAATATTTATAAACAGCTACAATTTCCAAGGCAAAAGAAAATGACTTCTCCTTGATGGCATTACTTTTCATAATAGATTTTTAAATGGCGTATAGTAATAAACTCGAACGAGAAGTTTTACAATTATCAATTATCAATTATCAATTATCAATTGACTTCCCGCTCCAAGTTCGTCACAAATATACTGACCATTTTGGCAATAGCCAACTAATTCGTTCTTAATAAATTGTAAAACTTTCACGCTATCGTTTTCGGGATATAGAACATGCACGTTCGCTCCAGCATCTAACGTAAAACAAACGGAAATATTAGAGGTTCTTCTGAATTCCCAAATTCGATTGATAATTTCCAAGGTGTTGGGTTTCATCAAAATAAAATACGGCATCGAAGTCATCATCATCGCA
The DNA here is from genome assembly GCA_947456815.1 of Flavobacteriaceae bacterium. Classification (GTDB taxonomy): domain Bacteria; phylum Bacteroidota; class Bacteroidia; order Flavobacteriales; family Flavobacteriaceae; genus Flavobacterium. The sequence goes on from CANGTL010000014.1 coordinate 15,963, forward strand.
TGCAATGTCAAGGCTTCACTTTCCACAATTTGAACAAAAGCATTCAAATCGCCCATTTCTAAAACTGTTTTTAGTTTTGAAAGATTTTCGTGTGCTTGTTGAAATCGTCGTTCCGCATAAGGATGATGGTGCATCAAATCATGACCAACAGTGCTTGACACTTGCTTTTCACCTTTGTCTACTAACAAAATTGTATCTTGAAAATTCTTAAAATTGGAATGAACGGCAACAGGAAATTCAACTCCAAACAAATCCGAACTGCCTTCAATGACTGCGTGATTTCCCCAAACCACCACTTCACCTTTGATACTTCTACAGGCACTGCCAGAACCTAAACGTGCTAAAAAGGATGCTTTTTGATAGAAATATTCATCAGTAATTTCAGGATGTAGTGCTTTCTCCAAACTCATAATATTCATCGCCAATGCTGCCATTCCAGAAGCGGAAGAAGCTATTCCGGAACTGTGAGGAAACGTATTTTGGGTATCAATATTTAGATGATATTGTTTCAAATAGGGACAATACGTTGCAATTCGCTCCAAAAATTTTTGAATCTTGGGTTTGAAATCTTCCTTTGGTTGTCCTTCAAACAAAAGATCGAACGAAAAATTGACATTGTCTTCTTTCGCACTATATGATAATTTCGTGATGGTTTTGCAAGCGTTCAAAGTAAAACTTATCGATGGATTCGCAGGAAGCTGTTGTGCCTTTTTTCCCCAATACTTCACCAATGCAATGTTGCTGGGAGCACTCCACGTGAAGGTTCCGTTATCGATCGTTTTAGAAAATGATTTTGCTATAAAATCCGTTTCAGTTCTCATAAAATTCAATTTGAACAAAGATACTTTTTTTGAGGTATTGCTCAATACTTGGTTTGATTATTCAATCAAATTAATGATTTAGTAAACAAACAATCGCTAATAACTAGTTTTAGTTTTGTAACTTTAATAAAAATAAACCTGATGGAATTAAATTGGATTACAATCGGCGGTCTACTGATTATTGTAGTTATTGTAGTTTTCTTTCTTATAAAAAGAAACCGGAAAGATGAAGAGGAGTACGAGAATTTCTTAAACGAGAACGACTTGCCCATCGAGAAAGAGGAAGACGAAGCGAATAACTATTAGTAACAAATTGCTAGTTTGATTGCAAACATAGTAGAAAGCTTCGCTTCAACTACTTAAATTCATTACTTTTGATAAAAAATGTGATGAATAAGTACGTAAAAATTCTGCTTTTTGTGGTGACTTGCATCGCTGTAGGATACTTGTCTGGTATGGCGACACAGTCTTCAGTGACGACTTGGTTTCCGACTTTAGTTAAACCAAGTTTCAATCCTCCTGCATGGGTTTTTGCGCCAGTTTGGAGTTTGCTATATACGATGATGGGCGTTGCTGCAGGTTTGGTATGGAACCGAATTGATCACGAAAAAGAAGCAGTTCGTAAAGCATTGATATTCTTTGTCATTCAACTTGCATTAAACGCTTTATGGTCGATTTTGTTTTTCGGAATAAGAAACCCATTTTTAGCCTTCATCGAAATCATTTTGCTTTGGTTGATGATTTACGAAACCTACGTTCAGTTTGGTAAGATTGACAAAATTGCGGGGTACTTATTTATTCCGTACATTCTTTGGGTCAGTTTTGCAGCTGTTTTGAATGGTAGTATTTGGTGGTTGAATCGTTAAAGTTTATGATGTAATGGCGTTCGCCACAATAAAGCCACTCGTCCAAGCATTCTGAAAGTTAAAACCACCAGTAATAGCATCAATGTTGACGATTTCTCCTGCGAAATAAAGGTTTTCGTGCAGTTTGCTTTCCATCGATTTGAAATTAATTTCTTTCAAATCGATGCCGCCAGCCGTGACAAATTCTTCTTTAAAGGTACTTTTTCCATTCACTTGAAAACTGCCGTTGGTGAGTTGCTGCGCTAGACTTTGCAATTGTATTTTGGACAAGTCTGCCCATTTTGTCACACCGAGCGCAGTCGAGGTGTCGATTCCAGAAGCCAATACCAAACTTTCCCATAATCTATTTGGAAAATCAAAAGGCGATTTTTTTGAAACCGCTTTCTTCGCGTGTTCGATTTTTAGTTCTTTCAGTAACTTTTCAGCATCATCGGTTTCAACATCATTCAACCAATTCACATAAATGGTAAATTGATAATTCTTTTCATGCAAGATTCTGGCGCCCCAAGCAGACAATTTCAAAATACCTGGTCCGCTCATGCCCCAATGGGTAATTAGTAATGGTCCAGTCGCTGATAATTTAGTGTCTTTTACTTGTACAGTCGCCAATGCAGAAACTCCCATCAAGTCTTTGATTCGCGGATCTTTGATGTTGAAAGTAAAGAGCGAAGGCACTGGACTCACAATCGCGTGTCCAAAAGTTTGCAATAGTTCCCACATTTTCGGATTGCTTCCGGTTGCTAAAATCAATTTCTCGGTAAGGTATTTCTCGCTTGGTGTTTCAATTTTCCAGCAATTGTCTTTTTTGTAAATCGATTGTACGCTTTGTCCAGTTAAGACCGAAATGCCTAGTTTTTGAGTGGCGTTCAAAAAACAATCTATAATGGTTTGCGATGAATTGGATACTGGAAACATGCGACCATCGTCTTCAATTTTGAGTTCAACGCCATGTTTTTCGAACCATTCTATAGTGTCTCCAGAGCAAAATTGATGAAACGGACCACGCAATTCCTTCTCACCTCGAGGATAAAATTTGACCAATTCGTTGGGTTCAAAACACGCATGGGTGACGTTACATCGTCCACCTCCAGAAATGCGAACTTTCTCTAACACGTTTTTGCCGCGCTCGAGAATGGCAACTTTGAGTTTTGGATTCTTCTCGACAATATTAATCGCTGTAAAAAACCCAGCAGCGCCTCCGCCTACAATGATGATGTCGAAATTTTGGTTCATAATCTATCGGGAAAATCGCTGATGATTCCGCTTACTTGCAATGACTTTATTTTATATATATCTTCTTGTTCGTTAACCGTCCAAGGAAAAACTTGAAATCCTTTTTCGCTGATTGCATACGAATTCTCGTCGTTTAGCAAATGAAAATAGGGATGAATACTTTTCGCTTTAATAAAATCAGCAAATGCTATTGCCAATCCTAAATCGGTTTGGGTCAAGACGCCAATTGCGATATTCGGATTCAAAGAACGGACTTCTTGCAATGCATTCCAATCAAAACTAGAAACAATAAAGTGTTCATAGGTCCAATTTTTTTCTAGAATGTAGCGCTCAACCATATCTGCAACTGGTTTTGCTATGTTTTGTCCTTTGAGTTCAATATTGACGAATATTCTTTTATCAACGAAATCCAGCACTTCTTGCAAGATTGGAATTTCATATAGCTTGTCAATTCGCAAAGATTTCAATTCCTCTAAGGTAAAGCCTTTTACTAATCCAGTTCCGGAAGTTGTTCGGTCTAAAGTATCATCGTGAATTACAATTAAGTGGTTATCGGAAGTCAAATGCACATCGAGTTCAATGCCATCAACACCCAATTCGATTGCTTTTTGAAATGAAATCAAGGTGTTTTCAGGAGCATGTCTTATGGCGCCGCGATGTCCGATTTTTAGCATTTAGTTCTTTTTAGCGCGCCAAGACGCAAAGGGAAAGATTATGATTTTTCGAGTAGGACCAAATCGAAATCGGAATCAACAGTCACTATTCCTTTTGAAACTATTGCAGTTTTTCCCGAATAAGTGTCTTTTACTTTACTTCCGTTTTTGAAAATCGTTCCGACTGGAATTTCTTTTTTTCCTTTGTTTAATTCCAATCCGATAACAACTTGGTCGGTGTACTTTCCTTTCGAATAAGTTCTTGAAAAGACATACGGTTTGTTGGAGATTTCTTTGTGAATTCCCGCCCCAACTGCAGGATGTTTTTTTCTAAACTGTCCTAACTTTTGCCAATGCGACAGAATTTTTTGGGTTTCAAGATTTGATTTTACATCGTTCCAATTCATAAACGAGCGCAAAGTAGCATCGCCTTCAGTACCAGGGACCACAAGAGATCTGCCTGTTTCATCTCCATAGTAAATTTGCGAAATACCAGGAGTTAGCAGTAATTTAGCACCGCTTTCCATGCTTTTGGTTCGAGCGGCATCAAAGGGTTTTCCGTCATCATGAGAAGAAATGTAGTTTAGCACGCTGAATCCTTTTAGTTCATTGGACAATTTGTTCGAATACATCGAAAACAATTCTTCGTAACTTTTTTGCGCAGCATTCCACTTAAATTCGAAGTTGATGAGGTTATTAAATCCGTGTGTAAAATAATTTACTTTTCTATCTCCAAAATCGAAGTCTTGTCCGTTACTTATGCTGTAATTATACACTTCACCAATTGTATAAAACGGACTATTATCGAGGATTTTCGATGGATTGTTTTTCTTCCAAGTAACAAAAGCATACTCGCATTGTGTTTTGAAATCCGTCCATACACTTTCATCCACATGCTTTACTGTGTCGCCACGGTATCCGTCTATCCCGTATTCGAGAATATAATCCGTCAACCATTTAATGATGTAGTATTTCGGAGCCCGCGGATAACCGGTTCTTTTGAAGAACGCATCGAGGGAAGCAACTTCTTTTTCATATCGACCTTCTTTCTTCCATTTCTCGATCAGGAAAGGCGGAAGTTCGACATTTTCGTTGCTTTCTGTCAAGACATCAGGAAGGTTTTTTACCAATGTGCAAGCAGTCGTGTTTTGATAATTTTTATAATCACATTGCGGTCCAGTTCGAACCCAATCGTTTGGCCAAACGGTATCAACATCCGTCACTGGCCCGGTATGATTGATGACACCATCAAGGACAATTCGGATTCCTTTTGCGTGTGCTTTGGCAACCAATTCCGCTAAGTCTTTTTTGGTTCCAAAGCTTGGGTCGATGGCTGTCCAATCTCTTGTCCAGTAGCCATGAAAACCGTAAGTCACGCCAGTTCCTTCATCAACACCATCGTGAATTTGCTCAACAATAGGCGTAAACCAAATTGCATTAACCCCTAATTTATCGAAATAGCCTTCGTCGATTTTTTGAATAATTCCTTTGATGTTTCCACCTTCAAAACCGCGAAGCAACCCCGTATTTCGAGTTCGATCAAAGAAAACTTCTTTGGTGGTATTTCCGTTCAAAAAACGGTCGGTCATCAAAAAATACAAATTGGCTCCTTCCCAAACGAAAGGCGGTTTGTGCTGAATTTGCGTTTTTGCTTTTTGCTTTTTCTTGTTTTGAGCGTTATTTTGGGTGCAGTTCAATAGCAGTGGTATTAAGAATAGTAAGGCGATTTTTTTCATTTTTTAATATATAATTTTAATGTCTTTTGAGATTCCTTTCTCCCACAAAACGTTGATTTCAACGGTGTTGTTATTTACATTTTTGAACGGTGTATCCTTACCATTGATAAGAACGGAACTTACTTTGGCATCTAAATGATGAATGATTAGATTTACATTTTTTGAAACTGCTTGAAATATTTTTCCAGTATCAGCCATCAATGTAATAGCTAGTTCTTTGGCAGTATTTGAAGATTTAAAGTACAAGATTTCATAATCTCCTTTTTCGTAAGCTTGCACAGTGGATCCATTGTCATTATATAGTTTTCCGTAGCTAGTCGAGGTTTTATAATCTGTATAATAATGCAAATCAAAGTTCGCTAACGAATAACTTGTCGTATTTTGAATTGTTTTGATCATCGGAATAAAAGCACCGCCACGCACAAATACAGGAATATGATCTTCGGTCACCGCAACCGATTTTGTAGTTCCAGCTTCGTATTTTTGATCGGTATAAAAATCAAACCAATTGTTGTTTTTAGGAAAATAAACAGAAGTGGAAGTGACGTTCGATTTCATTATTGGAGCGACCAAGAAGTCATTTCCCCATAAATAATTATCACAAACGGTTCCCAAAGAAGTATTGTTAGGCTCTTCAAAAAACAACGGTCGCATCAGCGGTGTTCCTTTTTGATTGTTGTCGAATGCTAAAGTGTAATTATACGGCATCATTTGATAACGCAATTCGACTTGTTTTTTGGCTTTGGCTTTCGTCACTATGTCTTTATAAACAGGTTCAGAGGCAACTTCTTCTTGAGCATGCGGGCGGAAGATCGGTTGAAAAACACCGTATTGCAACCATCGAATGTACAATTCATTGTCGAAATAATCGCCAGCAAATCCACCCAAATCAGAATGCATATAGCCCATTCCTTGCATCCCCATTTGAATGGCAATTTCAGGTTGTGATTGCAATCCACCCCAACTTCTGTTGACGTCACCACTCCATGGCATCATCCCGAAACGCTGCGACCCTGAATAACCAGAGCGCATTAATATAAAGGGTCGTTGGTTTGGAAAATCTTTTTGATAACCATCTGCGATTAGTTTTGCCCAGTTATGTCCATATATGTTATGAACATCATCTGCTTTTCCTTTGGCTGTAATTGCTTTTGATGGAAAAACTTCAGGCTCGCCCAAATCACCCCAAAGGCCGCCCGCGCCTTGATTGATTAATTTTTTATAGATATCCCAAAACCAAGTAGCGCCGTCGGGTTTAAAGATGTCGATTAATCCGGTATTTCCGAAATAGAAATCATATTTGAAAGGATTTCCATCTTTGCCGACTGCCAGCACTTTTTTATCGACAGCTTCTTGCCATTTGCTTGATGTGGTTAAAACGAAAGGCTCAGTAATCAGAACCGTTTTTACACCTTTTTCATTTAAATCCGCCATCATTTTGGTTGGATTTGGGAAATTGTCTTTGTCCCAGTCCAAATTTCCCATCGTGCCTTTTATGGTTTTTCCGAACCAGTATAAATCGAGGATAATCGCGTCGACTGGGATTTTATCTTCTTCAAATTTTCGGATGGTTTTCTCTACTTCTTCTTGGGAATGATATCCAAATCGACTAGAAAAATTACCCAACACCCAACGCGGAGGTAATGGTTGTTTGCCAGTCAAATCGGTATAACTTGAAATTAATTCCGTCCAAGAATCGGCCGCAATTACCTGATAGGTTTTTCGACCAGAAATTGATTCGTAGGCTAATGTATTGTCTTTTTTACTGTCTAAATCGAGGTAACCGATCGGCTCATTGTCGAAATGAACAGCATATATTTTGGATGATAAGACGAGTGGAATACAAAAATTCATCAACTCCGCTTTGGTTTCATAACCATAGTGCGCGCGGTTGTACAATTGCAAGCGATTCCCACGACGGTTCATTCCGAGTGCACGTGCGCCACCTCCGTATAAAAGTTCAGAATTGTCTAAATTGAAGTCGATGACATCGGTGCTGTCCTTTTTGAAATAACCATTCTTTTCCGAAATCAGCGCTTTGGATTTATAAGTGTAGGATATTTTGAAAGGCAATTTTTGAATCGTAACTGCCATTCCAGAAGTAACAAATTGAATGGTATTTTTGTCTGATTTGACTTTTGCAATTCCAGATTTTGGAGCAATTACAACTGCATGTGAACTCAAATCAAACGTTTCTCCTTTGGGAATAAATGAGGTTTCGATGATTTTGTCGGAATACGATTTAAAAATGTACTTGCCATCTGAAGTAGTGACTTCTAGCGAATTGTTGACTTTTTTGAAGTTTTCAATTTTTCTGTTTGCATTTTGAGCAAATACACACGAAGAGATGAGTAGTAATAGGATTATTTTTTTCATAGGATTATTGTAGTTCGATAATCATAGACGTTTTAGCTTCGATGGTAATTTCATTTTTTATTTCAATGGTTTTTTCAGTTAACACTTCTTTACCGGCGGTATAATTTTGAATACTTTCTTGAAATCTATTGGTCTTAAATGTTTGTGTTTTTGTACTATTGTTTAAAATGACCATTACGGATTTGTTGTCAGTATATCTGAAATAAACGTACACATTATTTTGAGGGACATAGTGTTTCATTTTTCCGAAATGAACGGCCTCATTAGTTTTTCTCCATTGCAATAGTTTAGAAGTAAAGTCGAAATATTGTTTTTGTTCGGCTGTTCTTCCTGCGTTTATAAATGCGTTGTTTGTATCACCATCCCAGCCTCCAGGGAAATCTTGTCTGATGGCAGCATCGCCACTTTTATCTTTATTTCCGGACATTCCGATTTCAGATCCGTAGTACAATTGTGGAATACCGCGAACCGTGGCTATTAAAGTCATTCCCAATTGGTATTTCTTGAAGTCGTTTTTATAGATTTCATTAAATCTCATAGTATCATGATTCTCTAGAAACGTCATGATATTGTTGGGATTCGGGTATAAAAAGTCGTTTGTAAAATTGTCGTATACTTTAATTAAACCTTTGTCCCAGGAAGATTCGTCTTCATTAAAAACATTTCCAAACGTGTCGTGTAAGGTAAAGTCCATGACGCTCGGTAAGTTGGAATTAAAACTTTGAATAGCTCCAATTTTACTATCTTTTTGCCAATACGCCATTTGTGCTTGGTCGTGCATCCAAACTTCTCCAACGATATTAAAATAAGGATATTCGTCAAGAATTGATTTACACCATTTTGAAATTCCAACTTTATCATTGTAGGAAAAAGTGTCTACTCGAAATCCATCTAAATCGGCGAATTCAATCCACCAAATTGCGTTCTGAATGAGGTAATTGAGCAAAAGAGGATTCGATTGATTGAGGTCTGGCATCGATTTTACGAACCATCCATCCATGCAATGTTCCGCGTCGACTTTAGAAGCATTGGTGTCGAACTGCGTTGTCATTCTATAATTTGATTGCGTAAAAGTCGGAAATTGATGCACCCAATCATGAGTCGGTAAATCCTTGATCATCCAGTGACGCCAACCCCAATGGTTAGTCACATAATCCATGATGTTTTTCATCCCACGTTGATGCAATTCGTTGCTCAATCGCAGGTAATCTTCATTGGTTCCGTAACGCGGATCAATTTTATAAACATCGGATTGTCCATAGCCATGATAAGAATAAGTTTCATCATTGTCTTCACAAAGTGGTGTCGACCAAACTGCTGTTGCTCCCAATTCTTTTAAATAGCCTAAATTTTTGACAATCCCTTCAATATCGCCGCCGTGTCTGCCTCCAGGAAGGGAACGGTTTCCTTTTTCAGACACCGAGTTATCGCTGTCGTTTTTTGGATTTCCGTTGGCAAAACGATCGGGCATGAGCAAATAAATAACATCAGAGGCATCGTATCCTTTGCGTAAGGCGGAATTTTTCTTGCGGTTTTTAAGGTTGTATTGTTGTGTAAAAGTCTTATTGCTATTCTTGAAAGTAAATGTTAGCTCTTGCGCTTTCAGATTCTCTGTGTCGATGGTTAAGAAAAGATAGTTTGCGTTTTCTGTTTTTTGAACATTTTTTATGGTGACACCATTGGATACTTCCACCGAATTTTGGGCAATGTTTTTTCCGTAAAACATAATTTGCAAATCGGGATTCTGCATGCCGGCATACCAAAAAGGAGGTTCCATTTTTTCGACTTGAGCAAATAGCGGTGTGGAAAGCAATCCCAGAAAAAGTATCCATTTCTTCATAGTTGTGAAATAAAAAACCTGAAAGCAATTAAGTTTTCAGGTTAAGGTTAATTATTATACTGTCACCAAATTGTTAGGTTCAACCAAAACTTCTTTTCCGTTGACATTAACGGTAATTTCAGTATTGCCTTCCAAAACAAAGTTGGTTTCATTTTGCGCTACGGCCACCTTTAGTATTTGATTTCTAAAGTTGATTTTGAAAGAGTAACCTTTCCATTCCTTTGGGATTCGAGGAGAAAAATGAAGGGTGTCATTTTTGATTCTCATTCCGCCAAAACCTTCAACAATACTCATCCAAGTTCCAGCCATGGATGTAATATGACAACCTTCTTCCACTTCTTTGTTATAGTCATCTAGATCGAGTCGAGAAGTTCGCAAATAGAACGTATATGCCATATCCATCTTATCTAACACAGCCGCTTGGATCGAGTGAACGCAAGGAGATAGGGAACTTTCATGAACTGTAAATGATTCGTAAAACTCAAAATTACGATGTAATTCTTCTTTTGAGAAATGATCTTCGAAGAAGTAGAAGCACTGCAATACATCAGCTTGCTTAATATAAGGAGAACGTAAAATGCGGTCCCATGACCATTTTTGATTGATAGGACGTTGACTTTTGTCTAAGTCTGCAACCCGAACTAGTTCTTTGTCGAGGAAACCATCTTGTTGCAAGTACACTTCGTATTCTTCAGAGTACGGGAAATACATATGATCTGCAACCTTTTTCCAACCCTGTAATTCAAAGTCTGAGATACCTGTTTTAGCGACAATTCGTTGATAGTCAGATGTATATTTTGTCGCAACTTCATGAATTTGAGCAGCCGTATACTCCAAACACCATTTTGCGATATAATTGGTGTAGAAATTATTATTGACGTTGTTTTCATATTCATTCGGACCCGTAACTCCCAAAATCATATATTGATTTTTGTGTGTTGAAAGTGTTGCTCTTTGATGCCAAAAACGAGCGATTCCAATCAATACTTCCAATCCTTTTTCTGGGATATAAGAATAATCTCCGGTGTACCTGTGATAATTAAATATAGCAAAAGCAATTGCACCATTTCTGTGGATTTCCTCAAAAGTAATCTCCCATTCGTTGTGACATTCTTCACCATTCATGGTAACCATTGGATAGAGCGCTGCGCCGTTTTTGAAACCTAATTTTTCGGCATTTTCAATGGCTTTATCAAGTTGATTATACCGATAGGTCAATAGATTTCTTGCCACGTGTTGGTCTTTCGTTGCCATGTAAAAAGGAATACAATAAGCCTCTGTGTCCCAATATGTGGATCCACCGTATTTTTCACCAGTAAATCCTTTTGGTCCGATATTCAATCGAGAATCCTTTCCTAAGTAGGTTTGATTTAGTTGGAAAATATTGAAACGAATTCCTTGTTGTGCTTTTACGTCTCCGTCTATGGTAATATCAGACATTTCCCAAATCTTTGCCCAACCGTCAATTTGATCTTGCAGCAGTTGATCAAAACCAATAGCAGACGCATCTTGAATAGCTTTTTCTGCGCCAAGTTGCGTATTATCGTGATTTAAGGAAACGGCATAACCTCCGATTTTTTGAATAGACGAGGTAGCGTCTTTAGCTACGGCAACCGTATAGGTAAATTGTATTTTCTCTTTAGTTGCATCAACTTTTTCCGGCTGCATTTTCAAATCGTCACCATTCAAATGAATAGTATTGTGCATAAAAGTAGTTGCAACAAAGTGTGTTTTGTAGGTTCTTGAAGTAACAAAAGCTTGGTTTTCCGAATTTTGAATATCGATTGTTTCCCAAAACTTTTCTTCCCAATTCGTGTCTTCGTTGGTTACACCAGCATCAACATATGGCTTGTACGTGATTACGGCTCCTTTATTTAACGGGGTTATTTCGAATTTGATTACCCCAACTTCATCAATGTCGAGCGAGAGAAATCGGCACACATTTACAGCAATCAAAGTGTCGTTTTTAAGCGTTGCTTCGAAAGACCGATTGTACCAACCTTCTTTCATATTTAATTCTCTGCGAAAATTGGCAACTTGTGAGCAATTACTTAGATCGAAATTTTCACCATTGATTTCAATGTCGATGCCAATCCAATTTGGAGCATTTAGCACTTTGGCAAAATATTCTGGGTAACCATTTTTCCACCAGCCCACTTTGGTTTTATCAGGATAATAAATTCCAGCGATATAACTTCCTTGAAAAGTTTCTCCTGAATACGTTTCTTCAAAATTGGCGCGTTGACCCATGGCACCGTTTCCAATGCTAAAAAGACTTTCGGATGATTTAACTCTTTCGGCATCGTACCCTTCTTCTATGATTGACCAATTGTCTGGTTGAATATAATTTTGATTCATTTTTCTTAATTAATAGTTTTCAATTAACTTGACATATCAAAACAGGATGAGCTGTTTTTTCTTTTCGGTTTATTTTTTTATTAGCGCTTCAACGAAGCTCGTGTCCATATAGGTAAAATCTTTAAAAATGTATTTTGCTTCATGCAAAACGGATGCTTGTCCGATCCCAACACTCGTCATTTTTGCAATGTTTGCAGCTTGAATTCCTGCTACAGAATCTTCAAAAACAATCGAGTTTTCGTTCGAAATATTTAGTAACCTAGCTGCTTGAATGAAAACTTCAGGATCTGGTTTTGCATTGCTCACGTCATTTCCATCAACGATGGCGTCGAAATAACTGATAATTCCAGTTTTTTCTAAGATAGGACGAGCGTTTTTACTTGCAGAACCTAGCGCAATTCCTTGTTGATTTTCTTTCAAAAACTGTAAAATTGGAATTACTCCAGGCAGAATTTCACTAAAATTCATATTCACTAAATACGACAGATAATCTTCGTTTTTTTGAACTAGCCATTGGTTTTTTTCTTCTTGAGTCGCCTCTATTTTACCAAGTTCTAAAATAATATCTAAAGAACGTACTCGGCTAACGCCCTTTAATTGTTCGTTGTGTTCAGGTGTAAATTCGATTCCTAATTCACTTGCAATTTTTTGCCAAGCAAGGAAATGATATTTAGCGGTATCGACGATCACCCCGTCGAGGTCAAAAATAAAGGCCTTTTTACTCATTTATAACAATTTTTGATTTGTCATTTATCGTTAATGAAATAACGCCTGCAGCAATCATTGAAGCCCCACCAATGAATAGCGCATAAATAGGCTCGCTGTTAAAAAATTGCGATACTAAAAACCCCAAAATAGAGGCAGCAACCAATTGAGGAATTACAATAAAAAAGTTAAAAACTCCCATATAATAACCCATTTTGCTTGATGGTAAAGCACCAGATAACATGGCATACGGAATAGACAAGATACTTGCCCACGCGATTCCAACGCCAATCATTGGCAACCATTCCATCGTGAAGACGGTTGGTTCTTTTATGAAATAAATAGAGATTAAACCCAGTCCGCCTAAAGTTAGGGCGATAAAGTGTGTAAATTTTCTGCTTGTTTTCTTTGCTAGTAAAGGTAAGAGAAAGGCTGCAATTGCAGCAATCAAGTTGTAATTGGCAAACATTTCACCTACTTGGTTTGCGCCAGTGTTATACGCTTCTGAAGTGGTGTCTGTTGTACCATATATATGTTGGGTTACTGCAAGAGTAGTATAAATCCACATCGAAAATAATGCAAACCATGAAAAGAACTGAACCCATGCCAGTTGTTTCATGATTTTAGGCATAAACTGAAAATCGTTCATAATGGTAACGAATCCATTTTCACATTGATTAGTTTTTTGTAACACGCCTGATATGATCATTGCCAAGCCGCCCAAACCAATTAATCCTAAAGAAAGTACATATAAATCTTTTTTCAAATCAAAATGATGGATTGCAAAAGCGAAGAGAATTCCAACGCTAAAGAAGATAATACCTTTTGTTAGATGAGATTTTCCATTGGCTTGAAACCATTCTTGAGAGCGCTCTTCTTTTTTATAGGATACTTTCTGATGGTGATCAAATGCTTCTAATTCTTCTGGTGTGTATTCTTTTGAAGTAATTACGGTCCAAAGAACAGAAACCAAAAAGGCAATTCCTCCGATATAGAAGGAATATTTTACCGAGTCAGGAATTATTCCAAGTGGCGCAGTATTTTGTACCCCAAGATGCGTCAACATCAGAGGCAATTTCGAAGCTACATAGGCGCCAATTCCAATAAAGAAGCTTTGTGTTGCAAAACCCATTGTTCTTTGGTTTTCAGGAAGATTGTCGCCGACAAAAGCTCGAAACGGTTCCATCGAAACATTGATAGAGGCATCCATTATCCAAAGCATTCCTGCGGCAAACCAGAGAACTGGTGAGTTTGGCATAATGAATAATGCTCCTGAAGCCAAAATTGCGCCCGCTAAAAAATAAGGTTTTCTTCGACCCAATCTGGTCCAAGTTCTGTCAGAGAAATAACCAATTATGGGTTGTATGATCAAACCGGTTAAAGGTGCGGCAACCCAAAGAATTGGGATGTCGTCGATGTTGGCTCCTAAAGTTTGAAATATACGGCTAACATTAGAGTTTTGCAGTGCAAAACCCATTTGGATTCCTAGAAATCCAAAACTCATGTTCCAGATTTGCCAGAAACTTAATCTACGCTTTTCCATTATCGTAATTTAAATTTGAATACGATAAGCGCTTTGCTTATCAAAACTTACTATATTTTCGAAGTAAAGTATAAGTTCTGATAATCGGGGGTAAATATATACTTTTTTTCTTTTCAAAAAGAAAATAACAAAAATTATCGATTTAAAATGTTTGATTTCTTTGGTAAAACTTAGCCTATTTTAGCATCGGAGTAGATTCTCTTTGTACTAAATGGGTTTCGATTACTTCAGTGATGTACTGTTCATTTTCCTCATCTTCTGACTCTAGCCTTTCAATTAGCATCTGAGCTGCTTTGTTGCCCATTTTGATTCCGTTTTGACTCACAGTTGTAATACTGGGTGAAGAATAATTGGAAATAATCCCGTCGGTAAAGCCAATAACAGCAATGTCTTCAGGCACATTCCTTTGTAGTTTTTTGGCTATTTTGATAGCGGTTACGGCAAATAATTCATTGACCGCAAAAATCGAATCCAGCTCATTTTTGCTTATTAGTTCTTCAATTTGGGTAGAGCAATTATCAATATCTTCAATTTTGACGATTAAATCATTGTTTAGATGAATACCATTGCTAAGTAGTGCTTTCACGTAACCATCAGTTCGCAATTTTCCGACACTTACGTAATCAACAGTTGTAATCAGTCCGATTTTTTTCATTCCGTTATTGATGAGACTTTCAACCGCTTGATGGGCCGCTAAGCTGTCATCAATGATTACTTTGTCGCATAAAACGTCATTGGTAACTCTGTCGAACATAACAACAGGCATTCCTTGGTTGATGACCTCGCTAATATGATGAAAGTCTTTTCGCTGTTGTGTTTCTTTAGAAAGCGACATAATAAACCCGTCGATACTTCCGTTGGCCAACATTTCCATATTGATGACTTCTTTATCAAATGACTCGTCGGACAAACATACAATTACATTGTAGCCTTTTTCATTAGCGACGTGCTCTATTCCGCTAATTACTGTGGCAAAAAAATGATGCACAATTTCAGGGATGATGATCCCGATTGTTTTTGTTTTTTTGTTTTTTAAACTTAATGCAATAAGGTTCGGTTTGTAGTTATATAATTTCGCAAATGCTTGCACCTTTAAACGGGTGTCTTCGCTAATTTCAGAACTATCTCGAAGTGATTTTGAAACTGTCGAAATTGATACATCGAGTTCTTTGGCAATTTGCTTTAAGGTAACTTTTCTTTTCATTGCGATTATGGTAATTACTATTTTCCGATTAAAGATAATTTTTATTTTCAGTAATGGAAATTTTATCCTTAAAAAATTGAATACTAAGGAAAGTTTTCAACACGAAAACGTTTTCGGCAGACAATTAACAGCGGTTTTAAAGCGAAATCAGAAAATTTACTTAAATTTAACGTTCGAAGTAAAGTATAAGCTCAAAAAACTAATTCTAACTTAAACAAAATGTATGAAAACAATTTACAATAAGTTGTTATTTTTAATGCTTTTACTCCCGATTGTGGTCTTTGCACAAAGTACAGTTGAGGGAACGGTTGTGGACAAAGTTTCGAAACAGCCTTTGCCTGGAGTAAACGTAGTAATTCAGGGTTCTGCTAGCGGGACTCAGACCGATTTTGATGGTAAATTCAAATTAAACAAAGTTAAGAAAGGCGAAAAGATTGTGTTTTCTTATGTTGGGTATGTAAATACAACAGTGACGTACGATGGGCAAACAGATTTAGCAATAAATCTTGTCGAAGAAGCTAATCAACTGCAAGAGGTTGTGATTCAGGTTGGTTACGGTTCTGCAAAAAAGAAAGATGCGACAGGTTCTGTTGAATTGATAACCGCGAAGGATTTTAATAAAGGTGCTATTGTTTCTGCGGATCAATTGTTAGCGGGAAAAGCTGCTGGTGTAAGAATAACGTCAAGTGGTGGTCAGCCTGATGCGGCTCCGAATATTAGAATCCGTGGGGGCGCTTCTTTAAATGCCTCAAATAGTCCATTAATCATTATTGACGGCGTACCATTGGGAGACCTTAGTCCAGCTGGAGTTAGCAATCCATTCACGTTGATTAATCCTAATGATATTGAGTCGTTTTCTATCTTGAAAGATGCTTCGGCTACAGCAATTTATGGAGTTCGAGCATCGAATGGGGTGATTTTGATTACAACTAAAAAAGGTACTTCAGGACAGCCACAGTTTAATTATTCGGCAAGTGTTTCTGTAGGAGAATTAACACAGGGGCTAGATGTAATGAATTCTAGTGAATTTGTTGATTTTGTTAAAAAGTACTATCCCTCTAAAACTAATGTATTAGGAATTGATGACCCGTCAAATACGTTGGTTGATAACCCAGCTACACCACAGATTGAAGGAAGAATCATCAGTGATACAGATTGGCAAGATGTAGTTACACGTACTGCAATTTCGACCGATCATAATTTTAGCGCAAGAGCAAATCTCTACAAGAGAATACCTTTTAGAGCTTCTTTGGGATATTCTAAAGTTCAGGGTCTTATCAAAACGAGCGACTTAGACCGTTTGAGTTATTCTCTAAAAATGACTCCTAAATTTTGGAATGATAATCTGAAAGTTGATCTGAATGCAAAAGGAACCTATACTGATAAAGGAGCGATAGACGACGGTGGCGTTTTCGGTGGTGCATCAAGAATGGATCCAACTAAACCGGTGTATGGCAGTTCATTCAATAACAAATTTGTTGGCTATTACCAACATACCGTTTTGTCTAATAATAGAGATGAAATTAGAGGATCCACAAATCCATTGGCTTTGCTTGAACAACGAAATGAGTCACAAAGAGCATTGCGTTTCCTTGGAAACATTGAATTTGACTATAAATTACCATTTTTACGTGATTTAAGAGCAGTTTTGAATTTAGGTATTGACGCATCAGAATCTAGAATTCGAACTGTTTTCGATAACAATGCTTTAGCGACTTATCGTCACAATGTAGTAGATCCTTCAATTAAAGATGACCCAACTAAGAACTACGTGTTCAATCCTGGAGTTGATTATCTTGAAAATCAAACATCAACGAATAAAACCATGGATGCTTACTTGGCCTATTCAAAAAACTTAACTGGTTTTGTAACAAAGTTTGATGCGCAAGCAGGTTATTCTTACCAAGATTTTGTTACCGATGGTACTAAGAATGAGTATAGATACAACCCACAAACGGGATTAAGAGAACCAAATGTTAAATACCCACTTCAAAATCCAAATGGTAGATATTATTCCCCATTAAATTTACAAGCTTTTTTTGCTAGAACTAACGTTGACATAATGAACAGATATCTTTTTACAGCGACTTTGCGAGCGGATGCATCTTCATTATTTAGTGAAGAAAAAAGATGGGGTTACTTTCCAGCGGTTGGTTTAGCGTGGAAAATGAAAGAGGAGTCCATTTTGAAAGACATTAACTTTGTTCAAGATTTAAAAGTGCGTTTAGGTTGGGGTAGAACAGGACAAGCCAATATTCCTGGGCAGTTTTTCCCATCTAGACAATTGTTTACACCAGGAGACGCAACTAGTCAGTATTTGCAAGGTTCAGTTACTTATACACCAATTCCGTATAACCCTGATTTAACTTGGGAAACGACAACTACATGGAATGCAGGAATTGATTTTGAGATTTTTAAGAACAAAATCGTGTCTGGTAGTTTTGATGTTTATAAAAGAAAAACAGTAGATCTTTTAGCGTTGACTCCAGGTGCTTCGGGCAGCATAGGAGGAACAGAATTTTTGAATAATGTCGGTTCAATTAAAGGAGAAGGTTTTGAATTAGATTTAAAGTTCAAGCTTTTGGAAACCGATAATGCTTCTGTAAATTTTGGAGGAAATATTGGTTATAGTTTTTATAGAGTTGATCAATTAGATAACATTACTCAGCTAAGCGCAGGTACAATTCCAAACGGTACTGGAACGAAGTTGTTTTATAATACTGTTGGTCAACAAGCATATTCTGCTTGGGTTTTTGAACAAATTTATGATGGAAATGGCAGTCCAATTGTTGGGGCTTATGTTGACAATAATAAAGATGGTCAAATTACCAACGATGATCGAGTTTATAAAGCTATCCGACCAAACTGGGTTTACGGATTTAATACTAGTTTTACTTACCAAAACTGGGACTTAACCGCAGCCTTCAGAGGTCAAATTGGCGGGCAAATTTATAACGTGAACAAAATGAAATACGGAGGTTTAGAAAGCACACTAGACCAAAGAGATTCAAGTTACCTTAATAACGTGCTTAATTTTAATAGTGGGGCAGCAGATCCTCTTTTTGTAAATTACAATGGTAATGCAGCCTTGTCTGATTATCTATTGGAAGATGCAACATTCTTAAGATGTGATAACATTTCATTATCTTATAAATTCAAAAAATTAATAAAAGATAGTTCGTTAAGAGTAAGCGCTTCGGTTAATAACGCTTTTATAATTACCAATTACTCAGGACAAGATCCTGAAACATTTAATGCCTTTGAAGAGAATTTTTATCCACGACCACGAACTTATACTTTAGGACTAAGTCTTGACTTCTAAAAAAAAGAAATATGAAAAAATTTAGCTTAACTAATTTCGGTTTATTTTGTAGCTTCTTGCTGCTAATTGGGTGTACAAATGATTTGAATACCGACCCTAAAGATCAGAATTTGACAGAAGAACAATTACTTGAAGTAGATCCAACGTTAGCTGGTCTGGTATCGAAAGTATATGGTTCTTTTGCATTATCAGGTGCTTCAGGCCCTGGAAGTACGGACACTCCTGGCGACGATGCGGGAGAGTCACCGTTCCTACGTGGAATTATTAATCTGCAAGATTTTACGGCAGATGATATGAAAAACAGATGGGGCGATAATGGACTCGACCAACTAACAACAACGTCAGATTGGGATGAAAACAATAAGTTCTTTAGATACTTGTATAATAGAGTTTATTATACAGTTCCACAATGTAATTTATTGATAAACCAAGTAAATCAATATGACATCTCTAATAAAGAGCAGGTAAAGAGTGAACTAAGATTCTTAAGAAGTCTTGCTTATTTCTATCTAATCGACTGCTTCGGCAAAGGAGTATTACTTCGTGAAACAGACCCTGTAACTTCAGACCCAAAGCCTGAATCATCGAGATTACAGTTGTTTAACTTCGTTGAATCCGAGTTGTTAGATATTGAAGACAAACTGCCAAATCGTATAAGCTATGGTAGAGCTAACAAAAATGTAGTTCGAATGCTTTTGGCAAAGTTGTATTTGAATGCTGAAGTTTACACCGGAAGCCCTAAATATGACAAAGCTTTGCAGTATTGCGAAAAAATAATAAATGAAGGAGGTTATCAGTTAGCGCCAAATTTCGTAAGTCTTTTCTCAGGAGATAATGATGTTTCAACTGCCAAAGACGAAATTATCTACGCCCTTATTGCAGACCCTTTGAATAGCCAAAGCTACGGAAACACTACTTACTTAGTAAATGGTAGTTTGAATAACGATACAATGGTGATAAATGATTTTGGAGCATCAGAAGGATGGGCAGGCCATCGTGCTACAAAAGCATGGTATGGAAAATTTACCAATGCATCGGGCGGTCTTGTAACTACTGCCGATCAATTGGCAAACTCTTCTGACGACAGAGCAAAATTGTTTTGGTCAAATTATTTGTCGACCGATCCTACCAAAGTTCATAATTTTGAAATGAATGATTACAAGAAATGGATTGACGGTTTTCCAAGCACTAAGTTCAGAAACAGTAATTTTATAGGGACTTCAAGCCCAACAGGTTTTTCTAATACTGATTTTCCTTTATATCGTTTGGCAGATGTTTACCTAATGTACGCTGAATGTGCTTTAAGATCTGGAACTGGCTCAACTACTTTGGCACTGCAGTATGTTAATGCCGTTCGCAATAGATCTAATGCAGCGTCAATTACTTTAAGCGATTTGACTTTAGATTTCATTTTGGACGAGCGTGCAAGAGAATTAAATTTTGAAGGACACAGAAGAACTGATTTGGTGCGATATGGTAGATTTGGTGGTGGATCTTATATATGGCCTTGGAAAGGTGGCGTTAAAGACGGAACCGCAATTCCTACCTATTATAATTTGTTTCCAATACCACTATCTGCACGCGGGGCAAATCCGAACTTGACTCAAAATGATGGATATTAATATTTAATTCAATTTAAAAAATGAAAAATATTTTAAAATTAATGTTGTGCTTTCTGTCATTTACATTTTTGATTTCGTGCACAAATGACAAAGACAATGAAGCATCAGCCAAAGGCTTTCAATTAAGAAAAGATGCATCAGTGGTCTCTCCAATCGTTCTTTTAGATGAAAACGAGGCAGAGTCATATGCGAAGTTTACGTGGGACAGAAGTAATAATGGTGTTCCAACCGAGGCAACCTACTCGGTTGTGGTTTCAGATCACGATTTAGATCCAGACTTTAGTGATGCTGTCGAATCAGTTGTTGGGTTAGATCTTTCTGTTGATGCAAGAACTTGTAACTTGAAGGTAGGTCAATTTAATGCTTTAATTAACGCATTGCCGACGTTCAATTGTAATCAAATGAATATTGACGTGCGAATTAAGTCACAGTTAGGTATTTCAACAAACGCATTATACCAATATTCAAATCCAATTACCGTTTCAGTAAAAGGATATCCAAAATCGAATCCAATTATTGCTTTTGCAACGAGTGCATCAGCAGCAGGAGATAGCGCAAAACTGGCTTCATCAGATTATAAAACCTTTACTAATTATGAAGGATATCTTTATCTAGAGGCTGGGACTTATAAATTCTACAGACCAGATGCTTGCGGCGATTTTGCAAATTCAATAGTCTATGGGTTAAGTGGTACAAATACAGGTAGTCTTACAGTAGATGGCAGTACTGGTTTTACGGTTGCAACAGCAGGACATTATTACATTAAAGCAAATCTCAGCGAAACTGGAACGGGATCGTTAACCTATTCAATTAGTACGATAAACATAGGAACAAATGGTTTTGGAATTTTCGGCAGTGCGACTAGAGCAATTGGTTTTACGAGTACTACGGCAATGAGTTACGATGCTACTTCTAAAAAATGGACAGTTACCCTTGATTTAATTAACGGTAAAAAGTTTGGCTTTAAGACCAGTAGCGCCACACCAGTCGCTACATTGGTTGGATCGGGCACAGGCACACTAACTGAAAGTCCTATCACGACATTTTCTGACACTGGATCTCCAGCGACAGAGGGATCGATTAAGGCTCCTGGAGATTTTGTTGACAACAATACCAAAACTAAATATAAAGTAGAAGTTGATTTAAGTAAACCTCGAAATTATACTTATAAACTTACAGTTGTTCCTAACTAATAATAAAAATGTTGTAAAAAAGGGCTGTTGCTAACAGCCCTTTTTTCAAAAAATTACGCTATGAAAAAAAATGTTTTATTAACTTTTATTCTTGGGCTATTTTCAACAGCCCTTTTTGCGCAGGTCACTATTTCACCTGCAACATTCAATGTAACAGACCAAGTTACAATTACGGTTACTTTCCCAATTACTACATGTAATGGGCTCGGAGCTTCTCCAACGAAAGTATATATGCATGCTGGGATTGGAGACACTACCAACGCCTTTGGATATTCCGTAATCGGAAATTGGGGCCAGGACGACACTATTGGTCAAATGGCAAATTCCGGACCTGGAGTCTATAGCATAACTATTACTCCAAGTACCTATTTTGGCATCAATGCAACTCAGCAAGCAAACGCTACAAGAATGGGAATTGTTTTCAGAAATGCAACGGGTACGCAAACACTAAAGAAAGCTCCGTCATGCACAGATTTTATATACAATGTTGGGTTTTTTCAAACTTCTTTAACCGTACCAGTTGAAAACAGCACTACGATTATTAATTCTGGCGAAAGCAGAACAATCCAAGCATCCAACACAAATGGGAATGCAAATTATAATTTGAAAGCCAATGGAGTTAGCATCAATACTGCTTCCGATGTGCCAACCTATTCTTTTACGGATACAAACATTACAGAGAATAGAAACTATCAATTAGAAATTTCTCAAGGTGCATCCACTCAAATAAAGAAATTTAGTGTAATTGTAAATCCAGGAGTTATTTCGCAGGCATTGCCTTCGGGGACGTTGTTAGATGGAGTCAATTATGATCCCGCTGATGCAACCAAAGCTACCCTAGTGCTCAATGCGCCTTTCAAAGATTTTATTTACGTGGCAGGAAGTTTTAACAATTACCAACCGAGTGGTGCGTATGCAATGAAGAAAGATCCTAGCTCAGGAAAATTTTGGCTGGAATTGACAGGTTTAGTGCCAGACCAAGTATACACTTTTCAGTATTGGGTTTGTGATGTAACTAGCAGACCAACCAACTCTCCAGCGATTGTAAAAACAGCAGACCCATTTTCTACTTTAGTGCTTTCTCCTTTTGACGATCCTGAGATTGCTTCATTAGGGGTTTATCCTAATTTACCAGCTTATCCAACAGGACAAGAAAGAGAAGTAACTGTATTGCAAACTGGACCAAACGCATATTATAAATACAATTGGAGCGCTGCAACGACCAACTTTGTAAAACCAAAAAAGAAAGATTTAGTTATTTACGAAGTCTTAGTTCGTGATTTTGATGCAAACAGAAGTTATCAAGATCTTATTGATAAATTCGATTATTTCCGAAATCTAAAAATTAATGCTATTCAATTAATGCCTGTAATGGAGTTTGAAGGCAATTTAAGTTGGGGATATAACACGGTATACCATCTAGCGGCAGATAAGAGATACGGACCTCCTTCGAAACTAAAGGAGTTTATAGACTTATGCCATCAAAATGGAATCGCTGTAATTCTTGACGTTGCGTTAAACCACGTTTTCGGGCGCTCTCCGCTAGAAAGAATGTGGATGACTGATACAGACAATGATGGATGGGGCAACGGTATTACGGCTGAAAATCCTTATTGTAACCAAGCTGCAATGCATTCTTATAACGTAGGTTCAGATTTGAATCATTTTAGAGAACCTGATAATTTAACTAATACCTATTCGCTAAGGACTATTAAAACATGGATTGAAGACTATAAAATCGATGGTTTCCGTTGGGATTTAACCAAAGGTTTTACCAATGCATGTCCGAGTAATGTTGCTGGTGGTCAAGAAGCTTGCACAAATAATTATCAATCCGATCGTGTAGCCAAATTGAAATATTATGCAGACAAACAATGGGAACTTGATCCAAATTTCTTAGTTATTTTTGAGCATTTAGGTTCAGGAGGTTCTTATAACGAAGAAGTGGAGTGGGCGAATTATCTTAAGTCTGGTAATTCAAAAGGAATTATGCAATGGCGTAAAATGACTGATCCATATGCTAATTTGTTAAAAGGAAATGGCACTAGCTTGTCTGGAGTTACAGATCCTTCTGAAAGATTTATAGGTTATGCAGAAAGCCATGATGAAGAAAGAGTATTCTATAAAGCATTAACCGAAGCTGGTCAAACGCAAAATGATTTAGGGAAAGTACATTTACGTGCATCAGCAATGGGTGCAGTTCATTTGCTAGTTCCGGGTCCAAAAATGTTGTGGCACTTTGGCCCACTTGGTTGGGAACGTTCCTTGTGGACGTGTCAAAATGGAAACGTATCTTTTTCAAACCCCGATTGTAAACTAGATACAAAGCCACAACCGCAATGGTCAGAAAATTGGTTAGCAGATGCTAATAGAAGTAGCATCTATAACAATTGGGCAAGAATGATTGCGCTGAGAATTGATGAGCCTGTTTTTGAAAACGGTTCTTTTGCATGGAACTTCGGAGCAACCGGTCGTCCTAGATTAGATGTTTGGACAAGCACCACGCAAACTTCTTCTTTGAGTTATGTAATTGTATTGACAAATTTTAGCAACAATACTTATAATGTTGCTGGTGGTTTTCCGTTTGCAGGAACATGGGCGAACTTAATGGATAATTCTACTTTTTCTGTGACCGATACCAATGTGAATATCAGTATTGAGCCGGGAGGTTTTAGAGTTTTTGGAAATAAACCGTCTTCTTTAAGTATTGATTCGATTGACACTAGTGATAGTACCAACATCTATCCAAATCCTTCAACTGAGTATTTCTTTATCAGTAATAATGTCGCGAAAGTTGAAATATTTTCTATTTCTGGGCAGCTGGTGAAGTCTTTTTCAAACCAACCAACAGGTTACCAATACAACATTTCTGACTTGAAAACAGGAATGTATATGGTTAAAATAGTTGACGAAAACAATCGTGTAAAAACCACGAAATTGTTGAAACAATAGAATTTGAGTTAGTTTAGTTTTTTAAGGAACCTTCCACTTGGAAGGTTTCTTTGTTTTTACTAATATTTTAATGGTCATTTTGTTAGCCGAAGTGAAGTAAAATTTTAAATTTGCAACATGGAAGAAAAGAAGAAAAATAAATTTCTTAAAGCACTAAAAATATCAATCGCAACCATTTTTATTTTGTTGCTTCTAATGTTCTTGTTTCCTATAGTGTTTCCAGGAAAAATAGCGCAAGAGGTTAAATTATTTGCGAACGAAAAACTAGAAGGTGAATTAAATTTTTCTGAAGCAAATCTTTCTTTCTTCAATCATTTCCCCTCATTAACATTGACGTTAAAGAACTTTAAGTTAAATGGTTCTGCGCCATTTAAGAATGAAACGCTGATTTCTGCTAATGAAATCGCTTTCGGGATTAACATCAAAACGCTAATTTTTGATAGTCAAGTTAAAATCGACAAGATTTTCCTTTCGAATGCCCTGATGAACGTCAAAGTAAATGAACAAGGAGAAGCCAATTACAATGTCTATGTTTCAGAAAAATCTAAGACACCAAAAGACGATTCGAATACTTCTTTAAAGCTCGAAAAAATTGATATTAGAAATAGTCATTTAGTCTATGATGACAAATCAACAAAAATTCTGATTGATGCAAAAGGGTTCAATTATGTCGGAAAAGGTGCGCTAGATCAAGCTATTTTTGATATTTATACCGAGGCCAACATCGACTCGCTGAATCTTACCTATGACAAAGAAACATATCTGAAAAACAAAAAAGTTAAAGCGGATCTAATTACTAAAATCAATACCAATTCCTTTGCATTTATCTTTCAACAAAATAATTTAAAGATCAACAAACTTCCAGTACAGTTTACCGGACGATTTGATTTCTTGAAAAACGGCTACGATATGGATTTCAAGATTGACTCAAAGGACAGTAAACTCAATGATTTTTTTACGGCTTTGCCTCCTCAATATGTCACTTGGTTAGAAAAAACGAAAGTAAAAGGGAGCACTGATTTAGGACTTTCTCTCAAGGGGCAATATATAGCCTCGGAAAGCAAAAGCCCTGATTTGGCGTTTAATATGAAGATTCGAGACGGTAAAATTGAATATAAAAACGCTCCGTTTCCGGTCACTAATATTTTCCTAAACTTCGACACCAAAATAATAAGCTTGAACCCTGAAAATATTGAGGTTACTCTAGATTCGCTCTTTCTTAATGTTGGAAAAGACTATCTGAAAGCAATCGTAAAATCCAAAGGAATTGCGAAACCTTCAATTCAAGCAAATGTCCAAGCATCATTAGATTTGAAAAAATTAGATCAAGCAATTGGTTTCGAGAACATGAGTTTAAAAGGATTGCTTAAAATGAACGTTGTCTCGAGCGGTATCTACAACAAGGCGAAGTCTCTTTTTCCGAAAACGAAAGGATTTGTCAATCTAAAAGGAGTTACGATACAAACGAAGTATTATCCTAAGCCAATTCAGAACATCAATCTAAATGCAACATTATCTAATGGTGATGGAACTTTCAAGCAAACAAAACTTGTAATAAATCCAGCATCTTTCGTGTTTGAAGGAAATCCGTTCTATCTGAAGGCAAGTTTCGCCAATTTCGACGATGTCCTCTATGACATCAAAGCCAAAGGAACGATTGATGTTGCGAAAGTTTACAAGGTGTTTTCGCAAAAAGGACTAGATATAAAAGGGTTTATCAAAGCCGACGTTGCTTTCAAAGGGAAACAAAGCGATGCAACTAGCGGAAATTACAGCAAACTTAACAATAGTGGCACCCTGCAGCTCAAGAATATTAAGACCAACTCAGATTATCTTCCAAAGCCATTTCTAATCAATGAAGGCCTGTTCTCCTTTCAACAAGACAAA
Source organism: Flavobacteriaceae bacterium (assembly GCA_947456815.1). Taxonomy (GTDB): domain Bacteria; phylum Bacteroidota; class Bacteroidia; order Flavobacteriales; family Flavobacteriaceae; genus Flavobacterium. The sequence continues at coordinate 42,274 of CANGTL010000014.1, forward strand.
ATGAATTTTTCTAATTTCATTGCTTCCTACGGACAATCGGATTTCACGATGAATGGTTATCTGCAAAACGTTATTAATTTTGTATTGTCCGATAAAGAAATCTTAAAAGGAAAATTTGATTTGACATCCCAGTTCATTAATGTAGATGAATTCATGTCTGGCGGAGCAACGGTCGCGGAAGATAAAACTGCTAAAGAAAGTGCGGACAAAAAAGAAAGTGGCGTCGTTATTATTCCTCCAAATTTTGATTTGCAATTTGTAGCAAATGCCACAAAGGTAAATTTTAATGACTTGAAGTTAGATAATGCTAAAGGCGATTTGACAATTTCAAATGGCAAAATGTTATTGAAGAATACCGGATTTAATATTATTGATTGTCCAGTAAAAATGGATATCGCTTACGGAAACGAAACCTCAAATAGAGCTTTTTTCGATTTTAAAGTGAAGGCGGATAATTTTGATATCAAACGTGCCTACGATGAAATCAAAATGTTTCGTGAGATGGCTACTGCTGCCGAAAAAGCGCAGGGAAAGGTTTCTCTAGATTATAAAGTGGGTGGGAAACTGGATGGCAATATGCAACCCATTTATCCTTCATTAAGTGGGGGCGGAACGCTTTCTGTTAAAGAAGTAAAAATGCGAGGGTTCAAGATGTTTGGCGCCGTAAGTCAGAAAACAGGCACAGATGCGATAAGGAATCCAGATGTCACAAAAGTGGACATAAAAACTTCCATCAAGAACAATATTATCACCATCGAGCGCTTCAAGTTTAAGTTTGCTGGATTCCGTCCTCGAATAGAAGGAACAACCAGTTTTGATGGTAAATTGAATATCAAAATGCGATTAGGATTACCGCCGCTTGGCATCATCGGAATTCCCTTAACCGTAACAGGAACACAAGAAGCTCCAAAAGTAAAACTTGGAAAAAAGACCGAAGATTTGGAAGAAACGGAATATGTCGATTCTCCCACAGGTGCGACTGCTCCTGCTCCGGCTACTCCAAGCATAACTGCTCCTTCCGAAATTCCCGCGAAGTAAAATTTTTTAAAAAACCCAAGAGCCTAAAGCGCCCCTTTTTTCTTCAAAGTTTAATGGATAAAAGTTTCCATATTAATGCCAGACTTATACCTTTGCAAGTCGGAATTTAATCCAAATGCAATGAATAGAAATAGCAAACGAAGAGAAGCATTATTATACCACGCAAAACCTACTCCAGGTAAAATTCAAGTTGTCCCGACCAAAAAATATGCAACACAACGAGACCTGTCCTTGGCGTATTCGCCAGGTGTCGCGGAACCTTGTCTTGAAATTGCAAAAGATGTTAATAATGTCTACAAATACACTGCAAAAGGAAATCTAGTTGCTGTAATAACAAACGGTACAGCTGTTTTAGGATTAGGAGACATTGGTCCAGAAGCCTCAAAACCTGTGATGGAAGGGAAAGCACTACTGTTTAAGATTTTTGCCGATATCGATGTTTTTGATATTGAAATCGGAACAAAAGACGTCGATGCTTTTATCGAAACTGTAAAAAATATAGCGCCAACATTCGGAGGGATTAATCTAGAGGATATTAAGGCGCCGGAATCTTTTGAAATTGAACGTCGACTCGTAGAGGAATTGAATATTCCGGTGATGCATGATGATCAACACGGAACTGCAATTATATCTTCTGCCGCATTAATTAATGCACTTGAATTAGCTGGCAAGAATGCTGGTGACATAAAAATGGTGGTGTCTGGTGCAGGATCGGCGGCACTAGCTTGTGCTGACTTATATGTTTTGCTTGGAATTAAGCCGGAGAACATTTTTATGTTTAACAGCAAAGGATTGTTAACAAAAGAAAATGGTGCGTTGTCACCAATGCAACTTAAGTATGCTCGTGACGGTAAGTCAATTTCGTTAGAAGAAGCGCTTAAAGGCGCCGACCTATTTCTCGGATTATCGTCTGGAGATCTCTTGACACCTCAAATGTTATTGGGGATGGCGGAAAATCCGATAGTATTTGCGATGGCAAATCCAGATCCGGAGATTGCCTATACATTAGCAATCGACACGAGAAAAGATATCATTATGGCTACCGGACGATCTGATCATCCTAACCAAGTAAACAACGTTTTGGGATTTCCATATATTTTTCGTGGCGCTTTAGATGTTAGAGCCACCAAGATTAATGAAGCTATGAAAATGGCGGCAGTAAAAGCGTTAGCAGCATTGGCAAAAGAAAGCGTTCCGGAGCAAGTAAACATTGCCTACGGCGAAACAAAATTGGTTTTCGGGCGCGAGTATATTATTCCAAAACCATTTGACCCGAGATTAATAACTACTGTGGCTCCAGCGGTGGCAAGAGCCGCAATGGAATCTGGCGTGGCACTTAATCCGATTCAAGATTGGGAGCAATACGAAGAGGAATTGCTAGAGCGACTAGGCTCTGACAATAAAATGGTTAGATTGTTAACCAACCGCGCGAAGACTGATCCGAAGCGAATTGTTTTTGCAGAAGCAGATCATTTAGATGTTTTGAAAGCAGCTCAAATTGTCCTTGAGGAAGGGATTGGTAAACCGATACTTCTTGGAAACAAGGAACTTATTTTGGAATTAAAAGAGGAGTTAGGGTTTGATGCGGAAGTTCCGATATATGACCCAAAGACGCCAGAAGAAGATAAGCGAAGATTTCACTTTGCAGAAATGTATTGGAAATCGCGACAACGTAGAGGGATTTCCTTGTTGGATGCTCAAAAGTGGATGAGAGAACGCAATTATTTTGCCGCCATGATGGTCAATGAAGGTGAAGCAGATGCACTGGTTACAGGTTATTCAAGAAGCTACCCAACAGTTGTAAAACCGATTATGCAGCTTATTGGTAAAGCCCCAGGAATTTCGCTCATTGCCACGACCAATATGATGATGACAAACCGAGGTCCAATGTTCTTGTCTGATACCGCTATTAATCCAGATCCATCATCAGACGACTTAGCTAAAATTGCATTAATGACTGCAAAAACGGTAAGAATGTTTGGAATGGAACCGGTTATTGGGATGGTGTCCTTTTCGAATTTTGGATCTTCTGCCGACCCAAGTGCTTCAAAAGTACGGGAAGCGGTTTCTTATTTGCATAATTATTATCCTGATCTTATTGTTGACGGTGAGATTCAAGCAGACTTCGCATTAAATCCGGAAATGCTAAAAGCAAAATTTCCTTTTTCAAAATTGGCAGGCAAAAAAGTGAATACTTTGATTTTCCCTAATCTAGAGTCGGCTAATATTACATACAAATTGCTCAAAGAATTATACAAGGTGGATTCAGTAGGCCCAATAATGATGGGTATGGGTAAACCAGTACACATTTTTCAATTAGGAGCCAGCGTAGAAGAAATGGTAAACATGGCTGCAGTTGCAGTGGTTGATGCACAGGAGAAAATGAAGCGATTGAAGAATTTCGATATAAAGTTTTAACACTTGTTCAGAATATAAAGGCCAATTAAAGTTTTTTGTTATATTTGGCTTTACTTTAACACACGAATGATAGCACATATTCAAGGAAAGATAATTGAAAAAACGCCAACAGACGTAGTTATTGACTGTGGCGGTGTTGGTTACCATATTAATATTTCATTGCATACGTATTCTTTGCTGCCAGCGACTGAGTCAATAAAGCTATTTACTTACCTTCAGGTAAAAGAAGATGCGCATACCTTATTTGGTTTTGCTGAAAAATCAGAGCGAGAAATTTTCAAGATGTTATTATCTGTTTCCGGAATTGGAGCTAGTATTGCCAGAACAATGTTGTCGTCTCTTGAGCCTAAACAAGTGATTCAAGCAATTGCAATTGGAGATGTTGCAGCTATTCAATCTATTAAAGGGATTGGAGCCAAGACAGCTCAAAGAGCAATTCTCGACCTGAAAGACAAAGTGTTAAAATTATACGATTTGGATGAAGTTTCCATTTCTCAAAACAATACAAACAAAGATGAAGCGTTATCAGCTCTTGAGGTATTAGGTTTTAACAAAAAATTAGCAGAGAAAGTAATTGATAAAATTGTTAGCCAAGATTCGGATGCAACCGTAGAATCTCTAATAAAACAAGCTTTAAAAAATTTATAATACTTGAAAACACTAGTCATAAAGAATATACAATCTATACTTAAAATCAGTGTTTTTGCTTTGGTTTTTTTGCATTACTTTTCTTTACAAGCCCAGGTAGTCGAGGAAGTAACCGATAGTATTAAACCAGGCTATTCTTCAGGCACTTTGCAACTGCCAAATCCCCCAAGTATTTTGGATGCATATACTTATGATCCTGTAACGGATAGGTATATTTACACCAATAGTGTCGATGGATTTAATATCAACTATCCGATAATTCTTACTCCAAAAGAGTATGAAAAGTTAATGCTTCAGGAATCAATGCGAGCGTACTTCAAGAAAAAGTCAGATGCTATTGATGGGAAGAAAGAAGGCGCCGAAGCAGGAAAGAAAGACTTGTTGCCCAGGTACTACGTTAATTCAGGGTTTTTTGCTTCTATTTTTGGTAGTAATACCATCGATGTAAAACCCACTGGATCTGTTGAAGTTGATTTAGGGATTCGACACACCAAGCAAGACAATCCAGCCATTTCGCCAAGAAATCGGTCAGTTACAAATTTTGACTTCGCACAAAGAATCAGCATGAGTCTCATGGGTAAAGTGGGCACGAGATTGCAGGTGACCGCAAATTATGATACACAATCAACTTTTGCATTTCAGAACCAAATAAAACTAGAATATACCCCAGACGAAGATGACATTATTCAAAAAATAGAAGTAGGTAACGTGAGTTTGCCGCTGAGTAGCTCCTTGATAAGAGGTGCGCAGAGTTTGTTTGGTGTAAAGGCACAACTTCAGTTTGGTAAAACTACTTTAACAGGGATCTTCTCAGAACAAAAATCACAAACCAGAACAGTAACCGCTCAAGGTGGTGGAACGATACAGGATTTCGATTTATTTGGACTTGATTATGACAATGATAGACACTTTTTCCTGTCACAGTATTTTAGAAATAAATATGATGCGGCACTTAATAAATACCCATTTATAAATAGTCGTGTGCAAATCACGCGTTTAGAAGTGTGGATTACAAACAGACAAAATAGAGTAAATGTTGCTAATAATAATCAAAGGAACATTATTGCATTACAAGATTTAGGTGAAGCCCAAATTTCAGGTATTACTGATGCCGAAATAGTGTCGCTTAATCCAGTTCCCGCAGGATTTTTCGACAAACCAGTTGATACACCAGCAGACAACAAAAACAACTTGTATGATCCAGGAAGAATTGATGATAGCAATACCGGGTCAGGTTATTTAAATCCAAATATTCGTGAAATAGCGACAGCAAGTGCCGGTTTTAATGTTGTTAGTCCAGTTGAAGGATTAGACTTTTCAAAGCTGGAAAATGCAAGAAAGTTGAACGCAAATGAGTTTACTTTTCATCCGCAATTAGGTTACGTGTCATTACAACAAAGACTCTCTAATGATGAGGTATTGGCGGTTGCATACCAATATACAGTTGGTGACCAAGTTTATCAAGTTGGTGAATTTGGGAATGATGGAGTAGATGCTACTCAACCAGGTTCTACCGACCCAACGACTGGTCAACCCGAAACAATAACAACACAAGCTTTAGTCTTAAAGATGCTAAAAAGCAACTTATCTAATGTTGAGAAACCAGTTTGGAACTTAATGATGAAGAATATTTATCAAATCCCTGGAGCTTTTCAATTAGAACAGCAGGATTTCAGATTCAACATCTTGTATTCAGATCCATCGCCGATAAACTATATTACTCCAGTTGTTGGCAGTACGTTTCCTGCGAATCCACCGATAGATAAGCGTGTTACAGATACACCTTTATTAAAGGTTTTTAATGTTGATAAGCTAAATTTTAATAACGACCCGCAAGCTGGCGGTGATGGTTTTTTTGATTTTATTCCAGGTCTGACGGTTGATACGCAAAATGGACGTTTGATCTTTACCACCGTTGAACCTTTTGGTAGTTTGATTTTTGATAAACTGAAGGACAACCCAAGTCAGATTTATAACGACCCAACGACCTACAATGTCAATCAAAGTAAATACGTTTTCAGAAGTATGTATCGCAGAACGCAAGCACAGGCACTTCAGGATGGCGATAAGAATAAGTATCAGTTACGCGGGAAATTTAAGTCTTCGGGTGGTGACGGAATTCCGATTGGCGCTTTTAATGTTCCTCGAGGCTCTGTAGTTGTAACAGCAGGAGGACGCGTTTTAGTTGAGGGAGTTGACTATAGCGTTAATTATCAAGCGGGACGGGTTCAAATTTTAGATCCATCGCTACAAGCTTCAAATACACCAATTCAAGTTTCGGTAGAAAACAATTCGACGTTTGGTCAACAAACTAGAAGATTTATGGGCTTCACGGTAGACCATAAGATTTCCGAAAAGTTCACCATTGGTGGTACGTTCCTAAAAATGACCGAGCGACCACTTACACAAAAATCAAGTTTCGGTCAAGAATCGGTTAACAACACTATTTACGGATTAAATACTAACTTTTCTGCTGAAGTTCCATTTTTTACAAGAATGGTTAATAAACTTCCTTTCATGGATACTGACGTCCCTTCAAACATATCTTTTCGTGGAGAAATTGCTTTCTTGAAACCTGATACCCCAAAAGCAGATCAGTTCGACGGGGAAGCAACCATTTATGTTGATGACTTTGAAGGTTCTCAAACCAATGTCGATTTAAGATCTCCGTTGTCATGGGCACTCTCTTCAACACCATTGGTCGATTCAGATACGACACCAAATGAAACGCCAAGTCCCTATAATTTCGGCGGAAATCTAACCACATTAGATTACGGTGCGAAAAGAGCAAAATTAAGTTGGTACACGATCGATCCGGTTATTTATACAAGACCAGGAGGGATTTCAACAGACGATATTTCTTTGAATAAGACGAGAAGAATTTTTATCAATGAGCTCTTTCCAAGCACAGATATTCCTCCGGGGCAAATACAGGTGATCAATTCCCTTGACTTGACTTACTATCCTACAGAAAGAGGTCCATATAATAATAGTTTGAATTTTGCTACTTCGCCGAGGGATAATTTTGGTGGAATTACAAGAGCGTTAAACTCTACGAATTTTGAGCAAGCGAACGTTGAATTTGTGCAGTTTTGGGTAATGGATCCGTATGTCGGACATGGTGCATTGCCATCTAACAGTACGAACACAGGAAAGGTTTACTTTAACCTTGGATCAATTTCCGAAGATATTCTAAAAGATGGAAGAAAACAGTATGAAAATGGTTTGCCAGAACCGGGATCTAATACATTGACTATAAGCACCGTTTGGGGAAAAGTCCCTTCTGCGCAATCACTAATTTACGCTTTTGATACTGACCAAGGAAATAGAGGAGCTCAGGACGTTGGATTTGACGGATTGAATGATGCTGGCGAAAGCACAATATACAACAATTACGCTGGTGAGTCTGACCCAGCGGCAGATAATTACGTTTATTTTCTTCAAGCAGGAGGTGGCGTTACAGAGCGCTACAAGAATTTTAACGGAACTCAAGGAAATTCGCCTGTTGATGTAACAGATAACAACAGAGGAAATTCAACGGTTCCCGACATCGAGGATATCAACCGCGATAATACGATGGATACTGTAGAGGCGTATTATGAATATAGCGTTGATATCAAGCCTGGAATCGAAGTTGGAAACACAGAGTTTGTTACGGATGTTAAAGAGACCACAGCGTCCACACCTGGTTCGTCACTCGGAGAACAAACTCCTGTCCGTTGGATCCAGTACAAGATTCCTGTGACAGAATTTGAAAGAAAAATTGGTGGAATTTCCGATTTTACTTCTGTTCGTTTCATCAGGATGTTTGTAACTGGCTTTGAAAGTGAAGTAACGCTTCGTTTTGGTGCTTTAGATTTAGTTAGAGGAGATTGGAGAAGATACACCAATACTTTAGATTCAGTTTTGCCTCCAGGAACAGATACTAATGTGGCAGATGATCCAACTGTTTTTGAAGTGCAGTCACTCAACATTTTGGAGAATGCATCTAGATTGCCGATACGCTATTTATCTCCTCCTGGCGTTGTACGTGAGCAGCTATTTAACAACAATACGGTTATCAATCAAAATGAGCAATCTTTATCTTTACGTGTGTCCGGTCAAGAAGGATTGGAAATAACAGATGCGAGAGGAGTTTTCAAGAATGTAAGTGTCGATATGCGTCAGTTCAAAAAACTTAAAATGTTTTTACATGCCGAGGCATTGAGCAATGACCCTGCTGTTGGATTGCAAGACAATGAAATGATTGGTTTTATTAGATTTGGAAACGACTTTACAGAAAACTTCTATGAAGTAGAAATTCCTTTGGAAGTTACGGCAGCGGGTGCTTCAACTGCGGAGGCTATTTGGCCAGCTGCTAACGAAATTGATTTGCCATTGGAATTGTTAACACAACTGAAAATTCTATCTAGATCGGTACAGTTAGGGCCAAACGAAATTTATTACAAAAACGAAAACGAATTGGATGGGTCTAGACCTAATAAATTAAGATTAGGCGTTAGAGGAAATCCAAATTTTGGATTAGTTAGAAATTTGATGGTCGGCATAAAAAACAACACTTCAACAGGATTAAGTCCAACAGGTGCTGAATTAGTTGACAGACCAATTAGAGGAGAAGTTTGGTTTAACGAACTTCGTTTAGCCCAAATGGAAAACAGTGGCGGTATGGCGGCACTCGTAAATGTCGACGCCAATTTTGCTGATTTTGCCACTATTTCTGCAACTGGAAAGAAAAGTACCATAGGCTTTGGTTCGCTAGAGCAAGGACCAAACGAAAGAAGTAGAGAGGACGTGCAGCAGTATAATATTGTAACAAATTTGAGTTTAGGGAAATTAATGCCAAAGAATTGGAGAATCAATTTACCATTCAACTATTCTATTGGAGAAGAAACCATTACGCCTGAGTACGATCCTTTCAACCAAGATATAAAACTCGATCAGATTTTAGATGTGACTGAGAATTCTGCGGAGAGAGCTAATATTAAGGATCGCGCGATCGACTATACTAAGCGTAAGAGTATTAATTTTATTGGGGTTAAGAAGGAAAGAGCTCCAGAGCAAAAGCAAAGGATTTACGATCCAGAAAACCTAACGCTTTCGTATTCGTTTAATCAAGTAGAACGTCACAATTTTGAAATCGAAAAATTCCTTGACCAACAAGTAAATACTACCGCAGATTATACCTATGCTTTCCAACCAAAAGCAGTAGAGCCTTTAAAAAACAATAAGTTCTTGAAGAAAAGCTCTTATTGGAAAATGTTGAGCGATTTTAATTTCAACTATTTACCAAGTAATATTTCTTTTAGTTCAAGCATTATTCGTCAGTATAACAAGCAACAATTCCGACAAATAGATGTAGAAGGAATTCCATTAGATCCGCTCTTCCGTAGAAATTATCAGTTCAATTATCAATATGGTTTTAATTATAATTTGACCAAAGCTTTAAAAATCAACTATACTGCGTCGTCAAATAATATTGTTCGAAACTACATCGATGAAAACAATGAACCCATCAACAGTGTCACTTTGTATACAGATTATTGGAATCCGGGCGAAACGTTTACACATAACCAGCAATTTGTAGTTAATTATGATTTGCCAATAAACAAATTGCCTTTCTTGAGTTTTGTAAAATCGACTTATTCCTATACCGGAGATTATAATTGGCAACGTGCATCGCTATTGTTGTCAGACGTAGAAATTGAAGGCGTAAAATATAACCTAGGAAACACAGTACAAAATGCCAGTTCTCATAAATTGAATACGGCATTTAATATGGATTCCTTTTATAAGTATATTGGATTAACAAAGAAGACAGCTAAACCTGCGCCCCGACCTACCGTAGCGCCAAAACCTGGACAAAAAGTAGTCAACACAAATGTAGCTCCATCCAACAGCGGCGGAAATTTATTTGTGAATGGCTTGGTGGGCGTCTTGACAAGTATTAAGACCATCAATGTGAACTATATCGAGAATAGAGGAACAGTGCTGCCAGGCTTCTTGCCAGGATTAGGCTTTTTTGGTTCTTCCAAACCTACTCTTGGATTTATTTTCGGATCGCAATCGGACATTCGACAACAATCTGCTGAAAACGGTTGGTTAACCAATTATCAGGATTTTAACCAGAATTTCACGCAAGTAACAAGTCGAACGCTAAATCTTACCTCAAATATTGATTTGTTTCCAGACTTTAAGATAGATCTTAATGCGGACCGAACTTTTGTGAGCAATTATTCAGAGCAGTATGACGTTGATCCAACAACGTTGACTTATAATTCGAGATCTCCTTATACATTCGGAAACTACTCCATCTCAACGATCTTAATAAATACGGCGTTTAGTCAAAGTGATGAAAGTTTCTCTGCCGCTTTTGAAGATTTCAGAAACAACCGATTAATCATTGCGAATCGTTTGGCCGAGAATTTTTATGGAGGCCAATCAATTCCGCGATATGGACAAGGTTTTTATGCAATTCCAGCAGATCAAAATGATCCGAATTATGCCGTCTATACTGCTAATCTAGGTTTTCCTGTAGGGTTTGGAAAGAATAACCAAGCAGTATTAATACCGTCTTTCTTGGCAGCTTACACTGGCAAAGATGCGTCAAGTTCAACGCTGAAAACCTTTAGAGATATTCCATTGCCAAACTGGACCATAAAGTATACCGGTCTAATGAGATACAAATTCTTTAAAGACAATTTCAAGAGGTTCTCCATCCAACACGCCTATAAAGGAACTTATACAATAAACGCCTTTAGATCCAACTTCGAATATGATAAGAATCCAATTGGAACGGATGTCGGAGGTAATTACTTTAATAAGGTAGTAGTTTCTAATATCAATTTAGTCGAGCAATTTAATCCTTTGGTGCGCTTCGACCTTGAGATGAAAAACTCCGTAAAAATTTTGGCGGAGATGAAAAAAGATCGTTCAATGTCGTTGAGTTTCGATAACAATTTGCTAACAGAGGTAAAAGGTCTAGAGTATATTGTTGGATTAGGCTATCGAATCAAAGATGTTATTTTCTCCTCTAAATTGGCAGACAATCCTACTGGGATAATCAAGAGCGATATCAACTTAAAGTTAGATGCTTCTTATCGAAACACTAAAACAATTGTGAGATACTTAGATTACGATAACAATCAATTAGCGGGAGGACAAAACATTTGGTCGGTGCGTCTTACAGGAGATTATTCATTTAGTAAAAATTTGACGGTTATTTTCTTTTATGATCATTCCTTCTCTAAACCTGTAATATCTACTGCTTTCCCGACCACAAATATTCGATCTGGATTTACCCTTCGATATAATTTTGGGAATTAATCTAAATTAGTTTTATTTTCAATGACCGAAACTTTACCTTTGACGATATTATTAAAAAAACATAGTTAAAAATGAATATACCTGCAAACTTAAAATACACAAAAGATCACGAATGGATTTCGCTAGACGGAGAAATTGCCATCATTGGAATTACCGACTTTGCACAGAAAGAACTGGGAGATATCGTATATGTTGAAGTAGAAACCCTTGATCAAACTCTTGAAAAAGACGAAGTTTTCGGGACGGTTGAAGCGGTAAAAACAGTTTCGGATTTATTCCTGCCAGTGGCTGGTGAGATTATAGAATTCAACGATACATTGGAGACAAATCCTGAAATTGTAAATACTGATCCATACGGAGCAGGTTGGATGGTGAAAGTAAAAGTTAGCAACGTGTCTGATATGAACGAATTACTTTCAAGTGACGACTATAAAGCACTTATTGGAGCATCATAAAGGGTACTTTTATTTAGCATGTCTTTGGACACTATTTATTGCTTATTTGTGTTTGACAGATTTCTCAAAACTTCCCAAATTAGGATTAGGAGGTTTAGATAAAAGTGTGCATTTTATCCTACATTTCTTTTTTACATTATTGTGGTACTTGCATACAAAGACTGCCAATAAGACAAAATGGAATATGGTATTTGTTGTTGTGGTGATTGATGTCGTTTACGGTTCATTGATTGAAGTTGGGCAAGCTATCTTTACAACCACTCGAAAAGCTGATGTCCTAGATGTGCTCGCAAATTCTGTTGGAACAGCGGCGGCAGTTATTGGCATATATATTTTTCAACATTTTCAAAGAAAAGCAGATTTGAAATAATTCACTCAAAATTGATCCCGCATAGGTGGGATTTTTTTATTTTTATCCCATGAATATAAAACACTACCTCGATTCCACTTATTTGAAAACCGCAGAGCAAGCGGGAATTTCTGAGTCTGAAAACATAGAACTGGCCAAGAAATTTATTCAGGAAGCGATTGCAGAACAATTTAAGTTAATCATGATTCGCCCTGATCAAGTTGCTATTGCAAGAAAGATGATTTCCGATGCCAACTCAAAAGTAACGATAGGAACTGTGATTGACTTTCCATTTGGTAGATCTCCATATAAAGCCAAAATGAAAGAAGCGCAAAAGGCTATTGAAGATGGAGCAGACGACCTTGATTTTGTATGTAATTACGAAGCTTTCAAAAAAGGCAAAGTAGATCTTGTAAAAGAAGAAATCCTTTACTGTACCAAGCTAGGTCTTGAAAATCATAAGATTGTCAAATGGATTATTGAAGTGGCAGCGTTGAGTAATCAGGAAATTATTCGTCTGTCAGCATTGATTAAAAACCTTATTATTTCTCATTTTAAGGAGGAATGCTATCACTCCGTATTTGTAAAATCTTCTACAGGTTTTTATAAAACCGAAGGAGGATTGCCAAACGGTGCCACTCCAGAAACAATAATATTAATGCTAGAGAATGCCTCTCCGTTGCCAGTAAAAGCTGCTGGAGGTGTTAGAACCTATGACGAAGCAGTGGCAATGATTCAGCTGGGAGTGAAACGAATAGGAACGTCTGGAGCTAAAGCAATTGCCGACGGACAAGTAGCCGATTCAGAATATTAAATGCAATACTAAATCACCTATGAAAAAAGTACTTTGTTTGTTTATGCTAATGATATGCTTGTGCAAAGTAGACGCTCAAGAGACCACTCAAAATGCCCAACAAACTCCGATATTTCAAGCGTGCAAAGGCATGATAAATGTGGAGTTGTCAAACTGTTTTAATCGACAAGTTCAAGATTTTGTCTACGCCAATTTTCAAGTGCCAGCAGACTTAAAGCAATCCAACTACAAGGGCAGCATCATTGTGGTATTTGAAGTAACAAAAGAGGGTTCATTTAAAACGCTATATGTAGATAGTAATGATGATCAACTAGCCAACGAAACCAGAAGGGTTTTTACCCAATTTCCAGTTGTTGATCCTGCAACATACAACGGGAATCCAACTTATTCAAAGTTTACACTTAAAATAGCTATCCCGCTCCAAAGTGGAGAAGAAATTGCTGCCGAAGCAGAAAGAGTCAGAATTTTAGAATCGCAAAACTACACCAAAAACAATGACAAGGAGCTTTCAGAATATGATCAAGTGACTTATCACAAATTTAATAATCCAAAGTTCAATAGCAATTTAGGAATTCCTTTTTCACACAGTTATTATGCGCAATTTGACGACGAGATCAATCAAGTTGGTTCAAACAATCACACCGCCATAAAGCCATATACTTACAATGAAGTTGCGAAGTATTATGATTTTAAGAAGGCTAACGAAGCGCTAAAATTCAATAAAAAAGGATGGTGGGGCAAAAAGTTGTGGAACGAAAACATGGTTGAAATTCAAGGTGATGGCTATTGGTTTGCATTGAATCCAATTTTCGATTTGCAAATGGGGAAAAGTAGTCCATCTGTTTCAAAATATACCTATATCAATACAAGAGGAATACAAGTGCAAGGAGGTTTAGGACGCCAAGTTACATTTAGCACTTCCATTTTTGAAAGTCAAGGAAGATTTGCGGACTATTTTAATCAATATGCGGAGTCTATTAAACCCTATGGACCAAACTCAGATCAAGGAGATCCAGCTGTAATTCCGGGAGTAGGCATAGCCAAACGATTTAAGAAAGACGCTTATGATATGTCGATGGCAGAGGCCTATATTACCTATACTCCAAGTAAGATTTTTACTTTTCAAACAGGATATGGCAGAAACTTTATCGGGGATGGATATCGCTCGTTGATAACAACTGATGGTGTAAGTCCGTATCCGTTTTTCAAGATCAACACCAGTTTTTGGAAAATTAAATACACAAACACCTACATGTTCTTGAAAGATATCCGACAAGAAGCAATTGCGGAAAGAACCTATGCCACAAAGTATATGGCAAATCACTATTTGAGTTGGAATGCGAGCAAGCGATTGAACATTGGTTTGTTCGAATCGGTTATTTGGGCCAATACTAACGGACGTGGTTTTGACATGAGTTTCTTCAATCCGATTGTGTTTTATCGATCTGTAGAGTTTGCGTCTTCTGCTAAAACAGGAAATGCCCTTTTGGGTTTAACTTATAAATACAAATGGAACAATCAGGTTAATTTTTACGGACAATTTTTGCTGGATGAGTTCTCACTTGAAGATGTAAAAAGAGGCGATGGCAGTTGGAAAAACAAGTATGGATACCAATTGGGTGTTAAGTACTTTAATGCTTTTAATGTAAAAAATTTATTGCTTCAAGTGGAGTATAACCATGTTCGTCCTTACGTTTATTCTCATAGCGACCCGCTTACGAATTACGGGCATGCGAATCAGAATGTGGGACATCAGTGGGGTGGAAATTTTAGAGAGGCTATTTTTATTGCACGTTACCAGCAAGGAAGATATTTTGCCGATGCAAAGTTGACCTATGGTATTCGCGGATTGGATTTTAATACTACTGAAGATTCGTTTAATTACGGTGGTAATATTTATTTAAACTACAACGAAGGTCGTCCATATGATAAGAATGTGACCGTTGGGCAAGGAAACAAAACTACGGTGGTTATTGCAGATCTTCAAGCGGGTTATTTGATTAATCCACAAACGAATATGAAATTATTCGGCAGTTTTATCTATCGTAATTTCGATCCGACAAAAGAGACGTTAACCACTTTTAAAGAAAGCAGCACTTGGTTTTCTTTGGGATTGCGTTGTGACATTTTCAATTGGTATTTTGATTATTAGTCGATTGCCCTAGCCCTGATGGCAGTGGCATCCTTTTGTGCTGAAGATTGTTTCGGATTTTACCGAGGATTTGTAGCACAAAAGATAGAACGAACAGCAGGATTAAGCTCCGAAAAAACTCGAAATAACGGGTGCTTTTTTTTATGAATTGTTTTTTTGTCAAATCCCTTTTGTTAAAGTACATTTGCAGCAGTTTTGAAAATTACTAATCAATACGCTTTGAACGCACCCACAAATACGCTTTCCGTCAAATCGATTACCGCTGATTTTCTTGAAATCACTAAGGCACGACTAGCAGTCAGTGTGGTATTTTCTTCGTTGGCGGGTTTTGTATTAGGCGTTGATGCTTTTGGTGTGGGCAGTTGGCTTATTTTACTCAAATTGGCGATTGGCGGTTACGGAATGGTGGGCGCTTCAAACGCTTTCAATCAAGTTATCGAGAAAGATTTAGATGCGTTGATGGATCGCACCAAAAACCGACCGGTTCCAGCAGGAAGAATGAAGCCGAATACAGCTTTGATTATTGCGGGCTTGTTAACCTTAATTGGAATTGCAATTCTTTATTCGATCAATCCGAAGACAGCGATGTTCGGGGCGATTTCCATTTTTTTATATACAAGTGTTTATACGCCTTTGAAGACGATGACCCCATTGTCTGTATTTGTGGGTGCTTTTCCAGGCGCCATTCCTTTCATGTTGGGTTGGGTTGCCGCAACAGGAAGTTTCGGCATTGAAGCGGGCACCTTATTTTTAATTCAGTTTTTTTGGCAGTTTCCGCATTTTTGGGCTATCGGATGGTTTTTGTATGAGGATTATGAGAAGGCAGGATTTTTTATGTTGCCATCCGGAAAGAAAGACAAATCGACGGCTTTGCAAATCATATTATATACTGTTTGGTTGATTATCGCCTCCTTGCTTCCTGTTTTGGGATTTACGGGTGATTTTCATATCGCTTCACTAACGGCAGTCATCGTATTTTTGTTGGGATTGTGGATGTTGTTCTACGCAGTGAAATTATATCAAACGCGAACGGCAAAAGCAGCGCGAACGCTTATGTTGGTTAGTGTTTCGTATATAACCTTGTTGCAAATAATTTATATAATTGACAAATTTTTACGATGATAAATTCAGATAAGATGACGAGAGAAGAAGAAAAAGCAAGAAGTGACCGGTCGTATAAATTGCTATTGTTGTTTGCAATGGTAAGTATGACCATGATGTTCGCTGGATTAACAAGTGCTTTTGTAGTGAGCAAGTCGAGAGCTGATTGGTTGAAAGATTTTCAAATGCCAACTGCTTTTTTTATTAGTACACTTGTGATTATTGGCGGCAGCGTAACCTTTCACATGGCAAAAAAAGCGATACAAAAAGACAACAAAAAAGCCACGACCTCATTCCTTTTAGGTACATTAGCGCTCGGTATTTTGTTTGTGATTTTACAGTTTGTTGGTTTCAGACAAATCGTCGAAGCAGGTTATTTTTTTACAGGAAGTGCCAGTTCTATAACAACTACTTTTTTGTATGTAGTTACGATTACGCATTTGGCGCATCTTTTTGGCGGATTAATTTCGCTTTTAATTATAATTTATAATCATTTTAAACAAAAATACAATTCTACTCAAACCCTTGGAATAGAGCTAGGTGCAATGTATTGGCATTTCTTGGATTTATTGTGGGTTTATTTGTTTTTGTTTTTATATTTCTTTAAATAAGAAAAAAATGTAAATTTGGGAACTTTTTAACGATTAACTTTTATGGGAGCGACAGTAACAACTGCAAACA
>CANGTL010000015.1 GCA_947456815.1 Flavobacteriaceae bacterium
CATTCTCAAAGCGGGTGCAAAATTAATTATTCTTTTCTACTATACAAGCCTTTTGTAAAATAAATTTTAATTTTATTTTCTCAATCCTCGTTATCAGTATTTTATAAGAACATCCCTCTTTCGCGGGGGGCAAAGATAAGCACTTATCTTACTTTTCTCCAAAAATTTCTTAACCTTTTTTTTACTTTGTTTATAACTCGTTGGAGTTGCGAGAATTGTCTGCTTTATATTTTGCTCGCAAAGGCGCAAAGACGCAAAGGCTATACGAAAATGCCTTTTGAAATCAGAGGTCATAGCCCCGATAGAAGGGAAAATCCTTTTGCTTTTTTCTTTTAAAAGCAAAAGATTGTACCGGATAGCGGGAAAGAGCTCCGAGAAAAGAAGCTGAAAAATTAATCGAAACGAATGGCTTTTACCGGAGAAATTTTGGTGATGATGTACGATGGAATCAACAAAACCAAAAGGCAAATGATTATCGTGCCGATATTGAGCGCTACGATATACATCCAATTGAGGTAGACTGGCGCTTCGTTGACGTAATAATTTTCGGGGTTGAGTTGGATGATTCCAAAATATTTTTGAATGAGCAGCAAGCCAATTCCGATGAGATTTCCCCAAAATAGCCCACGTGTCATGAGGTAAAAGGCATTGTACAAGAACACTTTTCGTATCGTCCAATTGTTGGCACCCAACGCTTTGAGTATTCCGATCATTTGCGTTCGCTCGAGGATGAGCACTAATAAAGCGACGACCATATTGATCGTGGCGACCGCAATCATAACAATTAGAATAACAATAATGTTGAAATCGAATAGCTGCAACCACTCGAAAATATAATAGTACTTTTCGGCGATGGTTTGCGTGTCGAGCGTGGAGTTGGTTTGTTCGTAGACTTCTTCTCCTTTGGACTTAATTTGCGTGAAGTCATCGACAAAAACTTCAAAAGCACCCACTTGATTAGGCTGCCATTTATTGATGCGCTGTACGTGTCGAATATCACCTAAAATATAGGAAGCGTCGAATTCTTGAATTCCAGAATTATAAATCCCAACGACTTTGAAAACCCGCAAATTAGGCAATTTATTGTTGCCTTCTTTCATAAAAAAGGTATTGAACGTGGCGCCTAATTTTAGATTAAGTCGATTGGCTAAATATTGAGAAATTAAAATTTCATTATTCAATTGGCGCGAACAATCGGGGATTCTACCTGATACAACGTACTCGCGAATGTTCTTCCATTGGTAATCTTTGCCGACACCTTTAAAAATGATTCCTTCAAAAGCACTTTCAGTTCTGATAATTCCGGCTTTGCTAGCTACCGCTTGAATGTGATTGATGCCTTCAACCGATTTAAATTGAGGATAAAAATCTTGTTTGGTTGAAATTGGAGCAACACTAACTTGCGACTGGTTGTCATCGAAGTTGGAGATGATGATGTGTCCGTTAAAAGCAGAAACCTTTTCCCGAATTTTTTCTTGTAAACCAATTCCAGTCGCAACAGAAACGATCATCATAATCATTCCAATCGCTATCGCCGCAATTGCAATTTTTATAATTGGTGCAGAAATACTACTTTTACGCCCTTTAGCCGTAATGAGTCTTTTGGCTATAAAATATTCTAGATTCAATTTGGTTTAGCTGTGAATTTGTGATTCCAAAAATACAGCTTTAGATTGGTTTCAGGTATAATATAATTAGGATTTATGATTTACGATTTAGGATTTGTTTTCCGCCTTATGCCAATGCTTTCAGTTGTTAGAAGATTAGTTTTACTGTTCTTGTTTTTTTCACTTTTATTAGTTTCCTGTAAAGCACCTGCACCCATCAACTATTCGGTTCCTGCCCAGACAACCGTGAAGAGCAGAATCAAATCGACGAAATTCTTAACTGGAGCCGATAATGTAAAGTCCTATTTATCTTTATTAAAAAACAAAAAAGTGGGCATCGTGACGAACCAAACTGGGTTGATTTCTTTTGATTCGATTTACACCATCTACGATTCGATTTTGCAGTCGCATATTGATGTGACAGTCAACAAGAACATTCACATTGTTGATTACATCAAAGAAAAAACAAAAATCGACATCGTCAAGATATACGCTCCGGAGCACGGATTTCGAGGGACTGCCGACGCGGGTGAATTGGTGGTTGATGGTAAAGATTCAAGAACTGGTCTTCCTATCATTTCACTTTATGGGAACAACAAAAAACCTTCTCCAGAACAGTTGTTGGGAATTGATGTCTTAATTTTTGACATTCAAGATGTAGGCGCGAGATTCTATACTTACATATCTTCCTTGCATTATGTGATGGAAGCTTGTGCTGAGAACAAGGTCCCGCTGATTATTTTAGACCGACCCAATCCAAATGGCAATATAGTAGACGGCCCAATTCTCGAAAAGGAGTACACTAGTTTTGTTGGGATGCATCCAATTCCGGTGTTGCATGGCATGACAATCGGTGAATATGCGTTGATGATTAATGGAGAGAAATGGCTGAAAGACAGCATTCAATGTCATGTAAAAATTGTGCCTTGCGAAAATTATAAAAGAGAAATGCCGTACAGTTTACTAGCGAAACCTTCTCCTAATTTACCGAATGATCATGCCATAAATTTGTATGCAAGCTTATGTTTCTTTGAGGGAACAAACGTGAGCGTCGGACGTGGTACCGATAAACAATTTCAAATCTATGGATCACCTTATTTAACGCAGAATCACTTTTCTTTTGTACCGCTTCCAAATGTTGGTGCGAAAGAGCCTTTGTATAATGGAAGAGAATGTTGCGGGGAAGATTTATCTGAAATTCCAAAAGTCACGCGACTTGAATTAAAGTGGTTGATTAAATCCTACAAAGAAACCGAAGAGCAACCAAAATTTTTCAATTCGTTTTTTACCAAACTAGCGGGCACGAAGAAACTGCAACAGCAGATAGAATCGGGTGTTTCCGAAGAAGATATTCGAGAAAGTTGGAAAAAAGGGTTGGAGGATTTTAGAGCAATGCGGCAGAAATACTTAATTTATTAAAGCGGCAGTTTTTTCTTCATTGCTTCTACAATATTAAAAGCCGCCGGGCAAATCGCTACATTTTTTAAAGTTAAATCGGTAATTTGCTGGAATTTTTTTCTGTCGGTGTGCGGAAATTCTCGACAGGCTTTAGGACGAACCTCATAAATCATACAGTAATTTTGCTTCGCCTGTTCGCTTTCGCTCGGGTCAGCATCTAGAAAAGTGCAGGGAACACTTTGCAAGACGTAATCTTGGTCTTCATCGACACGCAAATACTGCGCTATAAATTGTTGTGGTTTTTGACGTAAGTGTTTGGAGATTCGTTCGACATCTGCTGATGTAAAAAGTGGTCCCGTTGTTTTACAGCAATTGGCACAAGTCAAACAATCTGTTTTTTTGAATTCGGCATCGTGCAGTTCTTGCATCACATAATCTAAATTCTTTGGTGTTTTCTTTTTTAACTTGTCAAAATACTTTTTGCTTTCGAGATGTGTATCTTTGGCTAGTTTTTCGATGTCGTGTAGGGATGGTTTTAGCATAAATGAGGTGTCGTTGAATCGTTGAATCGTTGAATCGTTGAATCGTTGAATCGTTGAATCGATAATTAGTGACAAAATTACTTAAAAACTAATCAGCAAATCAAAAATTAAAAAGTTTCCTTTAGAATTTAAATTTGCATATTGCACTATGGAATCGGATAAACGACTAAACACATAAACGATTCAACTCTTAAAAAAAACAACCGACATGAAAGACCTTTTCGGAAAAGCCATCCTTGATTATCAAACCAACAATGCTCCAGAAGACTTGATTACAGAAACTTCTATTTCGGAAGCGGATGAAATGAGCGTGGCGTACTTGTTCCGTTCTTTCGATGAAATGCCGGCAATGGAACAAACTGCCTTGCAAATGGCAAAAGGAAAAACTTTGGATGTGGGTTGTGGCGCAGGAAGCCACAGTTTGTATCTACAGCACGAAAAAAATATAGATGTTACAGCAATTGATATTTCGCCAAACGCCATCGAAGCCTGTCGACTGCGAGGCATTGCAAAGGCTCGTGTGCAAGATGTGATGACGATTGAAAACGAAAAATTCGATACCATTTTTCTTTTGATGAATGGTGCGGGTATGTGCGGACGACTTAAAAAGCTCGGTGCATTTCTTTCAAAATTGCGTTCTTTATTGAATGAAAACGGACAGGTCTTAGTGGATAGTTCCGACATCATTTATATGTTTGACGACGATGAAGATGGCGGCAAGTGGATACCTTCTGATAATGAATATTATGGCGAGTTAGTTTTCAACATAGCTTATAAAGGAGAGAAAGAAAATCCATTTGATTGGATGTACGTTGATTATAATACACTTCAAAATGCCGCTATTGCTAATGGACTGCAATGTGAATTGGTTTTAGAAGGAGAACATTATGATTATTTGGCAAGGCTATTTGTTTAGAATGGCTCGCAAAGACGCAGGGGCGCAAAGTTCTTTTAATAAAGAAAATCCCGAGAGTAGATTACTTTCGGGATTTTTTATGATGATTTAAAAAGCTACTATTTCTTAATTACTTTATCTGATTTTAAGAATTGTCCTTGATTGTAGATTCTTAAGTAATAAGTTCCTGAGGCTAATTCTTCGATATTGATAACGTTGTTGCTTTGCGTTAGTTTTTGTGTTTTCACCAATTGACCCATAGAATTGAAAACTTCTACTTCATCTATTTCAACTTGGGGTGAAGTAATCATAAAATATTTCGATACCGGATTTGGATAGACTGCAATTGCTTTAATAGCATCAACTTCATTTAAGCCTAAAGATGCACAGCCATTAGAAGTCAACAAGCTTAATCTTGGTCCAGCAAGGGTGTTTTGCATAATTGTTTTTTGACCAGCCGTAAAGAACGCCATACAAGCATCATCAACATAATCCATGTAATTCATAAACATGGCTCCGTTCGCAGAAGATGTGCACGTATTGACATTTGTTGGAAACGTAGGACAGTCGTAATGCGGATTGTCTACCGCTGGAGTATCCGCGACACCATCGCTATTGGCCCCTGACCCACAAGAACTACCATCGTCACCCCATGGGTGCTCCAATCCAAAGTAGTGACCAATTTCATGAGTTCCTGTTCTTCCTTTATTGAATGGTGCGCTTGCCGTTCCAGTGGTTCCAAAAAATTGATCTCCAATGCATAGCCCATCGAACGCAGAGCCAGCAGCAGAGGGCAAATAAGCAAAACCAAGTATTTGTGGATCACTAAATCTACCCACCCAAACATTTAAATACTTCGTTGGGTCCCAAGCAAGTTCTCCTGCTGCTAGATAATAACTATCTTCAAAGACAAATGTTGAACTAACAGACTTTCTGGTTATCCCAGTGGTTGTTGCACCTGTTGGTGTTCTAGTCGCCTTGCAAAATGCAATTTCCATATCAGCACCCAGAGGCCTAAATGCCGCCGGTACAACGGTATTAAAATCTGCATTTAACTTTCTGTAATCGCTATTTAATACTGCAAGTTGAGAATTAATTTGAGCGTCACTAATATTTTGGGTCGCATTCTTATACAAAACATGAAATACTACAGGAATAGTAACTACCACTGCTGGTGCATTTACTCCACGTAGAAATTGCGACTGCTCATTATTTGGTTTTTGAATGTACTCCATCACATCACGATGATGCTCAGTAAAACCAGGAACATTATTTTTTAGTTCATTTAATTTTGTATTGGTCGAACATGTTCTTTGTGAGAAAACGGCAACAGAAAAAAGAAGAATTAAAAAGGTAAGGATTTTTTTCATGGTTGGTTTTATTATTAGGCTACAATAATACAAACAATATTTCGAAAATTAATTTAAAAGCATCTTAATTTTAGATTGTTGACTGTAAACTAATTAAGTGTTATTCTAATAAATTCGTTTTAAATTTTATTGACGTCAAAGCATCAAATAGAATCTTTAAATCGTTTTCATTGTTGTAAGCATTCAATGAAATTCTAATGAAAACTCCATGTCCAATTTTCATGACTGGAATTTCAATCTTGTACTCGCTATATAAGATTTCCTTAAGCGCGGCTGGAGCATTGGTATTGACTGGAATACTGCACATTTGCCCTAAAAAATCTGAAGTAATTGGGCAAATCGGCTGCGTTCCCAACAAATCACAAAAGCGTTCGTAGTTTTTAAGAATCAGTTTTTTAGATTGTAGCGATTTCTCTTGCCAGTTATTTTCTCTCAGGAATTGAATCGCAGCTGGAGCAGTTAAAAAAGCCGAAATATCGCGTGTACCTTGATGCTGATGGTAATCTAAAAATCGACTGTTTGACGGTGTTTCACTTTGATACCCCCAACCAACAATCAGTGGATCTATCTCGCTTTGACGTTCTTTTTTAACATACAAAAAAGAGGTGCCTTTGGGCGCCAACATCCATTTATGAAGCGTTCCCGTATAGAAATCGGGGTCAAGTTCTGAAATATCTAAATCGATATGGCCAGGTACGTGAGCGCCGTCTATAATGGTAATTAAGCCGAGTGATTTTGCCTTTTGAATAACTTCTTTTACGGGGAAAATCAATGCGGTCGCACTCGAAATTTGGTTTAGAAAAACGATTTTTGTTTTGGGATTATAGCCTTTCCAAAACTCTTCAAGCAAACGCTCTTTGGATTGAATAGGTAAAGAAATATTTTGTCTAATATACTTAGCACCAGATTTTTCACAATAGAAATTCCAAGTTCTATCCATAGCGCCATACTCGTGATTTGTTGTGAGAATTTCATCGCCAGGATTCAACTTCATACTGCGCATTATGGTATTAATGGCAATTGTAGGATTTGCCGTAAAAAAGAAATCATCTGGATCACAACCAACAAATTGAGCGACACTTTCCTTCGCGGTTTGTAAATAGACTGGCGCTTTTTTTTGGATAAATTGAACAGGTTCACGTTCTAATTCATTTTGCCAATATTGGTAATTCTCTAAAATAGATTTTGGGCATGCCCCAAATGACCCGTGATTTAGAAAGGTAATTTCGGGACTTAAAAGAAACTGTGATTTCATATGTTTTTAATTGGTATGAATTGGTATAGGAAGGTAATATTTAACCCTAACAACTTTGCCATCTTTTCTTCCAGGAATCCATTTGGGTGAGAGTTGCATTATGCGCTCGGCTTCCGCGCCTGTGCCGAAACCTATATCTCTAGTAGTGGCAATGTCAGTTAGAGTGCCGTCTTTCTCGACAATGAATGTGACGAAAACTTTACCAATTAGCTCAGGAACATTTGGCTTTTTGAAGTTCTGTTCGATAAAGTCATACAAAGCGTCAATGCCAGCATAGAAGACGGGTTGTGTATCGGCATCTTTCATTTCGATTACCGGTTCTTCGGATATATTTTGCGCTTGAATCTGAAATGTCCCAAACACTATTAACAGTAGTATGTAGAAAATCTGCTTCATCTAAATCACTTAATTTTATCGACTGGCAGCGATTGAAATTGGTAATGAATACTGAACGCGCACTTTCTTTCCATTTTGTTCGCCGGGAATCCAGTTTGGGCACTTGGATAACACACGAATCGCTTCTCGTCCAGTTCCATACCCTATATCACGAAGTACTTTGATATCTGTTATACTCCCGTCTTTTTCAATAACAAAAGTTACATATACTTTTCCCGCTAGACCTCGTGTATTTGGCGTTCTATAGTTAGCGGCGATGTACTTGTAAAATTCTTCAATACCACCAGGAAAATCGGGCCTAACTTCTATACCAGCAGTAGTGTAGATTTCATCTTGATTAACGTCTGAATCAACTAGTGCTCTAGATATAGGAGGCTGTGTTCCTATATTTTTAATTTTAGGAGGTTCCGTGGTGTGCTGCTCGGAGTCAAACACCATTGGATAATTAACTTCAATGCTAATGGGCTTGCCGCCTCTTTTGGCTGGCGTCCATTTTGGGCATTTGTTTAGGACACGAATTAATTCAACTCCAGAATCGACATCAATCATTTGAACGAGTTTGATGTTCTTTATACTTCCGTCGACATCAACGGTAAAAGACGCTATCATTCTTCCTGCTTTTTTGACTTTAGAATAGTTGAATTGCTCGTGGACATATTTGCTAAACTTTTCAATTCCACCGCCATTAAATTGGGCTTCAATTCTATCGCCAGTTAAATACACTTCTGCTTCACCACCAATCTGAGAAAATGTTCGTAATGGAATGAATAGTAATAGTAAAATGACAATTCGCTTCATGAATCAAATGTTTAAGGGATGTTTAGATACTTGTGTGTTTGCAATGAAACCCGCCACTTTGGGTTTTGCATTACATAATCAACTATTAAGGGTGTCATTTCGTCTCGTTTGCTCCATTCAGGTTGCAAGAACAATATCGCGTTATCATTGACTAATGCCGCTTGTTCCTCTGCAAAAATAAAATCGTGTTTGTTATAGATAATGACTTTTAGTTCATTGGCTTTTTCATAAACAGTCTCAGTAGGCAATTTATTTTTTTTAGGGGAGAGGCAAATCCAATCCCAAAGACCAGAAAGTTGATATGCGCCAGATGTTTCGATATGCACTTTAAGCTGATTTTTCTTTAGCTGATTTGTCAATGGATTCATGTCCCACATCAGCGGTTCTCCACCTGTAACAACAACCGTATCAGCGTATTTTTTTGCATTTTCGATAATTTTTTCGATAGCCGTTGGAGGATGTAATTCTGCATTCCAGCTTTCCTTGACATCACACCAGTGACAACCCACGTCGCAACCACCAATTCTGATGAAATATGCCGCGGTTCCGGTGTGAAACCCTTCGCCTTGTATGGTATAAAACTCTTCCATCAGCGGAAGCATGGTTCCTTTTTCGACGGCTGATTGTATTTCTTTTGTAAGCATTTTTAGATTTAAAGGGCAAAGATAGGAAATTGGGATTTGGAATTTGGAATTTGGGATTTAGAATTTCCGGTCGTCGGATGAGTACCTTAGAGATCGGGTGGCATAGCCCAGATGGGAATGGCATCCTTTTGTGCCGGGGTCTACTTCGTCCGTTCGCTTTGCTCGGGTGGCACAAAAGATAGAATGGACAGCTGGATTAGCTTCGCATAAAAAAACCCGATAATTCTTATGAACTATCAGGTTTACTAATGAACTACCTATCTCAAAAACTATTTTAACGTTTTCAAAGATTCTGTAGCGTATGAATTTGTTGGATCTAGCGCTAAGGTTTTGTTGAAATATTCTTTAGCTTTTATTGTATCTGTATTGGCATAACTTGCCGCGATATTGTTGTAGCTCTCGATGAATTTCGCCTTGTTTTTGGTTACTTCTTCCTCCCCTTTTTCGGTTACAACTCTCAAATAATCTTCGTAATACTTGATAATCAACTCCTCATTCTCAAGTAGTCTGTTTGTTCTAGCTCTAAAGATATAAGCATCTTGTGTAGTTGGAGAAGCTTCAATCACTTTTCCGAATGCAGCATCTGCTTTTTGCAATTCGATTGGATCTGGTTTTACGACATCTTTTCTAGTATTGTTGTAATATAAAGAGTTTCCTAGGTAAAAATTGTCTAACAAATAATTTTTAGAAGTCGTATTAGAAGTTGCAATTTCATATATCGCTGACGCTTGTTTGAATAATTTTTGTTCGTAAAATTTCTTTCCAACTTCACTCAAGTCGTTGGTCATGGTGATTTCCATTTCAACTGATTTTTTGATGTCGGCAACTCCAGCATCAAACATGATTTGATCGACTGTTTTAGTTTCTACGTTATTAGACTTTCTTAGTTTAGCTAGACCTAAATACAAATAGTCACGTGCAATAATTTTGTTTTTTGGATTTCCTATAAAGTCTTCTAATGATTTAATAGCAACATCCGTATTCCCGTTTTCATAAGCGGAATAACCCAAATAACGAAGTATTCTTGGATTAACTTTGTCTAACTCCTTCATTTTATTTGCCTCTACTTCAAGCGCTTTGTAATCTTTGGCTAGGATTAAAAAGTCGGCGTGACGCATGCGTGATGTTAGAGAGTAATCAGTCAAACTCATATATTTTTCGTAGTAGCTCAGTGCTTTTTGTATGTACTCGTTGTACTTCTTAGGTTCGTTGTTGCCCCAATAGTAATAGGTTTCGGCCAATTCTCTGTAGACTGGTCCATAATTAATATCTGTTGCAATGACATTATCGTATGCTTTTACTGCTTCTGTATATGATTTCGCACCTTTAAGCAGAACGCCTAATTGCATTTTAGCACGAATTAGGGAAGCATCGGTTTGAAAAGCATTTCGGTATGCAGCGTAAGATTCGTTTTGATTTTTATCTCCGTAGAAAGCGTCTCCCAAACCTAACTGAACATTGGCGTCGGTTGGATTGATTGCTTTTGCTTTATTTAGATAAGTTAACGCCGTTTTAAAGTCGGGTTTGTCTGCATTCATGTAGGCTTTCGCTATATAAATATATTCTTCGATATCTTTTTTCTTTAGATCTTTAGTAACCAAATCAAAATTGGTTTGCGCAGCAGCAGCATTACTATTGTTTAGATCTATTTGCCCTAACCCGATATAATTCCATTTTGCATTCTCGCTAGCCGATAGTCCTTTTTGAAAGAAAATCTTTGCAGAGTCTTCAATATTTTGCTTGAGATAAATATTCCCAAGAAAAAAGGTTGCTTTCCCGTTTCCTGGTTTTGCCTGCAAAATTGTTTTCAAAATAGATTTCGCCTTTTCGAACTGTTCAGCGTCAATGGCTTTTTTAGCTTGTTCTAGATCTTGCGCAGTTACTACAGTCGCTACAAAGAAAAATAGAACTCCAAAAACGATATTGCTTTTCATGATTTCCAATTTAATTTTACTTTTTGTCATTATTTATTGTGTTTCTTATCCGAATTTTTCTTGATGGGACTTTGTATGGCAACAAACCCGATTTAAGAATAATTCTTTGTCCAATTTCTCCAGCTACAAAAGAAGAAAACCCCATTCCTAATCCGTCAAATCCTTGGGCATTGACGACAAACAATTCGCGTGCCAAAGGGTAAGTGCCTTCCGCCAAATTATTCTGTGTCGGGCTATAGTACTGATGGTCAGAAGCATTTTGAACGCTAAGAACATTAATTTTCTGAATACTATTCCTTATTTTTTCAGAGGGCTCAAAGATATAATTTATTCCAACAACTCCAATTATTCCATTATTTTCTGCAACATAATTTATCACTTCGTTATTTGTCTTAAAAGAAAATACGTTTTCAGCTGGTATGCTATTAATTCCAGCTAATTCACTTATATATCTTACTGTACTTGAATTAAGATTGTCGAACACCAACCCTTTTATTTTTGTTGTCTTACTTCCCTTCATAAAATCAACAACATCGTTCAACGCAATTAAAGTATCTTTATTATTCCTATTGGTAATAAAAGCAATAGCATCGACGGCAAAAGGTGTCGTTTTTGGATAAATCTTTTTGGAACCAAAAAATGAAATTTCTTTTTTATTCAATGTTCTCGAGAGAACTGCAATTCTGGTCTCGTTATTTGCTAGGTCCTGAATAACTTCTGCTTCAGATTTAGAAACAATGTTAATTTTAGCGTTATACTTACTCTCGAAAATTTGCACTAAGTCTTCAACGATTGGCGTTAGCGATTCATCTACCAAAACGGTAGTTTCTCCTTCGATGATTGTTTCTTGTTTACCTTCAGCATTAGTTTGCTTACAAGTAATCACTAAAAACAATAACAAAACGAACCATATTATTGAAACGTACTTTCTCATTATTCTTCTTTTTGATTTGCTAAGAATCTCATAAATCGTATATAAGCATAAACTACTAAAAGCACTCCAAAGGCAATTCTATAACGTGGTTCCATATTGATTGGCATCGATTTCCATAGTATAAAAATCAAACCCAAAATGAAATATGCTATAAAAAACAGCATTCCTATAACGAGAAGAAATCGCTTTTTTAGCGATTTCTTCATGAAATTAATAACTAAACTTTTATTCATTAGTCAGCTTTAGCAACTGTAATTGGCAAAGAATATTGAACTCTAACTTTCTTTCCATTTTGTTCCCCAGGGTTCCATTTTGGACAAGTTCGCAGCATTCTCATTGCTTCCTTGCCAGTACCATATCCCGCATCCCTTAGAACTTTAATATCTGTTAATGATCCGTCTTTTTCAACAACGAATGTCACAAATACTTTCCCTCCAGGAAAATCTTCGTCCTCTGGCGGTGAAAAATTCTTGGTTACAAACTTATAGAACTTTTCAATTCCACCTGGAAAATCAGGTTTTACTTCAATTCCTGCAGTATTGTAGATGTTATTATCTTCTTCAACAACATCCTTTGGACCATTACCAACCGGCTCTACTGTCAGTTCAGCATCAGGATCTCCTTTGATGGTTTCTGCACCTAATTTTTTATCAACTATTTCTTTGATTTTTGGTGGCTCCTCAACTACTTCTTCCGCTTTAGCCACCACCGGTTTCACAAATTTCACTTGATCCACTTTTGGAGGAGGAGGTGGTGGTGGTGGGAGATTTTCTTTTGGTTTCTCTTTTGGTGGTAATTTAACCGTTACGATTTTCTTATCCAAACTCGCATCGTCATCTGAAGAATCAGGAATCAACTTTGCCAACATCGGTAAACTCACCAAGAATGCAAACACAAAAGCTCCGATAATAAAAGCTTTGGTAGAAGTTTTTGAATTTGACTTTCTCAATTCATACGCCCCGTACTTCTTATTTCGTCCTTCAAAAACGATTTCAAGCCATTGACTATTTAATAAATCTAATTTCATTTCTATTTATTTTTTAATTAGATTAAATACTTAAGGAGCAGCCGTTTCTGCTGCAGCTGGCGCATCGGCACCAACACCTATTAATTTTTTCTCCTCTGGGCTATAATCGTTCACTATAGCATACGTTGGAACGTCAACGATAGCCATTTCATCTAGTATATCAACCAAATTTCGGTAATTGGATTTATTACTTGGCTTGATAATAACAATCAAACCTTTGTTCTTAGTACCAGTATACTTGATTACCTCATCTTTCTCCTTCAATAACACTTTACGAATTCCTTCTTTTCCGTAAGCGACTTCTTTTGGAGCAATTTTTGGAGTTGCTAATAAACCCATGTAATACTTCATTTGGTTGTTATCTCCCAATAAAATAGTCATCGTTCTATTCTCATCCACTTTAACCGGCTTGTCTTTATTAGGATCATCTTCCTTGTCAGGCAATCCTAAATCCATAGACTGTGGTTTAGATAACGAAGTCGTCAACATGAAGAATGTAATTAATAAGAAAGCCAAATCAACCATCGCAGTCAAATCTACTTTTGAGTTTTGTTTCTTGCTTCTTACTTTCTTACTGCCTTTCTTACCGCCGCTATCGCCCGTATTTAATTCAGCCATTTTCTATTTTTTAATATATTAAAAATCTTTTCCTCGTAAACCAGTAACCAAGTTAAAACTATTGATTTTCTGGTCTTGCAAAATATCCATGATTTTTCTAATCGCTGGATATTCTTCCTTTGCATCTCCTTTTATGGCGATCTGCAATTCTTTGTCGTCTATTTCAATGTTGGCAATTCGTGCGTTTTGAATCCAATCTGCTAATTGATTGTCTAAAGAATCCTTCGGAACTCCAGGTTGCAAATCAGATTTATTTCGGTCTGCGCTTTTCATTGCTATGATTGCTTTCAAGTTTTGGATTGGTACTCCAAAACCTTCCATAATAGCGAACTTATTCATCTCGTCTTCTGTGAAAGTCACGTTGTATTTTTGAGCCATCAATTCAAGAGTTCTCTTACGAATCTCTCTTCCTTTCAAGTCGAAAAAAACTTTTCCTTTACCAACGGTAAGTGTCGCCAAATCGGTCTCAGGCAATTTTGTCTGCACCGTTGAAGCTGGCGTATCTACCGACATTGGTTCTGGTTGCTTCGCTGTTGCCGTCAAAATAAAAAACGTAAGCAACAAGAACGCCACATCACACATTGCCGTCATATCAATAGACGCTGCTTTTTTGGACATTTTTACATTAGCCATATTTATACTTTATTTACTATTTACTGAGAAGAACAAAAAGCTGTTCTCCGTTAAATATGGTTGTCTCTTAGTTTTTTGAACCTCTGAAATGTCTGTAGGTATTGACGATAGTAGAACCTGCTTCATCAATAGAATACGTCAATGTGTCTATTTTAGACGTAAAGAAGTTATATGCAATAATCGACAACGCTGAAGTAGAGATACCTGTCGCTGTATTAATTAACGCTTCAGAAATACCATTTGCTAATAGCGCTTGGTCAGGAGTACCTGCAGAAGCCAAAGCTCCAAACGCTTTAATCATACCTGTTACCGTTCCTAACAATCCTGCTAAAGTTCCAAGAGAAACTAATGTTGAAAGAATAGTCATATGTTTTTCTAACATTGGCATTTCTAAAGAAGTCGCCTCTTCTATTTCTTTGTGAATTGTTTCTGCCGCAGCTTCGCTATCCAATCCTTCTTTCTTCACTTCTTGGTATTTCACCAACGCAGATTTAATGGCATTAGCCACTGACCCTTGTTGTTTGTCACAAGCGGCCAAAGCACCATCAATATCACCTTTAGTTACACTAGCATTTATGCTTTTCATATACTGGTCTAAGTTTCCTTTTCCAGCAGCTTTTGTAATTACCATATAACGCTCAAAAGAAAACACGATTACCATCAATAACAATCCCATCAAAACTGGTACGATTGGACCTCCTTTGTATACCATCGCCAAATAATTTCCTGGAAGTGGGTGCCCTGTATTAACTCCTCCTTCAAAATTAGAACCACTACCCATTATGAAATTCCAAATAACCCATCCCACAAAAATACATGCGACGATTACAATTCCTGAGAACATATCTCCTCCTTTTGAACCACTTTCTTTTTTAACGTTTGCCATTTTTTTAATTTTTAATAGTTTTAATAATTTATTTGTTTTAGTTGTAATTAACTTGAATAGGAGCAAATTTAATTTTTTAGTTGAAATAAAAAAACTTTTTTTGGTTTAATTGATACACAACAATAAAAGCCTATTTTACCTATTTGTTTATTATATAATAAACAAGTTCACTTAGAAGGACTTAATACAAATTTTTCGAGTATATACTAATTAACGTAACTATCTTTTATTATTGTGTATCTATATTTAAAACGTAGTAAATCTCTAGGATTAATTTGAAGTTAACGGACTTTTGAAAATCAATAAGAATCCTAAATTCCAAAAACTGTTTTCCTGTTTTTGAAAGAAATAAGTACGACAACTCCATATAAATTCAAATTCTCATTCAAAACACTTTTTGATATGGCTCGTCTTTATTTTCAGTGCGATCTATTATGTTTAAAATCTGAATCTAATTAATATAAAAAACAATTACATTCCTTTGGTATTTCCCGCTGCAACATTAATCTGTTGTGCATAAATCGTTAACATTCCCATTACAAAATGTCGAAGTTTCTTATTCTCCTCTTCTACCAGCGACATAAATCATCAAAAGGGAATTGAAGTGGGTGAAACAGCAGCAGTAAAGACTTTAGGCTTAATTCGACATGGAAAACCCAACATTTATTCTATTAGACTAATTAATACATTCAAAAAATCTAACAATTCTACAAAATTTGTAATTGAAAAGATTTGAAAACAGGTTAAATATTATAACAATAACCCTGTGCTTCTTGAAAAATTCTTTTCTTTGTAAGCCAATGATGACATAAGATAATTAATTCCAATATATTTTAGAAAACGCAATGAAAAAAATTACACAAATCACAATAATTCTAATTGCCGCGGCGCTACAAGCGCAATGTTGGTCCACTTTTGATTCTGGTGGCGGTCACACTGTAGCGCTAAAAAGCGACGGAACTCTATGGGCCTGGGGCGCAAATTATAACGGACAACTCGGAATCGGAAATAATGTCGATCAGTATTTTATCACTAGAGTGGGTACCGATTCTAATTGGGTGAGCGTTGACGCTGGAGATTCTGATTCTTTTGCCATAAAAAACGACGGGACACTTTGGGGTTGGGGAAGAAATGAATACGGACAATTGGGCACTGGCTCTGCTGAACAATCGTTGACGCCCATTCAAGTAGGGACTGACACTAACTGGAAGTCCGTCTCCAATCATGGTTACCATACGCTAGCCCTAAAAACAGATAACACTTTATGGGGTTGGGGTAACGAAACAGTGTACTTTGGATTTATTAATTCGATGGTGCCAGTTCAAATAGGAACCGATACTTGGAAATCAATAAACACCGGCCAACATTATGTCATGGGCATCAAGACAGACGGAACTTTATGGGCGTGGGGAAGAAATGAATACGGTGTTTTTGGCAATGGAACAACTACAAACCAACCGAGCGGTCCTATTCAAATTGGAACGGAAAACCAATGGGATAGTATTGCGGTATTCTCCGATCATACCATGGCAATCAAGCTTGATGGGAGTTTGTGGGGATGGGGCGCTAATTATTATGGGCAGTTAGGCGACGGTACAGTAACTAACCGATTAGCTCCAACGCGAATTGGAACCGGTTACAATTGGCGATCTGTCAACTCTGGATATTTAACAACTCATGCTATTAAAACTGATGGAACCTTATGGGCTTCGGGTTTCAACAGTAGCGGTCAGTTGGGCGATGGAACAACGTTGACTAGAGTGACACCTGTGCAAATAGGAACGAGCACCAACTGGAAATTGCTAAAACCGAATTTTACTTATTGCCAAGTGGGACTCAAAGACGATGGCAAATTATACGGCTGGGGAAGTAATCAATACGGACAAACGAGCGGAGATGGAAATAATTTTCAGCACAACAGCCCAACGCTGATTGGCTGTCCGGCACTTTCCATCAATTCAGAATTCGCACAACAATCTATTTCGTTTTTTCCTAATCCTACTAGGAACGCAATTCATATTACTTCTAATGCAGCGATTACCTCGGTGCAATTGTTTGATGTGCAAGGACGTATTTTAGAAACGACGACTGTCAACGACGACGCTGTTGATTTTGATTTGAGTCAGCAAGGAAGTGGCGTTTATTTTGTGAAAGTTTATACTGTGAAAGGCGTTAAAGTAGAAAAAGTAATTAAAGAGTAAAAAGAAAAAAGAAGCAAGAACCAAGAAGCAAGAAATAAGACTATACATTTGTAATCTTCTAGTCTTGGCTCTTACTTCTTGACTCTTTTCTCTAAAACCATGAAAAAATACACCCTCCAAAAATCACCTTTCATCGTTCCCACCACCGACGGCAAAATCATCGAAGAGCATCACGGTTTGGCAACGACCAACAACCCGAATATTTCCATTGCGCACATGATCGCACCGCCGCATTGGAGCGAGCCTTTTCAAACGCCGGAATTTGATGAATACACCTATATTATTTCGGGGAAAAAGCAATTTATCATTGAAGATGAGGAGGTGATTTTAGAAAAAGGGCAATCCATTCACATCCAGAAAAACACCCGAGTGCAATATTCCAACCCGTTTGAAGAACCGTGTGAATATATCGCCATTTGCAATCCCGCATTTGATTTTAACAAAGTGCACAGAGAAGAATAAATCAATTAAATCTAAGGACTTCTACACTTGTGTTTACTAGTACATCCGTACTGTCTGCCAATTGTAGTTTCAATTCAACATTATAAATTCCTTCGGCTTGTGCTGGTAAAAACGACGGAAACCAAGCAAGTAATTCAATGTTCTCAGTAAAAAAAAGCTGATTGCAATTGTCAGAAATCGTCAAACTCCCCGAAGAAAAATAATCTGCAGCGTTGTTTACCGTTTCTATGTTTATTTGGCCATCCAGAAAGTCCCAATTCGAATAAGCAATACCTGTATCCAATTTTAAAATAAAAATTCCAGAACCATCACGATACGCATCGCCGTTTGCTGAAATATACTTTGAAAAATAAATTTTATAGTGCTCATTCTCAAAGACCAATTTCAATCCATCGTATTGTATCTCCTCCTCAATATTATTGATACTAATTGTTTTCGCATCAACACAACTTTTAGAATCACTACTGCTACAAGACAGTAAAAAAAGGAATACCAACGAAGCAAAAACGATTACTTTATTCATTACGAATTATTCAACAATTCCAAAATCTTATTTTCCACAATTTCCGAATTCCAAATGTTTTCAATGTGCGGCAATTGCATCACCTGATCCATTATCGCATTTTGCTGGTTGCCTAGCGCCAACGCTTCGGAATACGGGCGCAAACTAAACGTCACTCGACTGTACAACGGCAACCATTTGTCGGGATGTTTTTCGGAAAACCACTTCTCGATTTTCTTTTGCAATAAGAATTTTGCATCCGCCGTTTTGGTGCTCATCTCCATAAAATTGCGATACGACAATTCGGCAATGGCATCAGCGTTGGGTTTGCGTGAGTTTTCATACTCAGTAAAAATCTTTTCCCAATCATTTCCGTACAAAGTCATCATTTCGTTGAGCACGGTGATGTCTTCAAAACCGGCATTCATTCCTTGCCCATAAAACGGCACAATCGCATGACACGCATCGCCAATCAAGGCCACTTTGTCTTCAAACGTCCACGGAAAACACTTCATTGTCACCAAATAACTCGTCGGATTTTTAAAGAAATCTTCTACCAAATCCGGAATCACCGCAGCTGTATCTGGAAAATGTTCTGCGAAATAGGCTTCCAAAGTGTCTTTGTCTTTAAGATTATCAAAGGAATTGGCACCCTCGTGCGGCATAAACAGTGTGCACGTAAAGCTGCCATCGGTATTGGCCAACGCCATCAACATATAATCGCCTCTCGGCCAAATGTGTAGGGAGTTTTTATCTAATTTATGCGAGCCATCTTCATTCGCCGGAATATGCAATTCTTTGTAGCCAATCTTCAAAAACTCTTGCGAATAATTGAACATGCTTTGGCGTTGCATTCGGTGTCTTACTCTCGAAAAAGCACCGTCGGAACCAAAAACCAAATCGTATTGCAGTTCCTCCCACTCGCCACGTTCCGTCTCGCCAATATGCAAAGTAGCGTCGCTTAAAGTGACATCCCAAATTTTATGCTCAAAGAAAAATTCAACTCCAGCAGCTTCCGCCAAATCAATCATTTTTCGATTTAAAATACCACGCGATAACGAAAAAATCGCCTCGCCTTCTTTGCCGTAATATTGATAGTTCAGGGAATTATCTACTAGGTGAATCGCTCGCTTATCGACTGGAATTCCAATTTGGCGAATTTCGTCATCCAGCCCAATATCTTGAAGTGTTTTCCAGCCGCGATCGGACATGACTAAATTGATGGATCGTCCTGAAAATTCGATATTTCTGATGTCTGGACTCCGATCAAAAACATGCACCGTATGTCCAGCTTTTTTGAGATAAATAGCCAACAACGAACCAACTAAACCGGAACCTACAACAGCAATTTTTTTTGATTCTTGCATCAAGAAATGAAGTAAATGGTAGGCAACAAAAATAATTAATAATCTGAAGTAACCTTGAAAATTATGGGATTAATTTTGGGCGTGACCACAAGGGTCGGGCTATCGCACTCGCTTTTTTTGTTTTGTCACCCCGAGCGCAGTCGAGGTGCTATTTCTAAAACAAAAAAGAGCTCAGACAATTGCTCTATCCCTCACGCGGCCGAGCGTAAAAAAATGTTTAGTAAACATTTTTAGCGACGGAGCGAGCAGGCGCGATGGCCTTTTACAGAAACTCCCCGTGCTGTGTAATATCTAATCCCAATTCTTCTTTTTCTTCACTCACACGCAATGGTGTAATTTTGTTGACGATAAAGAACAACGCATACGAAGCGGTAAATGCAAAAACAGAGACGCAAATCAATGCTGTAAATTGATTAATAAACAAAGTCGTTTCGCCAAAAATCAACCCTTGATCAACCACCGCCGAATTGACTGCCTTCGATGCAAAAACTCCTGTAAGTAGCATGCCTGTCATCCCGCCAACGCCGTGACATCCGAATACATCCAAAGCATCATCAATTTTGCCTTTCGGGAATTTTATAACTACATAATTGCTAATGATACTACTCACAATCCCAATAAAAATACTATGTGGAATACTAACATAACCTGCTGCTGGTGTAATGGCGACTAAACCAACCACGGCTCCAATACAAGCTCCCATCGCTGAAATCTTATGTCCCATAATCTTATCTAAAAACACCCAAGCCATCGAAGCGGCTGCGGCTGCCACTGTAGTTGTTGCCAACGCTTGCACGGCCAAACCATTCGCTCCCATAGCAGATCCTGCGTTAAATCCGAACCAACCAAACCAAAGCAATCCTGTTCCTAGCAAAACATAGGTAATTCGTGCTGGCGCTACTTTTTGCACTTTTCGCTTTCCTAAAAATATTGCTCCTGCCAATGCCGCCCACCCCGCACTCATGTGCACCACGGTTCCTCCCGCAAAATCAAGGACACCGAGTTTAAACAACAAACCATCGGGATGCCAAGTACAATGTGCCAACGGAGCATAAACGACCAATATAAACAAAACCATAAATAACAAATACGCCCAAAACCGAATGCGTTCTGCAAAAGCACCAGTGACTAACGCAGGCGTAATAATAGCGAACTTCGCTTGAAATAACGCGAACAAAAGAAAGGGAATTGTTGGTGCTAGACTCCACGAGGTATTGACGCCCACATTTTGAAAAAACAAGTACGGAATCGGGTTTCCAATCACGCCGCCAATAGATGGGCCAAATGACAATCCAAACCCGATTACCACCCATAAAAGAGAGACAATGACCATCGCCATAAAACTCTGCAACATGGTGCTGATTACATTTTTCTTCCCGACCATTCCGCCGTAAAAAAAACCGAGCCCTGGAGTCATTAACAATACAAGTGCCGTGGCGACTAACATCCAACTGGTGTCGCCAGTATCGAAATGTGCTGTTGTAGTGATGGCTGACGCTTGGTCAAATATCAAATTTGAAAAAAGGGTAACAATCAACAACAATATCAGGATGATACTTAAGATAATCTTTCTCATAATCTAGATTTAGGAATCGAAGCAAAAATAAATATTTTCCAAATTACCCCTTAAATAAAACCATACTTGTTGTAAATTTTTACATAATTTTCATTTTACCCCTTGAATTTTAATAGTAAATTTCAAAATAGAGTATAATGTCTAAATAAACTTAAAATAAGCCCATAAAAAAACCTGTCGCAAAACAGGTTTTTTTTAAATGATTTAATAAAGTGTTATCCTTGGTAGAATTCAATTCGCTTTCCAACATCGAGTCCGTTGTTTTTGGCAAAAACACCACACAGATGGTATAACATTCTTGCGCCGACATTGCCATCCCAATCGTTGTCGCCTGGCGCTACTTCTACAAAATCAAAACCAATAATTTCTTTTCCACTACCGGCTAATTTGTTGAACAAATAAGTTGCTTGTTCATACGAAAATCCGCCCGGAACCGGCGTTCCAGTATTGGGTCCGTACCATGCATACATCCCATCAACATCAAAACTAATCGCCACTTTTTGCGGCAAGGAAGCAATAATATGATCGCATTGTTCATCCCAAGTTTTTCCTTTATACATTTCCGCTTTCATATCCGCATCGGTATGCACTTGCACGCGCTGACCTTGCTGCATCACCGTTTCTACTTCTTGCTTGCAAAAATCTCGAATTCCAATTTGAACAATTTTTGAAATTTGCGGCAGTTGCAACGCATTATACATGATGGAAGCGTGAGAATACGTAAATCCTTCATAAGCAATGCGCAAATCCATGTGGGCATCCAAATGCAGAATTCCGAAATTTTCGTGCTGGCTTGCCAACGCTTCGTAATAACCCAATGGTGTAGAATGATCTCCACCCAACAACGC
This sequence comes from Flavobacteriaceae bacterium, assembly GCA_947456815.1. GTDB lineage: Bacteria > Bacteroidota > Bacteroidia > Flavobacteriales > Flavobacteriaceae > Flavobacterium. The sequence continues at coordinate 21,894 of CANGTL010000015.1, forward strand.
TACTTTCTTTCCTTTTTTCATCCAATACAAAGCGCGCTCACGGACTTCATCTTTGAGTTCCTTACACACTTTGTTGATTTTATCCAAATCCGATTGCAAGGCAGGATGGCTTTCAATGACCTCCCCGCTTTCCAAGGCTGCAATAATCGGTTGCGCCATTCCTTTATATTTGTCGCTGTTGTCGCTCCACGCCGCGGTTTGCTGATTCAAATCGAGATAAATTCCCAATTTCCATAAATCGGGAAAATCTTGATGCTGCAAATCGACTTGAAAAGAAGCTTCCAAAATGGCCTCTGGCCCATTCGAAGCGCCTGACCCATAACTAACTGTAACTTCCCACGGCACTGGAATGATAATAATTTCACTTTCTTCAGAAGTAAATGGCAATCCAAAAATGCTCTCGTCGGCCAAACCAGGTTGCGATGGATCGAAGTTTTTTATTTTTTCTTGTTTGTTCATGATTTTACAACTATTGAACAGCAAAGATAATCGCATTCCTTTGATCGCAAAAGAAAAGCGTCAAATTCGATCACATGACATTTATCAGTCTTTGGGCAAAATGAATTCCCAACCTTTGCGGTTTATTAATTTGATTTATCCTTATGAACAGTAACCAGTCTCTTCACACTTTTCATATCCCAGTAATGGGTTTGGCATTTACTATAGACAGCCCAATTCGCGTGGCTCATTTTGGCATCGATTCCGTAATATCCATAACCGACGATGAACTTATCGAAAAAATGCGTGCTTTTTACAGTGCCAAATTCCAAGTTCCTTACGAAGAAATCTCTAACAAAATAGACGATTTTAGAGCAAGCAGAATCACACATTATCTCAATTTAGTAGATCAAATCGTCAAAGAAAAATTCGAAAATTTCAAGACAGAACTTATCGAAAGTAAGATGGCTTTGGAAAATTATATCGCGATGCTTCCGAATCAATCGGAAATAAAAGCGCGATTGCTGCGATTTGCTGAAGATAGCAACGGCCACAAAGAAGACCTCAAGCGTTTTATAGAAGAATATTTGTCACCCGGCGCCATCGACGTCAATATTATGACCAAAGTGGATAAAGACAACTACACCAAAAACGACCCATTACCCGTTGAATATAACGATGCTCATGCAGCATTGCGCGGTTTTGCCAATAGCAATGTGACTTCTTCAGTAGTACTCTCAGCGGGAATGAATCCGAGATTGTACAGCTATATCGAACAATTCAAAGATTTCTTTCCAGACGCAGATGGTCAACTCAAAAAGAAAATTATTCTAAAGGTCAGCGATTTCAGATCCGCGATGATTCAAGGAAATTTCTTGGCCAAAAAGGGACTTTGGGTTTCAGAATATCGAATTGAATCGGGGCTCAATTGTGGTGGACACGCTTTTGCTACAGATGGTTTGCTTTTAGGACCAATTCTAGAAGAATTCAAACAGAAGAAAAACCAATTGATTCAATCTGCGCAGGAATTGATGGAAAAAGCTTTAGTGCAAAAACAAATGACGATTCCGACAGTATCACTTCCACTAAAAATAACAGCTCAAGGCGGTGTTGGAACTGCAGAAGAGCACGAGTTCTTACTCGACAATTATAATCTCGAAGCGGTCGGTTGGGGTTCACCGTTCTTATTGGTTCCAGAAGCCACTTCGGTCGATGATGAAACAAGAGCTTTATTGGCCAAATCAAAAGAAAGTGATTTTTACTTGAGTCACATTTCACCTTTGGGCATTCCGTTTAACACCGTCAAAGGAACCAGCAATGAACAACTGAAACAACAGAGAATTCAAGAAAACAAAGCAGGCAGTTCCTGCCCTAAAAAACTGTTGGCTTTGGGTAAAGAATATGATCCGAAAGGTATGTGCACCGCATCGAAAAAATACCAAGATATCAAGCTTGAAGAATTGGATGGCAAGAAAGAACTACTTTCTGAAGCTGACTTTAATAAAATGCAGACGAAAATCACCGAAAAATCATGTCTTTGTGTCGGTTTAGCGAATGCAAGTTATCTTGAAAATAACATCAAAATCAAAGGGCAAGATCAAGGCATTGTGATTTGTCCAGGTCCCAATTTGGCCTATTTTGATCATGAAATTTCCTTGTCAGATATGGTGCGTCACATTTATGGCAACACGAATGTCATGACTCATGCTAATCGACCTCATGTTTTCGTGAATGAATTGAAATTGTATGTTGATTATCTGCAACGCGATATTGAAGAAGCCGGCGAATTCACTGCAGCTCAAATAAAAAAGTGGCAATTGTTTAAAGCAAACTTGCAAGAAGGAATCTCGTATTATCAAAATTTATTTGCCAATACGACCTTTTTCAGCAACGCAACAAGCTTAATTCAAAATCAACTTTTGAATTATAAAGGAGCATTAACGGCAATTGAAATTCCTACTTTGGAATTGGTTTAGGACTGGCTCTTTTCCAGTATACCTTGTTTGAGAATTTGACCAAATTGGTACATATCCTCAAAAGAGCAATACAAAGGCACAGGTGCAAATCGAATTACGTTGGGTTCGCGCCAGTCGGTTACTACACCATTTTTCATGAGATATTCAAATAAAGGTCGACCTTGTCCGTGAAAGAACACCGACAATTGCGAAGCGCGTTGTTCTGGATTGGTTGGTGTGATGATTTCAAAAACACTATCAACTTCTTTGTCGATTTCGTGAAGTACAAATTCGAGATAGGAAGTGATCAAATCTCTTTTGGCGACAATCGCGTCCATGCCCACTTCTTCGAACATCTCGACCGATGCTAAATATGGCGCTAAAGAAAGTATCGGCAAATTGCTGACTTGCCATCCATCGGCGCCATGAACAGGGTCGAAATCCGGCTCCATTTTGAAACGACGTTCTTTGTTATGTCCCCACCAACCTGCGAATCTCGGCAACTCACTGTTGTTATGGTGTTTTTCGTGAATAAAACAACCTGAAGCATTTCCGGGTCCAGAGTTCATATATTTATAACTGCACCAACAAGCGAAATCGACATTCCAATCGTGCAATTGCAATTTGATATTGCCGGCAGCATGTGCTAAATCCCAGCCGACTTGAGCGCCCGCTTGGTGACCTGCTTCTGTTATAGTCTTCATATCGAAAACTTGACCTGTATAATAATTAACGCCGCCGATTAAGACCAAAGCCAACTCCTCTCCCACCTCATTAATTTTCGCCAAAACATCTTCTAATCGAATGTTGTGTTCGCCGTCGCGACGTTTGATTTCGACGATGGCCTCTTCGGGTTTGTAGCCATGAAAGTGCACTTGACTCTGAAACATATATTGATCTGAAGGAAAAGCTTTCTCTTCACATATAATCTTGTATCGTGTTTTTGTCGGACGATAAAAGGACACCATCAACAAATGAAGATTGACCGTAAGCGTATTCATTACCGTCACTTCCGAAGGTTTGGCTCCCACAATTTTGCTTAGAGGCGCTGCAAAACGTTCGTGGTAATCCCACCAAGGTTTTTCTGCATAAAAATGTCCTTCAACGGCGAGATTCGCCCAATCATTCATAATTTCGTCTACATATTTCTTGGTTCTCTTTGGTTGTAAACCCAAGGAATTTCCAGTAAAGTAAATCACATTCTTTCCGTTATGTTGCGGAAAAATGAATTCGTTTTTATATTGATGTAACGGATCTTTTTGATCGATTTCTTGGGCAAATGCACGTGTATTTTGAAAAGTCATTGTTGTCAAATTAAGGTTCGTAAAAGTAAGAAAAATGCAGTTATGAAAAAACATGATTTGATTATGGGACACAGATAAAACGGATGATGCTGATTTTTACGGATTTTAAAAAAGTTTATTGACTTCAATCCGCAAAATCCGTGTCATCAGTGTTCCATTATTGCTACTAAAAAATAAGAGGTAACGTTTGCAATTGAATGTCAAAAAAATCGTTATTTTTAAACCTTAAAATTCATCCTATGAAAACCAACGCCAACTCCATTATCATTGCACTTGCTGTCATTATTGCCGCTTATCTGTTTTCGAATGCTTTTGAAAATAGGAATCAAAGTAGCGATACGATTAGCGTAACTGGACTCGGGAAAAAAGATTTTACTTCAGACTTGATTGTTTGGAGCGGTTCCTTTTCTAAAAAAAGCATGGGCTTGAAAGAAGCGTACGCGGCTTTAGATTTCGATCGTGAAAAAATAAAATCCTACCTGATTTCGAAAGGAATTCTAGAAAAAGAGATTGTATTTTCTGCGGTCAATTTTAATAAAGATTTTGATTATCTGTACAATGAAAATGGCTCGACCAAACAACAAATATTTACTGGTTTTTCTTTGACGCAAACGGTTACCGTACAAAGTAAAGAAGTCAATAAGATTGAAGACATTTCGAGACAATCGAGTGAATTGATTAATTCTGGGGTTGAATTTTACTCGAATCCTCCAGAATATTACTACACAAAATTGGCGGAATTGAAAATTAAGATGATTGCTGAAGCAACTAAAGACGCAAGAGTTCGTGCGAAAAGTATAGCCGAAAATGCCGGCGCAAGCTTGGGAAACTTGAAAAAATCGGATATGGGCGTTTTTCAAATTACGGGACAAAATTCGTCTGAAGATTTTTCTTATGGTGGTTCGTTTAATACGATTTCGAAAAATAAGACGGCGAATATTACGGTGAAGTTGGTGTATCAGGTAGATTAGTTCCGGTTGTGGGTTGTCGGTTGTGGGTTGTCGGTTTGCGTGAAGGATAGAAACGGCATCCTTTTTTGAGGAACGAAAAAAAGATAGATTGGATAGCCTGACCCTTGTGGGCACGCGCAAATAATTAAATTTCAAAAAATAAAATTCCAAATTCCAATACAGTAATTGTTTGGAATTTGGAATTTTTAATATTGTAATTTATCTTTCTAGATGATCAGCATTGCATCACCATAAGAGTAAAATCTGTACTCTTCTTTAATCGCTTCTTCGTAGGCTTTCTTCATCAAATCGTGACCGCAAAAAGCAGAAACCATCATCAATAGTGTTGATTTTGGCGTGTGGAAATTGGTGATCATGCAATTTGGCACACTAAATTCGTGTGGTGGAAATATGAATTTGTTTGTCCAACCTTCGAACGGATTCAAGGTTTTTGCAGAAGAAACAGAACTTTCGATGGCGCGCATTGAAGTTGTTCCCACGGCGCAAATTCGTTTTTTATTTGCTTTTGCATTATTGACAATATCGCAGGCTTCTTGAGAAATGATAAGCTCTTCAGAATCCATTTTGTGTTTGGAAAGATCTTCCACCTCAACTGGATTAAAAGTTCCAAGACCAACGTGCAAAGTCACTTCGGCAAAATTGACACCTTTGATTTCAAGTCGTTTCAACAAATGTTTTGAGAAGTGCAATCCAGCGGTTGGAGCTGCTACAGCGCCTTCGTTTTTAGCGTATATTGTTTGGTAACGCTCCGCATCTTCTGGAGTTACTTCACGATTGATATATTTTGGGATTGGCGTTTCTCCGAGTTCGGTTAATTTATTTCTAAATTCATCGTAAGACCCGTCGTATAAGAAACGCAATGTTCTTCCACGCGAAGTGGTGTTGTCTATGACTTCAGCGACTAAGGAATCATCGTCTCCGAAATATAATTTGTTTCCTATTCTGATTTTTCTAGCAGGATCTACCAAAACGTCCCAAAGGCGTTGCTCGGAATTCAATTCTCTTAATAAAAACACTTCGATTCTTGCGCCCGTTTTTTCTTTGTTTCCGTATAAACGCGCTGGAAAAACTTTGGTGTTATTGAGGACCAAAACATCGCCATCGCCGAAATAATCGATCACATCTTTAAACATTTTGTGTTCGATGGTTTTTTTCTCTCTATTGATTACCATCAAACGAGATTCGTCTCTGTTTTCGGCTGGGAATTCGGCAAGAAGTTCTTTGGGTAAATTAAAATTGAAGTGTGATAATTTCATTGTTCTAGTTTAGAGGTTTATGAGTTTAGAAGTTTAGTATCTTCTAAAATCTAAATCGAGCGCAAATATACGTCGCTCGAACAGGCGTTGTCAAGTGTTTTAAGGTTTATTTTCATAAAAGGTTCTGAGGTACTGAGTTACTTAGGTTCTGAGGTTACGATTCGATATTCGAAATCTTAAATCCGATGCTTTTTAAGTCGTTCCAGAAGTTGGGATACGATTTGGAAACTACGGCAGCATCGAGAATGGTAATGGGAACTAGCAAAGCTAATGGAGCAAATGCCATGGCCATGCGGTGGTCGTTATAGGTTTCAATTTTTATGTTGGAATGAATTACCGTTGTGGGCACTAGCGTAATAGAATCTTCTGTAGTTTTTACTGTTGCGCCTAGTTTTGTGAGTTCATTTTGAAGTGCAGTTAAGCGATCGGTTTCTTTGATTTTTAGAGTGTGTAATCCTGTTAAATTACAGCCGATTCCGAGTCCAAAGCAAGTGACTATAATCGTTTGTGCGAGATCGGGCGTGTTGTTGAGTTGAAAACTTAGCGGTTGTCGGTTGTCGGTTGTCGGTTGTCGTCCGATCTTCGTTAAGATAATTGAATTCTCGTTGAACGTGGTTTGAACTCCAAAGTTCTTATAAATCTCAACTAAAGCACTGTCACCTTGCAAGCTACTTTGTTTAAAACTGGAAAGTATGATTTGCGTGCCGGCTTTCGACAACGCGATGATGGAATAGAAATACGAAGCGGAAGACCAATCGGATTCGACGGTGATGGTTGTGGGTTGTAGGTTGTAAGTTGTCGGTTGTCGGTTGTCGGTTGAGGGGAAAACCTGGATTGTATTGTTAATGAACTTAGTTTTGACGCCAATTTGATTCAGTAAATCTAAAGTCATTTGGATGTAAGGAACAGAAGTGAGTTCACCTTCTAAAGTCAAATGCAATCCTTTTTCGAGTTTCGGCGCGATCAATAATAAAGCGGAAATATACTGACTGCTCACGTTGGCTTGGAGTGACACTTTCGAATTGAGGAGTTTTTTTCCTTTTATTCTGAGCGGTGGAAATCCAATGGCTTCCTCGTAAGTAATGTCAGCGCCTAATTGCTGTAAGGCTTCGACTAAAATTTGAATAGGCCGTTCTTTCATTCTTGCAGATCCGGTTAGCACTACTTCTCGACCTTCTTGAATGGCGAAATACGCGGTTAGAAAACGCATGGCGGTACCTGCGTGGTGAATATCAATAAAATGGTTGGTGGTTGATGGTTGTTGGTTGATGGTTGCTAGAGCCTTTATCATTACTTCGGAATCATCTGAAGTAGACAGGTTTTGCAATTCAATATTGGGATACAACGCTTGCAGCAATAGCAATCTATTGGTTTCAGATTTCGAACCAGCAATAGAAATCGTTGACGAAGGATGAACTTCAGAAAGCTGCAGCGATAGATTCACTATTTCAGTTTTTCGTTATTGTGATGGCGGTCGTGGTCACGGTTGGTTTTGAGATCCATTTTTTTGTCAAACGCCGCTTGAAGGTCGATGCCTGTTTGATTGGCAAGACATAAAACAACAAAAACCACATCGGCCAATTCCTCACCTAAATCTTTATTTTTATCGGATTCTTTTTCGGATTGTTCTCCGTATCGTCGAGCGATAATTCGAGCTACTTCGCCTACTTCTTCGGTGAGTTGCGCCATGTTGGTGAGTTCGTTGAAGTAGCGAACGCCGTGATCTTTGATCCAGTTGTCGACTTCTAATTGGGAGTTTTTGAGGTTCATTATTCTTTATTTTTTGAATCAATAATTATAGTTACTGGACCGTCATTAAGTAAAGAGACTTTCATATCTGCCGCAAAGATTCCAGTTTGCACGTGCTTTCCCAAAACAAATTCTAAACTGCTTACAAATTGTTCATAAATTGGAATAGAAAATTCTGGCTTGGCGGCTTTCAAATACGAAGGGCGATTTCCTTTTTTTGTAGAAGCGTGTAAGGTAAATTGACTGACTACAATGATATCGCCATTGATCTCCTTAACCGACAAATTCATCACCTCATTCTCATCTCCAAAAATGCGGAGATTTATTATTTTATTCACCAGCCAGTCGATATCTTCTTGTGTGTCTGCTTCTTCAATTCCGACTAAAACAAGTAATCCTTTTTGAATGTCGGCTACTTTTTTTTCAGCTATTGTAACCGATGCTTCCGAAACTCTTTGAATGACCACTTTCATATACTACGACTTTCGCGATTGATCACTGATGATACGGTCTTCGTTATATACATCTGTCCGGTAATGTTCTTCATCTCCTTCTAAAATATGAAGGTAGCTTTTATACCGAGACCAAGATACTTGATCGTTTTCGAGTGCTTTTTTAACCGCGCAATTGGGTTCATCTTTGTGCAAGCAGTTATTGAACTTACATTGGTCTTTTAATTTGAAAAACTCAGGGAAATAGCCGCTGATCTCTTCTTTTTCTAAATCGACAATCCCAAAACCTTTAATTCCGGGCGTATCGATAATCTTAGCATCAAAACTCAAATCGTACATTTCTGCAAATGTGGTTGTATGTTGTCCTTGTTTGCTTTGTTCTGATATGGTTTTTGTTTTCAAATGTAAACTCGGTTCCATCGCGTTTACCAACGTCGATTTACCAACGCCTGAATGCCCTGAAAACATGCTTACTTTTCCAATCATCAATTGCTTTAATTCTTCAATTCCATTGTTCTCTTTGGCAGAAACACGGAGACATCGGTATCCAATTTCTTGATAGAGGTGTTGGAGATACAATTGCTCGTCTAAAGTTGGCTCATCAAAAGTGTCAATTTTATTAAAAACCAAAATAGTTTCGATACCGTAGGCTTCGGCAGTGACCAAAAACCGGTCTATAAAATTGGTTGTCGTTGGCGGATTGTCAATTGTAATCAACAAAAAAACATAATCCACATTCGAGGCAATAATGTGCATTTGGTGCGACAAATTGACTGATTTTCGAACGATATAGTTTTTCCTTTCGTGAATGTGGTGAATCGTTCCTGTAATGGCATCCGAAGTTTCATCAAGCTCATAATCGACTACATCTCCCACCGCAATAGGATTGGTACTTTTGATGCCTTTCATGCGGAACTTACCCTTAATACGGCATTCTATAAAATCGCCTTTTTCGGATTTTACAGTATACCAACTTCCAGTAGATTTATAGACGAGTCCTGTCATTGATGATTTTTGAATTTCGATTTACGATTGGGACAAAGGTAAAAAATTGAAACCGTTTCTAGATTTAAAGTTGATTCAAATAAAAAAGGTTGTGAAAAAATCACAACCTTTACTTTTAATCTTCTAAAATTAGCCTGCCTAACTTATCCTGTTTTTTTCTGGATGAATAGACAATATACTCCCGTGAAGTTTTTCTATAATAAACTCCAGGTCGCAGCACCAATTCATTTTTGACTGCTTCTTCCGGATCATGTCTGGTGATTTTCCCTTTATCATCAAAAACAAAAAGCGTCGGTACTGCATTGTTATAATTTCCAAGGGCTTTGATGTTTTCAATATCAGTAACGCCTTTGTTTTTCACATTGTCGTTAAAAATGATATTCAACGCCCCATTTCTATAAATTGGAATAGCGCCCAAATACTCAGGCCCTTTACCCATTTGCGTTAATGGAATCGCCATGACTCCACCCACCGAGAAGCTTCCGTTGCTTCCGCCAAATCCCATCACAAAGGTCATGGTTGTAATTGTGGCCGACTGTTCTTTGGCAACAACATTGCCCCAATCTAAAGAACCATCTGGCTTTAGACAGGTAACGATGATTTCATTTTTTGTGTAAGTCACTGGTGTAAAAGCAAGTGGCCCGAATCCAGAACTTCTTCCCACATAAAAGAATTGCATTTCAGAAAGCACGATTATTCCGCCATCATCTTTCTCAATCAATGTCGTTATGTTATACAACGGCTTCACGTCTTTTCCTTTCTTCGCTCTTCTTTCGCCCAACAATTTGACTTTCGTGTCGTAGTCAAATTCATTAAACTTGAGATTCGTATTGGCATTGGTAGCCAAATCAATTGTGGCATTATAAATACCTTTCAATTCTTTGTTTGCTTTTCCGTTATCTCGAACGCTCGAATAAAAACCAACCAATTGCAAGGTGTTTTTGTTGGTTGACATCATTTTGCAGTTGATGATTTCTTTTCCTTTAATGTTGATATCTACAACCTCTTTCGCATAGTTATTTGCTTTCTTAAAAAGGTGAATTTGGAATTTTTCGATTTGCTCTTTCTTTTTCGAGTCTCTGTAACTTTCATTGATGACCAAGAAAACATCATCTTTGAAATTGAGTTCAAAATCGGCAATGGTAAATTCAAAATCCTTCTTACTGTCGTCAAATTTTACTTTGTCCGCGGTTTCGAAAATTGGCTTTAAGTTCTCATCAAATAACTTTACTTCATACTGAACTGCGTCTTCTTTCGGAAACAAAGAAGTGTGCATCACCAACAAAGCACCTTCATCATTACTTTGCTTGAAATAAAACTCACCACGCTCTGATTTTTTAGCGACTACAGAATTAAACATGTTGATTGTGTTTTTACTCATCACCCCTTTTTCAGAGATCTCAGAGCCAATCAAATTGAAGGTTTTGTCTTTTCTATTGAACACGCTTCCAATAGCGTATAATTTGCCATTCAGCAAGAAGGCGTCTTCAAAATCAACGTCTTTATCATTCATCGTTGGTAAAACCACGAGATTAGATGACAATAATTTCATCGACTTCGAATCAAAAACCTTAAGGAAATAATCCTCTTTGTTTAACCCAAGCGCATAAATTTTATTATTAGCCTCACCAATAATGCGCACTATTTTTTGTTTGTCGTCGGCTAATTCTTCGCCGTAAGTTAAAGAGATTTTATCGATCTTGTTTTGAGCGTGTAAAGACATCGCACAACAAACAACAAAGAACAATCCGAGAAGATTCTTTTTCATCTTAGTTTTTTAAAAGTTTAAATTAAATAGGTTGAACTAATTAAGTGGCAATGATACAAAAAAAACCTCCAGAAGTTCTGAAGGTTCAAATTAATTGGCTTTGAAATCAAAAATTTAATAACTGTTGAGGGTTTATCCGCGAATAATCTTCTCCTGATGACTGATACTTTCTTGGTGAATCGCCTTAAATAATTTCAAGATAAATTCCTCACTCAAGCCTTTGTCCTCGCCTTCTAAGATCATTTTCCCCAGAATTTCGTTCCATCGCTTGTTTTGAAGTACCGCCACATTTTTCTCCTTTTTCAAGGCTCCAATCTGATCGGCTACTTTCATTCTTTTGCCCAAAATCTCCAATATTTTGCTATCCGCAAGATCAATATCAGCGCGCAATTTGATCATTTTCGTATTGAAATCATCTTCATCCGTACTCATTTTACGAATGCGTAAATCTTCGAAAATTTGTTTCAGAACAGTGGGTGTGACTTGTTGTGCAGCATCGCTCCACGCATTGTCAGGATCACAATGGGTTTCGATAATCAACCCGTCGTAATTCAAATCGAGGGCTTGCTGCGACACTTCAAAAATCATATCACGTTTTCCTGTTATATGCGATGGATCGCAAATGAGTGGCAAATCTGGAAATCGACTTTGCAACTCAATCGGCAATTGCCATTCTGGAATATTGCGGTATTTGGTTTTTTCATAGGTCGAAAATCCACGGTGAATCACGCCTAATTTTTTGATGCCGGCATTGTACAATCGCTCTACACCGCCAATCCACAGCGCTAAATCTGGATTGACCGGGTTTTTTACCAAGACAATTTTATCCGTATTCTGCAACGCATCCGCAATCTCCTGCACCGCAAACGGATTTACCGTTGTTCGAGCGCCAATCCACAATACATCAATATCGTGTTCCAACGCCAATTTCACATGCGCAGCAGTCGCCACTTCAGTCGCCATGAGCAATCCCGTTTCGGCTTTGGCTTTTTGCAACCACTTTAATCCAATCGCACCAACGCCTTCAAATCCGCCCGGTCGCGTTCGCGGTTTCCATATTCCGGCGCGGTAAATACTAACGTCGGAATCTTTCAATTCGTGCGCAATTTTCAACACTTGCTCTTCGGTTTCCGCACTACACGGACCGGCTATTACTAATGGATGCGTCAACTTAAAATCATCCAACCACGTTCTCATTTTTGCATTATTTTCCATAGTTTGTCTCTTTTTTAGAAGCTTTTCCTGCTGTTCGCTATATCTTTTTATTCTGAACTCGTTTCAGAATCTCTTTATAAAAAGTTTGAAAGTTGAAGATAAGATTCTGAAACGAGTTCAGAATAAAAAGGATGCCGCTTCCATCAGGGCTAGGGCTCCTGCTTCTTTTTAAACTTCTCTTTAAATCTCACGCACTTAGTGACTCAGCTACTCAGTAACTATTTCTTAATTCCACTTAATATCTCCCGAATCTTATTCACACTTTGCATTTCTTTAAAAACCGCGTCGTAATTATCTTGCTCCAACAGTTCTTTAAATTGTGTCAAATTGGCAATATATTCCTCCAAACTTTTCACCACTTGTTTTTTATTTTGCTGAAAAATGGGTGTCCACATTGCGGGTGAACTCTTCGCCAATCGGACCGTGCTTTCAAATCCGCTGCCGGCCATATCAAAAATATCTCGTTCGTCCTTTTCTTTTTCGATGACGGTTTTACCCAACATAAAGGCACTAATATGCGACAAATGCGAAACATATGCAATGTGTTTGTCATGCGACTTTGGATTCATATAACGGATCCGCATGCCCAATTTTTGAAACACTTCGAGCGCTTTTTCTTGGAGCTTGAAAGAGGTCTTTTCGACTTCACAAATAATGTTCGTCTTTCCTTGAAAGAGATTCCTAACTGCAGCCGATGGACCCGAGAACTCCGTTCCAGCGATCGGATGCGTAGCCATAAAATGACTTCTTTTCGGATGCTCCGCAATCAGTTCACAAATAGGAAGTTTGGTCGAACCCACATCAAAAACAATGGTTTGCTCCCCAATTTTGTCCAATACTTGCGGTAAAATTGCAAGGCAAACATCAACAGGAACCGACAGAATAACAACATCTGCTTGATGTAAATCTTCGAAAGTGGCTTGCTGTTGTATAATTCCTAGTTGTAACGCTTCTTCCAAATGATTTTCGTTCGCATCTACGCCAAATACAGTTGCATTGGTAAATTGCGACTGAATGTCCAGAGCCATCGAACCGCCTATTAATCCTACTCCAATGATGTATACTTTCATAGTTGTTTGTTGTCAGTTGTCGGCTGAAATCTCGCAATCGCTTCTTTAATTTTTTCTGCTGCTACACATAAAGAAAATCGAATATAACCTTCGCCTTGGCTACCGAAAATGGTTCCAGGCGTGATAAAAATATGCTTGTTGTATAATATCTCGTCAATAAATTGCTCCGATGACTCAACGCCGTCTGGCAATTTCGCCCAAACAAATAAACCCACCGAGTCTTTATCGAACGTACATTGCAGTAGCGATGCCAAGTCAAAAATCAATGCGCGTCTTGAAGCATATACTTTGTTGAGATCTGCAAACCACGAATTATCAAGTTGTAGTGCAGCAATCGCTCCTTTTTGAATGCCGTAAAACATGCCGCTATCCATATTGCTTTTTACTTTTAGAATGGCATCTATGAATTCCGATTTTCCAGAAACCCAACCGATTCTCCAGCCCGCCAAATTGTATTTTTTTGACAGCGAATTGAGTTCAAGAGCAACGTCTTTTGCGCCATCAATTTGTAAAATCGAGATCGGATGCTCGTTCAAAACAAAACTATACGGATTGTCATTAACCAATAATATCTGATGCTTACGCGCAAAATCGACTAACTTCTTGAACAACGCCAAGCTGCCCGAAGCGCCCGTTGGCATGTGTGGATACGACACCCACATTAGTTTCACTTTTGAAAGATCAAGTCGCTCAAGTGCTTCAAAATCGGGTTCCCAATCAGTGGCTTCTTTCAATTCATAAAAAACAGGCTCCGCTCCAACCAATTTTGTCACCGAACTGTAGGTAGGATAACCTGGATTCGGAATCAAAACTTGATCGCCTTCATTTAGAAAAGCCATCGAAATATGCATGATGCCTTCCTTTGAACCCATTAATGGTAGCATTTCCGAATTAAAATCTAGGCTGACGCCAAAGTGCTTTGCATAGAAATTCGCAAATCCTTTTCGCAGTTCTGGCAATCCTTGATAGCTTTGGTATTGGTGCGCATTTTCTTCCAATACTGAAGCTTGAATAGCACTAATAACAAACGGATGAGGCGCCAAATCCGGGCTTCCAACTCCCATATTGATAATCGGTTTCCCTTCGGATTGCAATTGCCGAACTTCTCTCAATTTGGTGGAGAAATAGTATTCTTCGACTTGGTTTAAACGATTGGCAGTTTTTATCATGGAATGGTTTTGGTTTATTCGTTGAATCGGTTAATTGTTAAATCGACTAAACGAATTGACGATTAAATAGTTAGCTTGCTTTCATATTCACCCAAAATCTTGAGTTGTTCTGCCATAATCGAAAGTATGGTCTTTGCTTTTTCAAAATCATCGTATTTCTCAAAAGTAACATCTACAAAAAAGGCATATTTCCACGGTGTTTCTATTTTGGGTAGCGACTGAATTTTGGTTAGGTTCAATTTGCAATCGCTCATCACATTGAGCACGGCAGCAAGGCTTCCTCTTTTGTGGTCTAGTTCAAACTTGAGCGACGCCTTATTAATATTCAGTTTGTAAAAATCTTCCAGGTGTTTTGTTACTATGACAAAACGCGTCATGTTATTATTGATTGTTTGAATTTCAGGCGCTATTATTTTCAAATCGTACATTTTTGAAGCCGCTTTACTTGCTATTGCTGCGATTCCTTTGAGTTGTTGCTGATGAACTCGTCGTGCTGTTTCCGCCGTATCTTTATCTTCCACCAATTTAATTTGAGGATGTCTTTTGAGAAAATCCATGCATTGAAGCAGCGCCATGGGATGCGAGTGAATTTCCTTGATGTCTTCAATAGTCTGTCCATTCAACACCATTAGGTTTTGATGAATATCTAAGTAATGTTCACCAACAATGTGTAGATTGTTTTTATCAATCAAAGCGTAATTCGGAATAATCGAGCCTGCTATTGAATTCTCTAACGCCATAACTGCAAGCGACGATTGTCCTGACAGGACGCTATCTACTACCTCCTCGAAAGAAAGACATTCCGCAATATCATTTTCGCCAGAAAAATACTCCAGCACGACTTGATGGTGAAAAGAGCCTTTGATTCCTTGTATGGCAACGATTTGCTTCATATAAAAATGCTAAAAAAAAATCCCGATCTGCATCGGGATTTGTATATTTTTTTGAATTAATAATTTTTCAAATAACCATACCACAATCCCTTGCTTCGTTCCCGAAGAAATAAAGAGCATTGCTAAAATAGAATCGGTTATTCAACATGGGTAAAAATAATTGGATTGCTAAAGTAAAAAAAATTGTTTAGAGTATCACAAAAGATTTTATTTTTTTGAAAATTTCCTATGGTATTCTTTACTTTTGTTTCAAATCAAATTTTATGTCGATAGAAGTTCATGCTATTTCTAAAAATTACGGCGCACAAAAAGCGTTAGACCAAGTTTCTTTTACGATTCAGAAAGGCGAAATCGTTGGTTTTTTGGGACCAAATGGTGCTGGAAAATCTACTTTGATGAAAATCTTGACAACCTATTTATCTGCGGATGAAGGAACAGCAAGTGTGAATGGTTTTGACGTGTCGACCCAACAAAAAGCCGTGCAGCAATCTATTGGCTATTTGCCGGAACACAATCCGTTGTACTTGGATTTATATGTTCGCGAATACTTGGAGTTTAATGCGAACGTTTATGGTGTAGAGAAAAACCGAATTGAAGAAGTCATACTCTTGACGGGTTTGATGTCGGAACGCCATAAGAAAATCGGACAATTATCTAAAGGATATCGTCAGCGTGTTGGCTTGGCGAATGCTTTGCTTCACAATCCAGATGTATTGATATTGGATGAACCAACAACAGGTTTGGATCCGAATCAGTTAGTGGAAATACGAAATGTCATTCGAAATGTAGGCAAGGATAAGACAGTCTTTCTCTCTACGCATATTATGCAAGAAGTAGAGGCGATTTGCGACCGTGTGATTATTATCGATGGCGGAAAAATTGTTGCCGATAAAAAGATTGATAAACTGACCACCACTTCGGAAGCACAAATTATTGAAGTAGAATTTGACCGACTTGTTGATGCAAAACTCGTAAATACGATTCCTAATTTGGATGCTGCAACAAACGTTGAAGCTAATTTATGGGAATTGAAGTTTTCGTCCGATCATGATATGCGCCCAATAGTTTTTGATTTTGCGCAAGAACATGGACTAAAAACCTTACAGCTCAATTTGAAAAACAAGAATTTAGAAAGTTTGTTTAGAGAAGTGACGAAGCATTAGTTTAACGAGGAAAGAGTCAAGAGTCAAATGCAAGTTGACTTTGGAAGCCAGGTTCCCAGCCCAGATGGCAGCGGCATCCTTTTTTGTTTTGGGAAAGCTCCTCGACTGCGCTCGGAATGACAAAACAAAAAAGATAGAGCGAACAGCTGGATGAAGCTCCGAAAAAAACTAGCGGTATATTAAACGTCCACGATAATGTGAGGTAACGCGAACATTTTCCTGCGGTGGACGTGAGTAGCAATTGACGTCGCCGACATTATAAATATCTCCATCCAAAAAATTTACAGGCCGAATAAAAAGATCATTGCTCCCACGGTGATAAAAATTAATCCGATTCGCATTAAGATTTTCTCCGTGAAAAATTCCGTCGCCTTCCCAAAAATAAACGTAAAGTGAGTTGGTATTTCCAGTGATAAAATATCTTCCAAGCTCATTGTTTTCAACTTTCACCGATTCATTATCGACAGTCAAGTAAAAATCGCCGGTTCCAACTCCAGAATAACCGTCGATTGGGTCAGTAGACAAAAGATGCAAATTCGGATAATGAAGTACTCCTTGCGAGGTGATGTTTTGTTCTGTTTTAGAATTGATTTGAGTAATATTTGGAGCCGTAACATAAACAACGGTACTGCCATAATCGCGGACCCAATTGCAAGTCGTGTTGTCGGAAAGTTTCAGTTGATTTCCTTCTACATTGACCTCTATGTCGTTGATTAGATTCTCACCGGTTCGTACTTCAACTTTATGAACTGGTCCTTCGATAAGTACCACACCTATTCTTTTGCTGACCAACAATTTTGTAAAAGTTAGTCCTTCATAAACTCTCGATTTGATTGGGCCACTCGATTTTACGCAATCGGAAGGCTTTTCACAACCAGTGAAGAAAATAAGGACCCAAAAAAGTACAACAATTTTTTTCATGTATAAACTTTTATAGTCGAACGCCGATGGAAAACTCTGTCGCTTCGGCGAGAAACCCATGTGTTTTTACAGCGATTCCTGAATATATTTTAGGTGTCCAATAATATTTCATTCCGAGACGATCATATATTTGGGAATCTCCGGCAAATGGCCGATATACATAATAACCAAGTTGCGTTTCTAACGAAATTCTATTGATAAACAATTCATGACCGATAAACAATCCGATTCTCTTATAATCTGTATCTGGGTCCAGATTATCTTCTGGATAAGCAATCGAACGGAACTTGATGTATTCTTTTATCGATGTCGTAACAAACAAATCGGTTCCCAATTGCAGCGCACTTTTTTTATTGATTCTTTTGTCAGCATAAAAACCTATGTGATAGAAAGGTTTCTGCCCGCTACCAACGACTATGCTTTCGTTCAATCCGGAGCGAAACACAATATTATATCTAATAGGCTCGGTAAATTTAATGCTAAGCGGAATGCTATCGATTATTTTGGGTTGCTTTTTACACAAACTATAGTTGACACCAATGTTTAGTCCGTAGGTGTTTAGTCCACTATTGGGCGACTTAAACCTGCCGCTCGAATAATGTGTAAAAAAGAGCCCTGCTTCGACACCAAATCCGTCGATAATATTATCACGTTTATAGTTCAACATAAAATTGGTATTCCCCATATATTTTGAACCAAATGCCCGATTCTTACTATTAGTTTCTTTGTCATACGGATTGGTCGTCATGGCAATTCCTTGCCCAATTTTAAACTGCAACCGCCGGTTTAAGAAATAGAAATTATAATGCGCTCCGATCGCGTAGTTCTTACCTAAAATTTCATTTTTGAAATCTTGATAGATAAAATACCCGCCGTAATCAGGGTAATTGTAAAGTTTTTGCCAAGCTTCTTTGCCATGAGTTTTTTTAGAGAAACTAAACATAAATCCTTCTGGATGTCCGGTAATGAGATGGTATAATTCCGGCGAGTGTGGGTATATGTTTCCGCGTAAAAGATTTAACTCTATTGAATTTGTATCATCTGATTGTTGACCAAAAGCAATTGAACCAAATAAGAGCAAAAGAAAACGTAATCTATTCTTCATGCAACAAAGTAATGAAGCAAATATATTCTTTTAATTAGAAAATAGAATTTGCAATAGCTTTTATATTCTCAGATTTGCCCATCGAATAATAATGCAAGACTGGAATTCCTGCAGCAACTAATTCTTTGCTTTGTTCGATACACCATTCGATTCCGATTTGTTTTACGGCCTCATTGTCTTTGGCTTTAACCACCGACATAATTAAATCGTCAGGCAACTCAAGGCTAAATCGATGTGGAATTAAGTTCAGTTGTTTTTTGGTTGCAATAGGTTTTAATCCAGGAATGATTGGAACTGTTATTCCAGCTGTTCTACATTTAGCAACAAAATCAAAAAATTTCTGATTGTCAAAAAACATCTGAGTAATGATATATTCGGCGCCATTTTTAATTTTTTGCTTTAAAAAATGAATGTCGCTATCTAAACTCGGTGCTTCCATGTGTTTTTCTGGATAACCCGCAACACCAATGCAAAAGTTAGTTTTGGAAGTATTTTGTAAATCTTCGTCTAAATAAATTCCATTGTTCAAATTACTGATTTGCAAAACCAAATCGGTGGCAAATTCATTCCCGTCCTTTTCGGGCTTGAAATAGGTCTCTGTTTTTAGTGCATCGCCGCGCAGTGCCACGACATTGTCAATGCCTAAGAAATCTAAATCGATGAGCAAGTTTTCGGTGTCTTCTTTTGAAAATCCGCCGCACAAAATGTGGGGAATAGCATCTACAGTATACTTGTTTTGAATCCCGGCGCAAATACCAACTGTTCCAGGACGTTTTTTTACGATTTTCTTTTGCAATAGTCCGCTTGGCAATTCCTTGAATTCGTATTCCTCGCGATGATATGTTACGTCAATAAATGGTGGATTGAATTCCATCAACGGATCAATACTGTCAAAAATAGATTGGATATTTTGTCCTTTTAGAGGCGGTAAGATTTCAAAGGAAAATAATGGTTTTCCTTGTGCATTTTCTATGTGTTGGGTTACTTTCATAATTTGTTGTCGGTTGTCGGTTGTCGGTTGTCAGTTTGTGTTGTGTGTGACCGACAACTTATAACTGACAACAGACAACTGTTATTAATCTGCTATATTTGGATTGAGCCACTTAATAGCTTGTTCAGTACTGATGTTTCTTCTTTTAGCATAGTCAATTACCTGGTCTTCTTTGATTTTTCCTAAACCAAAATACTTGCTTTCTGGATTTCCAAAATAGTAACCTGAAACTGAAGATGCTGGCCACATCGCCATACTTTCGGTGAGTTTGACTCCAATTTCCTCTTCTACTTTCAATAATTTCCATATGGTTGGCTTCTCTAGATGGTCCGGACAAGCTGGATAACCTGGAGCTGGACGGATTCCTTTATATTCTTCTTCAATCAAATCTATTTTATCTAGATTTTCATCAGCGGCATAACCCCAAATTTCTTTACGTACTTTCTCGTGTAAATATTCGGCAAACGCTTCTGCCAAACGATCGGCTAGTGCTTTGACCATAATGGAGTTGTAATCGTCTAGATTTTTTTCAAATTCAGCGGCCCATTCGTCGACACCAAAACCAGTTGTGACGCAAAAACATCCCATGTAATCTTGCTTGCCAGCATCTTTAGGAGCCACAAAATCAGACAAAGCCATGTTGAAAGCACCTTTTGTTTTTTGGGATTGTTGACGAAGTGTCAAGAATTTTATGTTCTGTTCTGCGGTAATTTCAATGTCGTCATCATTAACGGTGTTTGCTGGAAAAATACCATAAATACCTTTGGCAGTGAGTTTGTTTTCTTTCAAAATTTGACCCAACATTTCTTGTGCGTCATTAAATACGGATGTTGCTTGTTCACCTACAACTTCGTCGGTCAAAATCGCTGGATATTTACCGAACAACTCCCAGGTTCTGAAAAATGGCGTCCAATCGATGTATGGAATCAGTGATTCAATTTCGACTTCTATGGTTTTTGACCCAATGAAATTTGGTTTCTTTGGAGTAAAATTCTCCCAATCCAATTTCAATTTATTCAATCGCGCTTGTTCGATGGTTAGAAAATTTTTGTCGCGACTTCTATTCAAATAGCCTTCCCGCAACTCATCGTATTCCAATCGCAATGCTTTCGAATAGTCTTTGTTATCTGCATTTAATAAATTACCTGCAACGGTGACGGCACGTGACGCGTCATTCACATGTACAACTGTTTCCTTATACTCAGGTGCGATTTTCACTGCGGTATGCGCCCGCGAAGTTGTTGCGCCTCCAATCATTATTGGTATTTTGATATTGAGTTTGTCCAATTCTTTGGCGAGATAGACCATTTCATCTAGCGAAGGTGTAATCAATCCGCTCAAGCCAATAATATCAACATTTTCTTTGATGGCAATTTCGATGATTCGCTCTGGTTGCACCATCACACCCAAATCGATGATTTCATAGTTATTACAACCCAGCACGACAGCAACGATATTTTTTCCAATATCGTGCACGTCACCTTTTACCGTCGCCATCAATATTTTTCCCGCCGACGATGATTTACCGTCTTTTTGCGCTTCAATAAATGGCAATAAATAAGCCACCGCTTTCTTCATCACCCGAGCTGATTTTACCACTTGCGGCAAGAACATTTTTCCGGATCCAAATAAATCGCCAACGACATTCATGCCTTCCATCAAATTTACTTCGATAACTTCTATTGGACTTGACACTGAAAGCCGTGCTTCTTCTATGTCAATTTCTATAAACTCGTCGATGCCTTTTACTAAGGAATGTGTTAAACGCTCTTGAATTGATCCGGAGCGCCATTCTTGAATTGCTTTTTCATTACTTTTTGAATCTCCTTTTACATTTTCCGCAAAATCAAGTAATCGTTCGGTGGCGTCTTCTCTTCTGTTGAGCAGAACATCTTCCACGTATTCGAGTAGATCTTTTGGGATTTCATCATATACTTCCAGCATTTCGGGATTGACAATTCCCATTGTCATTCCGTTTTGAATAGCGTGATACAGGAAAACGGAGTGCATGGCTTCACGTACTTTATCATTCCCTCTAAAGGAAAACGAAACGTTGCTAACCCCGCCACTCACATGGGCATAAGGCAAATTCTCCTTAATCCATTTGGTGGCACGGAAGAAATCGAGCGCATTTAGTTTATGTTCGTCCATTCCGGTCGCGACTGGAAAAATATTCGGGTCGAATATGATGTCTTCGGCAGGGAAACCTACTTTATTGACGAGAATATCGTACGAGCGTTTGCAAATTTCGATACGTCTTTCGTAATTATCGGCTTGACCTTGTTCGTCGAACGCCATGACGATTACTGCAGCACCATATCGTTTTACTAATTTGGCATGATGAACAAAAACCGCTTCTCCTTCTTTTAGCGAGATTGAATTTACAACACATTTTCCTTGAGCGACTTTCAGACCCGCTTCGATGATTTCCCATTTAGAGCTATCTATCATTACTGGTACTCGAGAAATGTCGGGTTCGGAAGCGATTAGATTAAGGAAAGTCGTCATGGCATGAACCCCGTCGAGCATGCCTTCATCCATGTTGACATCGATGATTTGCGCGCCGCCTTCCACTTGATCTCGAGCAACAGAAAGCGCTTCTTCGTATCGCTCTTCTTTGATTAATCGGAGGAATTTACGAGAGCCTGTGACATTGGTTCGTTCACCAACGTTGACGAAATTGGTTTCGGGAGTTACGATTAACGGTTCGAGACCTGAGAGCTTAAGATATTTTGATTCTGGCATTATTTTTTGTTTTTTGCCACGAATGCACGAATTATAATTTTTATAATTCGTGCATTCGTGGCTAACTTTTATGTTATTGGAAGGACTATATTTTCTGACATTCGGGGCTTAAATTCTGAAGCTGCTTCAGCAATTAGTTTGATATGTTCTGGCGTTGTCCCGCAGCAGCCACCAATGATGTTAACTAGATTTTCCTTTAGATATTCTCTAATCAACTCCTGCATCTCTTCTGGCGATTGATCATATTGCCCGAACGCGTTGGGTAAACCTGCATTCGGATGTGCCGAAATATTTAAAGAAGTATTTCTAGCCAATCTTTTGAGATAAGGTTTGAGTTGATCAGCACCTAAAGCACAATTAAAACCAACACTTAACAAAGGAATATGGGAAATTGAAATCAAAAATGCTTCTACTGTTTGCCCGGATAGCGTTCTTCCGGAAGCATCGGTAATCGTTCCTGAAACCATAATGGGAATATCGATGTTTCGTTCTTCTTTGACTTCTTCGATGGCGAACAAAGCCGCTTTAGCATTGAGTGTGTCGAAGATCGTTTCTACTAGCAGCAAGTCGCAACCGCCATCGATTAGTGCTTCTACTTGATGTTTGTAGGCAATGCGCAAGTCATCAAAAGTAACAGCGCGGAAACCGGGATCATTCACATCTGGAGACATACTCGCTGTTCGGTTGGTTGGTCCGATTGAGCCTGCTACGAATCGAGGTTTATTTGGATTTTTAGCGGTGAATTCGTCTGCGACTTCGCGTGCTATTTTAGCCGACTGATAGTTGAGTTCATAAACTAGATCTTCCAAATGGTAATCTGCCATTCCGATAGTCGTGCTAGAAAATGTATTGGTTTCGACAATATCGGCACCGGCTTCGAAATATTGGGCATGCACCTCTCTAATAGCCTTTGGTTGTGTGATTGAAAGTAGATCGTTGTTCCCTTTCAGCGAATGTGGAAAATCTTTGAATTGTTCGCCACGAAAATCTTCCTCAGAAAAATTATGGCGTTGCAACATGGTGCCCATGGCACCGTCGAGAACGAGAATTCTTTTTTGTATTTCTTGTTGAATTGTTGACATGTTTTTTTGCTCGCAAAGGCGCTAAGACGCCAAGTTTTGTTATGAAATTGAGTACCCTAGCCCCGATGGCAACGTAAATCCTTTTGTGACGGTTTTCGACGCAAAAGATTGCAGAGGACAGCGGGATTAGCTCCTAAAAAATAAAAATGTTATCGTGAATAATGAGAGAATTTCTCGTGGTTATCTGTCCAAGTTTGCACATGGTAGAATGTAGCACCTTCTTTGTAGTAAAGGGTTGCTAAGCTTTCGACGGGTCTAATCCCTCTGGCTTTCGTGATAACGATCAATAAGATTAAGAACAGGGCAAAGTAAAGCATTAGAAATGGTTTTTCCAACCTCTTTTTAAAAAATAAATACGACAACGTTGTCGTTGATCTCAAAAGACATTGCAGTTGAAGCAAAAAAAAAGTCCTTGGTTACCCAAAGACTTTTTATATTTACAGTAGGAAGATTATCTCTTGATAACTTTCGTTGTTCCAACTCCTTGATCTGTTGTAATTTTCATAAAATAAACGCCAGTGTTCAAATCTGAAATGTTGATTTGACTTGTCATTCCTTTTACTTCTTTTACAGTACGACCGTTCATGTCTGTAATTTGGATAGCGGTTACATCGCTGTTCGAGTTGTTAGCAACATTGATTACGCTAGAAGCCGGATTTGGCCATACAGCGAAATTGCTTTTGAAGAATGAATCTGTCGAAAGCGGACGATCAATGCTTAAAGCGTCTAGACCAATAATGTTTGAATTTGCTCCTGTTGGACCTCCATCGGTTACAAAATATCTGAAACCGAGTTTACATGATACTGGAGCACCTAAACCATCAACAGTGTATGTATACTGCGTCCACGTTAATGGATATCCCGCTTGAGCCAAAGTTGGATTGATTTCAACAGCTAATTCTGCATAATCCCCCAAACCTGCGCTTCCTCCTGATGGAGCAGCTGTAAAGTCTCCATTCGTACTAATTCTTAATTGCAAGTTGTCTGCATATGAAGGAGCTGTTCCACCTTGACGTGTGTAGAAAGTGATTACGTCACCATCTTGTAAAGTGATAGCTGGAGTCATTAACCAATTGCTAATCGTACCCGCACCAGTAGTACTGTTATAATTACACAAGGTAAATGAAGTAGCAGCACCATTATATGCTCCAGTAAAAGCAGTTCCACCACCTTGGGCCCATGTGGAAGCACCAACTGGTGTACTTTGATTCGTTTGTGTCCATCCTAAACCAGCAAGAGCAGTAAAAGTGTCGAAATTTTCAGTAAATAAATTTTGAGCATTTGAAGCTGCAAATACCAAAACTAAAGAAAGAGAAAGTAATAGTTTTTTCATAATTATAATTTTAAATTGTTTAAGAGGCAAATCTAGGAATAAAAAACTACTCTAAAAAACTTTTTCTAATCAAAAATGGTTTCATACATTTGCAACCGAAATTCGAGAGGAGAAATTTGAACTGATTGCAACCTCTGACCTTAACTTTTTGAGTGTCAAAAAAATGCTAAAGCAGATTTTCTCTTCTTTAGTTTTTTTTTAGCAATCCATTTTGTAGAACATTAATTAAAATACAATTATTATGGCTTATTTATTTACGTCAGAATCTGTGAGTGAAGGACACCCAGACAAAGTTGCTGATCAAATCTCAGATGCACTAATTGATAACTTTATGGCATTTGACCCAAAATCGAAAGTGGCTTGCGAAACTTTGGTTACAACTGGTCAGGTTATTTTGGCTGGTGAAGTAAAATCAGATACTTATTTGGATGTACAAAATATTGCTCGTGAAGTCATCCGAAAAATTGGCTACACGAAAAGCGAGTATATGTTTGAAGCAGATTCTTGCGGTGTACTTTCGGCTATACACGAACAATCATCTGATATCAATCAAGGAGTTGAAAGAGCCAATCCAGAAGATCAAGGTGCTGGTGACCAGGGGATGATGTTTGGTTATGCGACCAATGAAACGCAAAATTATATGCCTTTGGCTTTAGATTTATCTCACGCGCTTTTGATCGAATTAGCGAATTTACGAAGAGAAAATAGCGAAATCAAATACTTGCGTCCGGATGCTAAATCTCAAGTTACCTTAGAATATTCTGATGATAACAAACCAGTTCGTATCGATGCAATCGTAATCTCGACGCAACACGATGATTTTGATGAAGAAACGAAAATGTTGGCAAAAATCAAAAGCGATTTAGTGTCGATTTTGATTCCAAGAGTAAAAACAAAATATCCGGAATACGCACATTTGTTTAATGACAAAATTCAATACCACATCAATCCAACTGGTAAATTCGTAATTGGAGGACCACATGGAGATACAGGATTGACAGGAAGAAAAATTATTGTTGACACATACGGTGGAAAAGGAGCTCATGGTGGTGGTGCTTTCTCAGGCAAAGATCCTAGTAAAGTAGATAGAAGCGCAGCTTATGCAACGCGTCATATTGCAAAGAACCTTGTTGCTGCTGGAGTTGCAGATGAAATTTTGGTGCAAGTTTCCTATGCAATCGGCGTGGCTCAACCCATGGGAATTTTTGTTGATACCTACGGAACTGCAAAAGTGAATATGACTAATGGAGAGATTGCTAAGAAAGTTGAAGCAATTTTTGATATGCGTCCGTATTTTATCGAGCAACGATTGAAATTAAGAAATCCAATTTACAGCGAAACTGCTGCATACGGGCACATGGGAAGAACTCCAGAAACGGTAACCAAAACATTTAAAGCTCCCGGTGGAAATGAAAAAACAGTTACGGTTGAATTGTTTACTTGGGAAAAATTAGATTACGTAGACAAAGTGAAAGCGGCTTTTGGCATCTAATCGCTAAATGTCGAAATATAGCGCTAGTAGCGCACCTTTAGAACCTGGTTTCATTTGGAATCAGGTTTTTTTTAGCCCTGATGGCAGCGGCATCCTTTTTTGCTTCTAAAAGCCCCTCGACTGCGCTCGGGGTGACAAGCAAAAAAGATATAGCGGACAGCAGGAAATAGCTCCTAAAAAAACACGAAAAGAATTGCCATTAACGTTTGATTCAAAAGTGATTAATTGTAATTTCGTTTTATGAAAAGAAATTTTGTGCTGCTACTGTTATTGTGTTTTTTGAGTGTCGTAGGTCAAAAACCAATCTTGAAAAATTCCGTCATTTTGGCTGCTGATACCTTTTTGGGATACGATGCTTTAGGTGCGTTTTACTCAATCACCAATAACATTTTGACCAAGCAAATGGGGGATCAAAAATGGCAATACAAGAACCCACAACTGGGCAAAATTGCCAAAGTCGATTTGCAAAATCCTTTAAAAATTGTATTGTTTTATCAAGATTTTAATACCGTTGTCATAGTCGATAATCAATTGAACGAGACTACCAATATCAATCTTAATGATTCGAGTAATCCCATTGTTCCTATTGGCATTGGTTTAGCTGCGGGAAATCGGCTCTGGATTTACAACAATTTGACGATGAAAGTTGGACTTTATGATTACTCGAAACGCGAACTCAAAATATTGACGGTTCCTTTTACAAATAACGTTGCGAGTTATGGTTCTGATTTCAACTTCTTTCAATGGGTAGATGAACAAGGCAATGCCTATCGGTGTGATGTTTATGGAAAAATAAGGGCGCTCGGAGTCGTGCCTGATAGTGAAGAAATACAGTATGTCTCAGAATCGATGTTGGTCTATCGAAAAGCAAATAATTTGTTTGCCTATGACTTACTTGAAAAAAAATCAAGATTAATAGAAATTGAGGAAAAAACGTTTAAGAATTTTACTTATAAAGACCAAATTTTATCTATTTTTACAGACCACGGAATTACGAATTATAAAATAGCAGTACCATAATGCACATAGCAGTAGCAGGAAACATCGGCGCAGGAAAAACAACCCTTACTCGTTTATTAGCAAAACATTTTAAATGGGAACCCCATTTTGAAGATGTTGTAGACAATCCGTATTTGGATGATTTTTACCATCAAATGGAACGTTGGTCTTTTAACTTGCAGATTTATTTCTTGAATAGTCGTTTTCGACAAATATTGCAAATTCGTCAAAGTGGAAAAAAAATTATTCAAGATCGAACCATTTATGAGGATGCGCACATTTTCGCGCCAAATTTGCATGCGATGGGATTGATGACCAATCGTGATTTTGAGAATTACAAATCGCTATTTGAATTGATGGAATCTTTGGTTGAAGCGCCCGATATGTTGATTTATTTGAGAAGCTCCATTCCAAATTTAGTTTCGCAAATTCACAAGCGTGGTCGTGAATATGAGAACTCGATTTCGATAGACTATTTGAGCAGATTGAACGAGCGCTATGAAGCTTGGATTCATTCTTACAGCAAGGGAAAATTGTTGGTTATTGATGTAGACAATATTGATTTTGTAAATAATCCTGAAGACTTAGGAATGATTTTAAACAAAATTAATGCTGAACTCAACGGATTATTTTAAGATTGACCTCCTTCTAGCAACTCCAATCTTCTTTTAAATTTTTCGATTTGTCGTCGATGTCTGAGGACATGAATAACGGCGTGCTCCATCATCTGCTCGATGTCATACACTTGTCCCCACGCAGTTTTTATTTTCTTATCTTCATCAAACTCCTCTAATTCATGGTCTTGAATAGATTCAAAAGTCTCTACTATATACAAAATCAGAGCTTCAAGATCATTATGGTATTCCTCTGAAGACATCTTTGCTAGTTTACCTGGTCGATTGTCTGAAATTTTTTTTAGTTTTCGAATGTAACCCGCATAGGAATAGCCAGAACTTATTACGTGAGTTAAGATGGTTTGAATAGATTGCGAATTTGCATCTTTGGTAGTTGAATCAACAATAGTCGTCAGGTTGGCGTACGATAGATTGACAATCACTTTCTGCAAAGCAACGACTACGTTTGTATATTCCACAAGCAAAGCCTCAACGGCTCTCCTAGTACTTTTATGATCTATCGCTACAGCACCCAATTTTATATAAATATTTTTTTCAAGTGCTAATATAGTAATTCTTCACAGTGAGGATTCTGATATAAAATAAAAATATCAACAGGAATAGTAACAATAAAAAAAGCCTCACAATTGCGAGGCTTTCCTTTATATAATTAGCGTATTATTTCAATGCATCTACTTTAGCTTTTACTTCAGCTTCTGTACCTTCAAAAGTCTGTGTAGCTGCTGTACCGTTTACTGTTGTTGTAACCGTTGCTTTTGCTTTACCATCTTTGTTGATGATTTCAACACGAACATTTTTGTCCATTGTTGGTATCGCTCCTTCTTTTTTCGCACAACAGTCTTTTTTAGCCGGAGCTACAAATTTACCATCAGCATCGTAATGTGATAAACACATTTCTTTTTGCTCTGGTGAACAACCTAAACTATCGCACATTGCTGCACATTCTTCTTTAGTCATATCAGCACATTTGCTCATATCGCATTTGCCCATCATGTCACCATCACATTCCATTTTCATTTCCATTTTGATCATTTTAGTTGATGCATCATGGCTACCATTTCCTAAGATTGGCGCAATTACCAATCCAATCAAACAAGTCAATTTAATCAAGATGTTCATTGATGGACCAGAAGTATCTTTAAATGGATCTCCAACAGTATCTCCAGTTACAGCTGCTTTATGCGCATCTGAACCTTTGTAAGTCATTTCACCATTAATCATTACTCCCGCTTCGAAAGATTTCTTAGCATTATCCCAAGCACCACCAGCGTTGTTTTGGAACACAGCCCAAAGTACACCTGAAACAGTTACTCCAGCCATATAACCACCTAACATTTCAGCGATTAATTGGTTGTTATCTCCATAAACTAACTTTCCTAACAATACGATTGCAATTGGGAAACCGATTGTCATAATTCCAGGCAACATCATTTCACGCAAAGCCGCTTTAGTTGAAATTTCAACACATTTACCGTACTCTGGTTTTCCAGTTCCTTCCATGATTCCTGGAATTTCTTTGAATTGACGACGTACTTCATAAACCATATCCATCGCCGCTTTACCTACTGAATTCATTGCCAAAGCAGAGAAAACTACTGGAATCATTCCACCTACGAATAACATCGCCAAAACTGGTGCTTTGAAAATGTTGATTCCGTCGATACCTGTAAATGTTACGTAAGCAGCAAACAAAGCGAGAGAAGTCAATGCCGCAGAAGCGATTGCAAATCCTTTTCCAGTTGCAGCAGTTGTATTTCCAACTGAATCTAAAATATCTGTACGTGTACGAACTTCTTTTGGCAATTCGCTCATTTCGGCAATTCCGCCTGCGTTATCAGAGATTGGTCCGAAAGCATCAATCGCTAATTGCATTGCAGTAGTAGCCATCATTGCTGATGCTGCTAATGCTACACCATAAAATCCAGCTAAAGCATACGATGCCCAGATAGCACCTGCGAACAACAATACGGTTGGGAACGTTGAAATCATTCCAGTTGCTAAACCAGCAATTACGTTTGTTCCTGCTCCAGTTGATGATTTTTGTACGATTGCCAAAACTGGTTTTGTACCCAATCCTGTGTAATATTCCGTAACTGAAGAAATAGCACCACCCACGATTAATCCGATGATTGTTGCATAGAAAACTCTCATTGAAGAAATGTCTTGCAAACCTTCACCAAAGAATTCCATTTTCATTGTTGCAGGCAACA
This sequence comes from Flavobacteriaceae bacterium, assembly GCA_947456815.1. Lineage (GTDB taxonomy): Bacteria > Bacteroidota > Bacteroidia > Flavobacteriales > Flavobacteriaceae > Flavobacterium. The sequence continues at coordinate 51,815 of CANGTL010000015.1, forward strand.
TATATTGTACTAAGAAGAAACAAGCGATTGCTGTTAGAATTATAGACACCCAGTTTCCGATATTTAATGCTTTTTGAACTTGCGCCTCTTTAGCGTTATCGTCTGTGATTTTTACCAACATCGTTCCGATGATAGAAAAAAGGATTCCAAAACCAGCGATTGCCATTGGCAACAAAATTGGTCCGATTCCACCGAAAGCATCTTGAATACTTCCACCCATATCTTTAATTACATAATTTCCTAAAACCATCGCAGCTAATACGGTTGCTACATAAGATCCGAACAAATCCGCTCCCATACCAGCAACGTCACCTACGTTATCTCCAACGTTATCCGCAATAGTAGCAGGGTTACGTGGATCATCTTCTGGAATACCAGCTTCTACTTTACCAACTAAATCCGCACCAACGTCGGCAGCTTTGGTATAAATACCACCACCTACTCTAGCGAACAAAGCAATTGATTCCGCTCCTAACGAGAAACCAGCCAATGTTTCTAGTACGATAGTCATGTCTTCGGTTGAAGTCCACGAGCCATTCATAAAAACATTAAAAAAGAAAATAAAGAAAGCGGTCAAACCTAAAACAGCCAAACCAGCAACTCCCAATCCCATTACTGTTCCACCACCGAAAGAAACTTTCAAAGCTTGTGGTAAACTAGTACGAGCCGCTTGTGTGGTACGAACATTCGTTTTGGTCGCAATTTTCATCCCCATATTTCCAGCCAATGCTGAAAAGAAAGCTCCGAAAACAAATGCAATAACAATTAATAAATGTGTTTTAACTCCAGGTAAAAAAGTGATCCCTGCCAATACAGCACTTGCTATAAGAACAAAAACCGCCAATAATCTGTACTCCGCTTTAAGGAATGCTAAGGCACCTTCGTAGATGTAATCTGAAATTTCTTTCATTTTACCGTCTCCAGCATCTTGTTTTAATACCCAAGCTCTTTTGTATGCCATAAACAGCAATCCAATAAACGCC
>CANGTL010000016.1 GCA_947456815.1 Flavobacteriaceae bacterium
CAAATTGTAATTTGTTCCTCTTCTGGACAAATATCCGATCAATGCACGATACAAAAAGAAATCGTCGCTACTGCCATCGATTTTGAAAAAACAACTATTAAAGCCTGTGAATTCGATATTGTCGATAATAACAATATCAATGATTTGGGCAAAATGATTAAAGAAAAATTAAGTTCATCAGACCTTAAATCCATATTAATATTATCCGAAGGAACGCATATCAACGGAACAGAACTAATCAATGAACTCATCAAACAAACCGACAAACAAATTCCGATTTTTGGTGGTTTGGCGGGTGATGAATATGCATTTGAAAAGACGATTGTCGGCCTAAACAATGATGCAACCGTAGGAAAAATAGTGGCTGTCGGATTTTATGGCGACAACATTCATTTCGGTTACGGATCAGAAGGTGGTTGGGGCGATTTTGGCCCAGAACGTGAAGTGACAAAATCATATAAAAACGTGCTTTACAAAATCGGCGACCGGTATGCTTTAGATTTATACAAAGAATATTTAGGCAAATATGCAGAGGAGTTACCTGGTTCATCCCTCTATTTTCCGCTTTCGATGAGAGAAAATGGAGGCAGTAGTTCTGTCGTGAGAACTATTTTATCTATTGATGAAGATAAGAAATCAATGACTTTTGCAGGAAATATCCCCGAAGGTTCTTCCGTCCGTTTGATGAAAGGCAACACGGATAAATTAATAGATGCTTCCGCTACTGCCGCTTCTCATATTGCAAAGGAACCAAGTCAAAATACTCAGTTGGCACTTTTAGTAAGTTGTGTCGGAAGGCGAATTGTACTCGGCGATAGAGTAGAAGAAGAACTAGAAGTTGTCAAAGAAATTTTTGGCGATAAAACCATGTTATGTGGTTTTTACTCTTATGGAGAAATATCACCTACCTTAGACAACGTCGCTTGCGAATTACACAATCAAACGATGACTATTGCGACTCTTTACGAAGCTTAAACAATGAACAGATCTCACCTCCATATAAACCTCAAACGACAACTCGATAAATTTTTGTCGGAGGAATTTATTGAGCAAAATCCAAATCTAATTTCCTTTATTCAAGCGGTCAACCAAACCTATTTGAATTATGAAAAAGATGCGGAATTGTTCGAGCAATCATCGCGCTTGAACGATAAAGAATATGGGGAGATGAACGCCAAACTAAAGGATGAGTTAGAAAAAAGAGTCTTCTTTCAAAGCAAATTGATTGATGCAATAAAACAACTTAACGCAGAAGGGCAAGAGTTGGGTAGCGACGACAATCTATTGGATTTGCTGCATATTCTTCACAAAGAAATCGAGATCAAAGCAGAGATTCAAAGACAATTGTACGCCTCGATTGCTGAAGCAGAAGAAGCGAACGATGCCAAATCTGAGTTTCTATCCATTATGAGTCACGAAATTCGAACGCCACTCAATGCCATTATCGGTCTTATCTACATCATGGAAAAAGAAAATTCCTTAGAGAGTTTTCACGAAAACATTGATGTGCTTAAACATTCGGCTCAGAACTTATTTTTACTCATCAACAACATACTCGACTTCAGCAAAATTGAAGCAGGAAAAGTTGATATAGAAAAAATACCGTTCAACTTAGTTGATCTCGTAAAACAAATTGCGCGTTCTCTCGAGGCACGAGCCTCTGAGAATCTAAATACTATTGAAGTCAAAATAGATCCTGATTTTATTCCAAATCTCGTCAGCGATCCGTTGCGCATCAGTCAAGTGATTACTAACTTGATTTCAAATGCAATCAAATTTACGCAGGAAGGGAAAATTACCATCAAGTTGCATCAAGTTATGATGCACGAAAATATTTCCTCTTTCAAAATTGAAGTTACTGATACCGGAATCGGAATCGATAAAGACAAATTCCAGTCCATTTTTCAAAAATTTTCTCAAGCCGAAACCAAAACTTCACGCCAATTTGGCGGGACAGGATTAGGATTGGTCATCACCAAAAAACTATTGAATTTACTAGGTTCAGATATCCAATTTGATAGCGAAATCGGCAAAGGATCGACTTTCTTTTTCGTGTTGCACTTACCGATAGATAGCAAAGCAAGCTCAGTCAATACCAATGACCTTCACGAAGATTACAAAGAAGAAAACCTCAAAGGATTACGCGTTTTATTGGTAGAAGATAACATGATTAATACGAAGATTGCACAGAAAATCATGAGCCAATGGGACGTGATTGTCGATTGCGCGGAAAACGGATTAATCGGCGTAGAAAAATTCAACGCCAATTCCTATGACGTGATTCTCATGGATCTTTCCATGCCGGTCATGGATGGCTACGATGCTACCATCGAAATCCGGAAAACCGACAAGCTCATTCCTATTATTGCTCTGACGGCTTCGGCTTCGTTCGGTTACCTCGATCGCGCACTGCAAATCGGAATCAACGAATATATCATCAAACCTTTCAACCCGAAAGAGCTCAACATGAAGTTGCGTAAGTATTATTTCTATTGATTCATGGGCCGATTTCCAGCTGTACATTCCAAGATTTTTGCAAAAACCCTTTTTTTTGAAAGCTCCGAAAAGTGCTTCCGATGGTCGCATTTTCAAAACAATAAAAAATAGCGTTTTTTGCAAAAATGCTTTCCATTGCCATCTGGGGCAGTGTCTTTCCGGGCGCAGTCGAGGGATAAATAAGCAAAATTCCAAATTCCACCCGAGTCGCATTCATTTTTTTTGTCCTCCCGAGCGCAGTCGAGGGACAAACAAACAGAAAATCCCAAATTCCAAAATCCAATTTGTGAATCCTAATTCCATCAACCATCAACCAACAACCATCAACTTTTTTGTCAATATCCTATTAATAACTTCTATTTTTTCTGCTTCCAAAATCTATTGAGATATGCTATATTAGCACGTTTCCACAAAACTTACTATGTCCGAACAAAATCAATATACCGAAGATAATATTCGCTCGCTCGATTGGAAAGAACACATCCGCATGCGGCCTGGAATGTATATCGGAAAACTCGGTGATGGTTCATCACCTGACGACGGTATTTATATTCTTCTCAAAGAAGTCATCGACAACTGTATCGACGAGTTTGTTATGGGTTCAGGGAAAACCATCGAAGTGACCATCAAGGACAAAACCGTTTCGGTGCGTGATTATGGTCGAGGTATTCCACTCGGGAAAGTTGTCGATGTGGTTTCGAAAATGAACACCGGTGGAAAATACGATTCGCTTGCTTTCAAAAAATCGGTGGGTTTAAATGGTGTCGGAACCAAAGCCGTCAATGCCTTATCCAACTATTTCCGCGTCGAATCGGTGCGGGAAGACAAACAAAAAGCAGCAGAATTCAATGGCGGAAATCTCGTGCTCGAGGAAGATATTGTTGAAACCACGAAACGAAAAGGAACCAAAGTTACTTTCATTCCAGATGAAGCCATCTTCAAGAATTACAAATTCAGAAACGAATATGTAATCAAAATGTTGAAGAATTACTGTTACCTCAATACGGGTTTGACAATTATCTACAACGGCGAAAAATTCTACTCCGATTACGGGCTAAAAGACTTACTCGATGAGAATATCGCCATCGAGGATATGGTGTATCCTATTATTCATTTGTTGGGTGATGATATCGAAATCGCCATCACGCACAGCAAATCACAATACAGCGAAGAATACCATTCGTTTGTCAATGGGCAAAATACCACGCAAGGAGGAACGCATTTGGTGGCGTTTCGCGAGGCCATCGTCAAAACCATTCGTGAGTTTTATAACAAAGGATTCGAACCATCCGATATACGAAAATCGATTGTCAGTGCGGTGAGCATTAAAGTCATGGAACCGGTTTTTGAGTCGCAAACCAAAACCAAATTGGGTTCTACCGAAATGGGCTCTGAACCTGGAATGCCTTCGGTGCGTACGTTTATCAATGACTTTATCAAAAATAAATTAGATAATTTTTTACATAAGAATCCTGAAACTGCCGATTTGCTTTTGCGCAAGATTTTACAAGCAGAACGCGAACGAAAAGAATTATCAGGAATTCGAAAATTAGCCAAAGATCGTGCGAAGAAATCGAGCTTGCACAACAAGAAATTGCGCGACTGTCGGGTACATTTGCCTGATGTTAAGAATCCACGGTATTTAGAAAGTACACTTTTTATCACCGAGGGAGATTCGGCTTCCGGCTCGATTACCAAATCACGTGATGTCAATACACAAGCGGTGTTTAGTTTGCGTGGAAAGCCTTTGAATTCGTATGGCATGAGCAAAAAAATTGTTTACGAAAACGAGGAATTCAATTTATTACAAGCAGCTTTAGACATCGAAGACGACATGGAGAATCTGCGTTACAACAACATCGTCATCGCAACCGATGCCGACGTCGATGGGATGCACATTCGCTTGTTGCTCATTACGTTCTTCTTGCAGTTTTTCCCTGAATTAATCAAAGAAGGGCATTTGTATATTTTGCAAACGCCTTTGTTTAGAGTTCGAAATAAAAAGGAAACCATCTATTGTTATTCTGATGAGGAACGACGTGATGCGATTGAAAAATTAAAACCAAAACCAGAAATCACGCGATTTAAAGGATTGGGAGAAATTTCGCCGGATGAATTTAAAAATTTCATTGGAGAAACCATTCGACTCGACCCGATTATGATGGATAAAAATACTTCAGTAGAGCAACTATTATCGTTCTATATGGGGAAAAATACACCGGATCGCCAGGATTTTATCATCAATAATTTGAAGGTAGAATTGGATACGGTGGAAGCGAATTAAATCAATAAAAACGGAGTGCCCTAGCCCTGATAATTTGATATTAAGAGGAGGAAGTCCAGTGGACTTCAGGTATTTCCAAGATAATAAAAAGAAATTAAAATATAAGATGAAGCCCTAGCCCTGATAATAGCGATATCCTTTTGTGACGGTGTTCGGCACAAAAGATTTAGCGAATAGCAGGAATAGCTCCTAAAAAAATACTGAATAAATCCTAAAAAAGATACTGAAATAAATTCAGCATAAATGAAAGACGAAGAAGACGAAGATATCAATGACAATCTAGAGGAAGACGACGCTCAGGAAGAAGCCCAAGAGGAATTGGCGGATGCCGTAGGTCCTGCTGTTGAGCATCATTTTTACGAGAATGACGAAGACGAAAACGATACGATTACCAAAGTTACCGGAATGTACAAAGACTGGTTTTTGGACTATGCTTCGTATGTTATTCTAGAGCGCGCTGTTCCAGCCATTGAAGATGGTTTCAAACCGGTGCAACGTCGGATCATGCATTCGCTGAAAGAATTAGACGACGGTCGATATAACAAAGTCGCTAATGTTGTTGGTCACACCATGCAATACCATCCGCACGGAGATGCCAGTATTGGCGATGCGATGGTGCAAATTGGTCAAAAGGAATTGCTGATTGATTGTCAAGGAAACTGGGGAAATATTCTCACCGGAGATGGCGCTGCAGCTTCGCGTTATATTGAGGCGCGTTTGTCGAAATTTGCTTTAGAAGTTTTGTACTCGCCAAAGATTACCGATTGGGGTGTTTCTTATGACGGTCGACGTGCGGAGCCGAACAATCTTCCTGTAAAATTTCCGTTGCTTTTAGCGCAAGGTGCTGAGGGAATTGCGGTGGGTTTATCGACGAAAGTGTTGCCGCATAATTTTAATGAATTGATCGATGCGTCGATTAAGATTTTAAAAGGTAAACCATTTCAAATCTTCCCAGATTTTCAAACGGCGGGAATTGCAGACATCTCTAATTATAATGATGGAATGCGTGGCGGTCGTGTTCGCGTTCGTGCAAAAATTGGACAACTAGATAAAAATACGTTGGTGATTACACAAATTCCGTTTTCGACCAACACCACAACATTGATTGACAGTATTTTGAAAGCCAATGAAAAAGGCAAAATCAAAATCAAAAAAATAGAAGACAATACCGCCGCGGAAGTGGAGATTCTGATTCACTTATATCCCGGCGTTTCTCCAGATAAAACCATCGATGCGCTTTTTGCTTTCACCGCTTGTGAAACGTCTGTCGCGCCTTTGGGTTGTGTGATTCAAGACAACAAACCTTTGTTCGTTGGTGTGTCGCATATGTTGAAAATATCGACGGAGCGCACGGTGCAATTGCTCAAAAGTGAACTTGAAATTCAATTGAGTGAACTCGAAGAACAATGGCATTTCTTGTCGTTAGAACGTATTTTCATCGAGAATAGAATCTACCGTTTGATTGAAGAAGAAACCACCAAAGAAGGTGTAATTTCTGCCATCGACGAAGGCTTGAAACCTTTTATCAAACCTTTAAAAAGAGCGATTACCGAAGAAGATATTTTGCGTTTGACGGAAATCAAAATCATGCGTATTTCTAAATTCGACAGCAACAAAGCGCAAGACAAGATTGACGCTTTGGAAGGCGATATCGAACAAGTCAAATACGATTTAGAACATTTGACGGATTTTGCCATTGCATATTTTACCAAACTCAAAGACAAATACGGAAAAGGCCGCGAACGTCAAACCGAGCTGCGTATTTTCGACGATATCGAAGCGACGAAAGTAGTGCTTCGAAATACAAAATTGTATGTGAATCGGGAAGAAGGTTTTATCGGAACTGGACTCAAAAAAGACGAATACGTTACTGATTGTTCGGACATAGATGATGTGATTGTGTTCCTGCGCGACGGCAATATGATGATTTCAAAAGTCGATGATAAGAAGTTTGTCGGAAAAGACATTATTCACGTGGCGATTTTTGATAAAAGCGATAAGCGAACCATTTATAATATGATTTACCGCGATGGGAAATCAGGTCCGGCGTATATCAAACGATTTAATGTTTCGGGCGTGACACGTGACAAATTGTATGATTTGACTAACGAAACCAAAGGGTCGCAAATTCTATATTTTACGTGTAATCCAAACGGAGAAGCGGAAGTCATTACCGTTTTGTTGCGCCAAGTGGGCAGCATCAAGAAACTGAAATGGGATTTAGATTTTGCTTCGATTGCTATTAAAGGTCGCGCTTCAAAAGGAAATCTGGTGACCAAATATCCCATCAAGAAAATTGAAATCAAAGAGAAAGGAATTTCTACGTTGTTGCCAAGAAAAATCTGGTTTGATGATACAGTTCAAAAACTCAATACCGACGCAAGAGGCGAATTGCTGGGTGAATTCCGACCGAATGATAAAATCCTTGTCATTTCACAAACCGGAAAACTCAAAGTCATCATACCTGAAATCACGACGCATTTCGACGAAGATATGGTGGTCCTAGAAAAATGGATTCCAAACAAACCGATTTCCGCCATTTATTACGATGGAGAAAAAGAGCGTTATTATGTGAAGCGTTTCTTGGTAGAATCCGAAGGCAAAGAAGAAGTTTTTATTACGGAGCATCCAAATTCTCAACTCGAGATTGTCGCTACGGATTACCGTCCAGTGGCGGAATTGGTTTTTACCAAAGTCAAAGGCGTGCAAAAAGAAAACCAAGTCGTCGATTTGGAAGCGTTTATTGCCGTAAAAGGATTTAAAGCGCTCGGAAATCAACTCACCACAGATAAATTGAAACAAGTCAATTTGCTAGACCCATTGCCTTACGAAGCGCCAGAAGAAGTAGTTCCAGAGGAATTAGAAGTGCCGGGAGAAACTGATGTCGAAATCGTAGATGAAGATATTCAGCTCGATGACGACGGACAGATTACGTTGTTTTAACTAAAGTAAAATTTATTGCAAAGGGCGCAAAGATTGATTTCTTTGCGCCCTTTTCTTTTAAAAATATCTTCGCGTCTTTGTGAGCTTAAAAAAACTACTCCTTCTTATTCTTCTTCGACATTTTCATATTCAAAACTTCCACCAACAACGAGAAGGAAATCGCAAAATACAAATAGCCTTTCGGTACAACATCAACGTGGTTTCCGAAGAAGGAAGCATTTGCTAAATGAGCGCTTTCGGTGACTAGCATAAAGCCAATCAATATCAAAAACGACAATCCCAAAATCTGAATGGACGGGTGTTTATTGACAAAATTCCCAACTGGAACCGCAAACTGCATCATGATCAAAACCGAAATTACGACCGCTGTAATCATAATATACAAAGCGCCAACTACGCCATTGGTCATTCCAACAGCAGTTAAAATACTATCGAACGAAAACACCAAATCAATCAAAATAATTTGAAAAATCACACTGCCAAAGGACTTGGCTGCCGACGTTTTCAATTCTTTTTCTTCTTCGCCTTTTTGGTCTACTTTCTCGTGTATTTCTTTGGTGCTTTTGTATATCAAAAACAATCCTCCGAGCAATAAAATCAAGCTTTGTCCAGATATATCCGCACTCAACCAACTTAGATGAAAACTGATCCAAGGTTCTTTCATGGCAATCAAAACGGTAATTCCCAAAAGCAACACTATTCTCATAAACATCGCTAAGAACATCCCGATTTTAGTAGCTCTTTTGCGTTGTTCCGCAGGCAATTTCCCCGTTGCAATAGAAATAAAAATGATGTTGTCGATTCCTAAAACAATTTCTAAGAAAGTCAAGGTAAATAAGGCAATCCAAGCATTCGGGTTTGATAAAATTTCAGTCATGATTTAAGTTTTCGTTGTTGGTTATCAATTGCAGTTATCGTTTTCAAATTATCAATTATCAATTATCAATTACTAATTATCCATTGTCAATTATCAATTAACTCAGCGGTTCCTTTTTGTTTCGCATCATTGCCAACGGCTCCAAATTCAAAAGTATAGGAATTTTTCGAAGTGGTCAAAATTCGGATCGAAATTGCTTTTTGTTCCGCCATGGTTTTCGGGTGGACTTTCCGTAAAATATACTCACAATCGTTCACCCATCGTATCGAAGCGGTGTCCGTTTTGCCTTTATACGTTTCGATCACCAACGAATCCGTCCGAATAGAAATGGTTTGATGTTTTACCCCATTAATCGTAATTTCAGATCGGTACTTTCCGGTTTTAAAATCTTTGCAATCTCTCGCTGCGTCGTAGCAGGAAAGTAGTATCAAAAGCAAAGGGAATATAAATATTTTTTTCATAGTTTTTAGGAGCTTGTTCCTGCTATTCGTTGCAATCTTTTGCGTCGGACACCTCCACAAAAGGATTTCCACTACTATCAGGGCTAGGACTGTTTCATGTCAAATTTTTTTTTGCCACGGATTCACGAATTTTTTGCTTAAGTCGAAAGAAAATGAAATTCGTGAATTCGTGGCTATTTTTTATTCATTTCATCATCCGTAAAATTCTTAATGCTTTTGTCTTTGGCAAATTTCTCAGCGTTGTAACTGTTCGAAGCGTTTCTCGGAATCGATAAACTCTCCCATGAACTATTCTTAAGTTGTTTCGCCGAAAACACAATTTGCCCAATGTGATACGGATAATGCGCCAACTGCCGATTGATGGCTTCTGCCACCGTATGTCCTTCGTTGCGAATATAAATAATATTTGTGAGCTGCTGTGGTTCTAGCGAGTTCAATGCAAACAAAAAACAATCCCAACCTTTGTCCCAAAGTTGCATCACTTCTTCTTTGGTTTTCAAATCATTTTCGAATTCTGCATCACGCTGACGCCATTCTTTCTCGCCATCGGTTGTCATAAAGTCTGTCCAACGCGACAACATATTGCCAGCCAAATGCTTTACAATCGTGGCAATACTATTCGTGTCTTCATTCGCCATAAAGAAAAGTTGGTCTGGCTCCAGTTGAGCCATGGCTTTTTCTCCTAACATTTTGTAATAAAGAAATTGTTTTTTTACGCTTTCGAGGTAACTTTCTGTCATGCTATTATTTTATTTTTTTACTTCGATCTGCAGTCTAAAATAGACTTGCACACTTTTCCAATCTTTACTTTAATATCATCCAACAATAATTTTACAAATTAGTTGTCTTTGGAATCAGTATCAGCGATGGTCGACTGCTTTCTAAATATCTCAATATAGTACCCAATTTGCAGAAAGTCTCGACCGGTTTCGTCATTGATTTTATAATCGAATTGATGCAAATAACCAATTTGTAAAGTAGTTGCTTTTGAAGGTTTGTAATTACAGGCAAGTAAAACTCTATTTCTTTCAAAATACGGTTCCTCATTTGTAAAAAAGAGTTCGTTACTGGCACTTACCTGAAAGGGTTTGAATCCTTTGCTTTCTTTTCCGAATGGGTACGAGAGGCCAAGTCTGTAGCGGTAGCGATTTCGATAACCATTGCTGGTATATCGAAATTCAGCTCGGTAGCGCTGCTCGACAGTAAACGCGCCTAGTTTTTGTGACAGGATTACTTGTGGCCAAATTCTAAATTCGTTATTGTTTTTAGGCGTAACAAAGTTTCCGCCTTCTTTATAGGTTTGGTAACTTCCTGCACCCAAAGTCAACTTTAATTTTTTTAATGCTTTATAGTCAAAGCCACCTTTGTATTCGTAATAATGAAAGTCATCATAAAATTTTAATGAACGCAATTGTGCTTCGCCAAATACACTCATTTTATCATTGAAAGTGTATTTTAGATTGAGGACATTCCAACTGCCTAAGTCGCTTGATTGCGCAAACGAACTGGTCGAAATGCAAAGCAATATTATTGCAATATAAAGGATTCTCATTTTCAAATCTATTATTCTATTTTAATATCATACTGCTCCAAAAGTCCGATGATTCCAGAGGTTGAAAACTTGGCTTTCTTCATCGGATTCAATTCTGGATTGATTTTGTAATGCAACGCAGTGGTAAAATCGGCACTTGCCAACAGGGTTTCGTTAAAAATGGCATTTTCCAAATTGCAATGATCAAACACGGCTTGCGTCAGATTCGTTCCGACGAAAGTCACTTCTTTCATCGAGCAGGAAACAAATTTCGTTTTAGGCATTTTTTTATTGGCAAAAGAGGCATAGTCGAGAATGCAATCTTCAAAATTGACTTGAAACAAGAAGTCCGTGCAACTTTGAAATTGAATTCCCAACACTTTACAGTTTTTAAAAAACACTGACTGTAAACTCGTATTCCCAACTTGCCACATCGACAAATTACAATCGATGAATTCGCAATCTAAAAAAGTGTTGTTGGAAAAATCTGAATTGGAAAAATCGCACTGTTTAAAGATACAACCTTCAAATTCTTTATGTTGAATCGAAGCGCCAATCGCCACTACTTTTTCAAAGGTTTTATTGATGTGGAGCAAGTCTTCCATTAGTCGTCGTTGCTATCAAACAAACAATCTACGATGGTTTTAATCCCCATAAACATCATATAAACGCCACCCAAGCATAGTGCGATTCCAATCGCCAATACCAAATAATGCCAGATATTTTCTTTATTGATAAAAGCGTTGTAGATGAGTGTCGGTCCTGAAAGCAATAGGGGCAAAGCCCATGCGAGTTTGCTGATTCCTTTGTTCAATTGTGTTTTGTCGATTCCCATTTACGTTTTTATTTTATGGCGTTATAAAAATCAACTGCCTTACGAACACTACCGTATTTTTCTAATAAAATTGCAGCTTCTTCATAAGAAACGCCAATTTCTCCGATAATCATTTTTACACCGCGATCAACAAGTTTGTCATTGCTGAGTTGCATATCGACCATTTTGTTGCCTTTGACTTTCCCGAGCTGTATCATCGTGGCAGTAGAAATCATATTCAGCACTAACTTCTGGGCAGTTCCAGCTTTCATGCGTGAACTTCCAGTAACGAATTCTGGACCAACGACTACTTCAATCGGAAATTTTGCCGTTTGCGCTAATGGACTCCCGACGTTACATGTAATACAGCCTGTTGCAATACCATTTTCGTTACATTTTTCTATACCAGCAATCACATAAGGCGTGGTTCCTGACGCGGCGATTCCAATCACGACATCTTTATCGTTGATGTTGTGTTCTTGCAAATCTATCCAAGCTTGAGTCGTACTGTCTTCTGCATTTTCGACCGCGCGACGAATGGCTTTATCGCCGCCGGCAATGATACCGTTGACCAAATCGAAAGGCACACCAAATGTGGGTGGACATTCCGACGCATCCACAATTCCGAGGCGACCGGAAGTTCCAGCCCCAATATAAAACAATCGACCGCCGCGTTTCATTTTGGCTGTAATTTCGTCCACTAATTTTTCGATTTGTGGCAACACTTTCGCAACCGCTATCGGCACAGTCTGGTCTTCCTGGTTTATGTTAGCAAGTAAGTTGGTCACGGACATTTTCTCGAGTGCTTCGTATTTGGAAGATTGTTCGGTGGTTTTGATGAAGGACATTGGGTTGTGAGTTGTGAGTTGTAAGTTGTTTCAAAAATAGTGTTTTTTGCTCGCAAAGTCTCGGAGGCGCAAAGTTTTTTGGTTTATTAAATAGATTTGAAATTTAGTGAAGGTACGCGTGAGGGATAGAAGCGGCATCCTTTTGCGCTAGGAAAAGCCCCTCGACTGTACTTCGACTCCGCTCAGTATAAACTACCTCGGGGTGACAAGCGCAAAAGATAGAGCGCACAGCCCGACCCTTGTGGTCACGCCCAACAACTAAATAAAATACGCCAGTAAAATACCCAATACAATCATCGAGACTTTGGCGATATTGAATTTGTGCCCTTCGCTGCTTTCGAAAATAATGGTCGATGAAATATGGAAGAGAATTCCGATGACAACGGCAGTGATTTCGGTGTAATATTCTTGGAGGAAACCCACTTCATTCGCGACTAAAGTTCCTAGTGGTGTCATGATGGCGAAGGCGAGCATAAAGAAAAGTATCGCTGTTTTGTTGAGTTGACTTTTGATAAAAAAGGTGGTCAAAATTACAGCGATAGGCAAGTGGTGCACACTGATTCCCCAAGCTAAGTTGTGGTGGCGATTTACAGGCAATCCTTCTAGAAATGCGTGAATGCACAAACTGAAAAATAACAACCACGGAATTTGAACCATCGTTTCGTGTCCGTGCACATGTCCGTGTTCGGCGCCTTTCGAAAAGAATTCTAAGATAATTTGGAACAAAATTCCGACCATGATGTAGACACCAATATTGTGGGAGTGGCCTTGGTAGATTTCAGGTAATAAATGAACGACGGTAAGCGACAACAAAAACGACCCGCTAAATGCCAACAGCAATTTGAGGTTTTTTTTGTTTTTGGGTTGGATGAATAGAGCGACACCGTAACCCATGAGCACCGATAAAAAGGGCAAAAGATAGTTCATTATTTGAAAATCATGATGAGACGTTCGCTATCGGTTTTGTGGAATTTCTTGAGTTTATAATCGCCGAAAATGTCTAAAAGATAAATGCCCGCTTCGGTCATCAAATCTTGAAAATCTTGTAGCGAAAAAGCGCGTACTTTTTCGGTAAAATGAAATTTTTGACCTTGGTCTTCAAAGTCAATTTCTTTATAGATATAACCGTCGATGTGGAATCGTTTGATGTGAAAATCGATGCTGTCGACCGTTTTGATTTCTTCGGGAACTAGATTGGCAACGACGTTGTTGACGTTCATAAAATCGATGACACCAAAACCATATTCGGTGAGACTTTCTTTAATGGCGATAAGCGTTTTCAGATGGTCGTCGTCGTTTTCAAAATAGCCAAAGCTGGTGAATAAGTTGAAAATAGCATCGTATTTTTCGTCGAAAGAATGTCGCATGTCATGCACTTGAAAATGCAAGGTTGGATTGGCGTTTTTATTAGCAATGGCGATGCTGTTTTCGGAAAGATCAACGCCTACAACATCAAAACCCAATTGATTGAGATAAATAGCATGACGTCCTTTTCCGCAGGCCAAGTCCAATACTTTCGCGTGTTCAGGCAAATTAAGATATTGAGTGAGATTATCCATAAAGATTTGCGCTTCACGGTAATTGCGTTCTTTATATAAAATGTGATAATACGGAGAATCAAACCAAGAGGCGAACCAGTTTTTAGTTGACGGTTGTTGGTTGTTGGTTGTTGGTTGTGAATCTTCTACCATTTATTCTATTTTCAAATCCAATTAAAATGCAAATTTAGACTATTTTTGCACCGAATACTTGATTTTGCAATGGAAAATAATTTTAAAATGATTGCCAAAACCTTTTTTGGTTTTGAAGAAATACTCGCTAAAGAACTGAGAATGTTGGGCGCACAAGATGTCGAGGAAGGCGTTCGAATGGTGAGTTTTAAAGGCGACAAAGGATTTATGTATAAGGCCAATTTGTCTTTGCGTACAGCTTTGAAGATTTTAAAACCGATTTATTATTTCCGCGCTAACACCGATATTGCTTTGTATAAAGGGATTTCTGGCATCAAATGGTCGGATTATATGAATTCGAACCAAACGTTTGTAATTGATACAACGGTGCATTCGGATTATTTCAAGCATTCACAGTTTGTGGCTCAAAAATGCAAGGATGCGATTGTTGATCAGTTTAGAAATAAAACAGGACAAAGGCCAAGTGTCGACAAAGATTATCCAGATTTGCGCATCAATATTCACATCGATAAAGACCAGGTTTCGGTCGCTTTGGACACTTCTGGTGTTTCTTTGCACCAACGCGGTTACAAGACTGCAACGAATATTGCGCCAATCAATGAGGTCTTAGCGGCTGGTATGATTTTACTTTCAGGTTGGGAAGGACAAGGCGATTTTTTAGATCCGATGTGCGGAAGTGGAACTATTTTGGCGGAAGCGGCAATGATTGCTTGTAATATTCCAGCCAACATCAATCGAAAAGAATTTGCTTTTGAAAAGTGGAACGATTGGGACAATGATTTGTTTGATCAAATTATGGATTCATTGTTGAAGAAAGTCCGCGAATTTCATTACACCATCAAAGGTTACGACAAAGCACCAAGTGCAGTTTTGAAAGCGAAAGATAACATCAAGAATGCGAATTTAGAAGAATACATCACGATTCAAGAGAAGAACTTTTTTGATACGGAAAAAGAAAGTAAAGGCCCGTTACATATGGTTTTTAATCCACCTTACGGCGAACGATTGGATATCGAAATGGAGCGTTTCTACCGAGAAATAGGCGATACGTTGAAGCAAAATTATCCAGGAACCAACGCTTGGTTTATCACAGCCAATCTTGAGGCTTTGAAGTTTGTAGGTTTGAAACCGTCTCGAAAAATCAAGTTGTTTAATGGAAGTTTGGAAGCGCGATTGGTAAAGTATGAAATGTATGAGGGTAGTAAACGTGCGAAGTTTAATTCAATTGATAATGAATAATTAGAAATTAACAATTATGACAAAATTGCAATTGAGAGGTTTTCTATTACAACTATTTTGTTTTGGAATTCTATTTATCGGTTTTCGATTTCTCATCGGAAAATACACCAACTTAACTGGAATTTGGATTTCCTTGACTGCGTTTGTGGTAGGAACACTTTTGTCGCCACAATTTCAGGCAGTAAAAACCAATGATGGGGAGAAGTTGTTTATGAAGTGGATTTTTATGAAAGGTGTGAAGGTGATTAAGTAGTTCTTAATTCGTAATTTTCTATTTCTTCTTAACAGGAACTGCTACAACCGCTTTCTTCTTATAAATCGGAATAAGATACGAAACCGTATAATTAAATCCAGCGCCAAAGGTACCATCATAAGTCCTATTGAAACCTGGAATAAAAAGATTATCGAAATTATCTGGTTTTTTGTTCGAGAACAGCTTGTTTACTCTTAAGCTAAAACCAACGTAGAAATTATTAATGACTTTCGCTTTCACTCCAACTAATACTTCTATCCATTGTGCGGACAAACCAGTAAATTTTTCACCAGATGGAATGTCTTGTGGAAAGCCAAAATATGGATAACGATCATAAACTTTGTAGGAATTTAAAGTTTGGCTAAAGGAACTTACACCATATCGAGCACCGACATAAACCATGTTTTCCATGTCAAGCCAGTTTTCGTATAAATTATAGTCGAATCCAACTTTGAAGTACGTGCCTTTCGTCGTAAAATTCAATTGATCATCATTGACAGTTTTGTCTTCATTTCCGAGTTCACCAGCGATATAATATCTTTTTGTTAATCGGTAATCTCCAGCAAGTTCTAATCCTTTGTACTTATCTTCGTAGAAAGTACGGGCGATCTTCGACAAGTCGACACCCACTCTGACGCCATATCGATATGTTTTCGAAGGAATACTATCTTGTTTTTTTTCTTGTGCGTTCGTTTCTAATGCGGTACACACCAAAACCAGACTAAAAAGAAATGCGAAGGTGTGTTTCATTTTCACTTGAAATATTTGATTGAAGTACCGTGATATTTTTCATCCACAAACCGTCCAAATCATCAGAGTCAGTTTGTGTAAATGGGCTGGTTGGGTTTAAGGTAAAAAGTGTTTTGTAACCGCAGGCTCGGGAAACAAAGACATTATTTCTAGTATAATCGAATTGCAAATTATCAGTATTGATAAAAACAGGATTACTGTTATCGTAATTGAGTATAAATTGATATTTGGATAGGTCTTTTGTAATGTCGAGCGGAACTTGAACTTTACTAACTCCGTTAAATAAAATAACGGTATTCAAACCTTCTCCAAGTATTCCTAAATTCGTAACATTTTTCGTTAACGTTGGATTGGTAATATCATAAAAATCAATAATCAATCGGGGTGTCGTTGGCGTGGTTTCGGCACAGATATCATCTTTTTCACAACCAGAAAAAATGGCTGCAACCAAAAGGATGAGTATACTTACTTTCTTCATAAATCTCTTGATTCTTGATTCTTATCTCTCTTTATTCTAATTCCTGCTCTCCAAAAGTACAACATTTTCAACATGATGCGTTTGCGGAAACATATCTACAGGGCGAACGCGAGTTACTTTATATTTTTCATCCATCAAAGCCAAATCGCGGGCTTGGGTTGCCGAGTTGCAGCTTACATAAACGATTTTTTTCGGCGCAATTTTCAGTATTTGATCGATAACATCTTTGTGCATCCCGTCACGCGGTGGATCGGTAATGATCACATCTGGCTGCCCGTGTTGTGCAATAAATGCCTCGTTGAAGACCACTTTCATATCGCCGACAAAAAACTCGCAATTGGTAATTTCGTTGCGTTTTGCATTTTCTTTAGCATCGAGAATGGCTTCGGGTACACTTTCCACTCCAATCACCTTTTTTGCTTTTTTGGAGACGAATTGCGCAATGGTTCCGGTTCCAGTGTACAAATCATACACAATTTCACTGCCTGTTAAGCCTGCAAAATCGCGGGTAATTTTATACAACTCATACGCTTGCGCTGAATTGGTTTGGTAAAATGATTTGGCGTTGATGCTAAAATGCAATCCTTCCATTTCCTCAAGAATATAATCACGACCTTTGTAAAGATGCACTTTTTGGTCATAAATTGTATCGTTTGGTTTACCATTGATGACATATTGCAAGGATGTAATTTGCGGAAATTTACCGTAAAGGTGATCCAAAAGCAGTTCGCGATTGGCTTTGTCTTCTTCAAAAAATTGAATCAAAACCATGATTTCACCGGTAGATGCCGTGCGAATCATCAACGTGCGCAATAATCCTTCGTGGTTTCGTGGATTGAAAAATGGTAGATTATTTTCGTTGGCAAAATCCCGTATTTCATTTCTAATTTCATTCGACGGATCTTCTTGCAAATGACATTTGGTAATATCGAGAATCTTGTCCCACATTTTCGGAATATGAAATCCTAAGGCATTTCGGTTTCCTAAATCGTCAGTCGATTCAATTTCTTTTTCTGTTAACCAACGGGCATTCGAGAATCCGAATTCCATTTTGTTTCGATAGAAGAATTGCTTTTCCGAACCTAAGATTGACTCAAATTCCGGGAGTTCAACTTTTCCGATGCGTTGCAAATGATTCTTAACTTCATTTTGTTTGTAATGCAATTGTTGCGAATACTTCATGTTTTGCCATTTACAGCCACCGCAAACCCCAAAATGTTCGCAAATGGGCTCAATGCGGTGTTCTGAAAATTCATGAAAACGAATCGCTTTGCCTTCGTAATACGCCTTTCTTTTTTTGAAAGTTTGCACATCAACAACGTCTCCTGGAACAACATTCGGAATAAAAATAACTTTTCCGTCGGGCGCTTTGGCTACAGAAACGCCTTTCGCGCCTGCATCCAAGACTTTGATATGATCAAATATGATTTTGTCAGTGGTTTTCTTTGCCATGGCGCAAAAGTAGGGAAAGTTTGTTAGAATTTGAATTTGGAATTGAGATTTACGACGGAGGATATGCAGCAGCAGGCACACCAAGCAAAGTTGCATTTTCAATGATACAATCTTTGACTACACATGCCGATGCTCCGATTGTAATTCCATTCGCTAATGTAATTGGGCCGATTATTACTGCATTAGCGCCTAAGGAGCAATTGTCGCCAATTTTAATATCGCCATTATTGCAACCAGTTTTCCCTCCGATGATATTGCCGCCAGTTAACGTGAGGTTTGCTCCAATAACCGAGAATCGTGAAATCACTATACCAACTGAAGGATGTAAAACCAACAAACCTCCTTTGATATCCGCGTTATAATTGATTTCAACGTTGGAATACGCATTGATGACATTGAAGAAAGGGATAAATACGACGCGTAGTATTTTGTAATTTTTTCCAACAACTAGAAACAAACCACGTTCTATTCGATAAAGCAATATGCCCCAAAATACACGACTCATCCAAATGTGGAGGATTCTAATTTTGTGCTTTCCTAGCAATCTTTTCAGATCCTGCCTGAAATACTGAAGTTGTTGTAGCATTATTATATGGTAAACGTTTTCGAAAATTATTCACTCTATCAAGTCAGCAATAATAGAAAAATATAATGGTAAACACTATAATAATAATAGAAATTCCGATTGAATTACGAGTATTAATGTGCTTACATCAATCGTTATAGCTATTTCCATCTTTTCCCTATATTTACCCAAAATATATAACACATGTGTGCTACAACAAACAAGAATGAATTTATGCAGGAAGCCATTCGCCTGTCGATAGAAAATGTAACGAGTGGTAAAGGCGGCCCTTTCGGTGCTGTCATTGTTAAAGACGGAAAAATCATCGCTCGCGGTGCTAACCAAGTGACTTCATCAAACGATCCAACTGCTCATGCTGAGGTTGTCGCTATACGAAATGCATGCAAGGAATTAGGAAGTTTTCAATTGGATGGCTGTGAAATTTATACCAGCTGCGAACCTTGCCCGATGTGTTTGGGTGCGATTTATTGGGCACGTCCAGATAGAATGTATTTCGCCAACACAAAAAAAGACGCTGCGGATATTCAATTCGATGATCAATTTATCTATGAAGAATTGGAAATTCCATATACCAACCGCAAACTAGAAACAATTCCGTTGATGCGCGAAGAAGCACTAGAAGCTTTTCGTTTGTGGACAGAAAGCATCAACAAAATAGAATATTGATTCCCTGATTTTCATGATTGAATTCCTATTAAATAATCGAAAAATTCAAACCGATAAAGCGCCAACAACGACTTTACTCGATTTCATTCGATACGACGAAAACTTGCGAGGTACCAAAATAGGTTGCCGAGAAGGCGATTGTGGTGCTTGTACGGTTTTGATTGGCACGATAAAAAACGGAAAGTTGGACTATCGAAGTGCCACTTCCTGCTTGACACCACTCCCGAACGTTCACGGAAAACATGTGGTCACCGTTGAAGGACTCAATTTGCCAAACAAACTCAATCAAGCGCAACAAGCGATGGTTGATTGTTCGGGAACGCAATGTGGTTTTTGTACGCCAGGTTTTGTCAACTCGATGTGTGGCTTTGCTTTAAATACAACGCAGCCCACTTTAGAAAGCGCTATTAGTGCCATTGACGGAAATATTTGCCGATGCACTGGTTATAAATCGATAGAACGTGCTGCTGCGAAACTTACGCAAGAGCTGCAATGGAAAAATGTCAATCAACCGCTATCTTGGTTGGTAGAACACGATTTTATTCCAGATTATTTTTTAGAAGTAGAAGAAAAACTGCAAAGTTTTAATATAGAATACAACAGCGGAGGTCAAATACCAATCGGTGGCGGAACGGATTTGTACGTGCAAAAGCACGACGACTTGCACGACATGAATATGGCGTATCTGTTCGATCGATCTGAACTCAACGGAATCACTTTTGAAGGTTTAAAATGCACTTTAAAATCTGCTGTTACAGTCACAGATTTAATCGAAAATGAAACCTTATTAAATGCCATTCCGAATTGGTATAATTACCTAAAATTAGTGTCGTCAACGCCCATTCGAAACATTGGAACCATCGCTGGAAATTTGGCGAATGGATCTCCAATTGGCGATTTTACAATCATATTGTTGGCGATGAATGCGCAATTGACTTTGACAAATAAAGACGAAGTATCAAGACATTTACCGCTCAAAGATTTCTATTTGAGTTATAAAATATTGAATAAAACTGAAGACGAAATTATTACTGAAATTGCATTCGAACTGCCTTCAAAATCTACCCAGTTTCATTTCGAAAAAGTGTGTAAACGGCAGTATTTAGACATTGCAAGCGTTAACACAGCCATCACAATTACGATGAATGGCGATGTGATTCAAAAAGCGCATTGTTCTATCGGTGGCGTTGGACCAATTCCAAAATTCCTAGCACATACTTGCGAGTATCTTACAAATAAATCTATTGAACCAAAAGTAGTTTTGCGGGCGGAAGAAATTCTTCAAACCGAATTGTCTCCTATGAGCGACGCTCGAGGAACCAAGGAATACAAAAGACTTTTAGCAAGACAATTGTTTTTCGCTCATTTCATCGCCATATTTCCGGAATCAATCAAAATGAGTGACCTGATATGATAAACATAGATGCCCATAATCACGTAAAAGGAAAGTCCATTTATTTGGATGACATTCAAGAAATGAAAGGCACTTTGTATGCTTTGCCTTTTGATGCGACAGTTGCTCATGCTAAAATCAAAAGCATCGATTTGCACAAAGCACTACAACGTAAAGGAATTGTAACGATACTCACTGCGAAAGACATTCCTGGTGAAAATCAAATTGGTGGAATCATTCCAGATGAACCATTATTCGCCGATGGAGAAGTCCATTTTAGAGGTCAAGTGATTGCATTAATAATCGGAACTTCCGAACATCATTGTCGACAGGCAGCCAAATTGATTCATGTGGAATATGATGAATTGCCAGTGATTACCGACGCTCGAGAAGCGCAACGACAAAACAAATTGATTATTCCACCGAGAACTTTTACATTGGGAAATACCGCTGAAGCCTGGTCGCAATGTGAACATATATTCGAAGGTCGCACCGATGTCAATGGTCAGGAACATTTATATATAGAAACGCAAGGTGCCTACGCTCGTCCGAAAGAAGATGGTAGTATTGTCGTTTCTTCATCAACTCAAGGTCCAACTGCGGTTCAGAAAATGGTCGCTCGTGTACTCGGAATTCCAATGCACAAAGTCGAAATTGATACAGTTCGTTTGGGCGGTGGGTTCGGCGGAAAAGAAGATCAAGCGACACCTTGGGCCGTGATGGTCGCTTTGGCATCGCAACTATTGCATCAACCCGTAAAAATGGCAATGCATCGCATGGACGATATGCGGATGACCGGAAAACGCCATCCATATTCTTCTGATTTCAAAATTGGATTTTCTAAAGATTTAAAAATACTCGCCTACGAAGTAACGCATTATCAAAATGCAGGCGCCGCAGCCGATTTGTCGCCAGCTGTGATGGAACGCACTTTGTTTCACTCCACGAACGCCTATTATGTTCCGAATGTAATCGCCAAAGCGTACAGTTGCAAAACCAATTTGCCACCCAACACCGCTTTCCGTGGATTTGGCGGACCGCAAGGAAAGTTCGTCATCGAAGCGGCTATCGTCAAAGCAGCGGAATCGTTGGGTGTTAGTCCAGCAGATATTCAAAAAGCAAACTTGGTAGTCGATGGCAATGAATTGTCCTATGGGCAAGTCCTGCAGCAAACCAACGCACATGCTAGCTGGGATTCGAGCATGAAAACTTATGATTATGCTGCGCAGAAACAACGTATAGCGGATTTCAATAATAGCAATTCAAGATATAAAAAAGGATTGGCCGTGCAACCGATTTGTTTCGGGATTTCCTTTACCAATACGATGATGAATCATGCGCGTGCATTGGTACATATTTACCACGACGGAAGTGTGGTCGTGAGCACTGGCGCAGTCGAAATGGGTCAAGGCGTCAACACCAAACTCCTGCAAATCGTCACGCAAACCTTTGGCATTTCACCATTAAAAGTGCGCATCGAATCGACGAATACTTTAAGAGTGGCCAATACGTCGCCAACAGCTGCAAGTGCTGGAGCTGACTTAAATGGGAAAGCGCTAGAAATGGCTTGTAACGCTTTGTTGAGTCGATTGAAAACAGTTGCTCAAAATGAACATAACGCTGAGGAAATTCAAATCCAAGACGAACGGATTTTTGCCGATTCAAAGGCGACCGACATGACATGGAACGATTTGATTTTGAAAGCATTTACGCTTCGTGTTGCCTTGAGTGAAAATTCTCATTATGCGACACCAACGATTCATTATGACAAAAGCAAAGAGAAAGGACATCCATTTGCGTATCATGTGTATGGAACTGCGATTGTGGAAGTAACAGTAGATTGTTTGAAAGGAACGTATGATTTTGATAGCGTCAATATCGTTCATGATTTTGGAGAAAGTATGAATAAAGACGTCGATAACGGTCAAATTGAAGGCGGCTTGGTGCAAGGCATCGGCTGGATGACACTCGAAGAAATTGTCTATAACGAACAAGGTCGATTGGTATCAAATGCGCTTTCTACTTACAAAGTGCCAGATATTTATTCCGTGCCGAAATCGATTCATGTTACACACTTAGAAACTGAAGGTCACGAATTGGCGATTAAGAAATCGAAAGCAGTCGGTGAACCACCATTGATGTATGGTTTGGGCGCTTACTTTGCGATTCGTTCTGCGGTAAAAGCGTTTAATCCAAATGTGGATTTCGCGGTCAATGCGCCATATACGCCAGAAAAAGTGTTGATGGATTTGTATAAAAAATCATAAACTACTTCTAATTCGTAGCTTATGGTACTTGATTTTTATAGTAAAGTAAAAGCACTTCTTCAAACCGATAAGCAGGGTGTTTTGATGGTCGTAATCGCCAACGAAGGCAGCAGCCCTGGTCGAAAAGGCTTCAAAATGGTAGTCACACAAAACCAAATGCAAGGCACGATTGGAGGCGGTATTATGGAACATAAATTGGTTGAATATGCCAGAAGTTTATTAGATAAACCCACTTTTTCGTCTTTTATCAAACATCAAATTCACGATAAGTCAGCGCCAACCGATCAATCAGGAATGATTTGTTCCGGTCGACAGACGATTGCTTTTTATGCTTTGAATACCGAAAGTCTCACTTGGATTGACTTGATCTTAAATGCTGAAAACGGAGAAATCTTTTACTGCGAAAATGGCGTTCACCTAAATGCAACAACTAATGCCACGGAATGGGAATTTATAGAACCTATTTCACTACCGAATCACGTATACATTATCGGCGGCGGTCACGTGGGTTTGGCATTAAGCGAAGTGCTATCGCGATTGGATTTTGAACTTCACTTGCTCGATCATCGCGAGAATCTCAATACCATGGAGGCGAATAACTTTGTGCATTCTAAACAAATCGTCGAATTTGAAACCATAGAACAAAATATTCCAGAATCTGAAAATACTTATGTGGTCGTCATGTCGTTTGGTTATCGCACCGACGACATCATCATTCGCCGTTTGTTGGGCAGAAAATATAAATTTGTGGGCATGCTAGGAAGTCAAGAAAAGATGAATACGTTGTATAAAAATCTCTTGGCCGACGGATTTTCTCAAGAGCAATTAGATCAAGTTCATGCTCCGATTGGTCTCGATATCAAAAGTGAAACCGCCGCGGAAATTGCCATCAGTGTTGCTGCACAATTGATTCAAATTAAAAATAAAGGATTACGATGATATCCGTTGATGAGGCTTTTTTAATCTTAAACAAGACTACTTTTTCCTTGCAAGAAGTGGAAATTTCTTTGCGTGAAGCTAACTCATTTGTACTTGCAGAAACTTTGATTTCACCGATTTCCATGCCGCCATTTCGACAAGCCAATATGGACGGATTTGCACTTTCGTTGCACGACGAATTAACCTATGACATTGTAGGTGAAATCAAAGCTGGTGATTTTTTCGATGGGCAATTGCAACCTGGACAAGCGATGAAGATCTTTACTGGAGCAGCAGTTCCAGATTCGGCACAAGCGGTGATTCAGATTGAAAAAGTGACATCAAATAACCATCAATTGCAACTTCAAGAAAATGTCAAACCCGAAACCAACGTCCGCCCATTAGGTTCTCAAATTGAAAAAGGAACTGTGGCTTTAGAAAAAGGTTCGATTCTAAATCCCGCTGCGATTGGTTTTCTAGCGGGATTAGGGTTTACTTCTGTTAAAATTTACGCCAAACCCAAAGTGGGTATTGTGATTACCGGCAACGAATTGGTTCAAGCGGGACAGCCTTTGCCAAGCGGGAAAGTCTACGAAAGCAATGCGATCATGTTGCAATTGGCTTTGCAATCGGAGCACTATGATCAAATCAATAGCTATCAAGTTGAAGACACTTTCGAAGCGACTAAATCGGCATTGCAACAAGCCATCGAAGAGAATGACGTCATCTTAGTTTCTGGTGGGATTTCTGTTGGTGATTATGATTTTGTTGGCAAGTCATTGCAAAGTTTAGCAGTGGAAACCTTGTTTTATAAAGTCAATCAAAAGCCTGGGAAACCATTATATTGCGGTAGATTAAGTGACAAGATGATATTTGCATTACCTGGAAATCCAGCGGCAAGTTTGACTTGTTTGTATGTGTATGTGCTGCCAACTTTAAATCGAATTTCTGGAAAAAATGCGTCGTATATGCCGTCTATCACAAAACCATTGGTGCACGATTTTGAAGTGAATAATTCGAGAAGTCAGTTTTTGAAAGCTTTAGTAATCGGTGACGAGGTGACTATTTTGCCACACCAAGATTCCTCTATGCTTGATTCGTTTGCTTTGGCAAATGCCTTGGTTTTTGTGACTGAGGGTTTTTATTTGCTGGAAAAAGGCGTTAAAGTTACTGTTTATCTTTTATAGCGGATAGAATAGTATTTATATTTGTTTTAGATCTATTGTAAATTTATGAAATCAAAAATTACGTATTTAGCAGCATTTTTTCTCTTTCTTAACATGGCAGTTGCGCAGGTAAAAACCGTCAGCGAATCGCAATTTAACATTGGTGAAATCAAGACGATTCAATCGAAGATTCTAAATGAAAGAAGAGTACTAAACATTTATTTGCCACCAAGCTACGTCAAAGAGAAGGCATATCCGGTTATTTATTTACTAGACGGTTCCGCCAACGAAGATTTTTTGCACATTGTTGGATTGGTGCAGTTTTATGCAATGCAATATCAAACGCCAGATTTTATTGTTGTGGGTATCGCCAATGTCGATCGCAAAAGAGATTTTACCTTTCCAACAGATGCTGCCGATCTCAAAAAAGAGTTTCCAACTACAGGCGGTTCTGCGAAATTTATCAATTTTGTTGAAAGTGAATTGCAGCCATATATCCAATCAACTTATAGTACAACTGAAACTAAGTTTATTATAGGTCAGTCGCTAGGTGGACTTTTAGCCACTGAAATTCTATTGAAGAAACCGCAATTGTTTACCCATTATTTGATTGTTAGTCCAAGTTTGTGGTGGGACAATGAAAGTCTACTAAAAAATGCTCCAGCGCTTTTAGAACAAAATAAAAGTAGGACTGCGGAGGTTTATATTGCTGTTGGAATGAAAGAACATACTACAATGATAAAGGATGCAAAAGACATGAGTGTCGCCTTTCGAAATGCCAAAAATCCAAAAGTAAGACTCGATTTTATGGAGATGACCAACGAAAATCACGCTTCTATCTTGCATCAAAGTATCAGTGATATTTTTAGAAAAATGTTTCCGTTGAAAGAGTAGTTATGGAAGCCATCGATCTGCTAAATTCGCCGTTGCTATTACTATTATTACCAATTGTCGCGTTTCTATATGCGAGCGTTGGTCATGGTGGCGCGAGTGGTTATTTGGCCTTGATGAGTCTTTTTGCGTTTTCAATTGCCTTTATGAAACCCACTGCCTTGGTGTTAAATATCATCGTTTCTGGAATTTCGTTTTACTTTTATTTTAAAGAAAAGCAATTCGATTGGAAACTGTTTTACCCATTCGCCTTGACGTCGATTCCTTTTTCTTTTTTAGGTGGAAGGATTAAAATTGATACACATTTATACAAGTTTGTTTTAGCGACAGTTTTGATTTTTGCGGTGTTACGATTACTAGGGTTTTTTGGTAAGGAAAAAGCTCATTTACGATCTATTCATTTTTCTTTTGCCTTGCTAATAGGTGCTTTGATAGGATTCTTGTCTGGACTCATCGGAATTGGTGGCGGAATTATTTTAAGTCCAGTTTTGCTGCTTTTAGGTTGGGCGACGATGAAGCAAACTGCCGCTGTTTCAGCATTATTTATTTTTGTGAATTCAGTGGCAGGACTTCTTGGGTTTATGAGCAAAGGTGAAATTATTCCGATATCCTCATTATTTGTCATCCCAGTAGTTGCCTTGGGAGGAATCTTAGGTGGTTATTTCGGTAGCAAGAAATTCAACACGATTACGTTGCGAAACATTCTAGCTTTGGTATTGGCAATCGCTATTTTTAAACTTTACACTACTTAAAATGCAAATCAACCTGAAGTATTTTGGTTTGGTAGCTGATCACACCAAAAAGAAAGAGGAAGTGATTTTCTTTGAAGGCAATTCGGTAACTTTGTTGGAAGTCCAAACGAGATTGCACGAAATCTATCCTGAATTGGCAAAAACCACGTATTCCTTTGCAATCAATCAAAAGTTAATTCAAGGAACCACGACGGTAAATAATCTGAACGAAATTGCTTTATTACCGCCATTTTCGGGTGGTTAAAAATAAATTATGAATCGCTATCAACGTCAAATTGCGCTACCCGAAATTGGAATGGCAGGTCAACAAAAACTGACCGATGCAAAAGTATTGGTGGTGGGCGCTGGTGGTTTGGGTTGTCTGGTTTTACAGAACTTAACAGCAGCTGGTGTGGGAACTATTGGTATTGTTGATGGCGATTTGGTGGAAGAATCCAATTTAAACCGTCAATTTTTATACAACAATGCAGATTGCGGAAAAAGCAAGGCTATCGCGGCGTCCGAAGTTTTAAGGAAACAAAATCCAAATATAAATGTCATTTCGTTTACCTGCGATTTTAATCGTGACAATGCTTTTGAAATGGTTGATGGATTTCAAATCATCGTTGATTGTACGGACAATTTACCAACCAGATATCTAATCAATGACGTGGCTTTAGTAAAAGGAATTCCAATGGTGTATGCGTCGATTCACCAGTTCGAAGGCCAGTTGTCGGTTTTCAATTATCAAAACGGACCAACCTATCGTTGTCTGTTTCCAGAAAAAGCCAATATTGAAAGTATTTCTTGCGAAGACGCAGGTGTTCTAGGAGTTATTCCAAATCTATTGGGTGTCATGCAAGCCAATGAAGTGCTGAAAATTATTCTTGGAATTGGCTACGTTCTGAACGGAAAATTGTTGTTATATGATGGATTGCAAGCATCTTCGCAGACGATTTTCATTGAGAAGAATCCGCTTGAAATTCAACATGGACTCCAAAATGGGTTAGCGCTTCGAAAGCAAACGCAGCGAAAGGAAGTCAATACTATTGATGCAATTGATTTTCTTTCTGTCATCGAAAACCCACAAAATCTTATCATCGATCTTCGCGAAGAATTCGAAGAACCGCAATTGAATCTACCAAACGTCCAAAAAGTTCCCCTCGATCAATTGGAGAAATACTTGGAAAGTGTCGATAAGAATCAGAAAATATTTTTACTTTGTCAATACGGAAACAAAAGTCAATTGGGGGCAAATTACATCTTAAAACTAGGATTTAATCAGGTTAGCCATTTACAAAAAGGCATCGCAGCGCTAGAGCATTCGAAATTATTCCAATCGTAAAATGAGTACAGAAAAAGTCAAAAAATCGTCTTTTATTCAAGGTCCGATTTCGTCCGTTTTTATTGGCGAATCGATTGCGAAACACCAAAGTAAAACCGCGATTGGTGCGCACAATATTTTCTTAGGACAAGTTCGTGCCGATGAAATTGAAGGCAAGAAAGTAATTTCCATCGACTATTCTGCCTACGAGGAAATGGCGGAGCAAAGTTTCTACGAGATTCGCGAAAGTGCATTTGCTCAATTTGAATTATCTTGCCTGCATATCTATCACAGTTTGGGCGAAGTAAAAACCGGCGAGATTTGTTTGTTTGTATTTGTTTCCGCTCCTCGAAGAAAAGTAGTTTATGAAGCTTTAGAATTTTTAGTCGAAGCCATTAAAGAAAAAGCCCCGATTTTTGGGAAGGAAATTTTCGAAGACGAATCATACACTTGGAAAAAAAACACGTAAATGGTAGATATTACTCATAAAATAAGTACACTCAGAACCGCCACGGCGCAAGCGATTGTTAACGTTGGCTCGCCAGAAACGATTCAAGCGGTTTTGAGCAAAACGGTTCCCAAAGGCGATGTTCTAGAAGTCGCGCGGACTGCAGGTTTGTTTGCGGTGAAAAACACGTCGAATGCCATTCCAGATTGTCATCCGATGCCGATTGAGTTTACTGGAATTCAATTCGAATGTTTGCCAAATGCTATTCAAATTGAAGTAACAGTAAAGACGATTTACAAAACAGGCGTCGAGGTGGAAGCCATGCACGGCGCGTCGATCGTAGCTCTGACTATTTATGATATGTTGAAACCAATCGATAAGAAAGTCGAAATTGCTACCATAAAGTTACTTCATAAAAAAGGCGGTAAATCCGATTTTGCCGATTATCAAGATATGCATCTTTCTATTGCAGTGATCGTTTGCTCGGATAGCGTCGCCGCTGGGACGAAAGAAGATTCGTCAGGAAAAATCATCGTTTCAAAATTAGAAAAACTCGGAATGACCATTGCCGATTATTTGGTGATTCCAGATGGCGTTGCGGGTATTCAAGAAAAAATTCACCACTATTGCCAGCAAAAAACGGATGTCGTGATTCTCACTGGCGGCACTGGTTTGTCGCATAAAGACGTGACTCCAGAAGCAATTCTTCCGTTGCTTGACCGAAGAATTCCCGGGATAGAAGAAGCTATTCGATCGTATGGACAAGAACGTACGCCATATGCAATGTTGTCGAGAAGTGTCGCTGGATTTAAAGGCGATACGTTGATTTTAGCATTGCCAGGTTCGACTTCTGGCGCTGGAGAATCTATTGATGCAGTTTTTCCATCGGTATTGCATGTATTTAAACTACTCAACGGCTACAACCATGGAAAATAAATCGTACGAATTGCAAGATGATTTCGGTCGATTTCACCATTATTTGCGGATTTCGATTACGGAACATTGCAATTTGCGATGCACCTATTGTATGCCAGAAGAAGGCATTGCTTTGACGCCCAAAGCGCATTTGATGACCGCGGATGAAATTTTAGTCATTGCGGAAACATTTGTCGACTTGGGTGTGAACAAAATCCGCTTGACTGGCGGTGAACCTTTAGTTCGGAAAGATGCGAAGGATATTATTTTGCGATTGGGAAAATTGGGCGTGCATTTGACTTTGACTACCAACGGAATTTTAGTTCCAGATTTCATAGCCACTTTTAATGAGGCTGGAATCAAAACAATCAACATTAGTATTGATAGTTTGGTGAAGGAAAAATTCAATCAAATTACAAGACGAAGTTATTTCGATACTGTTTTTGAAAATATCGAATTGTTGTTGACTGAAGGATTTCAAGTTAAATTGAATGTCGTTTTAATCAAAGGTTTTAATGACAATGAAATTGTCGATTTTATTACTTTAACCAAAACCAAAAACATCCAAATTCGCTTTATTGAATTTATGCCGTTCAATGGAAATCAGTGGGATAAATCGAAGTTGGTCAGTTATTCTGAAATCATGGAGATGCTCAAAATCAATTTTAATCACCACGAAATTGAACGACTTACCGACGCGCCGAATGACACCGCCAAGAATTACAAAATCAAATCCCATGTAGGCAGTTTTGCGATTATCAGTTCCGTCACCAATCCGTTTTGCAGTACCTGTAATCGGATTCGATTGACGGCCGACGGTAAATTGAAAAACTGTTTGTTTTCTAATTCCGAGACGTCTTTATTAGAAACGTTGCGCTCGGGACAGTCGATTCTGCCGTTGATTCAACAAAACATATTATCTAAAAAAGCCGTTCGTGCCGGCATGGACGACGATTTGAAATTCCAAAATCCAGAATTGTTTTCTCAAAATAGGAGTATGATTGCGATTGGCGGATAAAACCAATTTTAATTATTGCTGTCAAATCTTGTATTTTTTTGAATTAAAACTATATTTGTTAGTTGACATTTAATAAAATCGCAATCTCAATAAGCCTTGCAACAACGAAAAATATACAGTCATAAAGTTTGGGTTGAAAATAAACTGCAACCCGCGACTATCTCATTTCAAGATGGCGTAATCTCCGCTATCGATTTTGAAAAATTGAATGATGCTGAAGATTACTCGAATTCAGTCATTATGCCCGGCGTTATCGATGTTCATGTGCATATCAACGAACCCGGAAGAACAGAATGGGAAGGTTTTGACACAGGAACGCAAGCCGCCGCCGCCGGTGGAACTACAACGATTGTCGACATGCCGTTGAATGCAAGTCCAGTGACGACTACGTTGGCAGCATTGAATGAAAAATTAGATTCCACAAAGGGGAAAATGCATGTCAATGTGGGATTTTACGCTGGATTAATTCCAGGAAATGCCTCACATTTAGAAGCCATGATGCAAGCTGGTGTCGTTGGCGTGAAGTGTTTTTTGACACATTCTGGCATCGATGAGTTTCCCAATGTTACCGAACAAGATTTAGATGAAGCGATGCCGATCATTGCGAAATACAATATTCCATTACTTGCCCATTGCGAGCTTTACGATGCTGAGGTCGATTGTGACTTTGAAAATCATCCAACAAGCTATAAACATTATCTGGCGAGTCGACCCAAAAAATGGGAGAATGATGCGATGACCTTGATGATTCGCATGTGTCGTAAGCATCATTGTCCGGTGCATATTGTGCATGTGGCGTCAGACGAAGCTTTGGCTCAAATTGAAGAGGCGAAGAAAGAAGGATTGCCGATTACGGCGGAAACATGCACACAGTATTTA
This sequence comes from Flavobacteriaceae bacterium, assembly GCA_947456815.1. Classification (GTDB taxonomy): domain Bacteria; phylum Bacteroidota; class Bacteroidia; order Flavobacteriales; family Flavobacteriaceae; genus Flavobacterium. The sequence continues at coordinate 31,320 of CANGTL010000016.1, forward strand.
TATTTCAATGCCGAGGGAATACCTGATGCAAGCACGATTTATAAATGCGCGCCACCCATCCGAGATAAAGCCAATAATAACAATTTAAAGAAGGCTTTTCTTTCTGGAGTTCTCGATTTTATCACGACCGATCATTCGCCTGCGCCGCCAGCCATCAAAAAAATGGAGTCGGGCAATTTGAAAAAGGCGTGGGGTGGAATCGCTGGCATTCAGTTTTTGCTGACTGGTTCATGGACTGCTTTACAAGACATTATGACTTTAGAACAGTTTATTCCGTTGGTGACTTCAAAACCTGCGGCGTTTCTGAAATCAAAATCGAAAGGAACAATAGCGATCAATTACGATGCGGATTTTGTCATTTGGAATCCAGAGCAAACCCAAACCGTGACGGAAAACGACATTTTATTTAGATATAAAATAAGTCCCTATATTGCGCAAGCCCTTAGCGGTGTTGTGGTAGAAACAATAGTGAAGGGCGATAGTGTTTATAAAAACAAATCATTATACCAGAAAAATAAAGGACAATGGCTTTTGAAAAAGTAAAAGAAATCATCAAGGAATCACCTGCATTTACACAATTGACTGACTTGGCTGCTGAGCGATTGGGCGGAAAAGTCTTATATGCAACAGATGATTTTTTCGCAGAAAAAGAAAACTTAATCGCACCAACAAGAGGAATCTTCATCACCGATAAATACACCGACCGCGGCAAATGGATGGATGGTTGGGAAAGCCGACGAAAACGAACACCAGGGCATGATTGGGCGATTATTAAATTGGCCACTTCTGGAAAAATCACCGGATTTGATATCGATACCAATTTCTTTTTAGGCAATCATCCGCCACATGCGTCTATTGAAGCCGTCAATATCTCTAGTGCTGATGGAATTACTGATTGGGAAAATTTAGCATGGAAAGAAATCTTGCCTAAATCGCATTTGGATGCGGGTTCACAGAATTTCTACGAATGTGAAAGCAACGAAATATACACGCATCTTCGCTTGCATATTTATCCTGATGGCGGCGTAGCAAGGTTCCGTGTTTATGGCGAAGTGTTTAAAAATTGGGATGCAGTTTCAACTGATCATATTTTTGATTTAGCAGCAGCGATTAACGGTGGTCAAGCCATTGCCTGCAACGATATGTTTTTTAGTGCGATGAGCAATCTCATCATGCCGAATCGTGGCGCCAATATGGGCGATGGTTGGGAAACCAAAAGAAATAGAACGCCGAACAACCGCGATTGGGTGATTTTGAAATTAGCACATCCGGGCGTTGTAGAAAGCATTTTGGTTGATACTTGTCACTTTAAAGGCAATTATCCCGACAGTTGTTCGATTGAAGCTTGTGTTTCAGAAACCGATGATGTTGTCAATGCGACGCACTGGCAAACGCTACTGCCACAACAAAAATTGAGCGCGGATCACGAACATCACTATCAGAAAGAAGTCAATGCCGTAGGGACCATTACGCACTTGCGATTGAATATATTTCCTGATGGTGGCGTGAGTCGATTACGAATATTTGGTAAAATCAGCAAATAGTGACCATCAACTTATTCATATTGATTGTTTTATACGTCGTCTATTTCGGTATCCTGATTCTGTTGGGTTATTTGTCGTACAAAATGCCGAAGTTTTTGAAAAACAAATCCGCGGCATCTGAGGCGAACAATGAGGATATAGAAGTGAACAGTCTGAATTATATGTATACGGGAATGCTTTTGGCAATTCTCGGCATATTAGTGAATACCTACATTTTAGTGCAAGGTACACCTTTGGAAAGTCACATGATGGAATGGCTGAATATTGTCATTCGATTGATGCACATTACTTTTGGAATTGCGTGGATTGGTGCTTCCTTTTATTTTGTCTTTCTCGAAAATGCTTTGAATAGAACGGAAGATGTCCGCGATGAATTGGCGGGCAATCTCTGGGCGGTGCACGGCGGTGGATTTTATTATTTAGAGAAATACAAAGTCGCACCGAAGACCATTCCAAAGCATTTGCATTGGTTCAAATACGAAGCTTATTTTACTTGGCTTTCGGGTTTTGGTTTGCTGTTTGTAGTCTATTATTTCAACGCATCCGCTTTACTGATAGACAAAAACGTCTTGGATATTTCGATTACGCAAGGCATTTTGATTGGGGTGAGTTCATTTGCCGTCGCGTGGATTATTTACGATACGATGTGCAAATCTCGATTGATTAAAAATCAATTGTTGTTTGCTCTCATTGGATTTGCTTTCCTGATTGCGTTCGCTTGGTTTTATTGCCATGTGTTTAGTGCTCGTGCCGCATATATCCACTTTGGGGCGATGATTGGTGGTATTATGGTGGCGAATGTTTTCTTTGTCATTATCCCAGGGCAAAAGGAAATGGTGCGTTGTGCCAAGTTGGGCATTCCGTTAGATCCGAGTTTGGGAAAAAAAGCTTTAGCGCGTTCGTTGCACAACAATTATTTTACGCTTCCGGTTTTGTTTGTGATGGTGAGTAATCATTTTCCATCAACCTTTGGTTATGAATATCCTTGGTTGATTTTGGGAGTGATTTCCTTGGGCGCAGCAGGAGTGAAGCACTATTTGAATTTAAAGGAGAAGAAAGATTTAAACTTTTGGATTTTACCAGTTTCTGTCGTGATACTTTTAGCAGCCAGTTTTATTTCAGCTCCGAGCACCAATCCGTATGAATGCAAAAAGGAAGTTTCTTTTTCGGAAGTGAATGAAATTATGCAAAAGCGATGTGTGTCTTGTCATTCTGCAAATCCAACAGATGACGTTTATAAAGTGGCTCCCAATGGAGTTATGTATGATACGCCAGAAGGCATCGTTGCCAAGAAAGATTTGATTATGCAACGCGTGGTTATCACGAAGACCATGCCTCAAAATAATAAAACCAATATCACGGAAGAAGAACGCAACACGCTTCGATGTTGGATTGAACAAGGTGCGAGCACTAAATAATATTTGACTATGACTTTAGCAGAATATAATGCTTTGGAAAAAGAAGTGGCTGCAAAACATTTGATGGATTGTTGCGGTTCGACACAATGGGTTTCGAAAATGATGCAACATTTTCCTTTTTCTTCTGAAAAACAATTGGTCGATTGGAGCGCTAACATTTGGTATGAGCAATGTGATGAAACGGATTGGCGAGAATCCTTTACCCACCATCCAAAAATTGGCGATGTCAAAAGTTTGACGGAAAAATTTGCAGGCAAAGAACAGGCTGGAGTAGCGGTGGCAACAGCCGAAACAATTCAGGCGCTGGCGAAAGCGAATGCAGATTATGAAAGTAAATTTGGTTTCATTTTTATTGTTTGTGCTACCGGAAAATCAGCGACTGAAATGTTGCAATTGTTGTTAGATCGATTACAAAATACGGCTGAAGAAGAACTCCACATTGCGATGGGTGAACAACAAAAGATTTCGATCATTCGATTTAAGAAATTATTGACGGCGGCGAATTTCGATTTTTTGAGAGTCAGTCAAATAACCACCCACGTTTTGGACACCGCGGTCGGATTGCCTGGCAAAGACATTTCGATTCGGATGCAAGCCATGCGAAATGGGACTTGGCAAACCATAACACAAGGGATTACCAATGCTGATGGCAGAATTCCAGATTTGTTGCCGCAAGAGAGAATATTAAAACCTGCTACGTATAAAATGGTTTTTGATACCGGAAGCTATTTTAGAAAACAAAATCTAAAGACTTTTTATCCAGCCGTGGAGATTATTTTTAATACTTTCGATGAGGCGCATTATCATGTTCCGTTGTTGGTGAATCCTTTTGGGTATAGCACCTACAGAGGGAGCTAGATTGAAATCGGATGCCCTAGCCCCGATAGTAGCGGTTATCCTTTTTTGTTTTTAAGAAAAAGCCCCTCGACTGCGCTCGGGGTGACAAAAAGCAAAAAAGATAAAAGCGCATAGCGGGATTAGCTCCTAAAACTTTTAATAATTTATAATTTATAATTTGTAATTAAAATGACCATTTCTTCCCATAAAAAAGAACAATTATTTCAAAGCTTGCGTCAAGCCAATACTACTTTTAATGAAATATACCCAGGCGATAGAAGCGATCGGCAACCTGTGCATACTTTGTATGGTGGCGCGAATTTATTCAAGTCGGATGCGCCGATTGCCTTAGGACGTCGTGCGTTGGAAATTTTAGAAACCTATGCGCCGAATCATGAGGTTTTTGGAAAAGCGTTCGGATTGACGGGCGGTAACGACTTCAGCAAACGCATTTACGATAAAGTCGTGGCTAAGTTGAAATCGGAAGCGATTGAAGATTTCAGAATTGATTTTGAAGACGGTTATGGTAACCGAAGCAATGAAGAAGAAGATGCGACTGCGGTTTCAACAGCGATTGAAGTTGCGAAAGGCATGCGAGAAAAAACGTTGTCGCCATTTATTGGAATCCGCATCAAACCGTTTACCGAAGAAATGAAAGAACGCGGTTTGCGCACCTTAGACATTTTCGTCAGCACCTTAGTGAAAGAAACTAGAGGAAAATTGCCAGAGAATTTTGTGGTGATGCTGCCGAAAGTGACCATTCCGGAGCAACCGGAAACCTTGGCTAATTTCTTTTCGATATTGGAAGAAGAACTGGGCTTGGTAAAAGGAGTTTTGAAAATGGAAATGATGGTAGAAACCACGCAAGCGATTATGGATATCAATGGGACGAATCCGTTGTATCGATTCATCAAAGCGGCGCAAGGGCGTTGTATTGCGATGCATTTCGGAACCTACGATTATACCGCGAGTTGCAGTATTACGGCGAAATACCAAGAAATGGATCATCCGGTTTGCGATTTTGCACATCATATGACCAAAGTGGCTTTAGCACATACTGGCATTTGGTTGAGCGATGGCGCGACGAATACGATGCCTATCGGTCCACATCGCGGTGATTTGACGCCAGCACAAGAAGATGAAAACCGTCAAGTGGTGCACAGAGCGTGGAAGAAAGGTTACGATCACATTCGTCATTCTTTATGGAATGGGTATTATCAGGGTTGGGATTTGAATCCGGCTCAGTTTCCGATGCGATATGCTGCGGTGTATGCGTTCTTCTTAGAAAGTTATGATGATGCCGTAGATCGCTTGAAAACCTTTGTGGATAAGGCGGCGAGAGCTACTTTGATTGGTGATGTGTTTGACGACGCGGCGACTGGACAGGGATTGTTGAATTATTTCCTTCGCGCGTTGAATAGCGGTGCGATTACCGAAGAAGAAGTTTTGGCGACTGGATTGACATTAGAGGAAATCCGAGGTCGTTCGTTTAAGAAAATTTTAGAGAATAGAATGGCGAAATAGAGGAGGTTCTCAGAAACGAGTATTAAAAGGTTATTTTATGATGAATATAAAAAGCAAATTAAAACGTTTCTGGAAACTTTTGGGACCTGGATTGATAACAGGCGCCAGTGATGACGATCCGTCTGGTATCGCTACTTATTCACAAGCAGGCGCAGGATTTGGACTATCGACTCTTTGGACGGCATTGATTGCTTTTCCGTTGATGGCCAGTATTCAGCAAATGTGTGCTCGAATCGGCTTGGTTACGGAGCAAGGATTGACAGGAACTTTGAAGAAGAATTATCCGAAACCTGTTTTGTACTTGATGTTACTGTTTAGTTTCCCTGCCATTGTCATGAATATTGGCGCGGATATCGCCGGAATGGGCGCGGTGGGCAATTTGCTTTTTCCTAAGATTGAGGCGACATACTTCAGTGTTGTTTTTACCGTCATTTTATTGATATTAATCATTTATCTTCCCTATCAAAGGATTGCCGCTATTTTGAAGTACTTGTGTCTGGTTTTATTGGTCTATTTGATTGTACCATTTTTGTATCATCAAGATTGGTTGTTGATTCTAAAATCGACTTTTGTTCCGACCATTCATTTCGATAAAGAATTTATGGGAATTCTCGTGGGTATTTTAGGAACGACGATTTCTCCGTATCTGTTTTTCTGGCAAGCTTCGATGGAAGTTGAGGAGATGAAGCACAAAAAGAACCATCTGATGGTCAACAAGAAAATCATTAACGAAATGAAGCAAGACGTCGATTTTGGGATGTCGTTTTCTGGTTTGGTGATGTTCTTTATTATTTTGACAACAGGAACTGTGCTCTATCAAGGCGGCGTGCGTCAGATTGATACGGTTGAGCAAGCAGCGCAGGCATTAAAACCATTAGCAGGAAATTTGGCTTATTTGCTTTTTGCTATTGGCGTGATTGGAACGGGATTATTGGCGATACCAGTTTTGAGTGGATCACTTTCATACATTATTACCGAGACTTTCGGATGGGAGCAAGGATTAGACAAGAAGTTTCATGAAGCCAAAGCGTTTTATATCGTGATTGCGATTTCTTTGGTTTTGGGATTGTCGCTCAATTATATCGGAATTTCACCGATTAAGGCGTTGATTTATACGGCGATTTTATATGGAATTACCGCACCAGTGTTGATTGCGATTATCTTGCATGTCTCAAATAATAAGGCAGTTATGGGAAGGTTTACGAATAGTAGAACGTCCAATATACTTGGCTTTTTAGCTTTGATTATTATGAGTTTGGCTGCGGCAGTATTGCTTTACTTGCAATTTACGACTTAATGGTACTTTAAGATTTTTATCGTTTTCCGTTTTATTGAAGAATATTCATTATTTTTGACCAAAATTGGATGATTTCTCTCCACAAGAAGGAATTATTATACATTATTTAAAAAACAACAATACAATGTCAGTTTTAGAAAAATTGAGTTCGAAAACAATTATTGATCTTGAAAATAAATACGGTGCTCACAATTATCATCCGTTGCCCGTTGTTTTGAGTAGAGGAGAAGGTGTATATGTTTGGGATGTGGAAGGAAAGAAGTACTATGATTTTTTATCAGCTTATTCAGCTGTAAATCAAGGACATTGTCATCCGAAGATTGTCAATGCAATGATGCAACAAGCACAAACATTGACGCTCACTTCAAGAGCTTTTTATAATGATCAATTAGGACCCTACGAAGAATATCTGACAAAATATTTCGGATTTGATAAAGTCTTGCCAATGAATACTGGAGCTGAAGCAGTTGAAACTGCCTTGAAGCTTTGTAGAAAATGGTCGTATGAAGTAAAAGGAATCGCTGCGCATCAGGCGCAAATTATTGTTAGTGAAGGAAATTTTCACGGAAGAACAACGACAATTATTTCCTTTTCTAATGACGAAAATGCCCGTAAGAATTTTGGACCGTACACTGATGGATTTATCAAAATCCCGTATGATTCGATTGACGCCTTAGAAGAGGCATTAAAAGACAATCCAAATATTGCTGGTTTTCTTGTGGAGCCTATTCAAGGGGAAGCAGGTGTCTATACGCCAGCTGATGATTATATGATGCGTGCGAAGGAATTATGCAACCAATACAATGTTTTGTTTATTGCTGATGAAATTCAGACTGGAATCGCTAGAACTGGATCTTTGTTAGCAGTATGTGGAAATTGCACCTGCGAAAATCACTGTGAGAAACAAGCTACTTACGCTACACCTGATATTTTAATATTAGGAAAAGCCTTGTCTGGCGGTGCCTATCCGGTTTCAGCTGTTTTGGCAAATGATTCCATTATGAATGTGATTAAGCCTGGTCAGCATGGCTCTACTTTTGGTGGAAATCCAGTTGCTGCGGCTGTTGCTGTAGCGGCTTTGGAGGTTGTTGTTGATGAAAACTTGGCTCAAAACGCTAGAACTTTGGGGAAATTATTCCGTTCTAAATTAGCTGAGTATATTAAAACGAGTAACATCGCTACGTTGGTTAGAGGTCGAGGTCTATTGAATGCAGTTGTGATTAACGATACAGAAGAAAGTGATACCGCTTGGAATATTTGTATGGCGTTACGCGACAATGGTTTGTTAGCGAAGCCGACACATGGTAATATTATTCGTTTTGCGCCGCCTTTGGTTATGAATGAAGATCAATTGTTAGATTGCGTTTCAATTATCATTAAGACTTTGAAACAGTTCGAAAAATAAAAAAAAAGTCCTCCAATTGGAGGACTTTTTTATTCTTGCTCTTGTTGATGTTTCATTTTTTCCAATAAGTTCTCTTGGATCCCTTTCAATTCTTCATCAGTGAAGTTAATTTCCAAATAAATCATGAAAATTAAGTAGAGTGAACTCAAAACAATACCAATGATAGCAAGAATTCTACCTGTATTAATGTTTGAGTATCCTTGGAAATGTTCTGGATTTTCGCTGTAAAGCACAATATCTTTCTTTGCTACTATTAAGGCAACAATCCCCAATATTAAACCAATACCCCAGCAGCAACAGGTTAAAATCGATAAAATTCCTAGCGCAAGGACTGCGTTGGCGTTTGGTAGTTTGTGTTTTTCCATAAATCTAGATTGTTATTGAGTCATTTTGTAAATATAAGAAACAATCATAATGATTGCATTAATTATTGCCAGACCAATCATTGCGCGATGGTAGTTCCTGCTTTTATCAAAAAAGTGCAAGCCTACAAAACCAAAAAACAGCAAGGTGGTATAGATGGCTGGAAACTGATAAAATGCACCCATGAAATCTCCTTTTAGAATCAAAACAATCGCGCGTTGGGTTCCACAGCCCAAACACTCTATTCCGAAGAGTTTCTTGTTTAAGCATGGAATCATATATTTTTCTAGATCCAATATGACATTGTTTAGTACTACAATTTTACAAAAAAAATGATTGCAAAATTTGAAGATTGTTACTTTAAAGTTAGTTACTTTTGGTTGAAATTAAATCGATACCAAGGTGAAAAAGTTTCTGATTCCAATCATGATCGTTGCGATTTGCATCGCATTTTATGAGCAAAGTAAACCGGACAAAAATGTGTATATTATCATTATTGCCATTGTAATTTTTATGTTTGGAATGATGAAGTTAAGTGCTAAAACACCAAGTAAAAATCAAGAAAACGAAGACGAAAATGTTTAAGATAGGAGATGAAGTTTCAGTGTTGGATGACGCCATCGACGGCGTTGTAATTGCTGTGAATAATAATGAAATAACCATCGAATCAGAGGACGGTTTTACGATGACATATTTTGTCAATCAATTGATTAAAAATTTTAAAACCAGTAGTTTAAGTAAAAATATAGGAAGTTTTAATTCAGATAAGATAAAACAAGACAAAGAGATTGCAAAACCAAGAAGTTTTGTCAAAGAAAAGAAAATAAAAGGGGAAATTCCGCCTCCTGAATTTGACTTGCACATCGAAAAATTGGCGAAAAATTTTCGAGGAATGAACAATTATGAGATTCTAAATTTGCAATCAGAAACGGCAAAAAGGCACATCGAATTTGCCATCAGAAATCGCATTCCTAAAATAGTTTTTATACACGGAGTTGGCGAGGGAATTCTAAAAGCAGAATTGGATTTTTTGCTTGGACGATACGAATCAATTTCTTTTCGTGACGCCAATTATCAGAAATACGGATTGGGTGCAACAGAAGTTTTTATCCGTCAAAATTCTAATTAGATTTTAGATCGTCGTTAGTAAGTTTCCTAACAAAATGGAATCACCGTAATAAAACGTATTATTTCCTTTTTGGAAAGTGACCGCTTTCAAGATGATGGTATGTAAATATCCGGTTCCATTGGTAGTCGTTGTAACTTCAATGAGACCATTAACGTCAGCAGTACCAGCTTTTGCAATCCAAGTTTCATTAATCGGCGGAAAAACTGGCAAAGCTGAAACACAGAAATAGTCACTATTGTTTGCAGTGGTAAGTGCCTCTTTGAAGAGTCTGTAAACAACTTTGTTTGAGGAAGCAGAAATCACCCCTGTTTTGGCGACTCCCAAATTGGTTGTTGACAATAAGTTAGCATCAAAGTTTTCTATTGAAATCCCCTCTATTCCGTTGGTTCTGGCGTTGTATAGTAACTGATTGTTTGTGCATATTTTGACATCATCTGGACTAAAACTAAACGGCAATGTTGTTGGCGTTGTATTGTATGCGCCGAAAGTAAAGGTCTCGTAAATTTGTGTACCGCTTGGTTTTGAAAACACAATGTTCTTGAATACTATGTTGTGGATAAACCTTGAAATTTTTGTGGCGCCGGTGGTTTCATTTGTTGTATAAACGGCAGTGGTACTTATTTCAATATTCCCTGAGGTTGCAATCCATTCTGTTGTCGCTACTGGAGAAATTGGTCCAGGTGAGGAACAAATGTTTGCGACTGATGGAGTGCCATTGTATGCGCGATAGGTCACCGAAACATCTCCACCAATTGGAATTACTCGCGGCGAATCACTTAGTGTAACGTCATTTATGAATGCATTTCTTGAAGTAGGGATCTTCATGTACATCGCTTCATTACCATTGAATTTATAAATGGTTTCTCCGCAGCTATTGGCTGTAACAGCGGCAAAGTCAATATTTTCAACTGTTAGATCACCATCATCACATCCGTTTAAGAGTAGCAAAAGAAAAAGCAATGCAAGAAAATTTTTCATAATCAAACTATTTTCGACAAAAATAGGATTTTAATTGACAATGGGCAATCAAATCAATTGCGATTAGAGATTCAAAATTCTTACCTTTGGCGCATGAAAAAAGTATATCTTGATAATGCTGCCACTACTTCCATTTATCCTGAGGTAATGCAAGAGATGATGCGAGTAATGCAAGAAGATTTTGGCAATCCATCATCATCGCACAGTTTTGGACGGCAAGCAAAAAGTGTTCTTGAGTTATCAAGAAAATCAATTGCTAAAGCACTCAATGCATCCGCTCAAGAGATTATTTTTACTTCTGGTGGAACAGAAGCAAACAACTGGATTTTGCGCAACGCGGTTACAGTATTAAAAGTAGACAGAATTATTTCAAGTAAAATAGAGCACCACGCTGTTTTGCATGTTTTGGATGCATTGCAAAATGAGTTTAATATTGCGGTCGAGTATGTCAATATTTTACCAAATGGAGCCGTTGATGTAACACATTTGGTTTCTTTATTAGCTGATAATAGAAAAACACTGGTCTCATTGATGCATGTAAACAATGAAATCGGAACTGTTTTAGATTTAGAATTAGTTGGTCGAATTTGCAAACAACATCAAGCGTTTTTTCATTCTGATACCGTGCAAGCAATAGGTAAATTTTCTTTCAATTTACAGGAACTACCTATCGATTTTTTAGTGGCAAGTGCTCATAAATTTCATGGGCCAAAAGGTGTTGGTTTTGCTTTTATTAGAAAAGGTTTGCCAATTGCTCCAATGTTGTTTGGCGGTGAGCAAGAAAAAGGAATAAGGCCGGGAACGGAGGCCATTCATAATATTGCTGGAATGTCCAATGCTTTAGAAATTTCCCTCGGCAGTTTAGAGACGAATCAAAGCTATATTAGCAACTTGAGGGGCTATTTGATTTCGCAACTTGAATCGCGCTTTCCTGGTTTTAAAATTAATGGCAATCCCGATGGATTTTATAATATCATAAATATTCAATTGCCTTTTCCTAAAGACAAGACTGCAATGATCTTGTTTCACATGGATATGAAAGGAATTGCTGTATCTCGAGGCAGCGCTTGTCAGTCGGGTAGCGCAAAAACATCACATGTTTTGGCAGAAATACTTCCGGACGAAGAGCAATTGAAACCGTCACTCCGAATCTCTTTTAGTGAGCACAATACTGTAGAAGATATCGATTACTTGATTTCAGTATTGCAAGATTTATAACGTTATTTTTTCTTTTTGGCTTTCTCCTGCTTTTTGAAATATCCTTTGAAGAAAAAGTTATGTTTTAGAGCTTCTAAATTTTCATTCAATCGTGAACTTGCTTGATTGATATTGGTCATTGTCGAGTCGATCTTCTTCACTAAACTCGGATCATTCGAAAGGTAATTGATCGCGCCCTTACCATCTTTTACATTGAGAATTGTGGCATTCAGATTTTCAACAACTTTGTTGATTTCACGACTGGACTGATCCAAATTGATTGTAATTGATTTGATTTTATTAGCAACGACAGTGTCGCTCAAGACGCCAACAACATTGTCTTTTTTGCTCAAATTGTCTACCAATTTATTTAGTTTGGCAACTGATTCTGAAGTGCCTTTGCTTGTTATTCTGAGGTAGTGCATCGTTTTCTTGAGATCATTCGCCATGACGGTGTCGTTAATTAAAAGTCCAACGGTGCCTTTCCCTTGCGTTATTTCTTTGGTTATCTTCAATAAGTCTGCGGTCAGAAGTGCTGCATTTTCATTAGTTGTATTTAGCGTTGTTAACATGTCGTCAGTTCTGATTCGATTAAATGAATGAATGACACCATTGGGTTCAACAAAATCAGCAGTTCCTTTTCCCGGAATAATATTGATAATCATACTACCAACAAGTCCATCAGAACCAATTGTTGCAATAGCATTTTTTTTGATGTTTTTAAATATTGCTTTGTCAATAATCATATCAACACTGACTGCAGTATCATTAATCATCGTGATATCTTGGACAGTTCCAACATTGATACCAGAATACCGAACATTATTTCCTAGTTGAAGACCACCTACATTGGTAAATACCGCTTTCAAATGTTCTGTTTTGCCAAACATCTGTTGTTTGTTGCCAATAAAATAGATTGCTAGAATGAAAATAATAAGCCCTATAATGACAAATAGACCGAGACGTATTTTTTGTGAAGTTGTTTTTTCCATGGGTATTTATTTAAAAAATGCTTGAATTTTTGGATCATTTGATGATGATAGTTCTTCAAAAGTACCTTCTGCATAGTTTATACTATCGACCAAAAGTATCATTCGATTAGAAATAACTCTAGCACAATCAACATCGTGCGTAATAATGATTGACGAAGTGTTGTATTTTTTTTGAATACTTGTCATTAAAAGTATGATTTCTTTTGAAGTGATAGGATCTAGACCAGTCGTCGGTTCATCGTATAATATAATTTTTGGTTGTAATATTAAAGTTCTCGCCAACGCAACACGGCGTTTCATTCCGCCAGAAAGTTCGCTTGGCATCAAATCAATAGTGTGTGCTAAGCCAACATTTTCAAGTGCTTCCATTACCATTGGCGTGGTGTCTTCAATGACTCCAAATTTCTTGGTGTGTCTTCTTAGAGGGAACTCCAAATTTTCTCTAACAGACATGGAGTCGTATAGTGCGCTACCTTGAAAAAGAAAACCAATTTCAGTTCTCAATTCATCGAGTTCATCATGCTCTAATTCACTTATTACTTTGCCCATAACTTCTATCGTTCCGCTATCCGGTTCTTCCAAACCGACCAGACACTTTATCATTACGGATTTTCCCGAACCTGACTTTCCCATAATGACCAAGTTTTCACCCTCATAGAGCTTCAGATGAAATCCCGAAAGCACATGATTGTCTCCGTAACTTTTTTTTAAGTCACGAATGTCAATTATAGGCTTTGATTTCGAGTTGAACATAGTTAGTTATAAAATATATTTGAGATAAAAACGGCGATAAAGTCAATTATAAAGAGCAACATTGAGCTAAAAACAACGGCTGAGTTTGCTGCTAATCCTACGCCAGCAGTTCCTTTTTTACAATTGTATCCTTTAAAACAGCCAACCATACCAATCGCAAAACCAAAGAAAAAGGTCTTAATCGTTGACGGAATCACATCGCTAAATTCCAAATGATTGAAAACTTGTGTAAAGTAGAGTAGTAGTGAGACATTTCCTTTGATATTCTCGATGATATAGGAGCCGTAAATGGCAATGAGATCTCCAAAGAACACTAAGATTGGTAGCATAAACGTGGTAGCAAGAACTCGAGTAACGACTAGATATTTAAGTGGATTTGTGCCAGATACTTCCATCGCATCGATTTGTTCGGTAACCCGCATCGAACCAAGTTCGGCTCCTATTCCAGAGCCAATTCGTCCAGCGCAAATCAACGCTGTGATAATCGGACCTATTTCCCGAATTATAGAAACGCTAACCATGGCTGGAATCCAAGATGCGGCTCCAAATTGTTCTAATGTTGGTCGAGATTGTAGTGTAAAAACCAATCCGATAATAAAACCTGTGGTCGCAACTAGAAATAGCGAACGATTCCCGATGTAAAAACACTGGCGTAAGAATTCTCTAAATTCAAATGGTGGTTTGATGGTTTCTCTAAAGAAGCGAAGCGTGAAATAGGAAAGCTCGCCGATTTCAATCAAAAATAGTTGGATGGATTCGCTGACTTTGTTGAGACCATTCATTGTTTTCATCTTTGATTTGGAAAGTTGTCCAACTCAAATGTACAATTTTTTAAGCAAATTGAATTGACTGGTCGACAAAAAAAAATCGTTCTATCGATAGACAAAACGATTTTTTTGAAAATATGATTGTGCTATTTTGCTGGCGCAACGGGAGCTGGAGGTGATGGAGGCAAATCAGAATTATAACAATCACGATGCAACTTCCAAACTCCATCTTCTTTTTTGTAGATTTCGATTGATTTTCCGGTATCTACTGTTTTTCCACTTTCATTTAAGAAAGACCAATTGTTTTCGGCCGCAAGCATATTTTCATCTCCCCATACTTCAACGGTATTGATTCTAATTTGCATCATTGGTCCTTTCATCCACATGCCAAATAATTTTTGGATGTTGGCTCTGCCTTCAACAGTTTTATCGTTCGGCTGCATAAATTTGGCATCGGTCGTGTAGCAATTTGCCAAGCCTACCGAGTCTTTTGTGTTCAGCGCTTCAACAAATACTTTTGCTCTTGCTTCAACTTCTGTTTTTGCAGCAGCAGCATCGAATGTCGGTGTAGTAACTTCAGTTTCTTTTTTGCAACTCGTTGTCAAGACAAAAATTACAACTACAAGTGCTAATGATAAAATTCTTTTTTTCATAATAAAAATGTTTTAGTTAGAATTAATACCTTAAAGTTATAAATAATTGATAATCAATATTTATCGGTATAAATTTATTATTAACAAAAAATCCGTTCTGCTTTCACAAAACGGATTTTATCTAAAACAATAAAATTTTATTACAAATGAATTACTTCACCATAAGCATCCGCTACTGCTTCCATCACTGCTTCACTCATTGTTGGATGCGGGTGAATTGCTTTTAAAATATCGTGACCTGTTGTTTCTAATTTGCGCGCTACAACCGCTTCGGCAATCATGTCCGTCACGCCTGCGCCAATCATGTGGCATCCTAACCATTCACCATATTTGGCATCAAAAATTACTTTCACAAATCCATCAGGCGTTCCAGCTGCTTTTGCTTTTCCGGAAGCTGTAAAAGGGAATTTACCAATTTTTAAATCGTATCCTTTTTCACGAGCTTGTTTTTCTGTTAATCCAACAGAAGCAATTTCTGGCGTGGCATAGGTGCAACCAGGGACATTTCCATAGTCTATTGGATGTACATGCATACCCGCGATTTTCTCCACACAATTGATTCCTTCCGCAGACGCAACGTGCGCCAATGCTTGACCAGGAGTTACATCACCAATCGCATAATATCCAGGAATATTGGTTTGGTTGTAAGCATTTACCAAAATTTTATCTTTATCAACGGCAATACCACATTCTTCCAATCCTATGTTTTCGATATTGGTTTTGATTCCAACAGCCGAAAGTAAGATTTCTGCTTCTAAAGTTTCTTCCCCTTTGGCAGTTTTTACGGTGGCTTTTACACCAGAACCAGACGTGTCAATTTTTTCTACAGAGGAAGAAGTCATGATTTTTACACCGGCTTTCTTCATCGAACGCTCCATTTGTTTTGAGATATCTTCATCTTCAACAGGAACAATGTTCGGCATAAATTCAACGATAGTTACTTCTGTTCCCATAGCATTATAGAAGTGGGCAAACTCAACACCAATAGCTCCTGAACCAACGATAATCATCGATTTTGGTTGTGAAGGAAGTGTCATCGCTTGACGGTATCCAATCACTTTTTTACCATCTTGAGGTAAATTCGGTAATTCTCTCGATCGTGCTCCAGTAGCAATAATGATATGATCAGCAGCATATTCAACAACTTTTCCGTCGGCAGCAGTTACGTCAACTTTTTTGCCTGGTTTGATTTTTCCAAAGCCTTCAATCACATCGATTTTGTTTTTCTTCATCAAGAACTGAACGCCTTTGCTCATTCCGTCTGCAACGCCACGACTTCTCGCTACAACAGCATTAAAGTCTTTATCAAATGATGAAATCGTCAAACCATAATCAGAAGCGTGTTTTAGGTAGTCAAAAACTTGCGCAGATTTTAATAATGCTTTTGTCGGGATACAACCCCAATTCAAACAAACACCGCCCAAACTTTCTTTTTCAATTACGGCTACTTTAAAGCCCAATTGTGAGGCACGAATAGCAGTAACATAACCACCTGGACCACTTCCTAAAACTATAATATCGTATTTCATTTTTACTTGTATTTGCGTGATTTAAATATGGTGCGAAAATAAGGATTTATTTTTAAAAGTTGTTATACCGAATAAGACATTCGACTTGTGAATTTAAAACGTAATGATCATCCCAATCAGATTGGTATCGTTGAATCTGTTATAGCTATAACTTGTCTTATATTTGGTTTGATTTGGGATAAGGTTGGTTACTTTTGTTGACTTTGTAATTCTCCTGTCGGCCGCATTTTTCCCAATCACATAGCCAATTAAAATTCCAAGCGGATAATCGGATGCCCAATGTACTTGGCCGCTCATCATATTAAAGGCTAACGCTGCACCTACTGAATAGC
The DNA here is from genome assembly GCA_947456815.1 of Flavobacteriaceae bacterium. Taxonomy (GTDB): domain Bacteria; phylum Bacteroidota; class Bacteroidia; order Flavobacteriales; family Flavobacteriaceae; genus Flavobacterium. Next base: position 48,038 of record CANGTL010000016.1, read on the forward strand.
CAACAGGCCGAATCCACTTGAGTTCGGGATAGTTTTCTGCAATGACCGTTATTGTCGCCATATAAGTTGCCATATGTCCAGATGGCATGGCATCGTAATTGGGCGTGTTGGTTGCAAACGCTGAAAAACTTGGGAAAGGCCGCCATGCACCACCATCTTGATTAGCGGCAATGGGACTTTGTCTGCCTGTGATTCTTTTTATCGTTTGTGTTGCTACACCGACCGACAAGAGCACTTCAACGAGTTCACTTGACGTATTTAATGCCCTATAATCATCTGGACCAATTTTTCCAACAGCATAAAAGAATCCGCTCAAGAGCAGCGTCGTATTGCCCGTTCCAATAAAATAAACTGCCGAGGAAGTGCTGGTCGGAAACATTTCAATGCCAAACACTCTTTTGTAGGTAGAAGGTTCATCCCAGCCGCCAATTCGATCGCCAATTCTTTGAGATTCGTCTACTATATTTTGGTCTACTGGAAGTAGCGCAATAGTAGAGCCAAGGACAATGGCGTCCCATTTTAGATTTTCTTTTTGAATGGTGAAATTCCCTAAGGCAATGAGGTCTTTAGGTATATTTTTAAAAATAGAAAGGAACTTCGGTTTTTGATAAGTATAAGTTACGCCATTGCTGATTTGAAAACTTTGGGTCGAAACTGCAACGCTATCTTGCATTTGCGCATGACAAAAACCGATGTATAAAAGAAGAAGTATGCTAATCGATTTTTTCATACACTAGAAATAAAGATATAGGTCACCTAATTTTTCAATTCTTTCCATAGAAATTATTCACTTGCTAATCCTTCCAAAGCAAATTGCGAATCGTATAATTTCTTGTAGTAGCCATTTTCTTTCCCAACCAATTCCTGATGCGATCCTTGCTCGACAATCACTCCTTTGTCCATCACGACTATTTTATCCGCATTGACAATAGTTGCCAAGCGATGTGCGATGACAATCGAGGTTCTTCCTTCGGTGATGGTTTCAGTCGCTTTTTGAATGAGTTCTTCCGAATGGGTGTCGATAGAAGAGGTTGCTTCGTCCAAAATCAAAATACTCGGATTGCTCATGTACGCTCGCAAAAAGGCAATCAATTGCCGTTGCCCCGACGATAACATGACGCCGCGTTCTTTGACGTTGTAGTCGTAATTTTCAGGTAAACTCATAATGAAATCATGCACGCCAATTTTCTGAGCTGCGCGGATGACTTCTTCTTTTGTGATTTCCGTATTAAACAAGGTAATATTATTGAGAATCGTATCGGCAAACAAAAATACATCTTGCAAAACTACCGCAATTTGTTTCCGAATGGAGGTCAAACTGTAGTCCTTGATGGAATGTCCGTCAATGCAAATTGTCCCACTATCTATTTCATAAAAACGATTTAATAAGTTAATAATCGTAGATTTTCCAGCGCCAGTAGAACCAACAATGGCAACCGTTTCACCAGCTTTAACTTCTAAGTCAAGCCCTTTGATTATTTCTTCATTTTCGATATAGCTAAAACGTACTCCTCTAAATAAGATATTGCCTTCAAACTTAGGCGCTTCGATGGTTCCTGTATCTTGTATTTGATCTTGCGTATCAATTATATCGAAGACCCGATTCGCGGCAATCATCCCCATTTGCATCTCGTTGAATTTATCTGCAATTTGTCGCAAAGGATTGAACAGCATTCCAATAAACATCGTATAAGAAAACAAATCTCCAAAAGTCGTAAAATGATCACCATGCAATATATTAATGCCGCCATACAAGACCACAAAACCCAGCGTTAATGAAGAGATGATATCAGCAATAGGGAAGAAAATCGAGTTGTATAAGATTGTTTTGATCCATGCTTTGCGATGTTTGTCATTGATTTCGCTGAATTTTTCTGCTTCAATATCTTCGCGATTAAACAGTTGTACTATTTTCATCCCTGTCACACGCTCCTGCACAAAAGTGTTCATATTCGCCACTTGGTTGCGAACGTCCTCAAAAGCCACTTGCATTTTACGCTGGAAGATTCTTGTGAAAAACACCAAAATAGGCATGGCCACTATCACAATCCAGGTGAGTCGCCAGTTCATATAGAACATAAAAAGCAATACGACCACCATTTTTAATAAGTCACTAATGATCATAAACAAACCTTGGCTAAATATCTTTGCGATTTGCTCGATATCCGATACCGATCTTGTAACCAGTTGGCCTACTGGCGCATTGTCGTAGTACTTCATTTTAAAACTCAACATATGCTTAAAGAGTTTTATACGGATATCTTTCACAATGTCTTGGCCCAGCCAATTCGCCCACAGCACAAAATAGAATTGAGAAAAAACCTCGGCTAGAAGTACAATGCCCATCAAAACAATATAGAATAACAATCCGTGTGCGTCGTGCGTTTTGATATAACCATCAACTGTTTGTTTTAGCAAATACGGACGTAAGGCAGCAAATACAGAAAGTGAAACAGCAAAAAAGACGACGCTATTAAACCGCCATTGATAGGGCTTAGTGTATTTTAGAATTCGTTTAAAAACGAGGGTGTCAAATGCTTTTGCTTTCATTCGAAGTTTTATATTTGTTTTTTATACGTCTCATGCAGACGCTTCGCTCGTGTCATTTTTTTGAATTGTAAAGCGACAGAGTCGCTAAGGTCTTAAGTTTTTTGAAGCTGTTCCTGCTGTCCGCTTTATCTTTTGTTCTGAACGCCAGAACAAAAGGATGCCGCTTCCATCAGGGCTAGGGTTTTACGTAATCATAGACGATTTCGGTTAAATATAATCCGTGCGCAGGTGCCGAAAACCCAGCTTCACTTCTGTTCTTACTTTCTAATATAGCTTGAAAATCATCTATTGTAATTTTATGCAAACCAACATTAATCAAGGTTCCGACAATAGCTCGCACCATATTTCGTAAAAACCGATCTGCCGAGATGGTAAAAATAAGCTTATTTTCGTCTTGTGACCATTGCGCAAAACTAACCTTGCAATTGAAAGTATTAACGTCTGTATTCACTTTAGAAAAACACTCAAAATCGGTGTGCGTCAATAGCAATTTTGCGGCTTCATTCATGGCGTCTACATCAAGTTGTGAAGTAAAATACCAACTCAAATCTGTCAAAAACGGATTTTTGAACGTATGAATGTGATATTCATAGGTTCGTTTTGTTGCGTCAAATCGAGCATGTGCGGTGTCATGTACAGCAATGATTTCATGAACTACAATATCTTTGGGAAGAAACGAATTGAGTTTGTGCACCAAATTTCCCGAATCGATTGCGATTTCTGTGTCAAAATGAGCGTACATGATTTTCGCGTGAACTCCAGTATCGGTTCTTCCTGCGCCCATCAACTCTATCGAACAATTCAAAACCGTTGCCATCGCTTTGGTCAGTGTTTCTTGAACTGTCACGGCATTGGGTTGCGATTGCCAACCGTGATAATTTGTGCCGTTGTATGAAAATTGAATGAAGTAACGCATCAAGAGTTGTCGGTTGTGAGTTGTCGGTTTTTTGTTATCGGTAGTTGGTATGCGTGTGCAAATATACTTATTAATAGAATTGATTTTGAAATTGGGAATGGTAAGTAAATGTTAATTTGGGTGATGCTAGATTGACTTCTAAATACAAATTTTTGATTTGGAAAGAGAATGTTTATTTTTACCGCAAACCCTAGCCCTGATAGCAACGAAAATCCTTTTGTGGCGGCGTTCGACACAAAAGATTGTAGTGGATAGCAGGTTCCCGGCTCGTAAAAAAAAACTCAGAAACTCAGAAACTCAGCATCTCAGTAACTTTAAAATTGAAATCGAAGATTATTTCATCCGTTCGCCATAATGGCTCGGGTCACGAACACAAAAAAATAAAATAAAATTGTGAGTAAAAAAATCCTTTTGCTTTCCGACACGCACAGTCACATGGATGAAGTCATATTGAAATATGTCGATCAAGCCGATGAAGTTTGGCATGCAGGCGATATTGGGAATTTAGAAGTGACGGATACACTCAAGAAACACAAACCCTTGCGCGCGGTTTATGGCAATATTGATGACGACAAAGCCAGAATGGAGTTTCCTTTGCACAACCGTTTTTTCTGCGAAGGTGTTGATGTTTGGATCACCCATATCGGTGGTTATCCAGATAAATACAATCAGGAAATTAGAGCGGAAATTATCAAGAATCCACCCAAGCTTTTTATATGTGGGCATTCTCATATTTTGAAAGTCATTTATGATAAGAAGCTGCAATTATTGCATATGAATCCTGGCGCTGCTGGAAAAAGTGGTTTTCACCAAGTGCGAACGATGTTGCGGTTTGTGATTGATGGGGATCAGATAAAGGATTTGGAGATTGTGGAGCTTGGGAAGAAGTAACTGAGTTGCTGAGTGACTGAGATACTGAGTTTGTTTTGTAGTAACGAGAAGTTTGTATTCCAATGATGAAATAGTGCGTTCTATTGATTTTAGATTGACTCAGCAACTCAGGCACTCAGAATCTCAGTAACTCTAAAAACAAAAAAAACCCGGACGCTAATCCAGGTTTTTCTTCGCACTAAATAAACTAAGTTTATAGGTTTATCTCAATCGGTCAACAGATTTTACGAGATCTTCATCCTTTTGGATGGCTTTGTTAGCCAACACTAAAAAAACGATAGCAATAATTGGTAGAAACATCCCAATACCCTTCTCAG
>CANGTL010000017.1 GCA_947456815.1 Flavobacteriaceae bacterium
ATAAATGAAATTTCACCTGCACATTTAGTCATTTAAACCGAAAAATTCTCTATTTTACCGACTACGAACAAGTTTTTTTACATTTTTTTGATGAAAAAAATAAAATTGTTCTCCTTGGAAAGTAATAGGTTACATTAATTTAATACGAGCACATTCAATATCACATGACATTTTCTGAGGGTATATTTTAATTTTTTACTTTCGAGAATTGAAGAAAAATCGAACTAGTAAAATAATGAAAATGAAATGAATTCTTTTTTAAATTCTTGTGTCAGAAGTTATTATTTTCCTTTTTTCTGAACGATAAGCATACCAGGATAAAACTCTTTGCCGCTTATTTTCTTGAAATAAGTTTTATCAACTTTAGTATCGGGATTCTCTTCCTCCGCGCCATATCGGTTATCCCAGATTGGATACGAAGTGTCAACTTTGATTGTGCCGACTTCCACATATTCTGTTTTTCCATTTTTGTCTTGTCGCTGTTCCAACACGTCGAACCTTGATTTTTCTGAAAGTCCTTCTTTCAAACCAATCTTAGCAGTAATCGGTTCGCCACTATACAATGGCGTTTTGGTCTTAAACTCATCATGATTTTTTTGGAGTTTAACGATAACCGCATCCATGGCTTTCATAGTAGCCTTTTGAACTAACTCAACTTCACTTTTTTTTGTAAAAGTAGAGGATTGAACATCTGCCCATGACTCATCGGTCCCAATGTAAACTAATTTAAAAAGATTTGTCTCATCAAAGGCTTTCTTTTTTTCAGGTGTGATCGTCTTATCGTCGGCCCAAAAGTCATTATAGAAAATAGCGGCAGTTTCCTCGTCCCATTTTAGTTGGTATAGATGGCCTTTTGTTTTTACAACATAGCCCTTTCCTGCTATCGTTACACCTGCGGAGGTTATAGTTGCAGCTGTTGATATGTCGCCCAGACCAGCAGCGCCAGCAGCTTGCCCAAACGCGTTAAGCAACCCGCTTGCCTTTTTGGCGACTTCTTCTTTGGAAACATATTTGAATTCATTAACAAGCACAAAGGTCTTACTGATTAATTCTTCTCCGGCATCTGCTAAAAGCGCCATTCCTCTTTGATCATTTTTTGACCGAGCAACATCTAAGGCAGAAGCATCATAAGTTCCCCGACTTTTGACTAATTCCATATTAAATCCGCCCTTAGCAGATCTGTTAAACCATTTGGCAATTAAGTTTTTTGCTATATCATCTAATTGTTTTTCGCTTTTATTTGCTGAATTATCTGCGACCGTTTTAGTGTCTGCTGGAGTAGCGCTACCGAAGAATAATGACATCATTTCCTTGGGCTCTGGCAGATAAACAGTAAAGATTCTGTTTTCTAAATTGTGATCGTTAAATTTATCAGGAATCGGGCTATTGATAAAGTATGATTTAATTTCTTCTGCGTAAGGACTAGCAGCATCGAGTGTGAGCATGGTATAAAGCGAACTTCTACGGTACTTTGAAGTTGCAGTTGTGATGTCTGTCTGAGCAGTAGATACCATTGCAAACAGACTAATTAAAACACTAAAAAATATATTTCTTTTCATAAATAATTTTTTTAAAGCTTAAAATTCTACTACTGCTATAATTTAGAAGTCCGAACCAAAAAAGTAAAAGTTCCAGACACTGGCTTACTTAGTTTTGGTGTTGCAATAATCCTTGCATTTAATTTATAATTACACTTAACTATAAAAACTGCATAATTAGGTTCACTTTTCAGATATTTTACTTCGGTAACTTCGTTATATTCTGTATCCGAAAATCCCGCATTGCTGACCAATCTTTTTGTCAAATCGTCCAAGTAATTTCTATTTGAAGGTAGTTTTAGAGAAAATTGAAAAGGTGCATTATTTTCGAAATGACTCTTAATTTTATATCTTTTTAGTTCTCGATTTTTCACAATCGCAGAACTGTCTTTTGGATAAGAAAAGCACAATGACGCATTAGTAGAAGCAGAATCAAACGCTATTACGTTGGTGCTATCATTTAATGCAATAGCCTCAAAATCTAACTTACAAGGGACGTACCCATTCCAGTCTGGTGTTTTAAAAGAGAAATGCGTCTGATCATTGGTGTTAATTGATGATGCTTCAGAACGCGGTCCTTTGGTGTAGGAACTACAAATAAACAGTACTAAAATGAAAAGTGGCACTATTATTTTTGCTGTTTTTTTCATTGATTTAAATTTTTAATGTATAGATTTTATATTCCATTTGATTTGAAACCTGCGCTATTATTAATCTAAGCCACTATTACAAAATTTTGTTTATTCAAGCGAGGACTCTTCAAAATACCAACGCTGTTAAAATAAAGTAGCTACAGTTAGCGATTTTTCACTATTTGATCATATATACCATCCCATAATCCTATTCTTCGCTTTAAAGATTGCACTACGGCTTCCTCAACCTCAAGCCAAATTTGCTCATTAGTACCACAGAGATTCGAGGTCATCTGCAGTGCAAGTTGGCTATGGTGACCTCCATCCACTTCTATATGTCTTTCTATATAATATTTAAATATCGAAATTTCGTCTGGGAAGTTCTTGTGCATCGTATTGATTACTGAAACAAACATATCAGGAATGAGATCTTCCCTACCAAAAGTGAATACGGCCGATTGCAAATAACTCTTTTTGCTTGATATAATATCAAAAGTAAAGTCAACAAATTCTTGAGCTTGAACTGGTGTTTTTGAAACGCGATAGGCCTTTTTTAGATTTCCATGAAGCTTCAATTCATCGACAAATACGAGCATTTGTAGCGTATGTGCACCGCATTGCTCCATGGCGTCTAAGTACAACTCAAAATGACTTTTTCTCACGCCATATAAATCTAAATCGGCTTCTTCTCCAACGACAATTTCATTAATAAGGAATCGCGTATCTGCAGATCCAACTGGAAACCAAGGAACACTGGTACAAGTCAAATTGTTTTGCAAAGTTTTCAGTAATGACATAAAGTCCCAAACTGCAAAAACATGAAACTGCATAAAGATTCTTAGGTCTTCAATATCATTAATCATCGAATAAACTTTATGATTGATAATCTCCTGACGTAAGGGCTCAATGACCTTTTTTAAATGCTCTAATTGTGGGTTCATTTTTTTTAATGAGCTATTGAGTAATAACGAACGGATTGTTACTATTGCTGATAATTTTACTAAGGTCAGAATATGTTGAACTATTTGTCAAAAAAGTGGACTTTAATACAGGAGTTTTAGTCACCTACGAAACCTAATCATCTATGAAAACAAACTAATCCTCTAAATGTACATCAGCCCACTATTTGCTAAAAATTCAACCCTAATTTTCAAAATTTTTTTTGGTCATACTCAACTATTTATCTGCTGGAACCAAAGCCATTATGATGCTAAAATCCTATTTTCTACAACATCACTTTCTTGGTAACTACAACACCTTCTGTATTCGAAATTTGAACCAACAACACTCCTGTTGATGCTTACAAATCGCAGATCATCTGTGAAGCATTTACTTGTTTTTTATCATATAACAACCTTCCTTGAATATCAAATATCTTGATCGTTGACATCATTGTACTTCCGCTATTAATTACAATCTCGTCGGTCGGTGTTTTATAAATTACAACTTGACTTTCGTTAAACTGAATTGGCGTTACGCCTAATAATCCTTCTTGATAAACTATCTCAAAACGACTATTGAAGGTTCCAACTTCCGTAGCTAAACTATACGGTGATTCGCTCAAATTATGAACGGTATTGGTTAGGTTATCTTTTAAGAATACATTCACGCCTTGGGTTTCAAATTTTTCGGCTAATTTCTGTCGCAATCATTTCCGATACTGCAGAAGATCCTTGTTGTAAATTGATTTCTGGCGACTTTGCTACAACGTCCACTTGACTGTTTTGGCTGTATGCGGCTACACCAGAACAAATTGCAATAAAATAAAGCGCTGTTTTTAGGTTGTTAAAAGGTGCGTCTACCCTCATATTTCATGACATTTAATGCCTCAAATTTAGATAGCACCTATGGTAGATTTTGCAAAATTTCGACGAATGGACTTCAATACTCTGCCAGCAGCATCTATATGTAGACGAATATACTTTTTCAAAATCAGTCCTATTAGGAGTAAAAATTTCACTCGAAATTCACTTTAAAAGGCTATTGCAGACTCTGGCCCTTCCTATTTTCGTTTGCTTTCAAGTGCAAAAACCAAAAGAATGTCAATCAATGCTAGCATAAGCAGAAATATAATAAACAGTTACAATAGGTTGACTTATAAGTGTCAACAACCCAAGTAATGGCGTTATACAGACAAAAACATACTTCGAAATCCTTTTAACTACATTTTTGTGCATTTCACAATACTTTTTATGCCATCTATCGAATTTAAATCAAAGAAATCTAACTGTAAAATTACTTTTGATTATCAGATAACCTAAAAGCTTGCAATGTATGATGCTTTACTACAGGGCCAATGAAAACCACTTCCGCTTTAAAGATCATGGTGTTATTCGCGTTTTTTACTTATCTCAAATCAGTAAGTTAAGACTTCTTAAACAGCGGGATTTGACCTTGAATATTATCCTGCTGGGTAGTGCGATGTTTTGCTGCTCGATTGCTATTCTGATAAGTGAGCTATTCGGGTCCGTTAGGATAATTTCTTTACTGGTCTCAGCGCTGTTTATTGTGTTTTCTTTGGAACATAAGGCATACAAATACAAGCTAATTGTTTTTACTAACGAAAATCGTATTATCAAATTGAAGATTGACATCATTAAACTGGATGACATTAGAAGACAAGTATCTAAGATAAATAAGGTGATGAGAAAAGAGCAAGATAACTACACATTCGCCAGTAATGAGATGAGTAAAGTACCTGCTCTAAATCAATAAACCTTTGATTACCATAGCTAAGTTCATTAGGAGCAATAATTTTTCTAATACTTAAACGTGAAAGTAACGCAAAGCTTCAGCAAAACATCACGACTGGTAATACATCGTTGAAGAAAATTTGTTACTCAAGATGAGATTCTTTGCGTGAACAAGTAAAACAAAAAAAAGGGCGAAGTCAATTAAGACAATAACAAGACGAATTTTAATTACTCAAAATGAAAAAACAAATATTTGTGTATGATCAAAATATGTCTTTTAATCATTTGCTCAAACGCTTCTACTCGAAACACTTTGTAATAGAATCATACACTACGAAAAGAAAAGTGCTACCCGATAGCGACAAAAATTATGAAGCAGCGTTCTTTATGATTATTAGTTTGGAAGATTTTCAATTTTTTATGCGATCAGCGACACTTTTCAAAAATCTATTCGTGATCACATCGGTAAAACTTTTTGAATTCCAAATTAGTAGCATCATGTCGGAAAACATAGTAATATTTGATTTCAATGATGATGTTAAAAAAGATATAGTCAAAGAACTAGATTTTCAGCTAAAACTAAAAAAGTTACTTTAATAACACCCAAAAATCTGTCAGCTTTCGAGCGATACAAGCACACTTCAAAAGTCGACATAGAAACCAAAAAACTAAATACCCAAATTTATGATAATAGCGTTTATATTGTGCTGTAAAAGAATCCAGAAAATAATCAACGAGTTGAATCAATAAGAATTAAGTGCAACACTAAGAGCGCTCAAACTCAAAATATGTATGCCAACAAAAGCGAAAAAATGGGCTTAACCTTCCTATTATTCGCTTTTTTCATAATCCTTATGGTCATTAACAACAACATACCAATTAATTATGTTATTTTTGATTCAGAACTGAAAGAATCAAAAATGCAAAAGACACTGGAAATATTATTAATTGAAGACGACACTATTGAGGTCATCAAATTTAATAGAGTATTAAAAACGTTAGGATTAGATCATATTATTCTTGAAGCCGAAAATGGTGAAGATGCACTTGCGACGTTAAAGGAGAAAGAAACAAAAACTGATATCGTGATTTTAGATTTAAATATGCCCAAATTAAATGGAATCGAGTTTCTAAGAATATTAAAAGCCGATGAAAAGCTACAACACATCCCTGCAATAATTCTAACCACTTCAAACAATCATACCGATATTTTGGAGTGCTACAAAATTGGGATTGCTGGTTATATATTGAAACCATTGCGGTATGAAGACTATTTAGATCGTATTGAAAAAATACTTTTCTATTGGTCAACTAACGAACTAATCACACCATAAGATGTACGGGATTGTAAATAAAGCCATTGAAGACTTAGTGAAGACTAATTTTGGGGAAGCAAAATGGAATGTTATCCGAGAGAAAAGCGGTGTTGAGCATGATTTTTTTATCAGCGACGAAGCCTATGACGACGACGTTACTTTCAAGCTCGCAGTTGCCGTTTCTCAAGAAATGAATATGACAGTTCCCGAAGTACTAAATGCATTTGGCGAATGGTGGGTCATCAAAACGACCAAAGAAAAATATAGTGGCTTGATGGAATCGGGAGGCGCTAACTTGCCAGATTTCTTAATAAATCTTCCCTCATTTCACAACCGCGTGATGTTGATTTATCCGAAATTAACACCGCCAGAGTTTAAAGTGAGCGATGTGCAAGAAAATAGTCTTCATTTGCATTACTTTTCAAAAAGAGAGGGACTTCAAGAATTTGTGCGCGGACTTATTCAAGGTTTAGGCATTCTATTTTCTACTAAAACTACCATAGAATTACTGCAAACCCGCGACGAAGGCGATGCTCATGAAATTTTCAAGATAAGCTGGCAATAGGATGAAAGCGCAACAATTCAATGTAAGCAACGACACTTTCAGTAAGATTTTTCCATTTTACTTTCTCATTGATGAAAATTTGTCAATGGTGAGTTGTGGTAGAAGTTTGATAAAATTATTACCGAACTTAAAAGAAGGAGATCATTTTTCATCAATTTTCAAATTCATTAGACCTGGAATAGACAAAATTACTACCACAACTTTTAGTGAAATTAACAATCAATTGGTTGTCATTGAAACTAATGGGCTGAATTCGATTTCTTTGCGAGGGCAGTTTGAATCCTATGAGAATGGCTTCCTTTTTATTGGTTCTCCCTGGTTTAATGAAATGAATGATCTAATCGAAAAAAAGCTAACGGTCAACGATTTTGCATTTCATGATCCTTTGATCGATTTATTGCATGTCATGAATAATCTTAAAAACACGTCGAATGAATTAAAGGAATTGTTAGCGACTGTAAATAAGCAAAAAAACGAATTAAAAAAAGCGAACAAAGAAATTCATGATATAGCGCTATTTCCGACTCAAAATCCAGATCCATTAATGCGCATTGATTTTGATGGAAACCTATTAAATACGAATCCTGCTGCCACTTCAATTACAACTGTGTTTTATGAAGAGCAACAATATCAAATTCAAGACTTTTTCAAATACATCGTTCAAAAAGTAGATGCAACCAAGGAACGTTGGATATTCGAAATACAAAGCAATGATAAATACTATTCCTTTGTTTGTATTAACTTGTTTGAGGAAGGATATATTAACATTTATGGGAGAGAAATAACCAACGACAAAGAAAACCAAGAAGAAATAGGAAAGCTCTCGCTCGTGGCTAGTGCCAATAAAAACGGTGTCGTTCTGATCAACCTACAAGGAGAAATATCCTGGTGTAATGAGGCGTATCAAGAAATAGTAGATCGAGATCTTGAAGCAATTATCGGTCATAACATTTTAGATTTTGGCCCGTGCAAAACCAATTCAAAATCGGAGCGAGAAATAATATTTAAAGGATTCCGAAATGGCGACTTATTTACAGGCGAAAAAAATAGTATTTCAAAAAAAGGGGAAATTTTTTGGTACAAAACATCCAAACAACCAATCCGAGATAAGCACAATAATGTTATACAATATTTTGCTGTTATAGAAGATATTACAGTAGAAAAACAAAATGAGGAACAGCTATTCCTACTTTCTAGCATCGTCAAAAAAAATAGCAATGCTGTTATTATTACTAATGCAAAAGGAGAAACAGAATGGATCAATGATAGCTTTTTAGAAATGACAGGCTACACGTCTAAAGAACTTTTAGGAAATAAACCCGGTGATGTACTACAGGGCAATGAGAGCGACGTAGCAACGATTGCATTTATGAAAAATCAAATTGAAAATGGTTTGCCTTTTAGTTGTGAAATTGTCAATTATACCAAAACAAAGGAAAAATACTGGGTTCGTATTCACTGCCAGGTGTTGCACGATGCACAAGGAGAAGTCCTCAAATATTTTGCAACCCAGGAAAACATAACGCTTGAAAAAGAATTTACTCAGCAATTGGAAGAGTCGGAAAACCGTTTGAAAACACTGATTACAAATCTGCAATCAGGTATTTTGTTGGAAGATGATCAGCGAAAAATAGTTTTGGTAAACCCTATCTTTTGCAAACTATTCGGCATCGATGCTGAACCTGAGATAATGAAAGGCCTTGATTGTAATTTAATGGCTGAGAATACCAAAAACTATTTCAAATTCCCAGAGGAATTCTCCACTAGGATTGAAGAAATTCTCAAACAAAGAAAAACAGTTATTGCGGAAGAAATCATCTTAGCCGATGGTAGAATTTTTGAAAGAAGTTACATTCCGCTGTTTAAAGACAAAGAATACAATGGTCATCTTTGGAGTTATGACGACATCACAATCAAGAAAAACTACAAGGAAAGCTTGGAAACGGAACGAACCAAGTATAGTAATATTATTGCGAACATGCACATGGGAATACTCGAGGTTGACAACCACGACAAAATTATTTTCTCCAACCAAGCTTTTAGCGAAATGAGTGGCTTTTCAATGGTAGAAATGATTGGTAAAAAAGCCTCTGATTTACTTTTGAACAAGGAAAACAATACAATTATCAAAGAAAAAATAGCCGAAAGAAAAGCCAACATCAGTGACACCTATGAATTAAAGGTCAAGACCAAAAAAGGCGAGGAACGAGACTGGTTGATTAGTGGGGCTCCGAATCGCAATTTAAACGGAAAAATCATTGGGTCGGTCGCTATTCATTTAGATATTACAGATCAAAAGAAACTGGAAATTGAAAAAGAAAAGCTTCTCAATAAATTAGCAAAACAAAACGAATATTTAAATGAATATGCCCATGCGGTATCACATGATCTAAAATCGCCGTTGCGAAGTATACATGCCTTGCTGTCCTGGATTCAGGAAGACAATGAAAAGGAATTCAGCAATCAGACGCAAGAATATCTGAACCAAATTAGAGATAAAGTCGAAAAAATGGACAATCTAATTCAAGGAATTTTGACCTATTCTAAAATTGAAGCACAAAAAAGAGCCGTTGAAAAAATCGATTTGAATGAAGTTGTTCGAAATACAATCGAAACCATTCATATTCCCAAAAATATTACCGTGACCATCGCCAATGAATTGCCAACCATGGAAACCAATAGTTTCATCATGCACCAATTGTTTCAAAATTTGATTAGCAATGCCATAAACTATAATGACAAGAAAAAAGGAGTTGTCATAATAGCATCGACCGAATCTAAAAACCACTATATTTTTTCCGTAAAAGACAATGGTGTTGGCATCGACCTTAAGTATCAAGATAAAATCTTCCAGATATTTGAATCGTACTCCAAAAATGCACAATCAACAGGTATCGGCTTGGCGATTGTGAAAAAAATTGTAGATCAATGCCAAGGAAAAATCTGGTTGGAAAGCCAAGAAGGAATCGGAACCATATTTTTTATTAAACTACCCAAATAATATGGAAGAGCCTAATATTGAATACATTCTACTATTGGCACGAGGTGAAGAAAGTATAAAACTTAAATTAATAAAGGTCTTGCAATATGAATTGCCGATAGAAATTGACGCGTATTATGAAAACATCAAATCAAATCAGTGGCAACAAGCCGCGTTTCACGTACATAAAATAAAACATAAAATCGCGATCCTTGGACTTGAAGATACCTATTTGATGGCCGAGAAATATGAATATCAATTGTCCGAAAATAGAACAGATTTGCAGACAGACTTTGAAAATACCCTAACTTTAATGCTAAATTTTGTAAATAACTTATAACACCAAAAAAATATGACTTGCATAATAATTGATGATGAGATGATGGCAAGAGCCGTACTAGAGCAGTATATTACTTCGCTCACTAAAATTAAAGTGGTTGAAGTATTCCCCAATGCAATCACGGCAATAAAGTACCTAAACGACCACGAAGTAGATGTGATCTTTCTTGATATTCACATGCCAGATTTCAACGGATTTGACTTTATCAAGACGATAAAAAATCCGCCTAAAATCATTTTGGTTACTTCAGACAAAGACTACGCTTCGGCGGCATTCGAATTTGATGCAATTATCGATTACTTAGTAAAGCCTATTACTGAAGAACGGTTTAAAAAAGCAGTGACAAAAATAACCCATAGATCTCGGGTTAAGGAAACGCCTCAACTAATAAAAAAAGAAGTACTTACTACTGATCAAACCAATGACTTCTATGTAAACATTGGGAATCGCTTGATTAAGATAGACTTTTCACAAATAATGCTTATCAAAGCGCAAGGTGACTATGTTGAGATTAAAACTATAACCAGTTCCTATACGGTACACACTACGTTGAAGAAAATAGAAACCAAACTTCCCAAAAAGATATTCCTAAGAATACATCGATCTTATCTTATTAACACTCGAAGAATTGTTGACATTGAAAACAATAGCGTGCTAATTGGTCGAGAAATCATTCCGGTAAGTCGGACCTACAAAATTGAATTACTAAACCGCCTTAATTTATTGTAGCGCTATACTATTTTTCATTAGAAGTGTTTATTCACTAAATCCCTTTCATCAACTGCAAGGGATTTCTTGTTTTTATCTCATACTATACCTCATCATTCGAGGGCAAAAACACCAAAACAAAAGGACTTTAAATGCATTTCAACGGAAATAATTTTCCATTCGTCTACACTTTTTATTCACCTATCGAATAATTACTAAAAGCTAAATACGTAAACGTACCTTCGTTATTGGTTAATAGTGTCATTTAACAACACCGAGATGTAGATTGTAGGTGATAGCCATCTCAAGTTTACCACTGTATTCCGCGCCAAGCCCCCGCTAGCGCGGTTTTACATTTAAAAGCGATAGTAACACCAACCTAAATGGTGTGCTCATTAACCAAAAATACTGATTCGGCACTCAAGCCACCCTCACCAAATTTGGTTTTATATTGATGTTGCACTTTGCTGAATCTAACTGATTTCTAGCATTTACTCTTCTAAGTGAATTTCTTCTACGCAACCACTCATCTTCCAAAAAAGTTCAAAACTTGAATATCATTTCCAAAATTAATCCTAAAATAAATTTTACTACACATTTTTTATTTACTTTTGTTTAAACTTTTTCAAGTAAAAATGAACAACGTAAAAAATGTATTCAGTATTAAAGATCTAGAAAATCTTTCTGGAATCAAGGCACACACCATTCGCATCTGGGAAAAAAGATACAATGTTTTAGAACCAACCAGAACCGATACCAACATCAGACTCTACGACTTACCTAGTTTGCAAAAGTTGCTAAACATCACTTTACTTCATAATCACGGTTATAAAATATCGAAGATCTCTAAATATCCACCTGAGAAAATACCACAATTGGTGCGTGAAATAATTTCAGAAAAAAGTGCAAAAAGTCATGCAATCAGCGCTTTCAAGATGGCGATGATGAATTTTGACCAAACAAAATTTTTCGCAACGTACAACAGTTTACTAGCAGAGAAATCTTTTAGAGAAGTGTTCTACGAAGTTTTTATTCCATTGATGACTGAACTTGGTTTGCTATGGCAATCGGATACCATCACACCTGCTCATGAGCACTTCATAAGCTATTTGATTAAACAAAAACTGTTGATCAATACCGAGAAAGTACAAGCACTAGAACCAACAAAAACGGATAAAGTGTTTGTTCTGTATTTACCGATGAATGAGATTCATGAATTAGGATTAATGTACTTAAATTATGAGATATTATTGCACGGCTATAAAACCATTTACTTGGGAGAAAGTGTTCCAACGGAAAGTCTTAATGATTTAAACAAATATTACGACTCGATTATTTTCGTGTCTTATATGACCGTTCAGCCTGACAAAGAACATGTAAACAGCTACATCAAGGAAGTTCAAGATACAGTGCTGAAAGAAGATTCCGAAATATGGTTGATTGGCAGAATGGTAGAAGAAATTAAACACGCGACTTTAAATAATTCTACGAAGGTATTTAACTCGATTTCACATCTAGTAGAAGAACTATAACATAAAATTTTTGTCGCGATAAGAATTTCCATTTCATCAAAATGACTTCAAAAAATATTAAGATTATCGGCTCTGGCTTTTCTTCGTTAGCGGCATCTTGTTATTTAGCAAAAGCGGGCCATCAAGTCACCGTTTTTGAAAAAAACGCGACCATTGGGGGCAGAGCGAGACAGCTGAAAAAAGACGGATTTACTTTTGACATTGGTCCAACCTGGTACTGGATGCCCGATGTATTCGAACGATTTTTTGGCGACTTTAATAAAAAACCCTCAGATTACTATCAATTGCATAAATTATCTCCAGCCTATCAAGTCTACTTTGGTGTAAACGAATTCGTAACCATTGCAGACAATCTGGATGAAATCATACAAACCTTTGAGTCGATTGAAACAGGTTCAGGCGCTATTTTAGCCGATTTTATGGCTGAAGCGAAAAGTAATTACGACATTGCCATCAAAGATTTGGTATACAATCCGGGTGTTTCTCCTCTGGAATTGGTAACTATTGAAACGGCGAAAAAAGTAGGTCAATTCTTTAGCAACATCAGCAAAGATGTTCGCAAACGATTTAAAAATCAGAAGCTAATACAAATTTTAGAATTTCCTGTTTTGTTTCTTGGCGCCAAACCATCAGACACGCCTTCATTCTACAGTTTTATGAATTATGCTGATTTTGGTTTGGGAACTTGGCATCCAAAAAACGGGATGTACAGTGTCGTCTTGGCTATGGAAAAACTAGCGATGGAACTAGGTGTAACAATTCACACCAATAGCAACATTTCTAAGATTTTAGTGGTCGATAAAAAAGCAACGGGTTTAATTGTAAATGGTGAAAATATTTCCGCAGATATTATTTTAAGCGGCGCCGACTACCATCATACCGAAACCTTACTCAATATTGAAGACCGCGCTTACTCTGAAAAGTACTGGAATAGCAAAACATTTGCGCCTTCTTCACTGCTTTTTTATGTAGGATTTGACAAAAAAATAGCAAACGTTGAACATCACTCACTCTTTTTTGATGTCGATTTTGACGTGCATGCTTCCGATATTTATGATCATCCTAAATGGCCAGAAAATCCTTTGTTTTATGCTAGCTTTCCTTCAAAAACAGATGGGAATGCTGCTCCCGAAGGTAAAGAAGCGGCGATATTCTTAATCCCACTGGCACCAGGAATAGAAGACAATGAGGACATTAGAAATCGCTATTTTGAAAAAATAATAACACGTTTAGAAAATTTAACACAACAAGAATTAAAAAATAGTATTATTTTTAAGGAGTCTTTTTGTGTGAATGACTTTATCAAAGATTATAATTCCTACAAGGGAAATGCATACGGAATGGCGAATACGCTGCTTCAAACAGCCTTTCTGAGACCTAAGTTAAAGAGTAAAAAAGTAAAGGACTTATATTTCACCGGACAGCTAACCGTTCCTGGACCTGGAGTTCCTCCCGCTTTAATCTCTGGTAAATTAGTAGCGGAATTAATAGAACAACACATTTAATTATGAAATCCATTTTTGACACTATTTCATTTGAATGCAGTAGGAATGTAACAAAGACTTATAGTACGTCCTTTTCTTCCGCTGTTCGCATGCTAGCTCCTAGTATTCGACAAGACATTTATAACATCTATGGATTTGTTCGTTTTGCAGACGAAATTGTTGATAGTTTTCATGACTATAATAAAGAGGAATTATTCGATCTTTTTCAATTAGATTTAGATGCGGCTTTAAAAAACAAAATTAGTCTTAATCCGGTATTGAATTCATTCCAGCACACTGTCACCAAATATAACATTCCCTATGATTTGATTGGTGCTTTTATGAAGAGTATGCAACTAGACTTAACAAAAACGACTTATCAAACCAAAGAGGAATATAACGAATATATTTATGGATCAGCAGATGTTGTTGGATTGATGTGTCTCAAAGTTTTTGTTATCGGCGATAACACAAAATACGACTCGTTAAAAGATGCTGCTATGCGCTTGGGATCTGCTTTTCAAAAAGTAAATTTCTTGCGTGATTTAAAAGCAGATTTTGAAGGACTAAATCGTACCTACTTTCCTGAAACCGACTTAAATCAACTGAATGAAGCCTCGAAAAAGAAAATTATTCAAGAAATAGAAGCGGACTTTAAAGCCGGATTCGAAGGAATCAGGAATTTACCTTTGGAAGCTAAGTTTGGGGTTTATACTGCGTACGTTTATTACAAAAAATTATTATCTAAACTAAGCAAAACGCCCTCTGCGGAAATTAAGAATACTAGAATTAGAGTGCCCGATTATGAAAAAATTGGTCTTTTCGCGAAATGCTATTTTAGTTACAAATTAAACATCATTTAAAATTAAACTGCTATGTGGTTACATATACTTGTTTTTTTAGTCACTTTTTGCTTTATGGAGTTTATGGCTTGGTTTAGTCACAAGTACATCATGCACGGATTCTTATGGAGTCTACACGCGGATCATCATAAAAAAGATCACGATTCATGGTTTGAAAGAAATGATGCCTTTTTTATTTTCTATGCTATAGTAAGTATGATTTTCTTTTCGCTTTGGCGGTATGACATTTTCAACCTAGGATTAGCGGTTGGCTTAGGGATTTTCGCTTATGGCTGGACCTACTTTCTCGTGCATGATATTTTCATTCATCAACGATTCAAATTGTTTAGAAACGCTAACAATGCTTATGCAAGAGCAGTTCGCAGAGCCCACAAAATGCATCACAAACATATTGGAAAAGAACATGGTGAATGTTTCGGGATGCTATTCGTTCCGTTCAAATACTTCAAAAACTAAATAATAAAGCCTTCTAAATTAGAAGGCTTTCTTTTTTACTGTATCATTAAGTCTTGCAATGGTTTCAACTGCGCTAGATCGACATCGGCTTCTTTCAAAACCGAAATCATATTGAAAATCATCGTCGGATTCATATCTTTTCCCAAAACGCGAACAATCGCAAAACCGTTTTCTTTCTTGTTAGCAAAAAAAACAAATTCATCAATATGCTCGTCGTCGCCAATAAAACTGACCGAAGCACCTTCTTTTCCAGAGCCAAACTTCATGAGTTGCTGGTATTTTTCATCTTTCAAAATAGAATTCACCGAAGCGCGTTCTATTTCAAATTGTGCTTTGTTTTTATCATTCAGTTTGAAAGCCAAGATATTCATTTTATCAAATGAACCAATGGCTTCTTTTTGATTGGGAGTCAACTTCGACTTATCTATATTGAGAATGCTTGGAGCAAGATCTAAAGCTACAAAATCTTTACTTTCAGATTTGTCTACAAAATATCGTTGCAAACTTGGTTCAGATTGACAACTATTAAGTACCAATGTTAAAACAAAAAGTACAATAAAGGGAACACATTTCATGTCAGATTATTTTGGACCTTTAGAACCTTTGGTTGCTTTCTTTAAGTCGTCTCCTCCTGGGAATCTCATTTTATCAGTCAATACCGAAATTTCATTCAAATCGAAATCACCCGTCAACGACATCAATACGGTATCTTCCCCTTTTGAGCCTTCAATAAACATAAGCAATTCTCTTACTTGTGTATCTTTTGCTCCGGACTTCACCATAATCTTGATGTTTCGTCCATTTTCCGTTACGCGCATCAATTCTTCCAAACCTGCTGTTTTAATATACTTTTCAGCGGTAGCTTTCATTTCATTTTCGACTCTAGTACTCTTAGTGGTAAACACTTTAAGATTATCTAACTTCTTAATCAAATTCAGATATTGTTGCGCTTCTTTGTCCGACGAATCCATTTTTACTTTACTCATCAAATCGAACATTTTTTTATTGACGATAATGGAAGTTACGTCGTCTTGTCCGTCAAATTTATCAAATGCTCCTTGAGCAAAGAATGGGCTTGACACTAAAACCAGTACTAAAGTGATTACAAATTTTTTCATTTTTTTTGTTTTTGATTGTTTTTGATACGCTCCAAACAATTCGGCTACGTTTCGGTTGATTATTAAATATTAAAATTGATTTCTAAAAAATTTAGTTCTGTGAAACAAATACTCTGTCTCGTGTTTCTTCATAGGTTTGAACGTAACGAACACTCTCTATTCCAGTATTTACATTATTAGACAAAAGTTCTAGCGCTTTTTGAGTTTCTTCAAAAGCAACTTGAGGATCATCAAATGTACCCAACTCAGCGCTCGGATTTGAAGCATTGTAAGAATTGAAAGTATACAATCCAACTCCGAGTAACACTACAACAGATGCAGCAATTGAAATCCACTTTACGTAGTTGCTTTTCGGCTCTAGAACTGGCGTTCCCTTACCAAACAAAGTAGTAGAATCATCAGTTAGATAGTGAAACAATGGCTTGTACTGAACCAAGTCGGGAGCAACATCCGAGGAAGTAAAATACTTTTTCAATGCTATTTCTTCAGCAATTGTGGTCTCTCCTTCAAAATACTTTGCAACTAATAATGCAATTTTATCCGATTCCATAATGATGGGTTTTAGTCATGTTTTCTCTTATTGTTTTTCGGGCTCTTGAAAGTGCGACTCGAATGGCGGTTTCATTCATTTCAAGAATTTTTGAAATTTCAGCAAACTCATATTCTTCGACATCCCGCATTTGGATAATCAGCCGCTGTTGCTCGGGCAAATCATTGATAATTTTCTCTACCCAAGTCAGCGTATCCGAATCTTCTAATTGTTGCTGCAAGCTTGGCTGCCGGTCAGTATAATTAGAATGAACAATTTGCAAATTTCCTGCCCGCTTCGATTTAAGTTGATCTAGACAATAGTTCTTTGTAATGGTCATTGCAAACGCTTCAACACTCGAATAAGAATCTAAACTTTCATTTTTATTCCACAATTTCACAAGAACTTCCTGAGTTGCATCTTCCGCTTCCTCTGTGCTCACAAGCAATCGTTTGGCCAATCGAAAGACTTTGTCTTTAAATGGAGCAATGACTTGTAAGAACTCAATTTGATTCATATGATCTTTGTCGTTTGAAAGCGTTAGAGTCAAGACGAACCCCTTTCTTTTTTGTTACAAAGAAGCGAAAATTATTTCAAAAGGATTAAATTTACGCTCGCTATCATTGTCATAAAATGAAAAAAAATCTCTGCTATATTGTTCTTCTACTGTCCGTAACATTTGTTTTTCAAAATTGCGAAGTTCAAGACGACAATAAAGTTCCTGAAGCTATTGCTATTAATAATTTCATCTGGAAAGGACTGAATTTGTATTACTTATGGCAAGAAGACGTTCCTAAATTAGCAGACGACCGATTTGCCAATCAATCTGAATTAAATACTTATCTCTACGGATTTTCGCGACCTCAAGACTTATTCCAACAATTATTAAACAAACCAAAAAGCTTGTATCCCAATCCCGGTGAAGCAATTGACCGTTTTAGCGTTATTTTTTCAGATTACAATGAATTGGAAGGAATACTCACAGGAACTACAAAAAACAATGGTGCTGATTTCCGTTTGTACTATAAGGATGCCACAGAGACTTCCGTTTTTGGTGTGGTGCGCTATATTCTACCAAATTCAGATGCGGCACTAAAGAACATTCAACGTGGAGCGATTTTTTATGCCATCAACGGACAGCCATTAACAAAAGACAACTATCGTTCGCTGCTAAGTAACGATTCGTACACCATGAATTTCGCCAACTACGATTCAGGTAATATTACGCCCAACGGACAATCGGTGACATTAACCAAATCAATAATCTCAGAGAATCCTGTCTATCTAACCACAGTTATCAATTCAGGAATTCATAAAATTGGTTATTTGATGTACAACGGTTTTTATCCCAACTATGAGTCACAATTAAATGCAGCTTTTAGTAATTTAAGATCACAAGGAATAACACAATTAGTTCTAGACCTTCGGTACAATTCTGGAGGATCAGTAGCCACAGCAACACGCTTAGCGAGTTTAATTACTGGGCAATTTACCAATCAAGTTTTTGCAAAAGAACAATGGAATGCCAAACTAGATGACTATTATAATTCGACGAATCCGAGCAACTTGCTTAATTTATTCACAAACAAATTAGGCAACAACGAAACGCTAAGCAGTTTGAATTTGAGCAAAGTGTATATCCTTACTTCAGAAAGCACAGCGTCGGCAAGTGAATTGGTCATCAATGGTTTAAAACCTTACATCAATGTGGTTCAAATTGGCGACAAGACAGTAGGGAAAAACGTAGGTTCTGTGACGTTATACGATTCCCCAAATTTTTCTAAAACCAATAGCAGTACGAAACATCGTTATGCAATGCAACCCATTGTTCTGAAAATTGTAAATAAAATTGGCTTTGGCGACTACATTAATGGTTTGCAACCAACTATTGAATTGAAAGAAGACTTCGGCAATCTTGGAGTGCTTGGAGATACCAACGAGCCGCTTCTGAATCTCGCCATAAATACCATTATCGGCAGTGGCAGACCTTTGCCCAAAAATCGAATAAGGAATTTTGAAATACTACAAGATAGCAGAACAATTGCTCGTTTGAAAAGTGAAATGTATGTTGATCTAAAGTAATCCCGATAAAAAAGGCTCTTCAAACGAGAGCCTTTTTATAAATTACTTTCTTAATTAAAGTAAAAACCGTTTGGAAAAAGCCCTACCTCTATTTGATGTAATAACGATCCCGTATTAGAATAAACTAGCACTTTCCCATTAGTATTTCCGTTTGGATTTGCTACATATAAAGCGCCGCCTTTTACCTCAAATCCATACAAACTAGTAGGCTCAGTTGTTAAAGTTAAAAAAGAATTCGCCGGAATTGTTGTTGTTGAAATAGGGTTACTATAAATTTTGTTATCAATTGTACAGTAGCTGGTGCCATTTTCAATATTCAAATTTTGAGCGTTACCCATTCCTGTTGCAAAGGAAGTTTCCGATTGTATTGTATTCGAATCAAAATTAATCTTTAAAATCTTGCTCGTAGTGGTGTTACTGCACAACACATATAGACTACCATCATATTCTTCAAACGAATTTGGCGATAGACCTGTGTCGATTGTTGTTACAATACTGTTGGTTGTAGGATCAATAACAGTCAAAGAACTGCCTTCTCCAAAACTCCCGTTCAAAACATACAACTTCCCATTTTGTTCTGTTAATCTATCCGCAATTCCATTCACAGGAATTGTTCCTTCTATCTGATTGTTTGCCAAATTAACAACGGCAATATAATCATCAGTCAAGTTAGAAAAATCAGCCAAATTAGTCACATACGCTTTTCCATCAAATACGACTGCATATCTTGGATTAAGAAATCCCGTTGCAATTCTAGTGATATATTTAAAAGTATATCTGTTTACAACGGTTACGATATTAGAACCTCCACTAATAACATAGGCTCTATCACCATTAAAAAAAATGGACTGTGGATAACGTCCAACATTTGACTCTGATGGGTTTTCAATTTCAAAAATATTATCAATCACTGAAGAAAAATTTGACTTCACAAAAGAAACAGTTCCATTTGAAGCGTTTCCTTCATTTAACACAAAAAAACCACTTTCATAATCACCGTTAGACGGAAAACTAGGCAGTTCCTCTTTACTGCAAGACGCAAAAAAACTCAAACTCGCTACGGCGACAAAACAAAAGTAAATACGTTTCATTATCTAAAATTTAAAGGTTAAATATAAATTAAAATTTCTTCCAGGCATCGGACGATTATCAATACTTTGGTACTTTTCATTCCAAACGTTGAGAATTCTGCAACCAATATTACTATTCGAACTGCGATGAAAACAGTAAGACAAATCGATGTTGGAAACCGCGTACCAATCTACAATTTCATGGGGATTATTATCAGAAAAAACAAATACTTTACCGTTGTACATATATTGATAAGTAGTTGAAAAACGATGATATGAATAAGCTAATCCCGCCGTCATTTTGTGAAACGGCACATAGGTCAATTGCTTTTTTGTTTCTTGATCTTCCGACCTTGTATAGCCATAAGTTAGATTCAATTTAAAAAGATGCACATCGAAACGCTTTTCACAATTGACTATTGCTTCCAAACCAAGAACACCTACTCTTGCTGTGTTTTCGGGTCTTGAAATCCCTCCTGCTGTGGGAATCCAACGAATCATGTCTTGAATTTCACTTTTATAAAATGTGGTAGTGAAATTAAAATTTCTAAAGGCAAAAACGTTACTAATTTCTCCTTGAAAAGAACTTTCTGCCTTGAGATTCCAATTACCTAAATCCTCCCAATAAAGATCGTTATAGGTTGGAATGCGATAATTTCTAGAAAAATTACCCTTCAGACTATAAAATGCACTTGGCGATAAATTCGCACCCAGTGAAAACAAAATTGGACTTTTATAACTAGAGGTTTCTTCTTTTCGAATGCTTGCTTCATACTTGAACCTGGAACCCACTTGATGATTAAAGTTGATACTTCCTGAATAAATTTCTCGTTCGACCATTGGAATAGTCGTACCATTTCCTCGGTTTTTACTGTAATCTATAATGGCATTTATGAACATTTTCTGCCGCCATTGATAGGATAAATCATATCTAGCAATGGCTGTTTCTACTTCCCCAAATGAGAACGATTTAGAACTGATGTTTGCAAAATATTTATATGATTCTGTGAGAAAACCAAGTTTAATAGTAGAAACAAAAGACTTGATAGTAGAACTCAAAATGATTAGGTTTCGGGAATTTAGATCTTTATATTTTGTCCTGGTTTCTGTCGGCGAATATAGCGGAAAATATCGCTCTGAATCGTAAAATTGGCTATAAAATTTAAGCATGTTTTGCTTATTCAAATGATAACCAAAGCTCACATTTACACTTGAGTTACTAAACTTTCCATTTTCATTTCGTTGCCCATTCTTGCCAAAATATTCATAATCATTATCGGAACTATTGTGCGAAATACTTACTTGCGCAGCCATTTTTTTGTTTCCAACACGAAGCTTGTAATTGCTGTCAAAAGTATTGAAACTACCGTATGCTAGAAAAAATTCATTTTGAAGTTGATTGTCAAAGACTAAATCATTATTCAAATGGATTGTCCCTCCGATTGCACTAGTACCATAAAGAGACCCTCCACCTCCTGCGCGAATAGAAATCGAGTTAAAATCTCTAGTAGAAATGGTGTTAAAGTCCGTCTGACCGTTCAATTGTGAATTAATATTTATTCCATTCCAGATAACAGCTGTTTGTTGGGCTGTTGTACCTCGAAAAGATGGAGAGGAAACCATTCCTAAACCATTTTCTTTAAAATAAACAACCGAATTGTAGTTGAGCAATGAGGTCAACGAAGACGCATTTCTAGTAATAGTAGAATCGTTTAAAACAACTACTGATTGCGTTGCCGAGAACTTCTTGAGCTGCACGTCGGAAACTATCACTTCTTTCAAATCAACTATAGAATCCTTTTGCGCACAAATAACTTGGCACAGCAACAAAACACAAAATAAAAGCAGCTTTTTCGCAGTCATAATTTCAGAATCCTTTTCCCGAAGATTCGATATTGATTATGAAAAAAGGCAGGTCTCCTGGCTTGCGTCTTGTTGTTTACCTTCCCATTCGCCGCGGCGAACAGTGGTTTTGTAGTTAACAACAAGCTTGGTAGCTTACAGTTGCGGGAACAGCTTAGGTTTTGAACCTAATTCCCTTTTAATGTGAATTGAAATATTCAAGTCACAACCTAAATTCGAGGGCAAAGATAAGTTTATAAAAGGGAATTAAAAATAAAATTTGAAATATAAAATGGATAACTGCTACCTTTGCTCACTTTGAAAAAATGGTTATGAAAAATCTATTTCTGAATTTTGTTTTTCTTTCTTTTGCAATAATTGCGACCGGATGTAAGCAAGATTTAGTGCAATCAAACCAAACTATTTCTACTCAAGTCAATCAAATTAAATACGCCAAAGGTCTTGCGATATATAATCACAAAGGGTTTACAATAATGTCAATCAAAAATCCATGGCCCAATGCCACCAAAGCATACACCTATATTCTGAAGGAAAAAACGGGCGTTATTCCAGATAGTCTCAAAGCATTTCCTGTGATTAATATTCCGCTCAAAACAATCGTGCTTACTTCTACAACCCACATTCCATCATTAGAAATGTTGGGCGTCGAGAACACGCTCATTGGATTTCCTCATACCGACTATATTTCATCTGAAAAAGTTCGGAAGCAAATTAACAACGGCAAAATTCAAGACGTCGGCTCAGACCAGAGTCTAAACACCGAACTTCTCATCGAACTTGCTCCAGACGCACTAATCGGTCATGGAATCGACAATAACAATCCAACTTTCGACAATTTGCAAAAAAATGGTTTGAAAGTGATCCTCAATGGTGATTGGAACGAGTCCACACCTTTAGGAAAAGCAGAATGGATCAAGTTTTTCGGCGCACTTTACGGATTAAATTCTAAAGCAAACGCTATTTTTAGAGCGATTGAAACAAACTACAATCAAGCGCTACAACTTGCGCAAAATATCAAGAATAAACCAACTGTTTTTTCAGGGGCAATTTTTGAAAATCAATGGTATATGCCACAAGGCAACAGTTGGGGTGCGTTTTTTCTAAATGATGCAAACGCAAATTATTTATGGAAAGAGACAAAAGGAACTGGTAGTTTGTCACTTTCATTTGAGTCAGTTTTTCTAAAAGCAGAAAATGCAGATTTTTGGATTGGACCGGGACAATTTACTTCTTTAGCAGAAATGAAGGCTGCTAATCCACATTACGAACAATTTAAAGCTTTTAAAACAAGAAACGTCTACTCCTATAGCACTAAAAAAGGAAAAACTGGTGGACTCATTTACTATGAATTAGCACCAAACAGACCCGATTTGGTCCTGCGAGATATCGTCAAAATTTTACATCCTGAAGTACTAGCAGATCACAATTTGTATTTCTTTGAACAACTGAAGTAAATGACCAAGAACGCACAACATATCACACTTTTCGCACTGCTATTTCTTTTGGCATTGGTTCTTTTGTTCTTGGATATTAGCTTTGGCTCCGTGACGATTCCACAAAACGAAATATTAAAAACAATCAGTGGCGGAAGTTCCTCAAAATCAACTTGGGATTATATCATCATCAACTACCGTTTGCCAAAAGCGATTACCGCCATTTTGGTTGGAATGGGACTGTCGATTAGCGGGTTATTAATGCAAACGCTTTTTAGAAATCCTCTTGCCGGGCCTTACGTTTTGGGGTTGAGTTCGGGTTCAAGTTTGGCTGTGGCGCTCCTCATTCTGGGTTCTAGCGTTGTACCCGCATTTTGGAGGGAAATATTTGTTTCTTCCTATGGGATTATTCTCGCTTCCTGCCTGGGAAGCACTGCTGTTTTGCTTGCCGTTTTGTTTGTCTCGCAGCGACTAAGAGATACGATGGCGATACTAATTGTAGGCTTAATGTTTGGCAGTTTTACTAGCGCCTTTGTTGGTGTACTCTCCTATTTTAGTACGGCTGAACAGCTACAAAAATTCACCTTCTGGTCGATGGGGAATTTAGGAAACTTGTCCTGGGAGGCTATTTTGATTTTAACCATTGCAGTTTTTATTGGTTTGATTATAAGTCTCTTTAGTATCAAATCGCTAGATGCTTTACTACTTGGTGAAAATTATGCGAAAAGTCTTGGTCTGAATTATGAAAAATCGAAGTTACTCATCATTATAGCGACAAGTATTTTGGCGGGAAGTATTACCGCATTTGCCGGACCAATCGCATTTATTGGTTTGGCCGTTCCTCATTTAGCAAAGTTGATTTTTAATACAAGCAATCACCGGGTGTTGTTCGGAGCTACGCTCTTGATTGGATCGAGTTTGATGTTATTGTGTGACCTTATTTCACAAATGCCAGGTGGCGATTTTACACTTCCAATTAATGCGATTACGTCAATTATTGGCGCTCCGGTCGTGGTTTGGTTATTAGTTAGAAAACGAAAAATGCTCAACTAATGGAATGTAAAATCGTACTTCAGACAGAAAACCTCAGCATCGGCTACGAACAGCAACGAAAGTTAAATTGCATCGCTACCGCCATTGAATTATCGCTCGAGAATGGAAAGCTAATTGCTATTGTCGGCGCCAATGGAATTGGAAAATCTACCTTATTGAGAACCATTACTGGCATTCAAAAACCGCTAGACGGAAAAATTCTCTTAAATCAGAAGAATATTCGCGAATTTGATTCCTTGGCTCTTTCTAAAGAAATGAGCCTAGTTTTGACTGAAAAATTACCGCCGAGCAATCTAACAGTTTATGAAATTATTGCATTAGGACGGCAACCCTATACCAATTGGATTGGCAAATTATCAGAAATTGATATAACAAAAATCAACTACGCAATTGCATTGACACAAACGCAAGCCCTACTAGATAAAAGGCATTACGAAATTAGTGACGGACAATTACAGATCGTTTTGATTGCAAGAGCACTTGCGCAAGACACGCCGTTAATAGTATTGGATGAACCAACTACTCATTTAGATTTACAACATAAAGTTGCACTTTTTAAACTGCTCAAAAAGCTCACACAGGAAACCCAAAAATGCATACTTTTTTCTACCCACGATATCGATATGGCAATACAATTGAGTGATGAAATGATTGTAATGACCGAAGGAAACTGCATCCAGGATACGCCCTGCAATTTGATTTCAAAAGGTGCTTTTGACCTTTTATTTAAAGACAAAGATATTTCATTTGATGCTGACAAGGGAAAATTCGTGATTACTTAAGCAGCAATTGTCTTTTGGCTTCTCCAATCACAAAAGCGCAGGAATTAGCTAAGTTATAACTGCGCACCAAGGGAGAAATTGGAATCTTCAAATGGTTTTCAAATTTCGACAAAACCTCAGCGCTCAATCCGACGCTTTCTTTACCAAAAACAAGCCAATCTCCATCTTGAAATTGGGTGTCCAAATACGATGTTGTTGCATGTGAACTAAGCAGAAAAACTCTTGATTTGTCCGGAATTACCGTCATCCATTCTTCTACATTTTGATATTCTTTCCAATCTAAATGCACCCAATAGTCAAGGCCAGAACGCTTGACATTCTTATCGGTGATTTGAAACCCGAACGGATGAATTAAGTGCAATCGGCTTTCAGTCCCGACACAAAGTCGACCAATATTTCCGGTATTATTTGGTATTTCTGGTTCTACTAAAACAATGTTGAGCATTAGCTTTTATTTTTTAACGGTGAATTCTGATACTTCCAAAACTTCTCCCGCTTTGAGATTATTCAAGTGAACCTCTCCTATTCGAACTCGCACCAATCGAAGCGTTGGGAAACCAACCGCAGCGGTCATTTTACGAATTTGTCGAAATTTCCCTTCGTTAACTGTAATCGAAACCCAGGAAGTTGGTCCATGTCTATCGTCTCGAATTTTCTTGGCTCTTGGTCCAAAGTCTGGAATGACTTCCACTTTAAAAGCCTTGCAATTTTTGGTCAAATACTTTGTGCCTTCAAATCCTATTTCGACGCCTTTTGACAGTATTGTAATTGCCTCATCTGTAATAACACCATCAACTTGGGCGTAATATTCTTTATCAACTTTACTGCTGCAAATATAGTCACTGACTTTACCATCCGTGGTCACCAAAAGCAAACCTTCTGAATCTTCATCAAGTCTACCGATTGCCATTGAACCTTTAGGAAAATCAAATAATTCGCCCAGTAATTTCTTATTTCTTTTAAGTTCGTATTTGAACTGACTTAGAAAACCGTGCGGTTTGTGAAGTATGAAATGCTGGTGTTGCAAGGTTAAATTTTGATTGTTAGGCTGATTTTCTTCATTACAAACTCCAAAGATAAATCAAATTACAATGCTAATAAATCTCCAAAAGCATTTGCAAATATTCCTTATATTTACTTTTTCCAAATCCCTTTAAATATGAACGCCACTTTATTGACCATTCTTACCTTTTGTATTGCCTTAGCGATTGGTTTATACCTAGGAAAATTATTATTTACCGCGAAATCTCAATCTGAAAAGATTGGTCTGGAAGAAAAATTAATCGGCTTAAATTCACAATTCAAAAACATTCAAGATCAGCTAAAGATTGCGCAATCAGAAAAAGAAACGATTAGATCCGAAAAAGACAGTTTAGCCATTCAACTCTCTAAAAAAGAAACTGATTTTGAAAATCTATGGGAACGGAACCTCGAGCAAAAACAAGAAGTCGAAAAACTACAAGAGAAATTTACTAAAGAATTTGAAAATTTAGCCAACAAAATCTTAGAAGAAAAAACAAATAAGTTTACGGAACAAAACAAAGAAAACATGAAGAATATCTTATCTCCACTGCAAGATAAGATTCAATTGTTTGAAAAAAAGGTAGAAGACACACACAAAGAAAGTATCGATTATCATGCTGCCCTGCGACAACAAATTTTAGGTTTAAGCGAACTGAATGCGCAGATGAGCAAAGAAACGATCAATTTGACCAAAGCACTAAAAGGCGATAGCAAAATGCAGGGAAATTGGGGCGAGTTAGTTTTAGAACGCGTTTTGGAAAAATCAGGTTTAGAAAAAGATCGCGAGTATTACGTTCAACAAGCCCACACTAGCGAAGATGGTCAACGCGTATATCCTGATGTGGTCATCAATTTGCCAGATGGTAAGAAAATGATCGTCGATTCAAAAGTGTCCTTAACTGCTTATGAAAAATATAGCAATGAAGAAGATGATAATTTAAGAAGTAGTTATCTGAAAGAACACGTTAATTCGATAAAACGACATGTTGAACAATTAGGAGAAAAGAACTACCAAGATTTGTATCAAATTGAAAGTCCTGATTTTGTCTTATTATTTATTCCGATTGAACCGGCTTTTGCGATTGCCTTAAATGAAGAAACTTCACTCTACAATAAAGCTTTTGAAAAGAATATTGTCATTGTAACACCATCGACTTTGTTGGCAACTTTGCGCACGATTGACAGTATGTGGACCAATCAGAAACAACAAGAAAACGCCTATGAAATCGCACGTCAGGCAGGCGCTTTGTATGATAAATTTGAAGGATTTGTGGCTGATTTAGTAAAAGTTGGCAACAAAATTAAAGATACGAAAACCGAATACGATGCGGCAATGAACAAATTGGTTGACGGTAAAGGAAACTTAATTACAAGTGTTGAAAAACTGAAGAAAATGGGCGCTAAAGCAAAGAAATCCTTACCAGAAGCAGTTTTGAAAAGAGCGGAAATTGACGAAAATGAACATTTACTTTAGTCTAAATATTTATGGAAAAATCTCATTACAAACTTGTCTCGTCATCTCATGTAAGTATTACACAATTAATGTTACCCACCCACACTAACTTTAGCGGTAAAATACACGGAGGATATTTACTTTCATTATTAGATCAGGTAGCTTTTGCTAGCGCTTCAAAATTTTCAGGACACTATTGTGTAACAGCTTCCGTAGATCGAGTTGATTTTTTAAATCCTATTGAAGTCGGCGAATTGGTTACTCTAAAAGCAGCTGTAAATTATGTTGGGAATAGCTCTATGATTGTTGGCGTTCGAGTAGAAGCAGAAAATATACAGACCGGAACTGTAAAACATTGTAACTCGTCGTACTTCACAATGGTAGCCAAAGATTCAAATGGCAAAAATGCAGTCGTTCCAGGATTGCAGCTTTCTACAGAAGAAGAAATAAAGCGCTTTATTAATTGTCTGAAACAAATTGATCTGCGAGCAGCTAGAGACTCTCATGAACTGACATATACGTATTCAAAAAGTGAATCAGCGTCATTAGAAAAAAAATATCCTATTCGCATCAAGCTTTTGGAGTAATGATTGCTGAATATTCAACAATCGTATCTGTTTTTTGATAATTATATCTACATTTTTTATTTGTATCAGTTATTTTTTTAGTTTTACCCAATATTTGATTTCAAGATGAAAAAAATTTTTGTAATCCTCATTTGTTGCATTTCCTGTATCGCATTGATTCTTTCTTGTTCAAAAAATGATGACGATAATTATGTAGACCAACCCCAAAACCGAACTAGCAATAGTGCATTATCACCTGTACATTTTGATTTTACTCAAGTCCCATTACCGCGGCTATCAGACTACAATTTTTTTGTTGGCCCATTGAAGAATCAAAGTCCTGGTTATAAAGTAATTCCATACGCTCCAGCGAGCACACTCTTTACTGATTATGCTTCGAAGAAAAGATTTGTATGGATGCCAAAAGGAACAAAAGCAACTTATGTAGCAGACAACAAAGTACTGAATTTCCCCGTAGGGACAGTATTGATAAAAACTTTCTATTACACTACGATCCAGCCGGGAAACACTACCAAAATTATCGAAACTCGGTTAATGATTCGCAAATCTGAAGGTTGGAAATTTTACGAATATTTATGGAATGACGATCAAACAGAAGCGTTCCTTGTTTCTGGTGCAGATTTTACCAATGGAAGCAGTCAAACTATTACATTTAGAAAACCAAATAATGAAATTGTAACTACTGACTATAGAATTCCTTCTGATGCTGAATGCTTTGCGTGTCACAAATTGAATGAGCAAGCAACACCAATTGGCGTTAAACCTCAAAACATAAATGTTAATTTTTTGTACCCAAGAGGAAATAAAAATCAACTGCAACACCTGCTGCAGCAAGGCTATTTAGAAAGCTATCCTTCAAATATTGTTACCACTGTTGATTATCATGACACAACAAAACCAATCGATTTGCGACTTCGTTCTTATGTCGATATTAATTGCGCACACTGTCATCAAAATCAAGCCCGCTGTGATTACCGTGCCTTGCGATTTGCATTTAGTGAAACGGGAAACCCTACAAATATTGGAATTTGCGTGACTGCTGCGGAAGAAATTAGCCCAACTTTACAGAAATTAATTACACCTGGCAATTTCGATAAATCGATTGTCCATTACAGAATGAATACCAATGATGAAAGTGAACGAATGCCCTTGCTGGGAAGAACGATTGTTCACGATGAGGGAGTTTCATTACTCGAAGAATGGATAATGTCCTTAACGCAAACATGCAATTAATTAAGATTAAAAAGTTAGATAATAAACCAAAACCAACCCTAATGAAAAAAACATTCTCTTTTATTTTTACAATGCTGAGCTTTATTTTCGCAGCGGCTCAAGGTACTTGTGAAACCGCATTGACCATTGCGCTTGGCTCTACGACGACTGCTCCAGCATTTACAAACGAAACAGGCGTTGCTCCAACCTTACTTTGTGGATTAGTAAACCAAAATGGTACTCCAGCAACCAAAGGAAAATGGTACACTTTTACAGCGACTGAAAATAATACGGTTACGGTTTCGACACTGTTGCCTCAGAATAATAACAGGGATACACGAGTTATTGTTTATTCAGGGAGTTGTGCGAGTCTAACTTGTGTTGGCTCAAACGATGACTACAATGGAACCAATTCATCGCAACTCACTTTTCCAATTACAACAGGAACAGTTTATACCATAGCATTCGATAACAGGTACAGCAATAGCACTTTCGATTTTACCCTATTGATTGCTCCACCACCTGCTGAAGATCGACTATCATTTACCTCTACTGCTGTTAGTGGTATTGCAGGAAACTACAACAACTGTATTGCAGATATGAACGGCGATTATCGAGATGATATCGTTTCGGCAATTAGCACAACGCAATTAGCAATTTCCTATCAGCAAGCTGGCGGCGGGTTTACGACCTCTACATACGCGCTTTCTAACACTACTGTTCTACCGTCTTGGAGTATTTCTGCAGGAGACTACGACAATAATGGTTACAATGACCTATTATTTGGTTCGGGAAGTGGCGTGGTATTTTTGAAAGCGAATAGTACAGGAACATCTTATACAACAGATAGAAAAACACAAAGCTACTTGGTTCAGCGGACCAATTTTGTTGATATAGACAATGATGGAAAATTAGACGGATTCGCTTGCGACGACAATGCTCCAAACAGAAGATATATGAATGATGGTATAAACATGAACCACATTCAGGGTGGAATCGGAGATTTTGCCAGTGGCGGGAATTATGCTTCATTGTGGAGTGATTTTGACAACGATGGTGACATCGATATGCACCTATCTAAATGTGGACAAGGCGGTTCAGGCGTTGGTGGAAACATCAATCAGTTTTTTACAAATAACGGAGACGGAACCTATACCAATATTGCAGATACAGCCAATATGGCTGATCCGGAACAAACTTGGTCATCTGCAGTTGGTGATTTTAATAATGATGGTTGGATGGACGTAATTGTCGGAGTAAATTCATTATCAGATGGAAACACCAATGTAAAAAGAAACAACGGTGACGGTACATTTACAAGCGTAACTGCTGGCTCAGGATATGATACTGTGACTAGCACCGGAAGAGAATATGTTGCGTTCGACTTCGATAATGATGGCTTTTTGGATGTGTTAGGTTCTGGAAGTACTATTATGTTCGGAGATGGTGATTTTCATTTTACGCCTAATCCAAACACTTATACATTATCAACCGTAGACCGTCCTGTTGGAGATCTTAATGACGATGGGTTTTTAGACATTCAGAATGGAACCAATGTTTTATTCAACAACGGTAATGCCAATCACTGGCTAAAAGTTCATTTACAAGGTGTTCAAAGTAATAGAAACGGAATCGGATCAAGAATTGAAATTTACGGTGCTTGGGGAAAACAAATAAGAGACGTTCAAAGCGGATCTGGTTTTCAAAACATGAGTACTATCAATGCACACTTTGGAATCGGAAGTGAAACTCAAATCTCACAAGTAATTATTAGATGGCCTTCCGGAACCGTTGATATCATAAACAACCCTTCTCCAGACCAATCGCTATTTGTTCTTGAAGGTTCCACAGCATTGTCAAATTTGAGTTTTAATAATGAAGCATTTGATTTATATCCTGTTCCAACAAGAAATATTTTGAATATCAAAACAGGCAATTCAATTGTTATGACTAAGGCGGAAGTATTTGATATGCTTGGAAAATTGATCTTCCAATCTGAAATTAAAGACAATTCGATAAATGTAGAATCTTTTTCAAAAGGAACTTATATCATTCGACTGATGGACAACGAAGGAAAATTGTACTCTCGAAAATTCAGTAAAGAATAGAAAATTAAAGAAGAATTGATTTAGATGTAGAACAAATCATACCTATACAGCAAACACCCTATTTTTCGTATTTCGGAAGTAGGGTGTTTTCTATTTCAGTTCTCTTATAAGTTAATAGATAAGTCGGAGCAGGCAAAATATAAGATGTGCAAATACCTTTTGAGTCCAAGCGGAAAAACCATTCCTTTTAAATGAACATCCACCAAAATATCATAAATATATTACTAAAACAATTGTTAAATATGTAACAATCAGTATTTTTCACATCTTGTTATTAAAAATACTGCGTAATGATAATTTGTTTTTCTTATTTTTGAATCCCATTAATATGCAGAAATGAAAAAATACTACATTGCTTTTTTACTGATACTATTTTGTACAATTTTAGTTCTTTCATGCTCAAAAAGCGATGATGAAAGTTACCTTGACCCAACAGAAATGGGAAATAAGGAAAGCCAACAAACCACCTCACCGGTGCGCTTTGATCAATCACAGGTGCCTTATCCAAAATTATCAGACTACAATTTCTTTATCGGACCGCTAAAAAATCAAAAGCCGGCATATAAAGTTATTCCTTACGAACCTGCCAGTTCCCTATTTTCAGATTATGCTCATAAAAAGCGATTTGTCTGGATGCCAAAAGGAACTAAAGCAACCTACAACGGAGATGGTAAGGTTCTCGAACTGCCTGTGGGATCAGTATTGATCAAAACATTTTATTACGATAATGTTCAACCTGGAAACACGACACGAATAATTGAAACGCGATTAATGATTCGCAAAGCAACTGGGTGGATTTTTGCAGACTATGTTTGGAATAGCGAACAAACCGAGGCGTTTTTTGATTTACAAGGGAGCTTTACTCCTATCGCTTGGCTTGATGAAAATAATGTTTTGAAAAGTACAGAATATAGAATCCCTTCAGAAGCACAATGTGTTATTTGTCATAAGAAAAGAGAAATGGTCAATGGAACTGAGGTAACGAACTTTATTCCCATCGGCATTAAGCCTCAAAATCTGAACTGGAATTATCCTTATAGCACAGGGTCTAGAAACCAATTGTCACGTTGGATACAATTAGGCTACTTAAATTCAAATTTCAATTTGCCTTCTACTGAAAACACAACCGTCGATTACCGTGACGTTACAAAGTCGATTTCACAGAGAGCTAGATCATATGTCGATATTAACTGTTCACATTGCCACACCAATGATAGACATTGTGATTATAGACCGATGCGTTTTGCATTTAATGAAACTGGTCTACCAAATGGCACAGGAAGTACAAATATGGGGGTTTGTGTTGATACTCAGGATATGCAAGGCTTTCCCGATGACTTGAATACTATTGTAAAACCAGGAAGTACCGATCGATCGATGTTGTATTTTAGAATCAATACTACGAATGAAACCTTTAGAATGCCATTACACGGGAGAACCATGTTACATGACGAAGGAATAGAATTAATGGGACAATGGATAAATTCATTGCAAGATTGTCCCTAATCTAAGAATTAATCAAACTCAACAACCAATAGAAACTAAATTACTATGAAAAAAATTATCTCTTTATTACTGCTGTTGCTTATTACGCAATTTGGGAAAGCACAAAACACTTGTGCTACTGCTTTACCAATTGGGCCAGGTTTTTATGCTGTCGACGCCATAAATGGCCCCGAAGTTCCCTTGCCACTTTGCTCTACGCAGTATGGTGCTGTTCCGGCTACAAGGCCACCAGCGGGAGAATGGTATATCTACACTCCAACAGAAAATCATTCTGTTACTGTGACAACAGATTTGACGATAAATAATCCATTACGAGATACTCGGTTTCATGTTTATATTGGTAGTTGCGGGAGCTTAGTTTGTGTTGCCGGCGACGACGATAGCGGAGCAGGTAATTCTTCAACAAGTACTTTTGATGTTGTTGCAAACACGTCATATTATATCGCTTTCGATAATCGTTGGACATCATTAGGATTTACCTTTCAATTAAGTGAAAATGTATTTGTGCCAACGCCATGCAACAGCGCAACCCCAATAACGGCAGGTATCACAACTGTAAGTGCTATCACTGGAGACAACCTAACTACTAGCTGCTCTAATGCTACTTTGGCAAATTGGTATACCTATACACCAACACAAGATTATGTTGTGACTATTTCTTCTGATCTAATTGCGAACATTTGCAAAGACACTAATTTCAGCGTCTATTCTGGTAATTGCCTTGGCGGACTAAACTGTGTCGTAAGTGACGATAATTCGGGTGAAATTGCATGTAATTCGGGAAATACCGATTCGCTATTGTCGAAGAAAACGTTTAGCGTTGCTGCAGGATCAACTTACTATATAGTTTGGGACAACAAATGGAGCACAGACGGTTTCGACTTTAGTCTAACCGAAACACCTATTGTGGTGCCTGTAAATTACACTGCTCAGACAATTTCAACAATCAATAGCACTTACAATATTTGTGTGGTTGACATGAACAATGATGGCAAAGACGATATTGCGGGAGTTAGTACTAACAACTTAAAAGTACATTATCAACAAAGTGGCGGCGCTTTTACAGTTTCCAATTTTTCCGTACCTGGAACAAGTTTTCAACCGTCATGGAGTTTAGCCGCGGGAGATTACAATCGAGATGGTTATAATGATTTGTTGTTAGGAGCTGGTAGTGGACTTTCTTTCTGGGAATCTAACGCAACTGGAACCGCCTACGCTAGTAGAACTCCAGGAGAATATATTTTCTGCCAAAGAACAAATTTTATCGATATTAATAATGATGGAAATTTGGACGCATTTTCTTGTCACGACGTTGATCCAAATGTATATTACTTGAATGATGGTGAAGGTAATTGGACATACTATCAATCTGGAACAACCTCTGGGGCTTATATGCTAGGAATCACGGCAAGCGGCGGAAATTATGCGTCAATCTGGACCGATTATGATAACGATGGAGATAGAGATCTATTTATTTCAAAATGTTCTGGACCTCCATGTGAATTGCATAGAAATGATGGAAATGGAGTTTTTACTGATATTTCCGGACCAGCGCAAATCAACGTGACGCCAATTCAATCTTGGTCATCAGCTGTTGCCGATTTTGATAATGATGGCGATATGGATATAATGATTGGATCAAATGGTAGCGTCAAAAACAAATTATTCAAAAATAACCTTGATACAACGAATAATATAGAAGAACCTTTTACAAATATTACAGCAGGTTCAGGACTTGATCAAGACACGCTAACAAATAGAGATTACGTAGCTTATGATTTTGATAATGACGGCTTAGTTGATATTCTCGGAAGCGGCAGTAGAATTATGTTCAACCAAGGAAACAACGTCTTCGCTCAAACAGTATATCCAGGACTAGCAGTCGGCGCCGTGGGTGATTTGAATAACGATGGTTTTCTCGATATCTTGAACAATAGTACCATTCGATATGCAGTACCAAACGGAAATAACTGGTTTAAGGTGATTCTGCAAGGAATACAAAGTAATACAAATGGGATTGGCACAAGATTGGAAATTTATGGTGCCTTCGGGAAACAAATAAGAGATATTAGAAGCGGCGAAGGATTCGAATTTATGAGCTCTTTAAATGGTCACTTCGGTCTTGGACAAGCCACAGCAATTGATCAACTTATTGTAAGATGGCCTTCTGGAATCGTAGATACTTATCTTAATCCAGAAATAAATGCCGCATTTAGAGTGACTGAAGGTTCTACTTTAGCGGTTAACGGAAATACAAATTCAATTTTTAGCGTATACCCAAATCCGACAAAACAATTTATCAACATCAATCTTAATTCAAATACAACTGAAAAATTAACGTCAGCACAAATATTTGATTTGAGTGGAAGATTGGTTTTTGAAACACCATTAACTTCGACAAGAATTAACATCGAATCATTGCAATCTGGAACTTACTTATTGTTATTGCAAAACGAAAAAGGAAAAGGATATACTCAGAAATTTATTAAAGAGTAACTAAAAAACTATTGTTTATTACAACTGGTTAACATAAACCTAAATTAATCATGAAAAAAATCACTTTACTACTTGTCTTGCTGTTTACAGTGCAATACTCAAAAGCCCAGGACACTTGCGCTACCGCAGTTCCAATCACGCCAGGCTTCTATTTGGTCACTGCAATAAATGGCTCGCAAGTTCCAACACCTCTTTGTGATACGCAATATGGCGAAGTTCCTGTAGATAGACCACCAGCGGGCGAGTGGTACGTATATACACCAACCGAAAATCACTCGGTAACAGTGACGACAGATTTAGTGCAAAACACACCATTGATCGATACTCGTTTTCATGTATACAAAGGAAGCTGCGGCGCCTTAATATGTCATGAAGGCGATGATGACGGTGGAAGCGGCCTCTCCTCAACAGCAACATTCGATGTTATCGCTAACACCACGTATTATATCGCATTTGATAATAGATGGACCTCAATTGGATTTACATTTCGATTAACTGAAAATGTCTTTGTACCTAATCCATGTAGTTCGGCAACTACAGTAACGGCAGGTGTAACTACTGTCAATGCAATCGACGAAGACATTCTTAATACAATATGTTCGAACGGAACGATGGCAAAATGGTATTCCTATACAGCACCTTCATCCGCTAACGTTACAATATCATCAGACTTAGTACAAAACACCTGTAAGAATACCTTTTTCAACGTATACACTGGTTCATGCACTAATTTGACTTGCTTTGTAAATGATGATGATTCCGGAACGATAACTTGCGACTCTGATAACGGAACCTCATTGCTTTCTAGAAAAACATTTGTAGTCGCGGCAGGCCAAACTTATTATATCGCTTGGAGTAATCTGTACAGCGCAGATGGTTTCGATTTTGAAATAACAGAAACTCCAATTGTAATTCCAATTGACTACACGATACAGAATGTCCCTACGATAAGTGGCAACTACAATATTTGTGTGGTGGATATGAATAATGATAGCATTGACGATATGGTCGGCGTAAGTGCCAATAACCTAAAAGTTCACTATCAACAAGAGGATGGTAGTTTTTCACTTTCAGATTATACTGTTTCTGGCACTAGTTTCCTGCCTTCATGGAGTATGGCCGCTGGAGATTATAACAGAGATGGATATAATGACTTAGTATTAGGAAGCGGAAGCGGTCTTTCAGTGTGGACCTCCAATAATACTGGAACAGGATACACAGCTTATACTCCAGGTGAATATATCTTTTGTCAAAGAACTAATTTTGCAGACCTAAATCAAGATGGAAATTTAGATATTTTTTCCTGTCATGATATTGCACCAAACGTTTATTACTTGAATGATGGAAATGGTAATTTAACGCATTACCAGGTGGCCACTACAGCTGGAGCAATGAATTTAGGCGATAATGGTGGCAACTATTCTACATTATTTACAGACTTTGACAATGACGGAGACACAGATGTGTTTATATCTAAATGCTCTGGGCCACCATGCGAATTGCACAGAAACGATGGGAATGGAGTGTATTCCAATATCTCTGCACTTGCTCAAATTAATGTTACGCCAATTCAAACTTGGTCTTCAGGTATTGCAGATTTTGATAATGACGGAGATATGGATATCATCATTACTTCTAGCGGGAGCACACATAAATTTTTTAGAAATAATTTAGACACGACCAACGATACGGAAGAAGCATTTACAAACATTACTGCAGGCTCAGGCTGGGATACAAATACTTCAACTAATATCGACAATGTTGCCTATGATTTTGATAACGATGGTCTGGTAGATGTGCTTGGTGGAGGTGGAAAAATAATGTTCAATCAAGGAAACAATACTTTCGCGCCTACTGCATATCCAGCAATCCCAGGTTTTCCAGCAATAAGTGTCGGAGCGGTTGGCGATTTGAACAACG
Organism: Flavobacteriaceae bacterium; assembly: GCA_947456815.1. Classification (GTDB taxonomy): domain Bacteria; phylum Bacteroidota; class Bacteroidia; order Flavobacteriales; family Flavobacteriaceae; genus Flavobacterium. The sequence continues at coordinate 37,343 of CANGTL010000017.1, forward strand.
ATGGATTTCTTGACATCTTAAATGGAGCCAATATCAGATATGCTATACCAAACGGTAATAACTGGATCAAGGTGTTGCTGCAAGGTATTCAAAGCAATAGCAATGGAATCGGAGCACGAATAGAAATTTTCGGCGACTTTGGAAAACAAATAAGAGACATCAGAAGCGGTGAAGGATTCCGTTATATGAGTTCCCTCAATGCTCATTTTGGAATTGGTCAATCGACCGCAATTAATAAACTCGTAGTAAAATGGCCTTCAGGAATTGTAGACACTTTCTTAAATCCTGACATTAACGCCGCTTTTAAAGTAACAGAAGGTTCAACTTTGGCCGTAAATGGAAATACCAATTCAGTATTTACTATTTATCCAAACCCAGCAAACCAATTCCTTTCAATCAATATAAATTCAAACGCAACAGAAAAACTAAAATCCGCGCAAATATTTGACTTAAACGGGAGGTTGATATTGGAAACAACTTTAACATCGACACAAATAAATATTGCCTCATTGCAAAATGGCACATATATTCTACTGTTGAAAAACGAACAAGGAAAAGGTTTTACTCAAAAATTTATAAAAGAGTAAGACACAATTTTTGAAATACTATTTATTAAGCATCGATTTGAATCTTCACAATTCAAATCGATGTTTTTTTTGGTAGCTAAAAGTAATAGAAATTGTTTATTAGTTTTTCACTAAATCGCAAACAAGTAAGGGAATTTTATTACTTTTGGATAGAATTTTTGGAATTTTTATGAAAAAACAATACCTACTTTTTTTATTCACGGCAGTACTGATATTCGGGATTAATTCGTGTGCTTTAAACGAAGACGATGAATATGTTCCAATATCAAGCGAAGACAATAAAGATGGCGGCACGATAGCTGGTCCGGTTCGTTTTGATTTTTCTGCCGTTCCTTTAGCAAAGTTATCCGATTACCACTTTTTTGTAGGTCCGTTAAAGAATCAAAAACCAGCCTACAAAGTGCTTCCCTACGAGCCCGCGAGTTCCTTATTTTCGGATTATGCTCACAAAAAAAGATTTGTTTGGATGCCAAAAGGAACAAAAGCTACGTACAATGGCGATGACAATGTCCTCGAATTTCCAGTTGGAACAGTCCTTATTAAGACGTTCTATTATGATCATGTTCAGCCTTTAAATACAACCAAAATAATCGAAACTCGTTTGTTAATCCGAAAAAATGACGGCTGGAAATTATACGATTATATTTGGAATGCAGATCAAACTGAAGCCTTTTTAGATACTAACCAGAACGGAATTTTTGTCCCTATTACGTGGACCGAAAATAACGTTACCAGAAGCATAGACTATAAAATTCCATCGCAAACGGAATGTGTTACCTGCCATAAAATTAATTTCCAACAAACGGGTGAAAAAAACACACCAATCGGACCGAAACCTCAAAATCTAAACACAAACTATAATTACGGACTCTTCTCAAGAAATCAATTGGAGTATTGGAAGAGAGTTGGATACATCGACAATACACTTCCGCCGCTTGCTTCGATCTATTCTACTGTTGACTGGCGAGACACGAGCAAATCTCTAGAATTAAGAGCTAGATCCTACATTGACATAAATTGTGCGCATTGCCACAGAGTTGGCGGACACTGTGATTACGTCCCGCAACAGTTTAACTTTAGTAATACAGATATGTATACATTCGGCGTATGCTTACCTCCTCTTTTTAATATTCCAGATAGCCCATATGTGATAAATGCTGGTGATGCGGAGCATTCAGAGCTTATGTACAGAATAAATACCAATGAAGGCTCCGAAATGATGCCAATAATTGGAAGAACAATTATTCATGAAGAAGGCGTTGCCCTGATGAGAGAATATATTAATTCACTTCCGAATCAATGTCCATAACAACTACTTACTAAACTAAATATTATGAAAAAAAATTATTTTTCTATTTTGTTCATCGCCAGTTGCTTTGCTGCTAGCGCACAAGGAATTACTTTTAGCGCACTTCCTTTTGGCGGAACGTCAAATATCTGCTGCGTGGCAGATATGAATAATGATAAATTGGATGATATCGTCATAGTCACTACAAACCAAATGACAATCTACAAACAAAAGACTACAGGTGATTACGATACTGTAAATATCCCTTTGGCATCTTCTGTAAGTGTAGCCAATTGGAGCATAGCGGCTGGAGATTTCGACAGTAACGGATTCAATGATATTGTTTTAGGTAACGGAAGTCGAGTTACAGTTCTAAAAGCAAATGCCGATGGAACAAATTATTCTATCCTTGCTTATCCAGAAAATATCTTTACACAAAGAACCAATTTTGTTGATATCAACAACGATGGTAACTTGGATTTGTGGGCTTGCCATGATGTCGATCAAAGTCATCCGTACAGAAACAATGGAAACGGTAACCTCGTGTTAGATTACGCTTTGTTTCCAACCAGCAACGAAGGTGGAAATTACGCTACCATTTGGATTGATTACGACAATGATGGGGATATCGATATGTACGAAGCCAAATGCCGTGGCGGAGCTCCAATAGACGATCCAAAAAGAATCAATTTACTGTATCAAAATGATGGAACTGGAATATACACAGATGTTGCTCCTGCAGCTGGTGTAGATGACCACGCTCAATCATGGTCGACTGCCGTGGAAGATTTTGATAACGATGGCGATTTAGATTTCTTACTTTCTAATATTTCAGATACAAATAAGTTCTTCCTTAACAATGGCGACGGGACATTTACAGACATTTATGCATCGACAGGAATCGCTTCTCAAGTAGGTTCATGGGAAATACAAGCGGCAGATTTCAACAACGATGGCTGGGTAGATTTCTTATGGCAGAACGGAAAAGAACTATATATCAACAACGGTAATTTAACTTTTTCTGGATACGATTTGCCTTTTAGTGAAGGAGCATTAGGAGACTTAAATAACGATGGATTCTTAGACGTGCAAATGGGCGCCAACGTATATTACAATAGTGGAAATGCCAACAAGTGGTTTAATGTGGTTCTTGAAGGTATTGACAGTAATAGAAATGGTATTGGTGCAAGAGTAGAAATTTACGGAGCTTGGGGTAAACAAATTCGCGAGATAAGAAGCGGCCAAGGTTTTAGCCATATGAGCAGCATGAAAGCTAATTTTGGAATTGGATCTGCGAGTAGTATTGACAAGTTGGTTATTAAATGGCCGTCTGGAATTGAAGACACCATTTTAGATCCAACACCTAACCAAAATTTGGTGGTTGTGGAAGGTTCTACTTTGTTGGCAAACAACCAATTTACATCAAATGAATTGCAAGTTTTTCCAAATCCAGCTAGCGACGTCTTGAATGTAAAATTCAACAATATTGCTACCTTAGTGGCAAATGCACTTATTTATGATTTAGGAGGCCGAGTAGTGATGAGCCCGGTGATAAGCAACCAATCAATTGACATTAAATCTTTGGCTTCTGGTGCCTATCTTCTTGTGTTGAAAGACGAAAAAGGAAACTCTTTTTCTCAAAAATTTATCAAGAAATAAAACTAAAAATACGTAAAAAAAAACCTGTCAGAGTTGACAGGTTTTTTTTGTTCTAATCTAAAACACCCTTAGCAAATTAAAGCCAAAGAATATTTCTCCTTTATTCCAATCTCCTGCGGTGTTGCCAAGAAAACCAGCTTCGTGAATTCCTTGCGAATTAGACAAATGCATTTGAAAAACATGCCCACCAGTTTCTAAATCAACCCCGATTGATAACGGATCAACAAAGGCCGAAGAGTTTGATCTATTCAAATGCGTTGCATAATCTACGTTCACAGACAATCTATTGGTCAGTTTATATCTTCCTCCCATGCCGATCGCATACTGCGAATTATCTTGAAAATCATCAACTACAAAATTTTCGTGGAAAAAAGTTGGCGCTAACTGAACGGAAAGCTCTTTGTTTACTTTTCTAGAAATCAACAGTTGAGAAACATAAACCATCCTATCAGAAAACTTCATTTTGGGATAAATATTCTCTTTCAAAAGATTATTAAAAGCCAAGCTACTAAAACCAACGATAGTTACCGGAAATCCATTTTTCATCTGTTCTTGCAAACGATATTTAGCAGAAAAGTCGAAGGCTTGCTCACTTCTAGCTGCACCAAGCGTAAGCCATTTTGTTGCGCCGTACAAAAACTTTATCTGGGTTACCGCATTGTCTAAACCCCAAAATCCTTCCGAACCATCTTTGATAGAACCAAATCTGTGTGCAATTACCAAATACAAATCTTTCTTTGCAGCCAATTTTGTAGACTCTAGGTTGACAATTTTCAAAGCCTTAAAGGCCGATTCTACTGGTTGGTTCTTAGGAACACTGTCCATACCAGCCAACAAATCATCTTGTGCAAAAGACATTACGGGAACTAATAACAAAAGGACTAAATACTTCTTCATCAATTATAACATTTAATTTTTTAATAATTTCAAATTTTCAACGCAACACAATTATTCACTGAATGAAGCTTCATCCAATTTTAATTCTTCTAACAAATCATCGTATCCTAAAAAACGACCTTTTATCTTAACTGAACTATGGAGCTTTACATCGCCTAAAACTGAGTCTTTAAAAACTGCAGAAAGTTTTTCATCTAAAACTAGGGAATGACTAGCCCGATCAACACTGGTAATCGTTCCAGAAACTTCAATAGTTTTGTCCAGATATTTGGCATTTGCACCAACTGCATCCGTAGCAAATTGATGCTGCAAATCTTTGACAGTTAAGACAAATTTTACCTCTTCTGAAGTGATATCACGATGGCCTTGATACATATAGAAATAAACGCCAATCGACAGCAGAACTACGATTAGTAGAGCTGCTACTAAAGTTTTCTTTTTCATAATTAGAAACAATTTTATACAAATCTAAATTTAAATTCAATAAAATTGCTTTATTATTCGTACAAATATTTAATTTTGAGAAAAACTATGAAAATGAAATTGCACCATACACTTGCCTTGCTGGCACTAGTGATCATGAGCAGTTGCTCTAATGAAAGTACATCAGACCTGATTGATGTACCTTTCGTTGAAAATGTGACCTATACCAATAATATTAAACCAATTATTGATGCTAATTGTCTAGGATGTCATAGCTCTCCCACAGCGAATGATGCTCCAATGCCACTCACCACTTATCAAAACGTGAAAGAATTTGTTCAAAATGATAAGATTATTGACCGTGTCTCAAGAAGTCAAGGACAATCGGGAATGATGCCTCTAGGAGGCACAAGACTACCTCAGCCAGTCATTGACCTAATAATAAAATGGAAACAACAAGGATTGCAAGAATAAATTAAACAAAGTTGATTATGAAAAAATTATTTTTAACCATTGCACTTTTTGTATCATTCGTTCTATTAGCTCAGGACAAAATGATTACCAAAACAGGTAAAATCACTTTTGAAGCATCTGTTCCGGCTTTTGAAGAAGTAAAAGCAAAAAATGACGGAGTCACTTGTGTCTTGAATCCTAAAACTGGCGAAATTGCTAGCTTAGCGTTGATAAAAGGTTTTCGATTTAAATTAGCACTAATGGAAGAACATTTTAATGAAAACTACATTAACAGTGATTCGTATCCTAAAGCTACATTCAAAGGTAAAATAGAAAATTTTGATGTTGGTTCCTTAACGGGCAATTTCAAAGATTTTACTATTAAAGGAAAATTAGAACTTCATGGCAAAACCAATGAAGTTACTGCTGTGGCAAAAATCAGAAAAACCGATGCCGGGATCGAAATCATAACAAATTTTAATGTCAACGCAAACGATTATGATATTGCGATTCCCGCTGTCGTAAAAAGCAAAGTTTCTAATAAAGTAAAAATAAAGGCAGAATTTATAGTAAAATAGTAAAATCAAAAAGCTTCACAATAAGAGGCTTTTTTTTATTGCAGCGAGACCAATTCAAAATCATTCAACTTATCAATGTGCAATAAGGATTTACTATCATCTTCATTTCTTGAAAACATCGGTAAGAATTTCGCCCCGAAAACAATTTCAGAAAAAACATAAGACGTTCTTTTAGCTACTGTCGTGCTGTACATGTCGTCGAACATTCTCATAAAAACAAGAATTTCTCCCTCCAAATTTTGAAAATCCGCTTGCCCGAAATGATACAGCGGACTAGACTCAGTTATAGGATGCACCAAGGTCCAACTCATCGTCAACGAATTGACCTTCTCCAACTCTAATTCAAGTGAAAAGAATTTATTGACAGGTTTTCCGTTCTCCTCCACTTTCATCCCTAAAGTTATTTTGGCGTCAGCATCAGTAAGATTTGTATTCTTATAAGGCGTCAGCCGAAACATCAAAGCAGTTCCGTCTTTATAAGGAGCAATGATGGCATTCTTTGAAAAAAGGATGTGCGCTTTTGGTTTACTAAATCTTCCGTAAAACAATCCTGTTGCAATAGCGAAACTCAATAAGCCAAAAAGTGCTTCTACAGCAGCAATGAGACTGGCAGAAAAACCACTTGGACTGATATGTCCATACCCAACCGTGGTAAAAGTTTGAATACTAAAGAAGAATGCTTGCCCGAATTTGTCCATGTTGCTGGTCATCTCAACGCCTTTCAGATGTTCGACACCATTCACATAATACAAAGTGGCAAAGAAAAAATTAACAACAAAATAAAATAATACCACAATCACCATGAACTTCCAGCGTGGAATATTCAACATCGTATGATACCAGCTGATACTATCCAGAAATCCTATTCCAGTTTTCTTGACGTTGGCATTACCGCTCTTGGTAATAAACCGACCGCCATAACTACTAGAATTGGTGCCAAAACCAGTGTTAATATCCGCTTTAGCTCTGGTATTAATTTTCTTTAGAAAAGTCATAAGTCAAAAAGAATTATAATTCTTAGTCGCCCGAAGATATTAAAAATTGCGTTACATTTGATAGTAATTTCTACTGAATGCTTTTTCCTATTTGAGATGAGATACAGACTTGCTTCGTTGTGCTTGATACTTCTTATTGCCTCTTGTGCGATTTCAAACACCCCTACGCCGGCAAACGAAAGTTCGATTACAAATTCAGAAAACGCTATTATTTTCGTTGTTTTTAAAATTAGAAAAGGACAAACTAAAAGTACTATTGAAATTGTTTCAAATACGAAAACCATTGGAACGATGAAACGACAAACAGAAAATACGCTAGACTCAAATAACGCACTAACCATAGAAATATCTAAAGGCAATAAGACATTTCAAACCATAACAATGAATCATCCATTGTTCAAAAGTGTCGAATTTGTTGGGCTTGATGGGAAGTTACGAAGAAAAAATGTACTGTTAGAAGAAGACACTTTTTATATTCGTTTTCAAACAAAAGGAGAAACAACTTCCTTAAAAATTCGCGAAACTTTGTCAGGCACTGTATCGCAAGAAATAGCCAACTTTAAACTATAAATTATGAAAAAAAGACTACTTATTTTATTCTTGCTAATTTGTTTTCCAATCATGAACGCTCAAGTTTTTGAAGTGGAGACTATTCAATACAAAGGAGATCCCAACAAATTTATCAACGTGGTGATTTTGGGCGATGGTTACACTGACGCCCAGCAAAGTCTCTTTATTACAAAAGCGACCGAATTATCCAATTATCTTTTTGCGCAATCCCCATGGTCGAATTACAAAAACTATTTTAACGTCTATGCCATCAAAGTAATTTCAGCACAATCCGGAGCCAAACATCCGAATAATTTGGCGGAATGTGCTACGGTTAACCCTTCGGTGCCCACGTCCAATCCGAACAATTATTTCGGAAGTAGTTTCGATCAGTACGGCGTGCATCGTCTTATTGTTCCGACGAATATTCCCAATATCGCTAGTGTTTTATCGACAAATTTTCCAAATTATGACCAAGCGGTTATTCTTGTTAATTCCTCGTATTACGGAGGAAGTGGTGGTGAATTTAGTACGCTCTCAACCAATTCTCAATCAAATGAAATTGGCGCTCACGAAATGGGGCATTCTTTCGCTGGACTTGCAGACGAATACTACGCCGGAGATATTTACTTTGCAGAAAAGCCCAATATGACCAATCAAACAAATCCGCTCTTAGTAAAGTGGAGAAACTGGATCAATACCAATCAAATCGGTGTTTACAGTTATTGTTGTGGAGGAAACTCAAGCTTATGGCGCAAACCAGCCAACGGAACATGCAAAATGGAATATCTAAACAGCCAATATTGTAGCGTTTGCAAAGAAGGCATAATCGAAAAAATTCATGTTTTGACAAATCCAATTGTTAGTTATACACCGACAGCGACTACGGTTAATTCGACAAACGCACAAATTGACTTCAGTTTTACAGAACTGATGAAGCCTGTACCCAATACCTTAAACATTAACTGGGTTCTAGATGGAAATGTAATTAATCCCAATAGTGAGTCCGTTCAAATTAACCAAACTACTTTATCGATTGGAGCGCATACATTAACCGCTACTGTAACTGATAATGCGAGTTTAATTAATATCACCAATCATGCAACTACGCATTTTGACACGGTCACATGGACCATCAATCGGGGCACTTTAGGCGTCAATTGGGAAACAAAAGAAGCGTCGATTGGGTTGTCGTTGTACCCAAATCCAGCAAATAACTTTATCAACGTTTATGTGGAATTGGAAAAAAGTGCTACAGTTGCCATCGACTTGATTTCGATGGACGGAAGAGTTGTACAGTCTGTTCCAGCAAAGGAATTTGCGACTGGGGAAAACAATAGCGTGATTTCAACGGAGAATTTAAGTCAAGGGAATTATATTGTTTCCTTGAAAATCAATGGTGTGAATTATACTAAGACATTTGTCAAAGAATAAACTGAAAAACTAATTAGTTGTATTGAGAAGAATCGCCTTCATTATGAAAAATAAACTACTCTTATTACTATCGTTATTCCTTATTATTCCAACGTTTGGGCAATATTGGGAGCCTCAAGTTTCTGGTGTTGGTGCCAATTTGAATGATGTGTATTGCATCACAGACGACAATGTCGCAATTGTTGGTACTGGAGGAACAATTCTAAAGACAACCGATGGCGGCACAAATTGGATTCAAAAAATTTCTGGAACAACGGCAGATCTTGAAAAAGTACAATTCATAAATTCCAATATTGGCTATGCTGTTGGAAGCGGAGGAATACTTCTTAAAACGAGTGATGGCGGAGAAAACTGGAACTCAATTAATACAGGAACAACAATCAATTTGAGTGGATTAGCGGTTGTAAACGAGAACATCTTTTATATTTCGGGTGAAAATGGATTTGTAAAAAGAACGAACGACGGAGGAAATACATTTATAGATCAAAGTTACGCCACAACATTTGCAGTAAGCACCATTCAATTTCTTAACGAAAATGTAGGATATGCTTCGGCATACGACCAATACGGATATTCAGACAATACTAGCTTTGTAAAAACTATTGACGGCGGCGCTAACTGGACCATAATCTCTAGTGAACAAGTCAGCACTTTTTACTTTTTAAATGAAAATACTGGCTTTATCAGAAATAGTTTTGGCATATTAAAGACTACCGATGGTGGATTAAGCATGGTAACCATAGGAGAAACCGGCTTCATCACTGCCGACATATTTTCGTTGAATGAAAATGTAGTTTGGAATGTTGAGGATAATTTTACGCTCTGTAATTGCTCTTGGTTTTGTATCAAGAAAATCGACCTTACACTTTCACCCGAACTTCAACAAACATCAAATTGTTACATTGATACCAATGGAGGTATTCCATTTTCAGCCATCCATTTTGCCAGTGAAACAAAGGGCTATGCCGTAGGCTGGTGGGGTATGATTCTCAAAAATGCAACAGGCTCCATGGAAAATTTAGCGACGAAAGAGTTTGCTAAAAAAGAGTTTGTGACAATGTATCCTAATCCGACATCCAATCAAATAACCTTCTCTTTTGTAGAAAAGCAAGCTGCGTCATTTTCTGTTGAAATTACCGACTTCTTAGGAAAAAAAATAATGACTAAATTCTACGAAAATCAATATGATACGACCATTAACATCGAATCGTTCTCCAATGGAATCTATTTGGTAAAAGTTACCACAGATCAAGGGGAAAGTGTCCGTAAAATCATTAAAGAGTAAATTAAATCAAAAAAAGAAAACGCTAATTCACGAATCATTTGAAGCGTACATCAACGGTTTTCTCTTGTTTCTTGCTTCTTGTCTCTTGTTTCTTGCCTCTTACTTCTCTACTTACTCAAATACATTTTTCTTCTACTATACAATTCGTAAAACTGATCGTCTTTCAAATCGTCAATAAACAAAATACTTTCACCGGTCGATTTCATTTCTGGTCCCAATGCTTTATTTACATTTTGAAATTTACTAAATGAAAACACCGGCTGCTTAATTGCATATCCTTTCAGCTGTGGATTAAAAGTAAAATCAGTTACTTTATTCACGCCCAACATCACTTTCGTTGCATAATTAACATAAGGCTCACCATAAGCTTTTGCGATAAATGGAACTGTTCGTGATGCTCTCGGATTGGCTTCAATGATATAAACCATATCGTCTTTAATGGCAAATTGAATATTAATCAAACCAACGGTTCGCAATGCCAAAGCAATTTTCTTCGTGTGATCTTTAATCTGTTGCATTACGAATTCTCCTAAGTTGAATGGTGGCAAAGTCGCATTTGAATCACCAGAATGAATTCCACAAGGTTCGATGTGCTCCATAATTCCGATGATGTAAACATTTTCACCATCGCAAATCGCATCTGCTTCGGCCTCAATCGCACCATCTAAATAATGATCGAGTAGTAATTTGTTGCCTGGAATATTTTTTAATAAATCGATGACGTGTTCTTCGAGTTCTTGCTTGTTAATGACGATTTTCATGCCTTGTCCACCCAACACATACGAAGGTCGAACTAGTAATGGAAAATCTAAAACATCTGCCAAAGCACTCGCTTGATCTGCATTTTCGGCGATTCCGAATTTCGGAAAAGGAATTTTTAACTCAGTCAATAACTCTGAAAACCGGCCTCGATCTTCCGCTAAATCTAAAGCATCGAAACTCGTTCCCAGAATTTTTATGCCATAACGATCCAACTTCTCCGCCAATTTCAACGCAGTTTGACCGCCCAATTGAACAATCACACCTTCTGGCTTTTCGTGTCGAATGATATCGTAAATGTGTTCCCAGAAAACTGGTTCGAAGTACAGTTTATCGGCCGTATCAAAATCAGTAGAAACAGTTTCTGGATTACAATTAATCATAATGGTCTCGTAACCACATTCTTTTGCGGCTAAAACGCCATGCACACAGGAATAATCAAATTCAATTCCTTGTCCAATTCGATTGGGGCCAGAACCTAAAACCACTACTTTCTTTCTATCTGTTACGATGCTGTCGTTGTGAACATATCTGTCTCCATTTGCCTTTTCGATGTCTGCTTCAAAAGTGGAGTAATAATAGGGTGTTACCGCTTTAAACTCTGCTGCACAAGTATCCACTAATTTGTACACGCGCTTGACATTTTGTTCTTCGCGCAGTTTATAAACTTGACTTTCCAAACAACCCAACATGTGTGCAATTTGTCGATCACCGTAACCTTTTTGTTTGGCTTCAAGCAAAAGTTCTTTTGGTAAAGAATCGACTTTGTATTTTGAAATTTCTTTTTCTATAAGATACAATTCCTCATATTGCTTCAAGAACCACATATCGATTTTAGTGATGTCGTGTATTCGTGAAAGAGGAATTCCCATTTGAATCGCATCATAAATCACAAAAACTCGATCCCAACTTGCATTCGTGAGTTTCTCGATAATCTGCTCGTAGTTTTTATAACTCTTTCCGTCTGCTCCTAGTCCATTGCGTTTAATTTCTAGCGATTGTGTCGCTTTGTGCAAGGCTTCTTGGAAAGAGCGTCCGATACCCATCACCTCGCCCACCGATTTCATTTGAATGCCTAGCGTACGATCAGCACCTTCAAATTTATCAAAGTTCCAACGTGGAATTTTTACAATGACATAATCCAAGGTTGGTTCGAAAAGCGCCGAAGTCGATTTTGTGATTTGGTTCGGTAATTCATCTAAGTTGTATCCTAACGCCAATTTAGACGCCACTTTTGCAATTGGATAACCTGTCGCTTTGGAGGCTAGTGCAGACGAACGTGAAACTCTAGGATTGATTTCGATCGCGACGATATCTTCTTTTTCATCCGGCGAAACAGCGAATTGCACATTACAACCACCAGCAAAATTTCCGATAGAACGCATCATCAGAATGGCATAATCACGCATTTTTTGAAATGTCGTGTCCGACAAAGTCATGGCTGGTGCTACGGTGATGGAATCTCCGGTGTGAATTCCCATTGGATCCATATTTTCGATAGAACAGATAATGACTACATTATCATTTTTGTCCCGAAGCAATTCTAACTCGTACTCTTTCCATCCCATCAAGGCTTTGTCAATTAGCACTTCGTGAATAGGCGAAGCTTCTAATCCACGGGTTAGTAGCTCGTTGAAATCTTCTTTTTTATACACCACTGCCGCTCCAGTTCCTCCCAAAGTAAAGGAAGGTCGAATCACCAGCGGAAAACCGAACTCTTGCTCGACTTCTTTTCCACGTAGAAATGAAGTGACAATTTCAGCAGGTGCGGTTGGCACTCCTATTTTTTTGAGCAATTGTTTAAACTGCTCTCGGTCTTCGGTAATATTAATCGCATTGACGTCGACGCCAATCATTCTTACATTAAAATCGGCCCAAATTCCTTTTTCGTCTGCTTCTAGACAGAGATTCAAAGCGGTTTGTCCGCCCATTGTGGGTAAAACCGCATCAATCTGCGGATGTTCTTTTAGAATTTTTATAATTGACTTTGTTGTTAGTGGCAATAAATAGATATGATCCGCCATACTTGGATCGGTCATAATCGTAGCGGGATTCGAATTGATGAGGATTACTTCGATTCCTTCTTCTCTAATAGAGCGTGCGGCTTGTGAACCGGCATAATCGAATTCGCAGGCTTGACCGATTACGATTGGACCTGAACCTATAATGAGAACGGATTTGATGGAATTGTCTTTGGGCATTTGTAGTTAGTTGTTTTTTAGTTGTCGGTTGTCAGTTGATGGTTGTCGGTTAGTTGTGTAATACTCGATGCCCTAGCCCTGATAGTAGCGGTATCCTTTTTTGCTAAGAAAAAGCCCCTCGACTCCGCTCGGGGTGACAAGCAAAAAAGATTTAGCGGATAGCAGGTTCTTGGCTTCTAAAAAATTTAATGACAAGATATAAAAAAAGGCGTTACTAAAAATAGCAACGCCTTTATTTTGATTTCTAAGAATCATTATTTTTTGTGTCTTGGTTCAGAAGAAACAGTCAATTTGTGTCTTCCTTTAGCTCTACGACGCGCTAGTACTTTTCTACCATTCGCAGAAGCCATTCTGTCCATAAATCCGTGCTTATTTCTTCTCTTTCTTTTCGATGGTTGAAACGTTCTTTTGCTCATTGCTTTATTACTTTAAAAATCTGATTTAATTGATAGCACAGTTTCAGAACCGTTTTTTCTAAAACCGAGTGCAAATATACAAAGTCTTTTTTTTCCAGCAAGTAGTTTTCTAAAAATATTTTAAATTCCTTTTACTATCTTTGGGCACCTAAAATTAGACATATTATGTTTCATAGAATTTTCAAGCTCATTCTTGCCGGACTGTTTATCATTGCTGGTATTTGGCAAATTTCGGAGGACTACGTCGGTAATGGAATTTTCCTCATTATTCTAGCTGCTATTCCGATTTTTCTTTATTACAAAAACGAGTTTATTTTATTAGCATTCTTGAAGTTGCGAAAACAAGATTTTCAAGGGGCTCAAAAATGGTTGGCATATATCAAGAATCCCGATACTGCACTGGTTAGAAAGCAAAGAGGCTATTATAATTATTTGCACGGCATCATGTTGTCACAAACCAACTTGATCCAAGCGGAGAAGTACTTCAAAAAAGCAATAGAATTTGGTTTGAGTATGGATATGGATTTGGCTGTCGCTAAATTAAACCTTGCCGGCGTTGCGCTCACCAGACGAAGAAAACTAGAGGCAACCAACTTGCTCAATGAAGCGAAGAAACTCGATAAGCACAATATGCTGAAAGAGCAAATCACAATGATGAAAGAGCAAATGAAAAAGATGTAACATCAGCACTCACTTTATAAACAAGTTTTCAACAGGTTATTAAAAATATTCTGTTGAAAACTTTTTTTATGACTTTTTTGTTTTTAATTTTGACGCATAGTAATCGCAAATTTCCGAATTATGAGATTAACTTTACTTGCGTTTTTATACATTTTTGCTTCTCACGGCACCTACAGTCAAGAAAAGGTTGTCACCTATTCAGAAGCCATCAAAAACAATATCAAAAAGTATAATTCTAAGTCAGACAAAGAGTTTGAAAAAGGAGACATCGAAAGAGGCAATGCGCTTTTCGACTCACTAGTGCAAAATCATTTGGTCGGTTCTAAGTTTGATGATTATTCGTTTAAGAGCATCAATAGCCGGAAAGTAAAGCTCAGCAAGATCAAGAAACCGGTTTTCATTATCACCTATGCGTCTTGGTGCGTGATCAATAAAGGTGAAATACCTGCTCTCAACAAACTGGCGCGCAAATACAAGAATGACACTCAATTTATCGTTGTTTTCTGGGATGTAAAAAGTGATGCGAAAAGAGCCGCCCGACAATTCAACAATCAAATTAAGGTTTGTTACGCCAACGAAGCGTACAAAAATGACGAATCGGTCGTTGCAACTTTAAAGCATCCTTTGGGCTTTCCCACTTCCTATTTCTTAAATACAAATTTAGAAGTAATTGACATCAAAAGAGGAGGCGTTCCAATTCCGCCGCGAACTTCGTTTAAAAAGGCCTTTGATACCAATTTTGAAGTATTTGATAAAAGGCTCATCGGTTTCATCAACAAAAATGAGCAATCCGCCGGTCAGTTGGCATCAGTAAATGAATAAAAAAAGTGCGTCATGTGGTCTTCTAATAACCACTCAAAGGAATCTGAATTTCGTATTTCTTCCTGCTCTGATTGACCAATTTTTTATCACGCAACCATGGGTTGTGGATCTTCAAAATCTTATAATTAATGCCTTGACTTTTGGCGAACGTAGCTAAATTGGAAATTGTGGTATCCACAGTAATAATCTTTGAAGGCAAGTTCACATACATCTGATTGACATCTACATCGAAACCAAACTTAAGTGGACTTTTCATAATTTCTTTCAAAGCCAGAATTCTGAATACATATCGTGAGGTTTC